>NZ_JAUJPV010000015.1:0-179306 GCF_030481585.1 Burkholderia sp. AU45388 | reverse complement strand
TGCCGAACTGCTCCAGCAGCTCAGCGGGAATCGCCGGCAGTTCTGCCAGCTTGGCTTTCGGTTTGCGAGGCATACGTTCTCCTTGGGACAAGAATATGCCTCGAACACGAAATTACGGACAGGCCCCAACTGTTCAGCCTGTTCGCTTTGGCGAACTTGGTGATTGCGCAAAACCGGTTTCGGTCGGTTCACGGGAGTAGTCCGTCACGTGTATGAAAAATGCAGGAAATGAGGCGTTTTCCCGGGACAAACTTCCCCGAATTCGCTGCGCTTCACTTCGGCATCCGGAATTTGCGCGTCAGCACCGCCGACAAGCTCGCGCGTTGGCCTATTAATCAGCGTTTCCCTAGGAAAAGCCATGCTGTCGGCAGAGCTCCTTGACCGGCAAGCCGGCCTCCGCCTCGCGCAGGAAACCAATAATCTGCTCTTCGGTGAATCGTTTCTTCATGCCCAATCTCCTGACTGCGTGATTGAATTCTAAAGCGTCGTGCTACTCAAGGGCTGGGGGACGTCGCGCCCTGAGTCAGCCCGCCTTGTTGCTTCCCGAGCTGCTGCACAAGGTAGTCAGTAACCTGAACCGCCCCTTCGAGGTTTTTCGTATAGGCAGGTCCTGTTTTGTACTTCCCATGAATCACAATCGTCGGCACGCCGCTTATCGAATAGCGCTTCGTCAATTCAATCGACTGGCGGACTTGCCCATGTACGCCAAACGAGTTGTATGCAGCCAAGAATTTCGATTTTTCGACTCCTTGCGTCTCAAGAAAATCGGCCTGCGCTTGCGGCGTAAGGAGATAGTTTCGTTGCTTCAGAATAGAGTCGAAAATTGCTGGCGAGATCTTATCGGAGACGCCAAGCGCAGACAGTGCGTAGAAAAGTTGCGAATGCGGAACATAGTTGGGACGAAATGCGACTGGTATTCGCTTAAATTCGACCTTATCGGCGTTTCTCTTTACCCACGGCTGAATTGCTGATTCGAGGGATTGGCAATGTCTGCAGCCATACCAGAAGAATACGATGACCTCAATCTTGCCAGCCGGTGCCGAGACGGGTACTGCCGGCTTCATCACCTCATAGTCTGTGCCGGCAACACGCGCGTGTGGAGAGGCCGATGCGAAGCCGGCTGGCATGTTAATAATCAGAAGAAGAATGCCAAGCAGATTTTTCATGGGACAGTGTATTTCCGTTCACAGATTTCGTTCGGTACAACCGGTCGGGCCACACGCATGAAAGCATGCCAACCGTCCCGCACGCGTGTTCGATGTGGCGAGGCTGGGCCATACCGGGAATGCGTCGAATCCATCCACGATTGCATTACGAAATCGCACCATCGACGGACGAGCACGCGCAGTGGCAGACATCTTGGCATCGGCCTGGTACCCACACGGTACTGCTCCATACCAAGCCCCTAAAGGGCTCATACACCGCAGGCATATTCGCGCACCAGCCGCTGCACTGGAAGGGCTTGCACCTGTAGCACTACCCGTATTCGACACCGTGCGCCAAAGTGATACCGCGAACCTGCCTTATGAGCAGATGCCCACCTGCATCTCCGCCCTCATCCTTCGTTGCCTTCACCACCCATATGATTGCCGGCAGACCATGCTCAACCCGCCTCGAACACGGAAATTCTGATAGGCCGCGTCTCATGGATCTTACTCATCGGCAATCACGATGCGGTCCGCAGCAGTGGCTACAGGCTTTGCGCCGACGGCGAGAGATGATGCGCAGTTTTCCCGAGTAACTTCCGGCACGCTTATCTTTCGCGTTGAACTCGGGTGTCTCGAGTGTCAAAGGCATCGGCTTACACATCACAGCAACGAGAATATTCGGTAGGTGTACTGACCTGAGTCCCGTCCCACTTCCTCCGCTCAAGCGAATCGTTTCGCCATTGTTGAGTGCCTTTTGCTGCCCCTCATGTAAATACGACACCCCGTAGTCGATGCGATCATGAAACTCACCGGAAGTCCCATGGCGAACCACGGAGAAGCTACCCGGCTTCCGCCGCAAGGCACCAAGATCATCCTTCAACGTGACATCGAACCACGAACTGTTCGAACCGAAACCATCGTACAAACACATGTCGATACTTCGACGGCCAGTGGTTCGGGAGTCGCGGCCATTTGGCTGACTCAATCCGAGATCTACCGTGGGCGTTGTTGTGCTGTGATCGGGCAGATAAATCTGGACGTTCTTGGTGTCGGTTACGTGCAGCGTAAACTCCACAGTGGGTTCTGCAACGACGAGCGTGTCGGAGCGGCGCCAGTTTCCCTGATTAAATTTCAGCGTCGCATTCCAAATTCCGCCAAACGGGAGTTTACGCAATTCGCTCGCGTCAACCCAAAGGGAAGCGGACAAGTTCCCTCCCCCGAAGATTCCCGTGTGAAGCTTATACCGTCTGCCTGCAGCGCGCCGATTGCCTTGGACTACCAGCTTTTGTTGAGCATTCGACCTGGTTTCGATGAATAGCAACTCAACCGAAGTGCTGCCGCTAGCGGCCCACTCTGGCTTAGTGGCACACGCGCCGAACTGGGGATCGCTGTCCGATTTACAAACAAAATAGCTTGTCCTGTGCGGCTCACTGCTCCCGACAATCCTCTCGTTCCAAATCTGAATCGTCGGAGGCGAATCAAGATCAAAGCTCTTTTCGATTCTGTCATGCCAGTTGAGGGGAATAACTTCTTGTGCAGATGCTGCCTGTGGCGCAAGCATGAGGACAACGGAAAGCAGCTGGATTAATAGAAAAACGTGAAGAAAATTCATAGTGACATGTGATCTTTAGAGCATGTTGTGCACTTTCAACAAATACCGAACAGCGCGAGCAAGCATCAACGAGACAAAGAAGACGAAGTGCAGGCCGGCCAGCGTTTCAGGCAGACACTCGCAGTCGCCCGCCCGCGTGCGAAAATGATTGATCTGTCCATTGCAACTGAGCAACCCTGAATATCAGAAGATTCTGACTTTGAATCTTACGTCCTCCGACCTATTCGCTGCGGGAGCACATTCGAGCGGAATACGGTCAAAATTCCGGCTCACCGAGACCCCATCGCAATAGGACCGAGGAAGCTGCGTCGCCCCACGTAGCAACGCAGCTTATGCTCTACGCATTGGGATTAGCTCCTCCCACCGAGCCGATCCCCGCTCACTTACTGCCCCGATCTTCGGAGAGCACATAGCGCCGCTCCAGCACACGCCTAACACGGGCCTGCTTCTTAATCTCCGCGGGCAGGTCGCCAACACTGGTCAACTCACAACGCACCTCACCTACCATCATCAATACATCTCGTTTGTCCTTCACCTGCAGCGGACACTTCATGATGGAGGTGCCATCAGCGATGTACAGGTCCGACTCCTTCCGATCAAACTCAGCGACAAAGCCGCCGGCGTCATCTAATGATGCAGAAGGTCCATTCAGAATCACACTATCCGCAAGCGGCATACCGTTAGGATCCAACGCTTGCCCGACATACGTATAGACCGCCTTGGACTCCACGTCTCGCGTTGTGAGCCGCCCCGGGATCAGGAACAACTCGCGGCGCCCAAGCCCTTCGACCACACTCGTGGCAACCGCGCCCGCATCATGCCCACTCACGTCTCGGACTTCCAGGGACACTGGCGAAAACGCCTGCACCGGCATGAGCATGCTTTCGCCGAAGTTCACCCGAACACCGCGCCCGCTTGATGAGCTTACCTCAGCCGCCGGCCCCCTCGTGTCATCCTGAGCGCTCACACGAACCGCCACCCCCGCCATGGGCTCTCCTTGCATATTGGCTCCACCGAGCATCACCCCGTCTCGACTCACGGCCAAGGAGGACACATAGCTTCCGCTAAACGACAGCGAGTTACCAAACTGCTTGTTGTAGCTGTTCACAATCGCGCCGTTGGCGTTTCCGTACTTGTTTCCCGATGTACGACCACTGATGCGAACGGAAGCGCTCTTCGCGCCCGTTCCGGAGAGGTCAACACCGACCTCACGATACGCATTACCCTGCCACGCCCAATTTTGGCTCGCAGCGTAGTTGACCGACGTATCTTGACGGTTCGCCCGCACATCCACTCCGCCCGAGGTATAGGAAGACATACCACCCTCCGCGCTCGCTGGCTTTGCATGAGACATCGAAACACCGACGTAAAACCCATGATCTCGCGGGCTCCTCGAATCGTGACGCGCAAACACACCAACCCGGGAGCTAAAGCTCACCCCACGCCACATATCGGTGCGCGAGAGTTCAAGCTGCATCGCGCGCGACACGCGATTTCCACTCACGTGCTTTGGCTTGGCGTACCAGGGCCGATCGTTCACCGCGTCGGCATAGTCATTCGTTCGTCCCAGACTTTTGTTAAACGTATAGCCGAACATCGCCGACCAACGCCCTAACGGCATGGAAGCCGACGCAGTGATTGTGTCGTACGATCCAACCGCCCGATACGCAGGAACGTCCCCCGGCTGCGCAGCCCGGACCTGATATCGGTATACGCTCCACGAAATGCCGTTACTCAGCGAGAGACTTTGCGTATTTCCCCGTGTGCCATCCGTGCCAAAGAAGTATGCACCGCTCAGCGAGAACGCCCCAATGGGAAATATATGCGTCCACGCGATCGACGTCTCGGAGAACAACTTACCGCGCTGCGTGGACAGCCCACTGGTGAGCGAAACCGCACCTGGCAGCGGAACGCGCACCCCGGCGGCGGCAACCACACCAGAGCGCGTGATATCGCCCGATTCCGCCGCCCGCCCGATCTGAGCGAACCACTGCGTTGTGCCCGCACCCGGACCACCGCCAGTCTTCGAGAAGGGGCTGCTCTGCGTGCGGACTTGAACCCCGTCCTCGAATACGCGCATGGTCACTAGATACGATCCCTCGGGGAACTGGCTCGTATCCAGCGTATTAATACCAGATCGAAAATAAAACGTCCCGAGCAGCTCATTCCCCCGATAGGCATCGACTCGCGCCTCACGCGAAAGCAAAATGGTCACCGGTGTGCCACGCGCAGCGACTGCCGCGTTGGTGTACGCCATTGTGGTGCCAACACGGACACCATCGATGGTGCCAGTGGGTAACATCGAGAAACCAAAGTTACCGCCCAAGCGGCTCGCCAGGTTACGACCATCCATTCGCCCGGCTTGTGCGTAATGCTCCACCCCCAAATCGTGGCGGTAGTACAAATCCCGCACGCGCATCTCGCTACGCGCGCCTGCAATATAGCTAGAATGAGAGAAATCCCAATTCCCGCCAATAAAGCTCTTTTCACTCAGCCCCAGCGCCCCAGTACCGGAGACGCTCAGACTGCGGTAATTCTTCCCCGTTGAAACATTCAGCGTTTGATTATGAACCAATGCGCTATGCGTCGAAGAGGTGATTTCATGGAATCGACTATCGCTCTGCGTTTCACGAATCCACGTAGGTGATAGAAAAAGATTGAGAACACCATTGCTCTCGTCATAGATGAAGGCCGCCGTTTTCGTCTCAATGTACATGCCACCGGCTTGCCCATCACTTGCCAAATGGCTATTGCGGGGCATGGCGGTTGCCAAAGCGTCACTGAGTTCAGCGCCGTACTTCTCCACATCAGCAAAATCGGAAACAGCACGCAAGAGGCGCTCGGGCTCCTCGATACGCACCGTGTCCGGTGTCACGTGAGCACGATACAGCCCGAGGGTTCGACCGAGAAGCTTGACTTCGATTCGTTCTTCACCACCCAACACAATCTCTTCAAATCCCTCCGGCACACCAGCGAACGCTTGTGCTGGCGATGCGAGATCACCCACACACATAGCGCTCAAGCATGCGAGCAGAGATTTTCGGAGACGAAAACTTGGCATTGGTCAAAGTGGCTAGGAATGTCGAACAAAGCACGAGGGGGCCTAGCCCCCTCTCCTAATCGTGTAGAGGCGAATTAGGGAGCTGTTGCTGCCGCAGTCGTCACAATCAAACGCACCGGACCACGGTACAGACCGGGTGTCGCTACAGCGTCAGGCTTCTTTTGTGCAATCGAAAACGTCAGCGACCTCGAGTTCACATCGGCCCCGGTAAACAGATCCGCCGCTTTCAGCGTGGTCCCCGTGGTGGTCAGCGCGGCGCCATCGACGCTAACCGTCAGATCGATTGGAGTAGCAGCGGGATCGGTCGTATGCGTGAGCTTCGGCTCGGTTTGCAGTCGAATTTGGATGTCGTTCTTATTATCGTTCGAGAAGATCTTGGCATCGAATTTTTCAACGATCAGGCCTTTGCCCGGCACGTACTGCATGGGCAAATCGCTCGGCAGCGCATCACCTGCCGGCGAGAGCAGCTCGATGGCCGGGTCAATTTGCGCCGTCACGGTGATTTCCTTCTCAACGGCGAAGGCCGACATCGACAACGCTGCAGCAGCGGCCACGGGAATAACTTTCAGAAACATATAAATACCCTTTTAGGATAGTTTTAAAGAATGCTCTTACGAGCACTATAGATACGCCAAGAGCCGCGACACACCCAGGACATCGAGCCATAAACACCAGTTCACGCATCATCGATGACTTTCTGCTGCTCTAAGCGCCAGGCACCTCGACTACATCGCTTCGCACAGCGTTCTGCTTCACGTCAGCGACACCATCAAGGCGATACTTGAATTGCCACACATCACCTTTTGCAGCGTGCGGCAGTTTGAGAGACTGATCGGGATAAACACTTCGCTTGATCGGCTGCCAATCACATTTGGCCTCGGGCTTCTCCGAATCGCAGACCCCCGCTTCGAGCACGGCAAGACGCATATTCCCGGTATTCTTGAGCACCCCACCCGCCACCATCATGTCGGGCAGGCGAGCGCTGGGTAGTACGCGAACCAGCGGCGCCCAGACCAAGCCGAAATCAACATTGCTGTCGATACTCTCGGTCGACTCACTCGCCGCATCTACTGGTGCAGCCACAGGCTCGAAGTGCACTCGGTACAACTCCTCTTTCGCAGGACTGCCCAAGGCAATTACACGAACGAGACGCGATCCGCCCGCAGGCAACGCGAACTTGCTCGGTGAAACCGTCACCCCACCCGCACCTGAGCGAGGGGTATTTTCCTCAACTTCCTGCTCTGTCCCAGGATTGGCCACTCGCTTGACTACGACCTTGACGTACTGCGTTGAATCTGACTTTGAATACACGCGCAACTGTGAGGCACTCTTCGATTTTGTATCAATAGAGCTGGTCATCGGCGACACGAGCATGTTCGCGGTGACCGGTGAGAGTAATGCCGAAAATACGAAGAGCACACCTCCAGCAACCACTGGAGCCCAGTAATCTGAAAAAAGTATTTTCACGGTCTACACCCAAGAATTGGACATGAATGATAAAGTACATATCCACAAATGATTGACGGCTCCACACTCAGGCGCACAGCAGAGCAACAGCACGGAGATAATTCTCAGAACTATTTCAGAACCAGTAATTAACCCATATAAAAAATAAACCGTTTTATCGGCTTAGGCCACCCGCAGAGTCAAAGCGGGCGCTTTGCCTTCCGATCCAACCTCTAGAGAAAAGAGGCCCTCGATTCTCATGGCAAAGCAGTCGGGATTGCTACGTCCCGTTGGGGGGCCGCTGAAGCATAAGACACAGGTATTTTGCCTATCGCGCTCGCCTAAAAAAATCAGAAGATTCTTAAATCTGACAGTGAGATCCGGAGTTGCTCCGAGACATAGAAAATGAAAGGGACGTCCTCGTCCAGAGGCTGCGGCGAAAGCCGCGAGTCGGCATCAATTTGCCAGGATGAAGTTGCGAATGTTCATCGACACCAGCGAGAAGGGAAGTCCATGCCTATTGTCACTATCGGAATCGATCTTGCCAAGAATGTCTTCGCCGTTCACGGCGTGAACGAAACCGGTAAAGCGATGATCATCAAGCCTCGTGTTCTGCGCGATCACCTGCCGACGTTGATTGCGCAGTTGCCAGCGTGCCTCATCGGCATGGAGGCCTGCTCCGGCGCGCATCATTGGGCACGCCTGTTCCAGCAGCACGGCCATACGGTCGAGCTCACGGCGCACAGTCTGGTCGCGCCTTATCGCATGTCGGGCAAGCGCGGCAAGAACAACACAGCGGATGCTGCTGCGACCTGCGAAGCGGTCGCGCGCCCGAGCATGCGTTTCGTGCCGCTGAAGGACGAACATCAGCAGGCAATACTTTACCTGCATCGGGCACGACAGGGCTTCGTTGAAGAGCGGACCGCGATCTACAACCGGTTGGGAGGCCAGCTCTCAGAATTGGGTGTGGTGCTGTCACTGATTCCGGAGAAGTTGCGCTGGTGCACACGGAACATCTGGCCACGCTGCCAGGCCAGGCCGGGAGAAGCGTAGCACCAGCGATCTGCTCGAGCACCCAGGTGTACGCAATCTCGCGCACACGCGAATGCAACTCAGGACGGGGATCCTCAACGCTGCGGTGGTACTGGACGCTATGTGGCTGCTTCATGAGCCGGCAGGCCCGCCTCATCGTCAATCCGTAGTGGCTCACTCTCCGTCGTCGTCAACCTACGTTACGGTGCTGATCGAGTGCTTACTCTGCACCAGAGAGACATCGCCATTTTGCGAAGCGGTGCAGTGACGATACTCGACCGTGATGCCGCGTCGCGGGGCGTCAGCGATGAACGCATCGAGCAGCTCGAGCACGTCGTGGTCGATGTAGTCGGCGCGGGTCGTGTCTATGATCACCGCCGCGCGATCGGGAATGTGGCGCAGGTGATGCTTGACCTGCACCTTGCCGAGAAATGACACGTCCTTGCGGAACGACAGCAGGAAGTGATCGTCATGCTGCGCGAGCGTGACGGGGCTCTTCAGGTTCGCGACGGCGACGGCCAGCACGCTGCACGCAAAGCCGAGCGCGATGCCGAACAGCAGGTCGATCGCCAGCACACCCGCAATCGTCGCCGCGAACGGCACGAACGCGGCCGGCCCCTGTTTTATCACCGAGCGGAAAAGCGCCGGCTTGGCGAGCTTGAAGCCGGTGTGGATCAGGATTGCCGCGAGGCTTGCGAGCGGGATCAGGTTGATCAGGCCGGTGAGCGCGAACACGCTGACGAGCAGCAGCACGCCGTGCACAATCGCCGACAGACGGCTTTGCGCGCCCGCATTGACGTTGGCCGCGCTGCGCACGATCACCGACGTGATCGGCAGCCCACCCACCATGCCAGCGACGAGGTTGCCAACACCCTGCGCTTTCAGTTCGCGATCCGGCTGAACCGAACGGCGCTTCGGGTCGATCTGCTCGACCGCTTCGAGGCTTAGCAGTGTCTCGAGGCTGGCAACGATGGCGAGCGTGATCGCGACCTGCCAGACCGCAGGATTCAGCAGTTGCGAAAAATTGGGGCCGAATTCAGCGTGCTTCAGCGATCCAGCAAAGGCAGCGAACGACGCGAACTCAGGCAGTGCGACCCGGTGCGCGACGCCCAGCGCGAACGCTGGCGCTAGCAGGCCGAGCGCCAGCGTCGTGCCGATGCCGAGCACGACGACCGCGAGCGGCGCCGGCACCGCGCGCACCAGGGCGAAGCGGCGCAGCGCGGACATATCCCACGCGACCAGTAGCGCTAGCGATACGAGCGTGACCGCAGCCGCGATCCACGCGGCGGGGAGGCCAGGCAGCGCGGAGAGGGGCTGCTCGACGCCACCGCCAATGCCGAGCGCGAACGGCACCTGCTTGACAATCAGCAGTAACCCAATCGCCGCAAGCATGCCCTTGATGACGGGCGACGGCACATAGGCGGCGAAGCGGCCGGCGCGCAGCATCCCGAAGCCGAACTGCAGGATGCCGGACAACAGCACGGCGAGCAGGAACGCCGAGAAGCTGCCAAGTTGCGCAATGCCTTCAACGATGATCACAACGAGCCCGGCGGCAGGGCCGCTGACGGAAAGCGACGAGCCGCTCAGGAGCGCAACGATGAGTCCGCCAACGATGCCGGACACGAGTCCGGCGAACGGCTCCACGCCGGACGCATTGGCAATACCGAGACAAAGCGGTAGCGCGACAAGGAAGACGACGATGCCGGCAACAACATCGCGCGGCAGTGGGGCAATTCGGTCTTTTAACGTCATGTCGAAACGATTCTGAATGCGTACTAGGGTGGCGTGCGGTCAGTCGGGCAACCGGGCGAGTTCGGCAGGAACGGCCGACGCGCCCTCGTAACCCGATGACAACTCCTTGAGACGTCCGTCGGTCAGCGAAAAAATCCAGCCGTGCACGAGCGGCGGCCGTTCGCGGTCTCGCACGATCGGCGACTTACGTAGCAATCGGACCTGTTCGAGCACGTTAAGCTCGGCAAGACGGTCGGCCACCGCCGCGCCGTCGAGGCCAGCGAGCGTGTCGCGGTGGCGGCGCGCGAGCGCGCACAGCGGCGCGATCCGACGGCTGACGTGCGGCAGGTCGGCCGACGGCGGCATCAGCGCAGCGTGCACGCCGCCGCAGCCGTAATGCCCGCAAACGATCACGTGATCGACGTTGAGCATCCGCACCGCGTACTCAAGCACGCTCGCGCAGTTGTCGTCGTCGGGCTGGAACAGGTTCGCGATGTTGCGATGGACGAATAGATCTCCGGGCGCGCTATGCGTGATGGCCTCGGCCGGCACACGGCTGTCCGAGCAGCCGATCCAAAGCACGCGCGGATTCTGGCCGCGCGCGAGCACGTCAAAGAAGTCGGGCGTGCGTTCGTATGTCTCGCGGGCCCAAGCGGCGTTGGCAGCCAGTATGCTTTTGGGTCGAATCATTGCGTATCTCCGTAGTCGAATGGCTGTCAAGGAGCGGAGGAACAGTCCGCTCCACCGTCAGCCATGCTCAATATGTCAGGAGCCGAAGTACGGATTACAGAAGCTGATCGGGCCCACGCATTTGTCTTGATCAGCAGTCCTATCTGCTTCGGGCGCCATCGCCTCGCGATTGTCGACCGAATTCACTGCCGGTAAAACTTGCTCGCCCGCTTTGATGCGCTCTTGCATGCGCTTTTCGTGCAACTTCGCCATTATTTCTTGCACGTGCTCTGGGTAATTTGGGTCTTCCGCCGTGGAGCGGTAACCTAGGGCCCGGAGTTCGGCAAGTTCAGCCTTGACCTGTTCTCGAGTGAGCCCTTGAGCCTGAACCGACGGAATCGACAGTGGGGAAAGTGCGGCAATCAGAATAGTGGCCGTCAATAGTTTGGAACTCATAACGCTTCCTTTCAGGTGAGTGAGAATTTGTAAGATACCTTTCACTTTCATTACGTTCCATGTTTTTGAAGGGGTGCGCCGGTTTGTCGCAGCTGCGGAGGCCCGGAGCAATAACGTGTTCGTTGAGCGGGTGTGGCGCAGCGTCAAGCGCGAAGAGGTGTATCTGAAAGCCTACGAGTCGGGCAGGCAGCCACACCCGGCGCTCCATCGGCGATTACGTCGAGTTGTACAACCGGAAACGGCCTCATTCGAGCCTGGCGGATCAGGCGCCGACGAGGCAGACTTCGCGACGCTGCCCGCGCTCCAATCGACAGCATGATTGCCTCGAGCGCTCCACTAAAAATCCCAGAAAACCGTTCAAATGAGCGAGCCCACCTCTCTGGCAACCGGCGCGGGTTGCTGGCTCGCCTGCGGTTTCGGCTCGTCCTGGTCGTTCGTCACGCCATTCTGGTTTCGCCGGTGCGTCGGTTCGTGATCGATCCAGCGTTCAGGCCAAGCTTCCGCCACGGCATTCATCGACACGATCAGAATTGACAGGCCTATCCACTTCGACATGCGCATCCCCGACTCCATAGTGATTCGATATATCGTCCCGTCATCGCAGGTCCATTGCCGACGCGATAGTTCATTTGGCCGGCTGGCCTGCCAGGTCACGCCTATCGTGCTCGTCGAATCCCGACGAGCTTTCGCCGCAATGGACCATGAGGCGATACAACTTCCGGTTCTCGCCACCATCGACGCATCGGGGAGGTAATTCGTCCGTCGGTTGGGAAGGTAGCCGTCGTGCCGGACCCGCAGCAGTTCCTGCCCGACGTCGGCGCGAGTCTTCAATTGGCCGTCGCGTGCTCGGCCCATCCCAAGATAGCCCATGCAAGGCCAGGGCCAAGCGAAAGGCAACATGTGTTCTTCATCGTGGTGTATCCGATTCGGCCTCGATGCATCCATTCTTGCCGCGCACCGCTGCGCTGGCATGATCCGAACATGAGATATCCGTCATGTTGGCGTCCATCCAGGCTAGGGCCGGAGGAAAAAGCACAAGGATGGACCTTGACGTAGGCGTAACGGCTGCCGCAGCGATGCCCTGCATAGTCCGCTTGCTCGTTCGCCATTGATGCCCGCCCGCGGTATCCGCCGCTTGCTTAGCGCGTAACGCCGGCTATATTCGATGCGCATCTGCTCATCAATACCAAGGCGATCGGACCGATTAACACAAGCAAGCGACAGCCGACTCGAGACATGACCGATCTCCGGGAGGTTCGCGATTCAAAGTGGAGGTGGCGTCTCGATCAAGCGCTCCACCACACGGCATGACGCCGGATTTTCGATCCCCGACCTGGCACGGACATGAAACCGGAATGAGATTTTCCTCATCGGCATCTCATGACGCATTTTTCATTTTCGAGTCACGATCACGCACGGCTGCCTGCCCATACTGGCCACACGACTCGCCACCCGGCGAGCCCATCCCAAGGAGCCAGTCATGAAGTCGATTCGTTATGCGGTCCTGTTCGTCACCGCCGCCATGTCGATCGGCGCGGCCAGCCAAGCCGCGCAGGCACAAGGCAAATCGCGCACGGATGTCGTCGACGAGCTGAAGGTCGCGCAACACGAGGGCGCCGTGCCGGCGGGCAAGACGCAATATCCGCCGAGCACGGACATGGTCAAGCGCAACAAGGACCTGCACGGCATGACCGTGCATCCCCGCGAATCCGATCCGAAGGTGGACGCACACGACAAGCTCGGCTCGCGTTGAGCGCCGCCCCGCGGGGAACGCTCGCGATATCGCCCCGCTTCAGGCCGCGCGGCCCGGGCCCGAGGCGGCCTCGCCCGTCGCGCCGGGAAAACGAAGCCAGAAGGTGGTGAGCGCTCCCGGCAGGCTGTCCACGCCGCATTCGCCGCCGTGGTTGTCCATGATCGATTTCACGATCGCCAGCCCCAGCCCCGTGCCCGAGGCGGAATTCTGCCGCGAGGGATCGACGCGGTAGAAGCGCTCGAAGATCCGCGCGAGATGCCGCGGATGAATGCCCTCCCCCACGTCCGAAACCTCGATCAGCGCCGCTTCGCCTTGCTGCCGGCATTCGATCGTGATCGCGCTGCCGCGCGGCGCGTATTTCAAGGCATTCGACAGCAGGTTGCTGAGCGCGCGCTGATACAGGCTCAGGTCCGCCTCGACGCTTGCCCGGCCCCGCACCACGATCGACACCCCCGCATCCTCCGCGAGTGCCTCATAATAGCCGGCCACGCGTTCGGCCTCGTCCGCCGCATCGAGCCGGCGGATATCGAGCGACTGCCCGGCCTGCTCGGCGCGCGCGATGAACAGCATGTCCTCGATCATGTGCGACAGACGCTGGTATTCGTCGATGCTCGATTCGATCACGGCCTGGTATTCGTCCGCGCTGCGCGGCTGCGAGAGCGCCACCTGCGCGGCGGCCTGCAGGTTGGTGAGGGGCGTGCGCATGTCGTGCGCCAGGTTCGACGAGAACTGGCCCAGCCGCGTGAACGATGCGTCGAGCCGCGCCAGCATGCCGTTGAAGGCATGTTCCAGTTCCCGAAGCTCGCCCGACACATGCAGCTCCTGCACCGGATGCGCGAGCCGGCTGGTCGACATCTGCTCGGCGCGCACGGCGAAGCGGCGCAGGGGATTCAGGCCGAGGCCGGCGATGCCGTAGGCGAGCACGGCGGCCAGCACCACGCCGCAGACTTCGATCACGACGATCGTGTAGGCATGCGCGCGCAGGGTCGACAGGTCCTCGGCGCGATCGTATTGCACCACGACGCGAACCACCGGCGCGCCGGGGCCGGCCAGACGGACCGTGGAAATCGAATAACGCAGGCTGGAGCGAGCCGGTTCGACGCTGACGGCCGCCGAGGCAGCGGCCGCGGACAGCAGCGACGCGTCGAAGCGGAAGCCCCTCGATTCGACCAGCACGTTGCCGGTCGAATCGAGGATGGTGAGATCCATGGCCGAATGCCCGTGAAGCTGGTCGATCCAGACGTCCCGGTTCAGCCGCACATCCGTGAGGGTTCCGACCTTGGCCAGGTGCTGGCGCAAGGCGGCGGTGATGCCGTCGATCTGCTCCGCGGCCGAGGATTCGATGCGGCTGCGTAGGGCCTCGTAGAGCGCGAGGCCGCTCATGGCCAGGATCACCGAGGTCGACAGGATGATGAGGACCGTCAGGCGCCCGCGCAGGGTGTGAGGCACGACGCGCTGCATCATCGCGAAACCGGGTTGCGCACTTCGAGCACGTAACCCATGCCGCGCACGGTGTGGATCAGCTTCGGTTCGTAGGCGTCGTCGATCTTGGAGCGCAGGCGCCGGATCGCCGAATCCACCACGTTGGTATCGCTGTTGAAGTTCATGTCCCAGACCTGCGAGGCGATGGTGGCGCGCGGCAGGATCTCCCCCTCGCGGCGCATCAGCAGCCACAACAGCGCGAACTCCTTGGCGGTGAGCAGGATCGTATCCGCGTGTCGCGTCGCCTTCCGGCGCGTCAGGTCGAGTTCGAGATCGGCGACCTTCAGGGTATTCGTCTCGCGCGCCTGGCCGCGTCGCAGGATCGACTTGATGCGCGCGGTCAGCTCGACGAAATCGAAGGGTTTCGCCAGGTAGTCGTCGGCGCCCAGCTCAAGCCCCTTCACGCGGTCCCCCACGTCGTCGCGCGCGGTGAGAAACAGCACCGGGGTCGACTTGCTGCGCCGCAGGTTCTGCAGCAGGGTCCAGCCGTCCTGCCCGGGCAGCATCACGTCGAGCACCAGCAGGTCGTAATCCTCGGTTTCTGCCTGGTGCTGGCCGGTGGTTCCGTCCTGCACCCAGTCGACCACATAGCCCGCCTCCGTCAGCCCCTTGCGCAGATAGGCGCCGGTCTTGGGCTCATCCTCGACGATGAGAATACGCATGATTCCTTTCCTTGCAAGGTTCGGGTGGATGCGCGCCGGCCAGCGTCGGCGCAGTCGATCCGGCCCGGATGATCGCGCCCGGCGCGATCGGGATTGCGCCAAGCATCGCACGAGAAACGCCCCCTGGCGGCAAGATGACGGAATTCTCATGTTTCTCGCATGTTTGCGCTGCAACAGGCATCTAGCATGGTGGCCAAGCTACTCGATGCCTCTTTCACTCATGCGTCTCGACCCCCTGGCCATCCTCGCCGTCGCCCTGCTGCTTCCCAATCCCGCCGGCGCGCAGGCGAACGACACGGCACCGCCGCTGTCGCTGGGCGAGGCATTGCGCATCGCCAACGCGAACAGCCCGCTGCTGACCAGCGCCCGCGCATCGGCCAATGCCGCCGCCGGTGCCCAGTTGCAGGCCGGCATGCGCCCCAATCCCGACTTGTCGTTCCTGCAGGAAAGCTTCAAGCGCTATGACCGCACCAGCACCGCGATGATCAGCCAGCGCATCGAGACGGCCGGCAAGCGCGGCTATCGCGTCGATGTCGCCGCCTACGGCCGCGAGGCCTCGCTGGCGGCGATGGACGCCCAGTCCGCCGCCGTGCGCGGCAGCGTCATCCAGGCATTCTACGGACTCCTGTCCGCCCAGCGCACGCTCGCCGTCAGCCAGGAATCGGCCGCGATCGCCGAGCGCTCCACCGAACTGGTCGCCAAGCGCGTCAGTGCCGGCAAGGTATCGCCGGTCGAGGAGACCAAGGCGCGCGTCGCGCTGGTGGCCAACCAGATCGCGCTCACGCGCGCCGCGGCGGACCTGAGCGCCGCGCGCGCCCGGCTTGCCGGCGCGCTGGGCGGCGGCTGGCCGGGCGGCAGCGCCAGCGAGGACGGCTTCGAAAGCCTGCCGGAGATATCCGCGCTGCCGGCGCTCGACGCCCGCCTGGAGGACGCGCCGCTCACGCGCGAGGCGATGGCCCGGGTCAGGCAATCGAATGCCCGCATCTCGCTGGAGCGCGCGCGGCGCATCCCCGACCTCACGATCAGCGCCGGCTACAAGCGCGTGACGACGGGCGGCATTGCCGACAATCAGGCGGTGGTCGGCATCTCGATCCCGCTGCCGATCTTCGACACCAATCGCGGCGCCATCGACGAAGCCACCCACTCGTCGGAACAGGCCAGCGCCGATCTCGACGGCACGCGCCTGGCGCAGCGGCAGGCGCTGGCGCAACGCTACGCGGACTATCGCAGCTCGGCGCTGGAGGCCGAGCGCCTGAAGCGCGACGTGCTGCCGGCGGCCCGCTCGGCGCTGGAGGCCATGTCGCGCGGTTATGCGCTCGGCAAGTTCCAGTTCCTGGACGTGCTGGACGCGCAACGCACGCTGTTCGACAACCAGACCCGCTACATTCGCGCGCTGACCGACGCGCATCTCGCCGATGCGGATCTCGGCCGCCTGCTCGGCACCCCGCTCGACGCCGCGGCCCCGACCGTCCAACCCTGAGGCCCCCCCTTATGCCGAGCCAACCGAAGCGCGTCGCCCTGGCGATCGCGCTGGCCTGCGGGCTTGCCGTCGCCGCAGCGCTTGCCTTCGCCGCGCTGCGCACCACCGCGAGCACGCCAGCCGATGCCGCCACGTCGGCGCCCGCCGCGGTACGCGGCGGCACCGTGCTGACCGACGGCGCCTACGCGCTGGAAATCGTACAGGGCGAGCGCGACGGCCAGGCCACGCTGGCCTTCTATCCCTCGCTGCGAGGCAAGCCGGTCAAGCCCGCCGGCAACACGCTCACGGCCACCATCGAGCGCTACGACGGCACGCGCGGCCCGCTGGCCCTGCTGCCCGGCGCGGACGGCTACCGCAGCGCCGCCGCGATCCCGAAACCGCATGTCTTCGAGGTGAAGCTCGACTGGCAGGCCGAAGGCGCGACGCGGACCTTCGACTATCGCCAGAGCCAGCACGCCGTGCCCCTGGACGACCAGCAGCTGGCCGAGGCGAGGATCGGCTTCGATCCGGCCGGGCCGGCGGCGATCGCTGATTCGTTCCAGCTTCCCGGCGAGATCCGCTTCAACGCCGATCACACCGCGCAGATCGTGCCGCGCGTGGCCGGCGTGGTGGAGAAGGTGGCCGTGTCGCTCGGCCAGCAGGTGAAACGCGGCGAGCTGCTCGCCGTGCTGGCCAGTCCGGAGCTGTCCGACCGGCGCAGCGAGCTGCTGACCGCGCAGCGCAGGCTGTTCGGCGCGCGCCAGGTGTACGAGCGCGAGCGCAGGCTGTGGCAGGAGCGCATCTCCGCGGAACAGGATTACCAGGCCGCCCAGGTGCAACTGCGCGAGGCGGAAATCGCCGTGCAGAACGCGCGGCAGAAGCTGTCCGCCATCGACGCGTCCGCCGGCGGCACGCTCAATCGCTACGAACTGCGCGCGCCGTTCGACGGCTCGATCGTCGAGAAGCGCGTCACGCCGGGCGAGGCCGTGGCGGCCGACACGAGCATCTTCGTGCTGTCCGACCTGTCGAGCGTGTGGGCCGAAATGGCCGTGCCCGCCCAGCGCCTCAAGGAGGTGTATGTCGGCAAGCAGGCCAGCGTCTCCGCGACGGCATTCGACTCGCAGGCGCGCGGACAGGTCGCCTATGTCGGCGCCCTGCTCGGCGCGCAGACCCGCACGGCACCCGCGCGCATCGTGCTGCCCAATCCGGGCGGCACCTGGCGGCCGGGCATGTTCGTCAACGTCACGGTCGATACCAGCGCGCACACCGTGCCGCTCGCGGTCAGGACCGACGCGCTGCAGACCGTCGACGGCGCGCCGGCGGTGTTCGTGGCATCGAAATGGGGGTTCGTCGCGCAACCCCTCAAGACCGGCATTCGCGATGCCCGGTTCACCGAGGTGCTGGACGGACTGAAGCCCGGCCAGCGATACGCGGCGAGCAACAGCTTCGTGCTGAAGTCGCAGCTGGAAAACAGCGCGGCCGACAGCGATTGATCCCACCCGTGCCCGCTCGCCGCTCAATCTGGACGCCTCCATGTTCGATCGCCTGATCCGCTCCTCCATTGCCCATCGCTGGCTCGTCCTGCTCGCGATCCTCGCGCTGGCCGCGCTCGGCATCTACAGCTACCAGCGGCTGCCGATCGATGCCGTGCCCGACATCACCAACGTGCAGGTGCAGATCAACACGCCCGCGCCGGGCTACTCGCCGCTCGAGGTCGAGCAGCGCGTCACCTATCCGCTGGAGACCGCGATGGCGGGCCTGCCGAACCTGGAGCAGACGCGCTCGACCTCGCGCTACGGCATCTCGCAGATCACGGTGATCTTCAAGGACGGCACCGACATCTACTTCGCGCGCCAGCTCGTCAACGAGCGCCTGCAGCAAGCCAGGGATCGGCTGCCCGAAGGCGTGGCGCCGATCATGGGGCCGACCTCGACCGGGCTTGGCGAGATCTACATGTGGACGGTCGAGGCCGATGCCGGCGCGCGCAAGCCCGACGGCGGCGCCTACACGCCGACCGACCTGCGCGAGCTGCAGGACTGGGTGATCCGCACGCAATTGCGCAACGTGCCGGGCGTGACCGAGGTGAACTCGATCGGCGGCTACGTGAAGGAGTATCAGATCGCGCCCGATCCGGCCAAGCTGATGTCCTACGGGCTGTCGCTGGCGGACGTGGTGCGCGCGGTGCAGTCGAACAACGACAACGTCGGCGCGGGCTACATCGAGAAGCGCGGCGAGCAGTACCTGGTGCGCGTGCCGGGACAGGCGCGCTCGCTCGACGACCTGGCCAACATCGTGCTCGCCAACGCGGGCGGCGTACCGGTGCGCATGCAGGACATCGGCCAGGTGCAGATCGGCCGCGAGCTGCGCACCGGCGCGGCCACCGAGAACGGCCGCGAGGTGGTGCTGGGCACCGTCTTCATGCTGATCGGCGAGAACAGCCGCACGGTGGCCGAGGCGGTGGCCGCGAGGATGAAGGACGTCAACCGCTCGCTGCCGCCGGGCGTGCGCGCGGTGCCGGTCTACGATCGAACGGTGCTGGTCGAGAAGGCCATCGCGACGGTCAAGAAGAACCTGCTGGAAGGCGCGCTGTTCGTCATCGCGATCCTGTTCCTGTTCCTCGGCAACCTGCGCGCGGCCCTGATCACCGCGCTGGTGATCCCGCTGGCGATGCTGATGACCTTCACCGGCATGGTGAACCTGAAGGTCAGCGCCAACCTGATGAGCCTGGGCGCGCTCGATTTCGGCATCATCATCGACGGCGCGGTGGTGATCGTCGAGAACTGCGTGCGGCGCCTGGCGCATGCGCAGGCGGCGGCGGGCCGCCCGCTCACGCGCGAGGAGCGCCATGCCGAGGTCTACCAGGCGTCCCAGGAAGCGCGGCGCGCGCTGATCTTCGGGCAGGTGATCATCATGGTGGTGTATTTGCCGATCCTGGCGCTCTCGGGCGTGGAGGGCAAGATGTTCCATCCGATGGCGATCACGGTGGTGCTCGCGCTCGCCGCGGCGATGGTCCTCACCGTCACCTTCATCCCCGCCGCGGTGGCGCTGTTCATCGGCAAGAAGGTCGAGGAGAAGGAGAACCGCCTGATGTCGTGGGCACGCTCGCTCTACGCGGTGCTGCTCGACCGCTGCCTGCGCCGCCCCGGCCCCGTGCTGGCTGGCGCCACGCTGGCGGTGGCGGCCACCCTGCTGATCGCCACCCGGCTCGGCAGCGAATTCATCCCCAGCCTCGACGAGGGCGATTTCTCGATCTCCGCGCTGCGTATCCCAGGCACCAGCCTCACGCAGTCGCTCGAGATGCAACGGCAGATCGAGGCCACGCTCAAGGCGCGCGTCCCCGAGATCGAGCGCGTGTTCGCGCGCACCGGCACGGCCGAGGTGGCCACCGACCTGATGCCGCCGAACCAGTCCGATGCGTATATCATGCTGAGGCCAGCCAGGGACTGGCCCGAGCCGGCCAAGCCGCGCGAGCAGTTGCGCGACGAGATCGAGGCGGTGCTCGCCGCGATACCGGGCAGCGTCTACGAGTTCTCGCAGCCGATCCAGTTGCGCTTCAACGAACTGATCTCCGGCGTGCGCAGCGACGTGGCGGTCAAGCTGTTCGGCGACGACATGGGCACGCTCGAAGGCACGGCCAGGCGGATCGCCGAGGCGTTGCAGCAGGTGCCGGGCGCGATCGAGGTCAAGGTCGAGCAGACCGCCGGCCTGCCCGTGCTGAGCATCGACCCCGACCGCGAGAAGCTGGCCCGCTACGGCATCAATATCGCCGACGTGCAGGCCCCGGTGGCCGCGGCGCTCGGCGGGAAGACCGCCAGCACGCTGTTCCAGGGCGATCGCCGCTTCGATATCGTGGTGCGCCTGCCCGAGACGCTGCGCTCGGACATCGACGCGATCCGGCGCCTGCCGATCGCGCTGCCCGTCACGGCGGCTCCAGGCGCCCTCGCCCCCGCTGCCGCGGCAACGCCTTCGCCGGTTGCCAGCGGCGCGAGCCCGGCGGGCGCCGCCTTCGTGCCACTTTCCGAGCTGGCGAACATCGAGCTGGCGCCGGGACCCAACCAGATCAGCCGCGAGGACGGCAAGCGCCGCATCGTGGTCAGCGCGAACGTGCGCGGGCGCGACGTCGGTTCCTTCGTCGCCGATGCGCAGGCGAAACTGCAGGCCGAGGTCGCCATCCCGCCCGGCTACTGGCTCACCTGGGGCGGCCAGTTCGAGCAGTTGCGGAGCGCGACGGCACGCCTGAAGCTGGTCGTGCCGCTGGCGCTGCTGCTGGTGTTCGTGCTGCTGTTCATGATGTTCAACAATGCCAGGGACGGCCTGATGGTGTTCACCGGCATCCCGTTCGCGCTGTCGGGCGGCATCCTGTTCCTGTGGCTGCGCGGCATTCCACTGTCGATCTCGGCGGCGGTGGGCTTCATCGCGCTGTCCGGCGTGGCGGTGCTCAACGGGCTGGTGATGATCTCCTTCATCCGCAACCTGCGCGAGGCCGGTAGCCCGCTGGCCGAGGCGGTGCGCGAGGGCGCGCTGACCCGGCTGCGCCCGGTGCTGATGACGGCGCTGGTCGCCTCGCTCGGCTTCGTGCCGATGGCGATCGCCACCGGCACCGGCGCGGAGGTCCAGCGCCCGCTGGCGACCGTAGTGATCGGCGGCATCCTGTCCTCGACGATGCTGACCCTGCTGGTGCTGCCGGTGCTGTACCGGCTCGTCTATAGCGGGGGCAAACAAGGTAAGTGCTTATGCTCTGAAGAGTATAAGCACTTTTAGGGAAACGCTGATTAATAGGCCAACGCGCGAGCTTGTCGGCGATGCTGACGCGCAAATTCCGGATGCCGAAGTGAAGCGCAGCGAATTCGGAGAAGTTTGCCCCCGGAAAGCGCCTCATTTGTAGAAGTTCAGACTTGATCTGACAGCAAGGCCTTGCCAAGAGGTGGGGTTACCCGTTTTGATAGAGGTGCGAATCTTCATCAAAACAGCGCGCAAGCGCCAAGGAGTAACCCCGTGAGTAGTCTCAACCAAAACGTCATCCGCCACAAGATCGGTCTGCTGAATCTGGCTACCGAGCTCGGCAACATGTCGAAAGCCTGCAGGGTGATGGGCTGTCGCGCGATACGTTCTACCGCTATCAGAATGCCGTGACCGAGGGCGGCGTCGATGCCATGTTTGACAGCAATCGGCGCAAACCGAATCCCAAGAATCGCGTCGAAGAGTCAACGGAAATCGCCGTTCTGGCCTATGCCGTCGAGCAGCCGGCCCACGGACAGGTTCGGGTCAGCAACGAATTACGCCGGCGCGGTATTTTCGTATCTCCATCCGGCGTTCGCTCGATCTGGCTACGTCACGAGTTGTCGTCCTTCAAGCTGAGGCTCGTGGCGCTGGAGAAGCAGGTCGCTGAAAAAGGCATCGTGCTGAGCGACGATCAGGTGGCCGCGCTGGAAAGAAAGCAGGACGACGATCTAGCCCATGGCGAAATCGAAACGGCTCATCCCGGCTATCTGGGCTCGCAGGACACGTTCTACGTGGGCACGATCAAGGGCGTAGGCCGGATTTACCAGCAGACCTCTGTCGACACCTACAGCAAAGTGGCCATGGCCAAGCTGTACACCACCAAGACGCCGATCACGGCGGATGATCTGCTCAATGACCGGGTGCTGCCGTTCTTCGAGGAGCACGGCATGGGTGTGGTCCGCATGCTGACCGATCGAGGTACGGAATATTGCGGCAAACCGGAATCGCACGATTATCAACTGTACCTGGCGCTGAACGACATCGAGCACACCAAAACCAAGGCGCGACATCCGCAGACGAACGGCATCTGCGATGCGGTTCCACAAAACCATTCTGCAGGAGTTTTATCAGGTCGCGTTCCGCCGCAAACTGTATCTGTCGCTGGAGGAACTACAGGCCGATCTCGACACTTGGCTGGCGTATTACAACGGCGAGCGAACCCATCAGGGTAAGATGTGCTGCGGTCGCACGCCTCTGCAGACGCTCATCGCGGGCGAGGAGGTGTGGAAGGAGAAAGTGAGCCACCTGAATCTGATCTGACAGTCACGCACCGTCGGAACGGGAAACTGTCAGATCGGGGCGCGACTTCTACATCTATGCCGAATGTACTCAGCTCGTCAGCGAATACGATCCGCAGCCGCCGTTCGACGCCGGCTCAATGAATACCGCACCCGAAAACGTCAAGTCCGCCATGATCGAACTGCTGGCCGGTTTCACGAAGCAGGCCGAAACACTCGCAACAAAGCAAACATATCGTACACCGAACGCCTGAGCGCGCGCCCTCTCGATCACGACCAACTGACATGCATATCAAGACTGCCATCACCAGCGCAACCGTGGCCGCCCTCTGGGACTGCTGGGCAGTCGACATAGATGGTCGTGGCTTCGGCGAGCCTCGCAACAACTTTTAAGATAGATCGGGTCTATCACGAGCGACTTTCTGCATATCGCGAAGCGCCGCGCAAAGATCCCTTAATTTTTCAAGTCCGATTTGGCGCTCGATTGCCTGATACTGACACTCGATACGAGGTTGTACTCTGGCTATCAAGCTTTGACTACGCGCTGTCAGCTGAATTTTTGCGCCTCGCACACCCGAATCCAACCGCTTTCGCGTGATCAAGCCATCACGTTCAAGCCGTTCGAGTATGCGCGTCAGGCTGGGCTGCAAAATACAGCATAGCTTCGCGATTTTCACCGCCTCGAGCCCCTGCCCCGCCGTGCTCTCAAGCAACCAAAGAATGCGCCACTGCTGTTCGGTGAGCGAGTACTCATTGAGGATGGGTCGGATGGGGGCAAGCAGTACCTCACGCATTTCTTGGAGACGAATGATCAAGGCGTGAATATCGTTCATGCGGCCAATGTTCCATCGCTTGGTCTTCTCCGTCAAGCGACCAGCTCGACGATCTCGTCAACATCGGCAGTGGCTGTTCTATAACGACTGCCGCACCCCAGTCTCACACCTGCACCCATGAGCGCGACGCGCGCCAGGGACGCAGATCGGTCGCTTCAGCCTGTCTGGCGAGCGCCAGGGCTTCCGCCTTCAGGTCGTAGAGTCGCCATCCTTTGCTTTCCTGACTGTCTGATCCAACGGCGCCTCTCTTCGCCAATCTGTCGCGTCGACCTTAGATTATTTCCAGTTTCAACTCAATCAGACACCGCTCGACTATTTCAAGTTTCGCGCGCTGAGGCGCGCGTGATACTTCGCGCTCTCCTGGCGCATGCGCTGCTGCTCGGCGTTCACATAGATCGTGGTGGTCTGCAGCGAGCCATGCCCCAGCACCTGCTGCAGGACCTCGATCGCCATGCCGGCCGCGGCCGACTGCGTCCCGAACGTGTGCCGAAACGCATGCGGTGAGGTGGCCGCCAACTGCCGGCGAGCCGACTCCTCGAGATCCGGCAGCTGCTCGAGCAGGCGCCCGAGGGCACGCGCCACCACCCGACGTGCCGCGCGCGGCGTGTAGCCCGCCACCCGCGTCACCTGGCCCGTGTCGGTCACCCCGAACTTCTCCCGGCCCGCCGGCGTGGGCGGCACCACGGTCGGCGCCACCAGCGGCACGCCGTCGGCAGTGGCACCGGGGGCGTCGAGATCCAAGCCGCGGTCCCGCCAGTGCTCACGTAGCGCTTCCACTGTGTCCTCGGTCAGCGGCACGACGCGCTCCTTGTTGCCCTTGCCGACCAGGCGCAGCATCCACGTCGCGGGAATCTCGTCCTCGGCCGGCCACCACTGCAGCCCGCCCCGCTCCGCCGTCACGGCCTCCTCGATGCGCAAGCCCGCGTCGCCCATCAGCAGCACCAGGGCCCGGGCCACGCGCCAGTCCGGCCCTTGCGGACCGAACCCTTCGGCGCGGTCGGCGAGCTCCGCGCGCACCCGGCTCCACACGTCGATCGGCAGCGCGCGCTGCACCTGCAGCTTGGTCGCGCGCTTGACCGGCTTCGGGTCGGTCACGGCCACCCACGGGTTGCCGGCCAGGTAGCGCACCTTCACGAGCCAGTCGAACGCCGCCCGCAGGGTCCGCACCGCGTAGCGCTGGCTGTCGAGCGACAGCGGCGTCAGCGCGAACGGGCGCCAGCGGCCCGAGGCGCGCGAGGCCGGCGGCCCGCGGAACGCCTCCGACGGACTGGTCAGGAACGCCTTGTAGGCCTCGCAATCGTCGACCAGGATCGAAGACATCGGCCGGCCGCGCTCCAGCACGCACCACAGCACGAAGCGCTCGAGCTCGCGCCAGTACGCGCGCTGGGTGGCCGCCTGCCCGTCGTAACGGTGCAGGTAGGCGAACACGGCGTCCAGGTCGTGCGCGGCCGAGATGTAGGGAAACGCCGGCGCGCGATTCACGCCCCGGGCGCCGGCCAGCTCGTGCGGCACCACCAAGCGGTGGATCGGCACCAGCTGATCCCGGCGCAGCGCGACGCGGGTTTCGGGCGCGGCCAACAGCGGATCGACGCCGTCGACGTCGGCGTCCACCGTCTGGCCGATCGTCTCGGCGTGCCGGCGCAGCCAGGCCACCACCGTCCGAGCCCGACCGACGCCGATGCGCGGCACCGAGCGCCACCAGGCGCCGCCGCGGCGGTTGCAGTACGCGACGAGTTCGCCCACCGTGCGCACCTCCACCTCGGCCAGCCGCTGCGCGATCAAGGGCCGGAACCAGCGTGCGACGGCGTGGGCCGCCGCCGGCGCGGCCTTGGCCCAGTTGCCGGCGGCCAGCTCGATCATCTGCAGCGACACGGGGGTCAACCGCGGCTCGCCGTACTTGCGGATCGAGGCCTGCAGGTGCTCGACCAGGACGGACGACCCCTCGCGCAGCGCGATCGACACCAGGTCGTCGCGCATGGTGCGCAACAGGCGCTCGACGTCCAGCACCTCGTGCTCCTCCGGGTCGAAGTAGAGCCGCGCGATGGTCGCGACGGGCAGCCCTTTCACGCGCGCGCGCAGCGCCGTGAATTCGGTGCGGGAATAGGTTCGGGGCGGCGGCAGTTCAAGTTGCTGCGGGCGGTTGGCCATGGGTATCGGTGCCAGCGGTGGACGAATCGGACCGAGCACCGCTCGGCATTGAATAGGGGTGAGCGCGGAGGGTGTCCCACCAGGGCGTGGACTCGAGGGCGGTGAGCCAGTCGAGACACGCTCTGCCGTCGTCGGTCAAGGTGGCGAGCGCCTCCGGGACCGGACAGTGGGGGGAACGCGCGGACACCGGTTGCTGGGACAGCCGAACAGGTTGGCGCACCCAGGCGACGAAGCCCCATCGCACCAGGGTATCGACTCTCGCGTCATGCCGGTGGCGCACCACCTGGCGCCGGCCAATGTGGCGAAGCGCGGCCAGCACCGCCGCATGAGTGGGCATGCTGGGGGGCGTTAAGGGATCGGTGTTCATATGATGGGGATGTCCCCCTCTCCTCGCGTTGTACTGGCCCAGGCCGTCTTCACTGTCCGGTTGCCCTGGCCGGCGCGGTCATCGCGCGGCTCGAGCTTGTCGCGCGGCCGCGTGGCGGGCAGCACCGACGCCGGCGACGCCGGGCGTACCTCGGACAGGCCGTCGTCGAGCGACCGCGCAAGCTCGCGGATCGCGTTGACGAACGTGGCGGCGTCGGGCCCATCACGATGGGCGAGCTGCGCCAGATCCAACAACGCCGCGTAGCGCGCCACGCATTCAGGGGGGAGATCCGCGGAAGGGGCTGGCCGCGACCACGTTGCGCACCCGCTGATCAGCAGCAAGAGCGCCACCAGGAGGTGCCGCTTGAACCGACACAGGATCGCCGCGACGGCACGCAGTCCGACGGAGCGTGTGCGGTTCCGACGCTCGCCGAGCGGCGCGGCGCTCATCGCGGCACCCCCAGCATGGCGCACAACCGGGCTTCGTCGTACTGATACGACAAGGCCGCGGGGTCGTGCTCGGCAAGCAGCGCGTCAACGAGTCGGCGCCAGAGATCGAACGCACCGCACGCACGCGCCCAGGCCAGTTCGGCCTCGTCGGCGTCGAGGTGGGCGGCCGCGTCGAGCTGCCGGCACACTTCATTGAGGACGTGCGTGGTGATCTGGGCATAGCTGAGGCTGATGGGCACGAAGGTTCCTCGTTTACTACGATGACGGCGTGCGCTCAGGCGGGCTGGACGTGTCGCCAAAGCGCGCGTCGAGCCGGGCCTGGTCGGCTTCGAACTCGGCCGTGGACAACGGGTCGGCCGGATCGGTCAGATCCTGCATGAGGCGATTCCAAAGCACGAAGGCGCCGTTGGCCAAGTCTAAGTACATCTGCCTGCGACGGGGATTCGAACTGCGTTCGGCGTTGGCCAGATATTCGCGGATGCACGACTCGGTGCGATCCGTCAGGTGGCGCGCCGTCATCATCTGGCGGTGCGGCATCACAACGCTCCTGTCAAGACAACACATCAGGTACGACACGGGCAGATGGCCCAAATTCGGTCGGGTGGCGCCGCCCTACCAGTCCGCCCCATGGAAGGCGGTCCACTCGCCGCGACAGCCCGGGTCGCGTTTGTGCGGCACGTTGGCCAGGGCGAGCTCCAAGCGACTCAGCTGGCCGGCGTCGAGCGCGGCGTGCAGGACGTGCGGCGCGCGGGCGAGCCGCGCGAACACGATCACGGCCTGGTCGAAGGGGGCGCGCAGGGTGTCGGCCGCGCGCAGTTGGATGCCGGTGTACATGGTGGTCCTCGCTGCCCTCGTGGGGCGTTGGTGGGTCGGGGTCGACGCGCGACGTGGGCGGCCAGGCCGCCCTGCTCCATCGCCTTGCTGGCTGCTGGGCGCCGTGGGCGCCGGCCGGCCCAGCTCCGTCCAAAGTGAGGGTTAACCCTATATTCAGTGAGGTGTAATTCGATCCTGGGCCATTCTAGACTATTAAACGCAAGTCCGCTAATGGTGCTTAGCGGACTTGATGACGCGCCAGAAAAACCCGGCCAAGGCCGGGCTGGCTAGGCGATCAAGCGGCAGGCTCACCGCGGATCGACAAACTCCACGGGCGGCCACTGCCCCGCTCGCGGCGCGCCAGCTGCCGCCAACGCCATGTCGGCGGGATTCCACCGCCGTTCAAACGCGATCCCCACGCGGGCGTCCGCTAGCACCACCCACAGCTCCATCCCTTGTGGACCTGGCCGGAGGACAGCCCGAAATAAGATCGCCGCTTCGCTCAAGCCCTGCGGATCCCTCCGTGGCGTGAGACGAACCTGTACGGCGAGCTCCGGCTGGGCGGCCTCTAGGGCCGCTACCTCGGCCCGGACCCGCGCGAATTCCATCGCGGCATCGTATGACATAGCGTTTCCCTTGAATGGGTAGATCGCCGGTCGCCACCGCCGTCAGGCGGTCGGCTCGCCCCAGGAGGCTTGGTTGCGTGGCAGGGCACCGGCCGGGTCGTTCACGTCCAGGCGATCGCCCTCCCCCAACTGGTCCACGAACAGCACCAGGTTCGTGCCGCCCGCAGCCTGCGTCGGGCGAAACAGGATGCCCTTGGCGCCAGCGGCGATCGCCTCGTCGCCCAGCACCCAGCTGGGCGGCTCGATCCGCGCGTTGAACCAGTCGCGGCGCCAGTCGCAGAAGAAGGATTCCCACAAAGGCGGCCAGAGATCCGCGCGAAAGCCGCTGGTGAAATCGACCACGGGCGTTGCGGTGACCCGATAGCTGACCAGCGTGCCAGGCGGCAGCAAGGGCGACAGCTGCTGGTACTCGGCCACCGCGGTGGCCACCTCGAGCGCCAGATACAGCGCTGATGTGCCGATCCGGTTCGCCCGGCCGCCGGCCCGGGCGGCACCCGCGCCACTGGTGGGCGCCACGGCCCACTTGGGCACGTGCATGCGATAGGCGGTGATGTCCTGCAGCGGCGTGAGGATCATCCGGCGGCGCCCGCCTCGAGCGACGCCACATAGCGCACCACGTCATCGGCGCGGCCGGCCGAGACCAGGGTTTCGGCCGTCTGGTAGTCAAACACGGCCAGCGGCTCGTTGCGATACCAGAACAGCGCGCGCTGGACGTCGCCCGACAGATCCGTCGCGGCGCGGATCACGCGGATCGCCTCGCGCAGGAACTGCTGGACGCTGGCCGACTGCGGCGCGCGGGCGACGGTGTTGCGGTGGACGTGAGCCTGGTCGGCGAGCGTCTGCAGGTCGATGTTGAGGGCCGCCACGTAGCGACGGGCCGACAGCACTGGCGCAGCCATGTCCGGCTCGCGCAACGCACTCAGGAATGCATCAAAGCTTGCCGGGGCCGGGCCGTCGGCTGGCGCGGCGGGTGCTCGGGTGGCTGCGAGGGTGCTCATGATGTCGCGCTCCTTTTATGCACAAATCACGAACATTTATAGCACAGAAAACGCCCCAACGTACCACACCTGGTAAGGATAGTTTTCACCTGTGCGATTTCGTCTCCCTGCCCCGCCCCCTTCGCCGCCGACGCCGCCTGGTCGTCCCTGCCCCGCCGGCCCGGCCAAGAGATCGGCCCGCCAGCTGCACCGCCGCGAACGCCACAAACAGGCCGCCGCTCGAGGCAACCAGGACGATCGCCAGCAGCGCGCCGGCGGGATGGGTCCGGCGGTTAGGATGAGGTGGTCCAGCGCGTGGATCACGAGCAGGAGGTCGTGCATGGGGCCCTGTCTATGGCGCCGACTGGGCGGCAACAGGCATAGTGTTCTCCGGCGAGCGCCGGGAATCCTCCTGCGGGTTCTTCGTGGCGGTGCTCGAGCGAGCGCTGCGGCACCCCATCTCCGCTGCCGACCGACCACGCCGACGAAGAAAAAACCCGGCCAAGGCCGGACGTCGTGTTCCCTGTTGGACGGCATGACCGCGCGACGACGCCTGCCACCGACGTCCGGAAGGGACCGCGCGGCGAGCCCGCCTTCCTCGCCGGCCCCAAAAAAGGGCCACGCAAGGTGGCCCACCGAAGCATCGTCTCAACATGCGATCGCCCGCCATGAGGGCGATCCGCCCCCGCAGGATAAAGAGAATCGCCTGACACGGTCAGCACGGGACAAATACCGCTGGATAGGGTCAGCCCGTCCCCTCGTCGTCTACCTACGCCGTCTCCCTGCCACGCCGATACGCGCTGGCGACGTCATCTTGGGGCAGTCGATTCGGCCGCACGTCGGGCGCCGTCTTCCGCCGATCATGGACCGTGGTGTCGTCGTCCGCCAGGCCAATCTGACCGCCCAAAATGCGACGCACACCGCCCTTTCCCAGCGGCAGTCTGTCATTCACGAGACTGCAAAAAAATGGGCCACCGAAGTGGCCCAACAACATCTCAGCTTGCCTGCCTGTCCGTCAGAGAGAGGCAGCTTCCAGTGTAGACCCGGCCCCCGCTCCGCGATGTCAACAATTGCAAAGTGATCGACCGGCGACAGTCTCTATCGCGGACAAAAAAATCCCGGACGGGTACCGGGATTGAACTTCACGCGACGAGAGAGGTGGCGCGTGGAGACCCGAGTCGGGTGTACATAGCCGCCTCTCCAAATCCTACGAGGCATTGTCAAAGATGGATAACTGCGCCGCGTACTGCTCTGCCCTGCGCGCGCAACCGGGGCCCGACGGCCCGCGCGACAAGAAAAAAGCGGGCCACCACAAGTGGACCCGCTAAGGTGCTACCGTCAGTCGGAATAACGGCAGCACGCCCCACTAAAACCGTCCCTCGCGCGACGTCGCCTGAACCCGCACGCGGGCGCCCGGTATCAGTCTCCGATGGGCTAGTGGCGCGCGCCGTATCCACCAAACACCCGCGCCAAGCTGCTTTGCAGGGCCACTACCGTGGGCGCCTCACCGCCCGCCATCTTCAACTGGAACCACGCCGTCGCGTGCTCGAGCGCGGCACGCTGGTGTCGCTCGGGCACGCCAGCTTCGGACAGATACTCGGCAGCGAACCTCGCCACGGCGGCGGCATCAACGAGGGCCGACGGATGGCCCTCCGTCGGCTGAGAGATACGGTGGGTGTCGTTCATGGCAAAACTCCTTAGGCAACTACAGGGGCGGGTCAACATCCATTCCGTGGTTCAAGACGCGAATCACATCCAGCGTGGTTGCGGATTCGCGGTAAAAGACCTCGTGCCAGCCCACCCGATGACGGCAAACCGCATCACGTGCGTCGCCTGGTCGTCCGGGCGAGGCACCGCGCGCCAACTGCTCAAGCGCCGTCACAAGCTCGCTCACGTCGCGTTCGCAGTGCGCTCGTGCCCCGGACTCGAGCGCGTGGACCCAGATATTCTCTAGGTCAGCCTCGGCCAGGGGCGTGAGCCGCACCACCCGGGCCCTAACTCCCATGCTTGGCGCGCAGGCGGGCGAGGAAGGCCTGACCATCGAACGCCGTCGGCGCCCCGGAATCCTCCCCGGCGCGGAGTGCTTCCTGCAGCGCCCGCAATTCCGTTTCTTGGGTCTCGAGCAGGCGCAATCCGGCCCGCACCACGTCACTGACCGAGCCGTAGCGGCCAGATGCCACCTGACTGTCCACGAACTGAGTCAAATGGTCTCCCAACGAGATCGACGTATTGCGCGGCATCATGCGGCTCCTATCCAGTTAGGTTAGATTTTATACCAACAATTGGTATTATTTGTGTCGAGCCATGCCGCGCGTGAGAAGCATAGTTATCACCTGTGCGATTTCAGCCCCCACAGCCGCCGCGCCCCTTCCCTGCCCGCCTACCCGCCCGCCAGTGCGAGGGCCATCCGCACCAGCTCGAGCGCGGCGTACAGCACGGCCAGGCCGACGCCGCAGCAGCCGAGCCCGGCCAGCCGCAACACGCACCGCGCGCCGGCCCGGTGGCGATCGGCCGTCACGATCAGGCGACGGACGGCGGTGAGCAGACGACGAAGACTCGTGAGCATGGTGGTCAGGACAGAGCGCCGAAGGCCGGCAATGGGGCCATTGTTCGGGCGCCCGCGCCACGAGTCCTCCTGCGGGTTCTTCGCGGCAGTGGCTGCTCCTGGTGGGGCCGACGCTCTAACGCCCGGCCGGCGCGCGGCCGCCCGGCCCGACGCGGCGGCAATGGCCGCCTGGTTCGCGCCCCAGCGGAAGACGCTGCAGTGGGCAGCCAATGCTCGGCGCCTATATCGACGCGGCCTGGCCGGTCTTCATGCAGACCTCAGCCGATATCGCCGGCCGGATCCGGCGTGCCGATCGACGCTCCGCTGAGTCGGAGCCACTTGAGACTGGAGGCTGGCGATCGCCGATGGCGGCAGGCTGGCCCGAAGATTGAGATCTCAGAATGGCCGCGATGACGATGCCGACGGCCTTCTCCAGCCCGAGCTACGGGCGTTACGTCGTCGGCCGCAACCAGTTTTCGACCCGCAGCCCAGCAACTCGGGCAAATTCGGCCGTGTTGTCCGTCACCAGAACGGCCTCGATTGACAGCGCGTGCGCGGCGATCAGCATGTCGTTGGCGCCGATCAACTGGCCTTGCTTCTCGAGCTCGGCCCGCAATCGGCCGTAGCACCGGTCGGCGTCGGCCTGCAACGGCAGCACGGGCAAGCTCGCGAGAAGTTGCTCGACGCGCTGCGCGAGCGTCGACGAACCGCGTTTTAAGACGCCAAAGCGCAGCTCTGCCGCCACGACGATCGAGGTGCAAAGGTGCTCAGGAGGTGTCAGTCCGATTCGGGTGGCGCAGGCGCCGCGCGGGTCTCGCATCACATTGGACAAGATGTTGGTGTCCAGCAGATACAGCGTCATTCGATGTCGACCGGTTCGGCCGACAGGTTCTCGATGTCGGGAAACGTTTCATCCAGGGGGGTCCATTGGGCAAACAGCTCACGCAAGGGCGCGGCCGGGACGGGCTCGATGATCAGGCGCTGGCCTTCCCGGTAGATGGTGACCTCGGAGACAGCGAGTTCGAACTCGCGCGGAATCCGCACGGCCTGGCTGCGCCCGTTACGAAACAACCGGGCATGGCGAGTGTCGTGAGTGGGCATGAGGCAACTCCTAGTCGAACAAAATGACATATGCCAAAGCATATACAAGCTGAAACCGATTCGCAACTAATGCTGTATCCGACAGATCCCTATGGAGCCGGCTCAACGGCGCCGTTAAAGCCTGGACCGCAAATGCCGTCATACAACACCGGCAACCTCGGTTATCGTGGGTGCCATTTTTCGCCCCTTCCCCTGCCAACTGCAAGCCTTCAGGTGGCAAGGCGTCAACCCAGTGGCGATGTGCGATCCGCAGTACATAGGCGGCCACAAAGCCGGTTGTCGAGTGCCGTCGCTACCGGATCGCACGAGGCCGTAGCACGATGGGGCGGGTGCGCCTTATCGATTGCCGAGTTGCGCCGGCATCTCGCCGCGCACGGCCGGCGCACTAACGCTCGGACCGACACCACAGCCCTCCCCGCCTTTGCCACCTCACTGATCACTCTACTCGATAGCGCTCCCGTTACCTAGCGTCCGTAACGCTCGACGTCGCGCCCGACATCGAACGCCTCAAGCACATCACCGGTAACCGACACATACGACGAGGACTTAGCGCGCCCGCCTCGTCCAGGGCGGTTGGGACGGTGAATACTTGTCCGATGCGATGCAGTTTCTACGTAGAAACCGCATCGCTCTTGAAATGGTCAAAAATTCCTTGAAATTACAAAAAAATATTTTTAGAATCGGAGCCATCACCAAATCGATTTCTACATAGAAACCAGACGAGGTCTCGTCTCTCAACGGAGTATGGGCGAGCTGAGTTTCTACGTAGAAACCAACGCTATGGGAGGTATATGGCAGCGAAGATCATTGCGGTTTTTAATCAGAAAGGCGGCTCGGGGAAGTCAACGATCAGCACCAACCTCGCGGGGGCGCTAGGTCTCGACTCGCGAAAGACGATGGTTATCGACCTGGATCCGCAAGGGACGGCTTCGATTGTTATCGGGAACGCGCCAGAGGATCAACCATTCCCGGCAGCATGCGCCAATCTGGCGATGCTTGCTAAACCAGATCAAGAAATCCGGAAGTATGTTGATGATTATGAATTCATCATCATCGACTGTCCTCCTGCCATCGCCTCGGCAGCGCCGTCAAGGGCGCTGCTCATTGCGGATCTTGGTCTGATACCAGTCGGCGCCTCGGGGGGAAATGTCTGGGCTATCGGGGAGGCGAAGAAGCTTGGCCAAAGAGCTCAAGAGCTAAACGACGATTTGCAATTGCGAACTTTGGCCAATATGAATCAAAACACTGCTGTTGTTCAACATGTGTTTTCCGAGCTGGACAACGATTCAGAAGTACCCGCTTTGAAAACCCGAATTGGCCTGCGCACGGCATATAAGGAAGCAGAGTTGCTCGGTAAAAGTGTGCTCCAAATAAAGGGCGCGAAAGAAGCGCACCGCGAAATCAAGGCTTTAAAGAAAGAGATCCTCGAAATTCTGGAGAACTAAATATGGCGAAGAATTTTGGCGACCAGTTGCGTAAGGGGCAGCAGCGTGACGACGCGATGCGGGCAGAGAAGGTTAGCGACCGATTCGCTAGAGCGAATACTGCGCTGGAGGGACGTGAGAGCCTACTTTCAGAGCAACCAGCGAGCGCCGATGCCAAACACGGTGGTCCAGATTTCTACGTAGAAACCTTGGAGCGGGCGGGAAAGGTTAAGGCGATCACGACGACGTGGCCGATCGATATGATCGATGATAATCCGCTGAATAGTCGGAGAATCTACGACGATGCGAAGGTCAGAGCTCGCGCAAATTCGATTGCGAAAGACGGCCAAATGTTGCCCGCGCTGGCAGCGCGTCACCCGAGTGACCCTAAAAAACTCATTCTGATCGACGGCCAATATCGCAAACGTGCGCGGATTTTCCTCAAACATTCTGAACTCGACGTCAAGATACTGGACGGCCTCGAGCAGATCGATTTTTGGCGGCTCGCCCGGACTGCAAATTCTGAACGCGAACAGGAGTCCGCTCTTGACGCCGCGTACGCTTACAAAGCGTTGCTCGATGAAGGACTTGCGCCCGACCAGGAACGCCTGGCCGCGCTGGTAGGGGAGTCGAAAGGCGCAGTCAATAAACACCTTGCACTGCTGGATCTCCCTGAGCCCGCATTGGACCTCATAGCAGACCATCCAGAATTATTCGGTATCAATATGGCGTATGAGATAACTCTTTACCGAAAAGCGGTGCAAAACGATGATCGCACCCTCCAGCTGATAAATCGAGTCATCACCGAGCAATTGTCATTTCGAAAAGTAGAAGCCATTCGGAAGGCACTACAGAAGGGTCCCCGACAGCGCAACCCTACGGCACGGCAGTTTAAGTACACGCGGCCTGACGGCACTTCGATAGGAACAATTAAGGAATGGGACGACGGCCGAATCCAGATCGATTTGAACCTAGGAGACCAGGTCGAACGTTTCCGGGAAGCGCTGCAGAACATGTTGGCCGCGGATGGCGCCAAAGCTGATTAATGCGTGACGGGGCTGCGGATAAGGTTTGCCGGTGCATGAAAATGGGACTCCGGCAGACACTCTGAATGTGGCCCTAGCACAACATTGCGTTGGAGGCTGGAAGGGGAGGGGAGGGGAGGCGGACCTGACGCATATGTCGGGGCGAATCTGCATAAGCTCACGCATATCTTGGGGCGAGAACGGCTGTGATCCTACGCATATCTTGGGGCGCCCGAGGTCTACGCATATTTCGGGGCGGTTACCTCCTAGCAGGGGACGCATATCCTGGGGCGGTGGACTACCGCATGGCCACGAACAGGGAAGCAAGGCTTCCCTCCGGGCGCATATCTTGGGGCGCTTTCCGAACGCTAGACGCCTCGGCCCACGTCAGTGCTCATACCCGAGCTACGCATAAGGTGGGGCAAATTCGGCCTTCGGTTTCCACGTACTGACTAGCCACAACGTTTTCACGAAAGTGAGCGCTTACTGGGTAAGCGGTTAGCGACGCATATCTTGGGGCGGAAGCTGGCGCATAAATCGGGGCGCACACTGACGATATTCTTCGCATATCTTGGGGCAAGTAGTGTTGCCATGGATCTGCCTACGGGGAGCTGATATACGCATAAGTTGGGGCGGGAAAGGTAGGGCTCCGGCCAAACGCAGCTGGTGCCTGTCTGGCTACGCATAAGACGGGGCGAAAGCCAGGCAACGCAATGGCGTTGGCCCGAAATCAACGACGCAGTACTTCGAGATCCCTACGTGTGTCTGCTTGCAGACGGGTTCGGACGCTCCTGCGTGTCAAGATTTGCGGCGGGGTAAGGTTTTCTGTCTCTTCGTCGTGGTCGAGAGGTCGCGGAACGTGGGCAACCGAAGGTTGTCCACTGAAGCGAGCTCCTCTACAAGCGAATTACAAGTAAACAACCTTTAAAAGCAAAGCTATACGTGCCATTTTTTTTAATCAAATCAATGCCTTTTGCGTGTTCCTGCCCCGAGATATGCGACGGCCGCCCCGAGATATGCGGAATCGGCCCCAATTTATGCGCAGTTGCGGCCCCGACTTATGCGAAAACCGGCCCCGAAATATGCGTGGATAACTTCCCTTATCCACAGGGTTTATCCACAAGCTTGTGGATCGCCCCAACATATGCGTGACGAGGTGCAGGGGCTATGTTTTAATCCGCCAAACTCAGCGAGCACCACCATGCCCGAAAGCGCGAAACCGAAGACCCAGCCCCGGAAGCTGTCGGAGCCGAAATCGACGGCGATTCGACCGAGCGTCGCAAACCGACTCTTCGAAGAATCACTAGCGATAGAGCGCGAGGACGCGTTCAAAGCAGGAATGGCCGGCTTCATGGGGCGCGCGCTGGTTCAAGCAACTCTGCCATATCGCGAGCCCGATCGAAATCTGCCCGTGTGGGGGCGGGCATCCGGTGACATGAGTTTGATCATCAAGCCTGGCTACTATCACGAGCAGAAAACCAATCAGCTCGAGAGCATGGGATATCCCTACGGGACGATTCCGCGGCTGCTTCTCGCATGGCTTGGGACCGAAGCGGTTCGAACGAAGGAGCGGCAGCTCGTTCTCGGAAAATCGCTTTCTGCGTTCATGGATGCATTGGGTATCTCGTCGCATACGGGCGGCAAGAATGGTTCGATCACGCGTGTGCGTGAGATGATGAAACGACTGTTCGCTTCCGATATGGCGATTGTGCAAGGTGGGGGCTCCGCTCCGGGCGCTGATTTCGCGACGCGCAAGTTCAGCATTGCGGACGAGACCGCGCTGTGGTGGGATCCTCAGGCGCCGGATCAGGCAGGCCTGTGGCAGTCAACAGTGACGTTGTCGGAAAAGTTCTTCAAAGAAATCCTTGAGTCGCCTGTCCCGATCGACTTGCGTGCGCTGAAGGCGCTACGTCAGTCGCCAATGGCGATCGATCTGTATTGCTGGCTCACCTATCGTTACTTCTCGCTGCGGGCCCCGACGACAGTTCCGTGGGAAGCGTTGAAGCTCCAATTTGGCTCCGGCGCGTCCGAGGACAAGAAATTCCGGGAAACCGTTCGGCGAGCGCTTCTCCAAGTGCTCGAGGTTTACCCTGCTGCGAATGTTGATCCGACCAAGGCCGGCCTGCACTTGGTTCCGTCGAAGACTAGTGTCCCTAGGTTGATCAAGGCCGCATAATCGACCGCTGGCTGAGGTCAATCACTTCCCGGGTATCAACCTATGCTTTGTCCACCCCGGAACCGGTTCCTTTGAGCGGCGCGTCCTGCACCCGCTCACCAATGTCAAATTTCCGCTGCCCGCTGCAAAGGTTTGGCGTCGGCACGCGTAGTGCGGCCGCGCCGGATGAGTTGCGTCGGCGATCGCTCGCCGAAGTTGTGTTCTGCATGTGGGCTTCGTACTGACTACTTAGCGGGTCAGCTTCTCACGATATATTTTTCGGATGCCTTATGTTGCGGGTGGCGTCCGCATGCAGTGTGTCTGTTGGCTTCTTGTTAGCTCTGCGGTTGAGTAGGGCGATGTCGTTTGAGGTGAGTTCGGCGGAGCTTGACCGTTAGTTGCGTTCAATGGCTGGTCCCTCTCCCTGCAAACCTTATGGCCATCAATGATTAGAATCCATAGCATGCGTAAGACGCACACGCAGGCGTGCAGGCTCGGTGGCACGGCGAAGCCGTGGCATCAAATCTTTTGTCGCTCACCTGGCGACGCCGTGGACGTATCCCGATGTAGCGCTTAGTGCCTGGAAGAGGAGAACGCGTGCGTCCCGATGGCGTTGTCACGCGGCGCATGCGGAGATTATCGCGACCCGGAGCGCACTCAGGCGTTCCTTGCGAGCTTCGGGTCGGTCCGCCAGCACGTCGCCCTGAAGCGACATCTGCTGCGTGCTTCGCTGGATTGAAACACCTCGCCGTGCGCTTCTCGACTTTGTTTGAATTGACCGAGGTCACCCAGAGTCCGCATGAAACATGTAGATCGCGCTCGCAACTGGTGGACTGCGCTAACGTGACAACGACGACTGGGCCTTTGCGGCAGGTCCGCTGGATTGGGTACGGACCTTTTCTTGGGAGCTTCGGAGCATGACGGGACCAGTGGGGCGTGAGAAAGTGAATAGTCGCCTTGACCGTTAGTTGCGTACCCCCTTTCTGCAGAACTTGACTGCGCTGACGTCGAGAGTCGTGTTCGGGCAAAGGGCGCGCACACGCGCGCGTTGAGGCCGATGCCGGAGTATCCGGCATCGGATGATTTACGCGCACTTAGCGGTGCGGCGGGCATAGCCCGCCGTGGCGCTTAGTGCCTGCCGCAGGGGAACGCGTGCGCCTCGATGGTGTGCACATAGGCGGGCAAGCCCGCCCCTCTGAGGCGGAGCCTCAGCTCGATATGGGGTAGATAGAGATAGGTTCTGATTAAGTCCCGACAGCTAACCGCCACCCGTACCGACAGTTAAATGCACTTATCCACATGCGCTGACGGCCGAAGCCTCGCCGCGCGCTGGCGAGTGCGACGCGACGTGTGGAAAACGGAGGGAAGATTCGGGCCCAGGCGTCGGCCTGGCCAGGTCAACGCGAACGCAGTCCTCGCTGGCGCGATGGGAAGGGCAACAGGGGACGCTGCGAGGTTAGGCGGGTGGGGCGAGTTGGTTTCGTGCGATCCGGAAGCACCGGTCGCGGTCCCAATCGGGATGTGCGGCCTTGAGCTCGCCGGCACGGATCATCACCGCGCGCTCGAGTTCGGCCCGACGATCGATTTCGGACAACCGGCGACGCGCCGCGGCTTTCGCCTGCGCGGCCGCCAGTTTGTCGGTCAGCTGGGTGAGCAGCTGGCCAGCGCCGGCGCCGACCTTGCGCTCGCGCTTTCGTTCGGCGTCTAGCCTGCGTTGCGCACGCAGGTGAGCACGCGTGCGCTCGTGGCGCAGCCACTTCCCGAGGCCGAATTGCTCGAACAGCGCGGGTGTCACATACCGAATGGCGGCCAGGCCGCGATATCGCGGTCCATCCTCACCAACCTGCAGCTCGCATTGCGGGCGGCTCTTCACGAGCCGGGCCGTGACTAGGTCTCGCAGCGCCCGTTCCGCGCGCCGTACCGAGAGGCCCGCCTGTTCGGCCAGGTAGGGCAACGTGAAATCCACCCAGCCGCCCTGCGCCGGCACGGCGATACGCAGCGTGGAGACGTCGCAGAACTTGATCAGCGCGCGCACCAGCTGCACGCAGGCGACGCGGCGCTCGCTGCGTTGCTGCCGCCGGCTACCGTTGGCGGCGTTCAGCGACGGGAGCCAGGCCTGCGGCGTGTCGAGATAACGGCCGAGGCGCTGTTTCAGCTCGCGCAGAAGACGCGGGCTGTTGGCGGGCGCCGGGCAGGGGATATCGGCCGGCCAGACGCGGTCGGGAAGCGGCACGCGCGAAATCGGCGCGCGCGCGTCCGCCGCCAGGCAACGAGCACCGGCAGCGGGTTGATGCGGATTCAACGGTGCAGCGGCCGTTAGCGGCAGCGGACCGGGAACCGGTTGCGTCATCGGCTAGCTCAGTTCGTCGCCGACGTGCTCCGTGTCCAGGTTGCTCGATTGGTAGCCTTGGATAGGACACGGCTTCGCATCCCGGCTGCTGCCTCGTTCACGCTCTCGTTCGCGGTTTGGCCCATCTGATTTTCTGTTTTCACTTGGCGTGTCGTTCTTCGTTTCGTTGTCACATGGATGTCGCTTGACAGCACCGACGTCCGGGCTAGAATCGCCCTTGGTCTGATGTGGCGGCACCCCCTTACACCGTCGCTAACATCACTTACGCCCCGACTTCAACTCGGGGTGTTTTTTTTAGTTTTCCTTTCAAATTTCCCTTCTTTCGTCTGACACAACATCGCGGAAGTCCTGCCCGCAGTCCAGCTGACAAATCGCACCTGCCCGCTCGGCGTCGGCGCACTCGATGCGCTCACAACCATGTGGTTGGCCAGCTGTTCTCGCTGTCGGCCGGCATGTCGGCAGAAGGCGGCGGCTCGTCCTCGAGAGGGGGTTCTTCGGGCATCTGCGGCATCGCCGGCGCGGCGGCCGGCCGCGCACGAACGCCTCCCTGGCGGGCTGCCTCATAGGCCGTCAAGGGAAGGGCGGGCATGGTTTCGGATCCGGGTCGCCAGGTCCACGCGTCGAGCGCCGATTCGGAGATAAGGAGGTCCAGCTCAGCCTGGTAGCTCGAGGAGGCCTCCGGCGGCACGACATAGAGCGCGGTGCCGCGCTCCGCGTCGGTCAGCAGCGCGGTGGCGATGGGGTGTATCGCCGTCTGGTTGTAGCGCAGGCATTTCTGGTACCGGCGCTTGGCGAGCGTCTTGAGCAGCGCGTGATCGGAGAGCGTCTCGAACGGGATCCACGAGTCGGTCACCAGCATCATCGAGACTTCCTGCACGGTTGCGATGCCGGTGGCCGACACGCTCGCGGTGGCGATCACCATGAGGTGGATGCCTTCCGTCGCCGCCCAGATTTCCAGCTCGGCTGCGAAGACCTTCTCGATACGTTTCTTGGTCTTCTCGTCGATCATCAGGCCGAAGTCGGGCAGGTGCTTCATGACCAGCTTGAAGCCGAAACGCGCGGTAGCGATCTCCTTCAGTTCCCCGATCACCAGCACGAAGTGCGGCTTGCCGGAATCGGAGACGGAGATCCGCGCGAGGCGCTCGGTGCGGCGCTGGGCGATCAGGTCCTTCTGATCGCCCACGAACATCTCGGGGATGTACAGCAGATCCTCGAGGTTCATCTTCTTCGCGTTCTTGCCGGCGGCGGCCAGCAGCAGATACTTGCGCACCACGGACCAGTTCCGCCTGCCCGCCATGTTGGGTGACCAGCGATTCAGCTGTGCCTGCTCCCAGAGGTAGTGCAGCAGCCCGCGCAGGGTCAGCTTCTTGCCGTCGGCCTTGATGCTGTCGGGTTCATTACCCGAAGGCTCCGGCATCTCGCGGGCCGGGCCCTTGGCCAGCGCGAAACCAAATTTGAGCGTGACCTGGCCCGACTCCGGATCCTCCACGATCGCCGAGCCGTCGACGTCACCGAAGCCGCTGAGGCCTGGCGGCGTCTCGAACGAGTCACAGCCCATCTTGTGCTGGGTGCCGGTGCCCGGCATGCGCTTGACCTGGTAGCGACCCTCGAACCGCGCGATATACATCGGAATAGGTGGGATCGAGCACAGGCAAAGCGGGCGCATCTTTGCCTCGTGCGCGGCCGGCAGCTTGGCGAGGAAGCTATTGCTGTCGCCGTCGTACTCTTGTCCGTTCAATTCAAAGCGTTGCATGGTGGCGCCCCGAGTTATGCGCTGGCCAGGCGTTTGCCCGTCCCGCGCGACGATGCGTTAGCGTTGCGCCTTGCGGGCTCGTGAACGTCGAGGCCACGCGCGCGTGCCTCGATCAGCAGCTGTACGAGCTCCTCGGCTTCGTCCGCGGAGATGTCGCCGGCGATCGCCGCCGACACGATGCTGCGCGGGGTCACCGGCTTGCCACTGCGGAAAATCTGATCGGTCATGAGATGGATCCTCGTGTTCGGATGGAGGAGGGCGATCAATCGCTGCCCGGCGGCGTATCGCCGAAGATCGTGCCGCTCGCGATGGCGGTGAGCAGCTCGCGGGCGTAGTCGATCGACGGGATGGATTCCCCGAAGTACGCGTCGACGCCATACGGGTTGGTGCACCACAGGCCTTCGCCCTCGATGTAGTCGAAGGTGTGGCCGTCGGCTTCGGCCGATTCACCGGCCGCCAGCAGTTTCACGAAGGCCTCGGGCGTTGGCAGGTCCAGCGCGGCCCAATCGCCGGCGGCGATCGCGGCCTTCACCTTCGTGCGCCGCTCGTCGGCCGCCCGCTCTTGCGCCATCTCGGCATCCACGGACGCCAAGGCGTCGGCTAACTCGGCTGCATCACGGGCTTGGTCGACCTCGGTCAACAGGACCTCGCTCTCGAAGGCGTCTTGCAATATCGGGACGTCGACAAACAGCCGGGGGCATTGCAGATCGTGAGCGCCGACCAGGACGAGATCTCGACCGAGATCCCGTGCGCCGTAGCGTGCTCGCTTCAAAAGCTCGTTGCGCGCGTCGGATCCCTCATCGGTAGTGCAGATCGCCATCGCGTAGTCAACGCGGGCCTGCAGGGCGCGCGAGAAGGCGATCGGCACGTCGAGGCGGCGCTGGCCGATGGCCGCGGCGATATCCCGTTGGGTCTGTTTTTTCGATTTCATGGTTTTCCCCTTGGTTACCAAACGAAGCCGGCGCCAACACCGGCGGCGACCGTGCCGCGCGAGTCGGTCGAGCCGTTCGCCTTCAGAATCCACCGGCCGGCATAGGTCGAGATCCCGAGCGCCATCGCGGACTGGCCGCCGTAGGTGCCGCCGCCGATTGCGACCATGCTTCGGCCCGGTGCCGGCGCCTGAGGCAAGCTCGCGATCGCGACGGCCGCGGCGATGCCGCCGTTGGCGTCGCGCCGATCGTGGTCGAGCCGGTTGCTCAGGTTCGTGACCGAGTCGTTCAACTGCTGGACGTTGACGGCATCGGTCGGCGCCGTGCCGGCGGACACGTTGGCCAGGACACGCGTCGTTCCGGCCGCCGCGTTGCCGATCGACACCGAGTCGTCGCGGTCGGCCACCGAGCCGGCACCCAGCGCCACGGCATTCGCGCCGGTCGCGCTTGCGTTGCTGCCGACGGCAACCGAGTCCGTGCCGGACGTGGCGGCGCCGGTGCCCAGCGCGGTACTGCGATCGCCGCTGGCGGCCGCATTGCTGCCGATGGCCGTCGCGTCGGCGCCGGTTGCGATCGAGCCGCCGCCGGTGCTGTTGAAGGCGGCGTATTTCAGGCTGCCTTGCCCGGGCTCGGGGATGGTCTGGCTGAAGCTCGAGGGCAGGATGGCGCCGAGGCGCGAGGAGAGGGCATTGATCGCGCTGGTGTTGGCGGTGACGGCCGCGTTGGTGGCGAAGAGCTGCGCCCCGTTCACCGCGTCCGAGCTGGCCGCCGTCAGCGCACCGGCCGCCAAGTTGTGGATCGTCACCGCCGAGCCGGCACCGAGACCACCCAGGGTCACGCTGAGCTTGGTGGGGTCGTCATAGGACAGCGTGTTGCCGGCGATCGTGTTGACCGTGCCGATGACCTGGTCCAGCTGGCCGACATTGACCGCGTCGGTGGCGTTGACGCCGGCGGCGACCCCGGCGATGCGCCGCGCGCCGGCCGTGCCGCTGACATCGAGCGTGGTGCCGCCCGTGGCGGCGCCGACCGTGATCCCGCTGGCGCCCTGCTGAACGAGGCCGACGGTGCCGGCCGCGAGCTGGCCCGCCAGCGAGGAAACAGTCTGGTTCGTTGCGTACAGCTGGCGCCCGGAGACGGCATCAGTACTGCTGGCCGAAAGGTTCGCGTCGGCCACATTCGTGAGCGCGACCGGCATGCCGGCACCTGGCGCGCCGAGCGTGATCCGCGTGCGGGACGCATCGTCGTAGGACACCGCGCCAGCGCCGACGGCCCCCACTGCGGCCGCCACGCTCTGCAGCTGCTGCAGGTTGACGCCGTCGGTGGCGTCCGTCCCGGCCGCGACGCCCTTCAGCTGGCGGGCGCCCGCCGTGCCGGCGAAGTTCACGGCAGAGCCCGCGGTGTCGGCACCGACCTGGATAACGCCGTTGGCGAGCCCACCGGCTTGCTGCGCCAGGCCGACAGTGCCGGCGGCCAGCCCCGACTGCAGCGCTGCCAGGCTCGCGCCATTGCCGGACAACCCGGTGGACAGCGACGATACCGCCTGTCCCGTGGTGGTCGCCAGGGTCGAGACGGCCGCCGCGGTGGCGCCGATCGCCTGGTTGGTGGCGTAGAGCTGGTGGCCGGCCACGGCGTCCGTGCTTCTGGCGGACAGGGCGGCATCCGCGACGTTGGTGAGCGCGACCGGCGTGCCGGCGCCCGGTGCGCCGAGGGTGATGCGCGAATGGGATCCGTCGTCGTAGGCGACGGCGCCGGTGCCGACGTTGCCCACGGCAGCCGTGACGCTCTGCAGCTGCTGCAGATTGACGGCATCGGTGGCATCGGTGCCGGCGGCCACGCCCTTGACCTGGCGGGGCCCGGCGCTGCCGTGCAAATCCACGGCGGTACCGCCGGTGCCCGCGCCTATCGTGATCAGGCCGGTGCCAGTGCTGGCATCCTGTTGCACGATCCCGACCGTACCGGCCGCCAGACTCGATTGCAGAGCCGCCAGCGTCGTCCCGCTGGTGGCCAGCCCCGTGGACAGCGACGTGACGGCCTGCGCGGTGCCTGTCGAGAGATTGGCGAGCGTGGCCTCGGCCACGGCCTGGCCGGTCGACAGGGATGTGAGCGCAGCGGCGCTGCCGGTGGACAGGCTGCCGAGCGCCATCGTGGTGCTGGCCAGCCCGCTGGTGAGCGAGGCGACCGACTGGTCGGTGGACGTCGACAACGAGGCGATCGCGCTGCCGACTGCCGTGGTCGCCTGCTCGGCGGCGTACAGCTGCCGGCCGGCCACGGCGTCCGTGCTGGTGGCCGACACGGCGGCATCGGCCACGTTGGTGAGCGTCACCGGCGCGCCGGCGCCGATCAGCCCGAGCGTCACCCGCGTGTGGGAGGCGTCATCGTAGGCAACGGCGCTCGAGCCGACTGCGCCCGTCTGAGCCGCCACGCTCTGCAGCTGCTGGAGGTTGACGGCGTCGGTGGCGTCACTGCCGGCGGCCACGCCCTTGACCTGGCGCGCCCCGGCGGTGCCGGCCACCTCCAGAACCGTGCCGGCTGCGTTGCCGCCGATCGTGATAGAGCCGGTGCCCGCTTGCTGGACCAGACCGACGGTGCCGGCGGCCAGCCCGGACTGCAGCGACGCGACGGTGGCGTCGGTCGAGGACAAGCCGGTGGACAAGGACGCCAGGCCGCGGCTGGTGCCGGTCGACAGCGACGCCAGCGCATCCGTCGTACTGGTCGAGAGGCCCGCGATCAACGAGGCGTTGCCGGCGATCCCGGTCGAGAGCGAGGAGGTGGCCGCCATGGACGCCGTCGAGAGCGTGGCGATCGCGCCAGCGTTGGCGCTCGTGGCTTGCTGCTGCGCATAGAGCTGCCGGCCGGTGACGGCGTCCGTGCTGCTGGCGCTCAGGGCGCCATCGGCGACGTTGGTGAGGGCGACGGGCGAGCCTGAGGTGCCGAATGTCACCCGCGTATGCGACGCGTCGTCGTAGCCGACGGCACTGGCGCCAATGGTGCCGGCCTGGGCGGCGACGCTCTGCAGCTGCTGCAGGTTGACGGCGTCCGAGGCGTCGGTACCGGCGGCCACGCCCTTCACCTGGCGCGCGCCGGCCGTGCCGGCGACATCGAGGACCGTGCCTGCGGTGCCCGCACCGATCGTGATCGCACCTGCGCTGGCGCCGCTGGCTTGCTGCACCAGGCCGATCGTGCCGGCGTTCAAGCCGGCCCGAAGCGCCGATATCGTCGTGCCGTCGCTGGCCACGCCCGTCGACAGCGACGTGATCGACTGTGCCGCGCCGGTGGACAAGCTGGCCAGCGCCGTGTTGGCGCCGGAGAGACCGGTCGACAGCGAGGACTCGGATTGAGCCGCCGAGGCGGACAGCGACGTGAGCCCGTTTGCCATGCCAGTCGACAAGCTCGATATGCCGGCGGCGTTCGCCGTCACGCCCGTCGACAGCGATGTGACGATCTGCGCGGTGCTCGTGGACAGCGTGACGACCGCCTGAGCGGATGTTGTCGAGAGCGACGAAAGGTTCGCCGCGGTGTTGGTCGACAAGCTGGCCAGGGCAGTGCCGGCCCCGGCGAGACCGGTAGAGAGGGAAGCTACCGATTGGGCCGCGGAGGTAGACAGCGACGTGAATCCCTCTGCCATGCCTGACGACAAGCTGGCGATCCCTGCGGTGTTCCCGGCAACGCCGGTCGACAGCGACGCAACGGAAATCCCGGTGCTGGTGGAAAGCCCGGTGATCGCGCTGGCCGTGCCGGTGGAAAGACTGTTGAGCGCTGCATGGGTGCTGTCCAGGCCGGTCGACAGCGAGGCGATCGATTGCGTCGCCGCCGTCGACAGGCTGACGAGTCCGGTGGACAGGCTGGTGATGCCCGACGCATTGCCGGCCACGCCCGTTGACAGTGATCCGATCGATAGATCCGTGGCGGTCGAGAGCGAGGTGAAGCCGTTCGCCACGCCAGTCGACAAGCTCGCAACGCTGGCGCCGTTGGCAGCAATGCCGGTCGACAGCGACGTGACCGATTGCGCGGTGCTCGTGGACAGGTTCGCGACCGCCTGAGCATTCGACGTCGACAGCGAGGCGAAGCTGTAAGCCGTACCGGTCGAGAGGCTCGCGATGGCCGAGGTGCTGCCGGCCAGGCCCGTGGAGAGCGACGCCATGCCACTGCCCACGCCAGTCGAGAGGCTCGCGATACTCGAGACATTCCCCGCCACGCCAGACGAGAGCGATGCGAGCGAGCTGCCAGTGCTGGAGGACAGGCCGGAAAGCGCGGTGCCCGTGTCAGCCAGGCCGGTCGACAGCGAAGCCAGCGATTGTGCCGAGGTGGTGGAGAGCGAAGCGAGACCGGTGGACAGGCTGGTGATGCCCGTCGCGTTGTCCGCCACGCCGGTCGCGAGCGACGTCTGGGACTGGCTGCTCGAGGTCGACAGACTGCTCAGCGCCTGTCCGACCTGGTAGAGCTCGGAGCCGTTGACCGCGTCCGTACTCGTCGCGGTCACCGAGCCAGCCGCGACGTTGGTGATCTGGCGGGGGGAGCGGGACTGCCCGAAGCTGACCACGCCGTTCGACGTGGTGCCGGCGACGGCATAGTCCTGGCCAGCGATATTGATGCTGCTGAGCGGATGCGCGGCCCCCGTCACAGAGCCCGCGCCAATGGCCACGTCGCGGGGATTCGTTGCGATCGAGGACGTGCCGATCGCCAGGCCTTGCTGGGCCAGCGCGGCCGACGACGAACCGAGGGCCACCGCATTGGTGCCCGTGGCGGTGGCCTTGAACCCCAGCGCCACTGCGCCACCCTGTGTCGTGCCGGGCGAATTCGCGAGCGCATTCAACCCGATGGCGAGGTTCGCTTGGCTGGTCCCGCCGCTCGAATCGATGCCAGCCGTCGTGCCGTTACCGATCGCGATGTTGCTCTGGTCGGCGGCCGTCACGCTGTAGCCGATCGCCGTGGCATACGAGCCCGCCACTGCCGTGTTCCCGATGGCCACTGCGTTCAGTTGCGCGCTGGCCGACGTCCCGAGCGCCATCGAATCATCGCCCGCGGCTGTCGAGCTGTAGCCGATGGTCACCGCGCGCAGGCCGAGCGACGAGACTGCCGTGCCTTCGGCAATTGAATAATCGCCCGACGCGACGGCGCCATTGCCGTTTTGGATCGCACCGGCACCTTGCGATTGCGCAGGCGCCTGTCCGGACACCGATGCGAGCGCCGCGGCGATCGCGATCGATATCCCGGTGCGTTTGGGTCTTTTCCTCACTTTCATTACAATCCCCGCTTAACATCGAGATCCCGGATTACGGGACGTTTACGCCTGCGCTTGCGCAGGACCTGGAGCCCTCTGTTCCTGTCTTCCGCCAAGATTCCGGGAACAGAGGGGTGTCTTTTCAGGTGCTTCAGCGCCGACCTGGCCGAGTCGGCTGCGGCGCATATCGAGCACCGCGCTCTCGTAGGCCGCGCGCAGCATCGGGATATCCGCGATCAAATTCGGGCACTCATAGATGTCCTGCGCGGCATGCGCTCGCCCGAGCGCAATCGCGTGCTGCCGTGCGGCCGCGAGATGGGTGAACCACGCAGGCGAGCCGATGTCGGTCGTGCAGACGGCATAGGCGTACTGCACCCGGGCCTCGAGCGCTCGCGCGAAGGGCGACAGAACCGGGCTCATCGGCTGACCTCCGACTGGCCAAACAGCGCCGCTGCGATCACCGGAAAGGTCCGTTGCATGGGCGGGTAGCAGATCTGGTTGACTGCGCAGCCCTGGTAGCTCACGGTCAGATCGAACATGTCATGAGCGTTCACCGGCACGCGCAGCGTGACGGCGTGCTCAAAGACTTCCACCGGCCGGCCTGCGGCGGGGTCCGGCACGACCTTCCCAGCGCGGTGCTGGATGGCACCGAGCCGCGCCTGGCCGTCGTCGCTGGTGACGCGGAAGCGATCGCCATACAGCCGATAGCCATCGGCGATCGCAAAGTGCAAGACAACGACGCCCGGCTCCTCGGTCATCCGAACGCGGAACGCCTGATCCGGCGGGAGAAACTCCTGCGCCTGGGTGGCGACCGCACCCATAAAGCTCAGGACACAAGCAAGCGCGCTCGCTGCGAAAAGCCGGCGCATGGATCGACGGGCGGCGCTCATCGCGCACCTCGCATCAATTTCGATTCGATCCACATCACCCCACGCAGGACTGGCAGCGCGGCAAAACCCCACAGATAGATCGTGCTGCCGCCGAGCATCGTGTCGGCGGACATATCGAAGATGACGTCCGGCAGCGCCTCAAACGGCGCTCCAGGGTGGACCTTGTTGAACGTCAAGGCCAACCCAAGCGCGCCGAGCAGGCAGAGGCAAAGACCGAAGTCGCGCAGATAGCGCTGAGCGCGGCGCAAAGCGCTCCATGAACCGCGCTGGGTGCAGCGGAGACGGAGCGCCGGCGCGAAGAATGTGGCGGCGACAAGCAATCCGGCCACCACCGGCTCGATACCGTCGAGGAAACTTTGTTGGTCGACAGCGGTGACCGGAACACCTGCGGAGGTGCCGAGTGCCAGCACCGCGAGCATGGCGATCACGTGGCGACATTGCACCGGCCGTCGATGAGGGCGGATGCGCATAGAGGACGTTCCGTTATGCAGTGTTTCATTCAAAAAAGACCAGCCGGGCCAGCCGGCTGGCGTCAAAGGAAGTGCGAAATGGGTACACACACTTCCGGGGATCAAACAGCTACGGGCGATTGCGATTACTGACCGATACCGCCCTTGGCCACGTCGGTGGTCTCGGCGAAGGTGTATTTCTTGACGACGCCGCTGTCATCGAACAGCACCGTCAGGGTTTTCTTGCGCACGTCTGCGCCGTGCGCGAAGGCGCCGACGATCGGCACGAAGTTGATGGCATGCGGCGTCGCGTGGGCGAGTTCATACGTCCAGATCTCGAAACCGGAATCGGTGAAGGTGGTCTTGTTCGGCGATCCGAATGCGTCCTGGACGTCCTGCTTCGTGCTCTTGCCTTGCGTGATCTGGCTCTGCACGCTCGTCTGCGTCGCCGATTCGAGATGCTCGTTGCCCGTGGTTGCGCAGCCCGTCAGCAGCGCGGCGGCGGACAGGGTGGCGATCAGCAGTGCGTGTTGGGTCAGCTTCATGGTCTACCTCGTGTTGTGGTGAAAAGGGGAAAACAAGGTGTCGTGTCGTCGGGCTAATACAGGCGACCGCCGCGCTCGGCCTCGCAGACTGCGCGGTACCAGTCGTCCATGTGACGCCTCACCTGCAGTTCGACGTAGCTGATGTAGGGTCGCCACCAGACATAGAAGAGCGAGATAACCGCGCCGGTGAGGGCATACATCGCGAGCCAGGCGCGCGGCACAAAGGCGATCGGCCGATCCAGGTCGAACCCGCCGGCGACCAATTGCGCCCACAGAAAGAGCGACGGCGCCCACGCCAGCCAGCAGAGTGCGACCCACTGAGCGACGTAGCGGACGGCCCAGCTCGCCTCGATGCGCAGCAGCCTTGGGCTCGTCCACATCTGCAGCCGCACCTGTCGGCGCTCATCGAGATAGAGGCGCGTGAAGTGCGGTACGGCGCGAACGCGCCTTGCTCGCGTGAAGGGGTACATGGGCTCTCCTATCGCTCGAGCGAGTGCTGGTGATCCTGGACGCGCTCCGCCTGCTCCAGGTGCTGCTCGTGGTCCTTGACCTGGTGCAGGGCGCTGTCCGGGGAGTAGTGGATCGCCACCTGCTCGCCCACCTCGATGTCGCGCGACAGTCGCTCACGCGGATAGACGATCCCGACCGTCTGGCCGATCTTCACGAGCGAGTGGTGGGACGAGTTGGCTAGGACCTCGCCGCGGTAGTGGCGCTCCAGCTCCTGCGCATCACGCAGGATCAGGTTGTGCCGATCGCCGGCCAGACCGATCGCGCGGCGCGACACGTCATCCGGCACGTCGCCCTCGGGAAGCTGGCCGCGGTGGATCTGCTCCGACAGGTTCGCGCGCTGGATCTCGGAGCTCGGCACCGTAGCGAGTTCGGTTTGCGTCTCGAGGTGGTGGTAGGCCGCATCCAGCTCGGGGAAGAGGGCGAGTGCCTGGTCCCGGCCGAGCGTGTCGAAGGCCCTGCCGCGCTCGGCGTCACGCGCGTGGTCCACGGCCCGCCGGCGTGGGGCGCGGGCGGTATCGACACCGCCATCCGGCTGCGGCGCTTTCTCGGCCTTGGCGGGTTCCACCTGGCGGCTCAGCTCGTGGCGGCGCTCGTCACGCATCGGCTGAATACCGCCCGGATCGAGGACCACGACGCGACCGTTGACCACGCCAAGGTTATCCGCGCCCTTGTCACCCCAGTGGTAGCCCTGGCGCTCGAGCGCCGCGGCCATCCGGTCCGCGTCGGCAGGCGTGATGCCACGGGTGTCCGCGCGCGGCATGACCTCATAGCGCAAGCTGCCCGCCTCACCGCTGGCCACCGGCTGCAGCACCTCGGAGATTTTCGGCCGCTGCACCAGCTCGCCCGTGCCGAGCCGAACCACGTGTTTGTCGTCGGCGACCAGCACCACCGACGAGGCGCCGGCGTCCAGCGGCGTGAGGTGGGTCAAACCGAGCGCACGAAGCCGCGCCTCGAGGGCGGCGAAATGGGGCGAGTTCGCAATGTCCTGAGCGACGGGATCCGGATAATGGCCGCCGAGGTTGGGTACGTTGCGGGTCATCGAGCGCAGGACCTCGCGCAGGCTCCGATCGGAAGACGGCTCGATTGCGGCCCGCGCCCGGCTGGGCGCTGTCTGTGCAATCGACTGGCGCGCCACGACCGCGTACTCTCGACGCAGGGCAACGTCGGCAATATCGGGCGAGGGAGCGCCTCGCGCGGTGCGCAGCGCGAGGATGTCGCCAAGCATCGCCGCGTGGTCCGCGATCTCCTCATGGGTCATCGGCCGGCCGCGTTCGCGCGCGATGGCGTCAGCGGCCGCCGGCGGCTCGCGCCAGTCGCCCTGATGCAGCTCGTTGCGGTAGATCTCGCGATGGTGCCGATCCACGATCAGGATCCGGTTCACCGCCTTCTCGCGCTCGAGCAGCGCGACCGTCTCGACCATCCCGGCATACGCCTGATCGTGCTGCTGAGGATTGACCACCCGTCCGACGCCCGTGGTGGCGATCTCGCGCTCCGTGCGCATTTGGGCGCGCGCCAGCGACACGTCGCCCGGCATGGCCACGCCGCGCACCTCCAGCGTGTAACCGCGCTCGTTGAGCCGCCGCGCGAGGTTGCGCAGGCTCTCCGGGTTGCGCATCGTGCCGTCGATCACGAGATTCCGACGCGCTTCGGACGCGGCATCGGTCAGCCGCCCCGACCAGCGGCCGGCCTCGACGTGGGTCAGGTCTGCGGCATGTTGAGGGTTCTGGCGAAGCAGCTGGCTGTACTGGGGGAGGTTCTCGCGCATGCGGTCGGCGTCGACCAGCACGGCGCCGCCGCGCGCGCCGAGCTCCGCCATCGCCTGCCGCGCGAGCGCGGTCTTGCCGGCGCCAGGCTGGCCGCCCAGGAGAATGGCGGTCGGCGCCGCCTGCTCGCGACTGCCCTCCAGCGCCTCGCGCTCCACGCGGGCGTAGGCACGTTGCATCACCAGATCCGGGATCGTGTCCATGTCGCGCTCCGGAATCAGGCGAGATCCGCGTTCAGCTGGCGGGCACGAGGGCCATAAAGCGCCAAGGCCGTGGCGATCGCCGGTGCGTCATCCGGCTGGAGCGCATCCCGCGCGGCGACCAGTGCCTTGCGCTCGGCTTCGGCCGTGGTCGCGCGCGCGACATCCGGCTCACGCTTCATCTCTTCCTGGGCGATCACCGCGACCTGGTGGGCAATCAGCTGTCCGATCGTTTGGCAGGCGACTTCGTAATCAACGTGAGGCATGGTGTTCTCCTTGAGCAAAGTGGGGGGATGAGCGGCGCATGCCGATCAACTCGCCGTATACGGCTTCGATTCGTTCCAGAGCCGCGTCCACGCGGCGCGCACGGCCGCCGCGACGATCGGGTGATGCCAGATGACGAGGACGTTCTCGGCGTTGTGATAGGCGCCGGCCTGCGTGTAGTTCATGGAGCCGGTCTGCGTGGTGTCGCTGTCGGCGACGATGAACTTGTCGTGCATGAGGGGTACGGTCAGGTCGATCCGAACCGGGATCCCAGCTGCGGCGAGCTCGCCGAGCTTGGAGCCGCGCCCGTCGAGCTGGGACCGGTCGAGAACCACGCGCACCTGGACGCCGGCGCGGGCACGGTCGATCAGATGGGTGACGATTCGACGGTTGGTGAGCTCGTAGGCCGCGACGTCGAGCTCCGACTGTGCGCTGTCGATGACGCGAAGCACGAGTGCCTCGGCCTGGCCGTCGGGCGAGGTGGCGAATTGCACGGACGCGCGGTCGCTCGAGGCAGACGCTTCGGAATGGGTGACGCCTTCGACCGGCCGCTTGAGGGCACCCGCCAGATGCCCAACGGACGTCGACAAGCCGCCTAGATCAGGCAGCGCACTGTCGTGCAGGAAGTAGTAGCCGAGGCCAGCGAGAGCCGCGACAGCGAGAAAGCCTTTCATGCTGGCCTCCCGCCGTGCAGGTGCTGACCGGCGCTGGCATAGGGTGCGGAACAGGCGTTGTCGCCGTGGGCGGAGGCGCAGGCGCAAAGAAGCAGGGCGGGAATCGTGAGCGCCGCAAGTCGCATCCGGCTCACCGCAGAAAATCTGCGAATACGCGGCATGAGCGAATTAATGCCGCACGCCATTGTGTTATAGCGGATTCGCTTGCCACTACGCCAAATGAGGCGTAACGTCAACATTAATTGCGTACGGGGACGCTTATCATGGATTACGTACTTGCCAATTTCATTGCTGCACTGGTTGCCGTGGTTTTCTCGGTCTTTACATCGTTCATCGCGTCGCGAAGCGGTCGGACGATCTACCGGAAGATCATGTGGTGCTACTTGGTCACCCTGTTCGTTGCGTCGGTCGTCTCTACCGTGATGCAGTTTTCCATTGCTATTCTGGCGTTCGGCGCACTGTTCTCTTGCACCATAGCCATCGTGGCTCAGGTTGCCTTTGCAGTTAAGCTCGGCCATCTGGCAACCGGTGATTCGTTCGGCAACCGAGACTGGGATAATTTCGCGACGCCCAGCAGCTCGATAGACGATTACACCAATAGCTGGAAGCAGCCATACCATGGAATGAACGACCCTCTTCGGCGTTGATGAGTTAGTCATGTCTTTCATGTCTTAAGCGGGGCTGCAAGGCCCCTTTTTATTGGTTGTCCGTTTCAGCGTTCGAAGAGTCAGGGCTAGGAGCGACCGGTTGGACTTGCCCGGCGTCCACCGAACCTGGATTACTACGCCCCGTCGACACGAGCGCACTGGGCGACGTCGCCGGTCCCGGCATGGGCGCCTCCACCTGGTGTTGGACCTCGGTGGATGCTCTGCCCACAATCTCGCCATCCCCCTGCTCACCGATCGAAGCCGCTCTGACCGCTCGCTCGCGTTCGACGGAACTCGACAGCGAATTTCCGCGTCTGCTCGTGGTCTCGGATTGACCTGCTGCTACGGGCGTAGCAACCAGGTCATTGGAGGGACCTCGCTGCCCAGAAGCGATGTGCTTTTCGGATGTGGCCGGCGCAGAAGTTGCAACTCCGGATGTCACCAGCTGCGACGTGTCCCCGGCCGACCGCCTGCTGCCGCGGTTGCCGTCTGCGCTCTCACCGCTTCCGAAGGTAACGGGCGTCGCACGTGTGGGTTGCATCGATGGCGAGCTAGGAGAGGCCTGCTGCCCCGACTCAAGATCCACGATCCTGAAATTTGCCTCCGACAAATTGGGCTGAACGGCACCAACCGGCTGCCCATTTCTGTCGCCGCGAGCGACATCAAGTGACGGCCCGCTGCTATCCGGCATGCGTCCTGCAGACCTGTTGCGGTCCATCTGCGATTGCTCGATGCTGGTGTGCGCCGGCCCAGCGCCGGCTCTTTGTGCGGCACCCAGTGTCGGTCCCTTCGCGTTCTCCTGAGGATGCAGGAACTGCTCGACCTCCCTCGGCGACGCGGCCCCACTGCTCGATATCGTCGGTTGAATGCTGAACTCGTTACCCCAGACTGCTGGCGAAGCTGTATCACGGGGTGCACTTGGCTGCTGCGTCGGCACTGCCGGCGGCGCCGATGTCGATGACAGCGGCCGGCCAGGCGCACGCTCTGGAGTCATCAGCGGCTTGTTGTCTGAGGACGGGTCGACGTGATCGCGAACTTCCTTGATCGGCGCCGCGGAATCGGCTGCGACCCGCTGCTTCATCGCGTCTACACCTTGCTGCGCGTCTGTCACAACCTGCGGCATAGGCGTTGCAACGTCGAGCGGCGCAGTATCGGCGACCCCGATTGCGCCAGCAAAGCGCTGATACGCTGCAGGCACTGCCGCGCCAACACTGCCAAGATCCCGCTGGTTCTGGCGCACGATGTCGCGCTGCCCGGACGGCAGTGCAGTCCCATCTCGCGCCGTTGTCGGTAGCGTGCCGTTTCGTGACACGATGTCGCGCATGGATGCGTCCTCAGAGACGAGGCGAGCGAGATCCTCAGCGGACAGCGTCATCAGTTGGCTATACCGCATCCCATTGCGGGCAGCGACCTTCTGCAGGTTTTCCGGCGTCATGAGGTTCGTCGACGTATCGACGCGCGAGACCGTTTGCGTAGAACCCCGCTGCCGAACGTCTGCACTACGGGAAAGGTCTGCCGCTACGCGGGAGCCCGACGAAACCTGATCGGTTAGGGAAGCCGAGTGGTCGGTGCGACTATGCTGCCCAGAGTCCATCCCCGTGGCGTCAGTGTGGGTCTGCGAACCCTCGTGTGCTACTTGATCGTTTTCGCTGAATGCGCCCAAGCTTCCGTATTGATCGACGAATTTCGCAGCGTCGGAATTTCGCCAGAACTTCATGTAGCCGCCTTCGCCGGAAATATCAAAGCCAATCTTTCCACCAGCCCTACCTCGCCCCGTACCACCGCCAGTCGCGTAGTCCATCGCTTTTACTTTCGTACGATATGCGTCGCGAACGGCCTGCACTTCCTGCGGCGACTTGCCGAGTGTTTCCGCTTTCCGTGCCAATCGGTCTTCTTCGCCTTGGTCGAACCCAGGCGAACTCGATGCACCGTTGCCTGCCGACGGACCACTGTTTCCTCGACCACCCTGGCTACCGCCAGCCGCACCTCCAGCCCTCCCGGTAGCTTGATTGGCTCCGGCAGCTGCATCGTCACCAAACGACTTTTCAAACAGCCCACCAAGTACAATCGAACCCTTTCCGCCTACCGACGTTTGCCCCTCCACAGAATGAGACTGATCCACTCCATACTGCTGATCCACCGAATTCCTGCGCTCGCCCGACTGGCTCGTGGATCCGCGGGTGCCTGAGCTGGATTCGTCGCTAAGGCGTTGCGTGGTACCCCGCTCCTGGCTGCTTGACATGCTGGTCGTGCCAGAGGCGAGCTGTTCCCGTCCGGCAAACGCCGAGCTCGTGCGGTTTGAGGAGATGCCCGTCGACGAATCGGTGCCGAGCGAGCGCTCGAACGCCTGTTGCGAGGTAGCGGACACGCCCAGGCTGTTCTGATAGTCGGTGCGCGCGATCAGCCCGTTCGAGAAATTCGTGAAAGCGGACCCGGTGCCGGTGTCCACGTTCATCGACCCCGTGCGCGACTGAACCGTGTTGTCGAACTTGTTTGCGGACGTCACGTTGCGCGACGCGCTATCGATCGACGACGAATCCATATGCACGTTGCCGATTGACTCGTTACCCTGGGCCTGCTGGCCACCGATCTGCTGCGCGGAACCGGTAAATACACTTGAGAGCATCGAAAACGCACCGTTGAGGCCCGCGCTGGCGACGTTCAGGATCCCCCAGGCAAGGACGGGCACGATGATCACCATGTAGCCCAGCAACGCCTGCTCGTCGATCAGCGTCGAACCAAACTTCGCCGCCATCCCGAACGGCACGCCGTTCTGAAGCGACATCGAATGCATCACGTGGCTCAGCCGAATCATCGACAAGCCGTTGATCATCGCGAACAGCACGGGCCAAAGCGACACCCAGCCGATGGTCTTCCCGTACATGGCCAGGATCTTCTTGGCCGCGTCACCGCCACTGACCACGCACATAATCAAAACGAGAGGGCACACGCAATAGATCACTGCCTCGGCTTGGTTCCGCACCGTCGGCAGTGTGTCCTTGGCCAGAATGGCGACGCTGGCCAAGGACCCGTTGGTGGCCACGGCCGCCTGCGCGGAGCTCATCAACGCGTTGACCTCGGCCACGCGCGCCGGGTCGTTCAGCATCGCGGGCAGCTCGGCGCCGGCCTGACGCCAGACGTTGTTGAACATGGCTTGGCGTAAGGCAGACGACGCGTTCTGCGAGGATTGCAGAATGAACCCGTAGGAATCGCCGATGGCGTTGACGAACGCCGCCTTGGCCGCCCCTGGGTCCGAGATCTCCGGGTACATCTCGCTTCCATAGATCTGCTCGGCGGACTGCTCGGCGTCCTGCACCCGGATCAGCAGCAGCGTACCCGTGGCGGTGCACGTGTCGGTCGTCGGGTTCGCCGTCAGCGTGTTGGTCGTGACATATCGCGCCGGGCTGGTCGACGTGAACACCGTATTGAACGGATCGGTACCGTTCATAATGGTCTTCGGATCGATCGCCCCATCCTGGATGTCGTAGACCGTGCATTCCTTGAAGAACTGCATCAAATCCGCATGCAGGCTAGGATCGGTGATCTCGGCCTGGTTCACCTTCTTCAGCACGGATATCCCAAAACCGACGTCCCCCTTCTTCAAGGTGAGAGAATCCGGGACGCTGAACACGGTTTCGTAGGTTTGTGTCAGCACGCGCGAGATGGGCGTAAAGCCCTGTGCGAGCGCCGCCAGGAACACCGGCACATGGTCCACCTCACGGGTCGGCTGAACGTTATTGACGTCGGAGATGAACACGTTCTCCACCGGCGCCAACAGCAGCTGCGTCATCAGCATGGCGCCGGCGAACCAGCGGAAGAGTTCCGTGCCCTTGCGGCCGATCGCGACGACGGTCCAGATCACCACGCCGCACAGCAGGGTGTACCTGATGAGCCCCGTCCAGGTGCCGCTACCCATGAACGACGCGACGCCCTGCATCACGTAGTACAGGGAATCGACATTGCCGTAGGTGTCGATTTCCATGTTCATTGGGTGCCCCCCGACGTCAGGGTCTGGCCGAACGCGAGCGAGCTGCGCAGCGAGGCCGAGACGTTGGCATGCACGGCACGCTCGATCGACTGGAGCTGCTCGACCAGCGCCCACGCGTTCGACGTCTGACTGAAGGCCTGCATCACGACGCTGCGTGCCTCGGCTTCGACCGTGTCGATATTGCCGTTGAGCTTCGTCGCCTGGTCAAGGAGCGAGGTGCTCGACTTCACCGTGCTGTAACGGGCAATCGCGCGGCGCAGATCCTCGGCCGAGCCGTGGATATAGGCCTCGGCATACTTGGCCGCGATCAGGGACTGGTAGGTGCTCAGCAGCTGGTCAGCCAGGGCCGAATTGTTCAACCGCGTACCGATCGCGATCATCTTGTAGACCGGCAGGTCGGTCATGCTGAGAAACCGGAACGTGTCGTCCGGGTTAGGGATCGCCGAACGCGACGCGATCGCGTTGGTGATCACTTGCAGCTTCTGTTGGACGAGCGTGCGGAAGGTGGTGTAGCCGATCTCCTGCACCGAGGGGTTCAGGCACTTCGACGTCTCGTCGCAGACATACACCTGGATCGTGCCGCCCGTGTCGGACGACGGATCGTTGCCGACCAGCTCCTGCACCGACAGGCTGCCGATGCGCGGCAGGAATACCGGGTTGACCTCGCTGCCGCCGGAATCCGACGGGTCGGGAAAAATGACGGTGCCGACGAGCGACATGAGAAATTCCCGGTCGGAGTCGCTCAGGTCGGGCAGTTGCTGCAGCGCCTGCCAGGTCACGTTGCCATAGGGTTGCTTGGCCGCCAGGTTCGCATTCGACGCGGTGGCCGTGTTGATCGTCTGCGCGGCCTGGGCGGCGCTGTTGCCCGTGTTCGTCCAGGCATCCGTCATGTCCGAATACAGGTTCGTGAACGGCCCGAGCGTGTCGGCGAGGTTGGTCTGCTCCTTCTTCCACGCCACCGGCGTCACGGCATTGACGATGCCTTCGGCGGCCTGGCACGAGTCGATGTTCATGCGATTGACGTCGCGCGCGATCGTCTGCAGCGACTGCATGACGTTGTCGCAGGTCGGACAGAGGTTCTGCAGCGCCAGCTTGAATGCGTAGCCCAGCGCATTGGAGCCAATGTTGCGCAGCAGGGCGACGAACTGCTCCTTGTTGATGAAGCTGAAGCCGCCGGCGAATAGGTCGATGCCGCCGCACCCGGCACCCCAATCCGGGGCGGTCACGCTGGCGAGCTGGTAGGTCTTGTGGGGCGTTCGCATGAAGACGCTGCCGCCGCTGTACATGTCCATCGTCTCGCCCTGAAGGGCGCGCGGGCTCGAGACGTTACCCATCGAATTGATCGAGTCGAACACCTGTTGCATCGACATCGCCTGCGCACAAACGGGGGCGGCGATCATGATGGTGGCGGTGACTGCGGCGAACCAGCGGGTCGGTTTCATTAGAAGAGCTCCCCCGGCTTCGAGGCCGTCAGGACGAAGATGCGATCGATGATGTCTTGGAGGGACAGTGTTCCGGAGCCGATCATGGCGTGGTCGCCCGTCTCCTTCGACGCGATGAACAGCGCCGGTACCTGCTGGACGCCCCAGGTCGCGGCCTGCCCCTGGTCCGGAGTGGGGCTCGGGAATCCCGGGATGCCGCGGCCGTCGAGCGAAACGGGCAGGACGTCGATGCCATAGCGCTGGGCGAGCAGTTGGATCGTGGGCGCCATCGCATGGCAGTACGGGCAGTCCGAGCGGAAGAAGAAGATCAGCCCATGCTTCTCGGCGAGCGCGCGCAGCTGTGCGTCCTGGTCCGAGTCTCGGACCTGGTCATAGGTATGCACCGCCACGTTGTTGGTCGGGCGCTTGAGGGAGTAATCGAGGCTCGGGTTCTGCCAACGCTGCCGCTGCCAGATGTCAGCGAAAGTTGCGCTCTTCTGTTGGATGTACATCGAGAGCTTCATATAGGCGCGGAGGTGCTCCGGCGACGGATCCATGGTGGCGACGTCGAGCCGGTGCTTCAACATCTCGCGCATCTCGTCGGCCGACTTGATCTTGTCGAAGTCGTCGGTGTCTTCCAGCTTCGGCGCGCTCGCCGCTGCCGGCGCCGCAGGCTCCTCGTCGTCGCAATACCAGTTGAATTTCGCCTGGCCGTCGCATTGCCAAGCGGACGGATAATCGCCTCCCGCGGCGTCCGCGGTCGACGACATGATCGTCATAGCCACGATCGAGCTCACCATCGCGAGGCCGACATAGTGCAGACGTGTCATTTCTCGTCTCCATGTGCCGGTGCTCGGTGGGAAGACTCGGCATTGCCGGAGTCCCTAGCGCGGTGCCGTTTGAGATAGAAGCCAAGCGGCGTGGGCCGCCATCCGTAGGCGCAAACTATCCATGTAATGAACACGATGCAGAGGTATTCGACGCGCAACCATTTGGCGCTATCGGCGGCAAGCTTCGCGATGGGCACGTTGTCGGTGCGGAAATGGCTGCACGCATGGGGCTCAAAGTCGTGCTCGCCGGACCGAACAAAGTCGTCGTCGCACGTATGAACCGTAATCACGTTCGGATCCGTTCCGGTTCCGGCTGCCATCTCTAACACGACTTGAGTAGTTGCGGTAATGGAGCCAAAGTTGTTGAGGAAAATCGCCGCAAGCGGCACGCTGCACGGGACCAGAACCGCAACAAAGAAGAACCGCCGCACGTATGTCGGCACGCTCAGCAGCAGCGGAAAGATCCACCTCGGACGCAACTGGCGCAGGAAGAAATACGATTCGTCGCTCATACAAAATCTCCGCTCAGTGAATTGAGGAGGTGTCGGCCTGCGGGGCGCCCGATGCACCGCGTTCGGACAAGCCGATCGGCGGCACGCCGTCGCGGCAATAATTCATCTTCAAGTCGAGCCGGCCGCTGGTTTCTCCGGAATCGGTCTGCACGCCGCGGATGTCGAACAGCACATCCAGGCGCTTGCAGCCCGCGCGGGACAGATCGCCGATCGGGCGCGCAGCGACGTAAACCGGGCCGTTGGCGTGCAGCTTCTCGGTAAGCGAATGGGCAACAGGCCCGCGCAGGGCACCAAACGAGGTGCCGTGATCGATCGCGTCGACCAGCACGGCGCTGAAGTCGTCATAGCTGCTGGCGCGGGCTGTGGGTGCGGCCGCCAGCAATGCCACGGCGGCGACGTGGAAGAGAAGCCGTTTCATTGGGATACCCCCTTGCCACTGCTGATCGCCTGCTGCACGCGCTGCAGGATCGCGTCCTGGTCGACCGCCTTGGACTGAATGGAATTAACGAACTCGGTGAAGTCGATCTTCGAGAAATCGATCTGCTGCAGCTGGTCGGCGGTGAACCCGCCGCAACCGGCGAACGGGATGCCGAGCTGGGCCTTGCCCTGCTGATTGACGATCTTCGCGATCAGGGAGTTGAAGCAGCAGTAGCTCTTCTTCTCCTCGACGCACACGCCGAGCACGCGCTTGGAGCAGCCTTGGTTGTATTGGACGCACAGGTTCTGACCGCGCTTGAGGCTCAGGACCTGCTCGTCCTGGCTACAGGCAAGCCACATTTGGATCAGCTGGGCGGCAATTTCGGCAGCGAAAATCGTCGGATTGAACTCGACGAATTGAAAGCCGTTGGACAGCGAAAACGAGAACTGAAACCCATAGACGCCGAATGTCCCAGGCTTGTCGAGCACGCTCGTGGCCCAGGATCCCATCTGGCGCAAGCCGGAATTCACCAGCGTGCTGTCGACCGTCTGGTACAACTGGTCATAGACGTACTTCGACCCGAGGGCGATACCCTGCTTGGCCGCGCTGCCGGCCACCGAAAGCCCAGCGCTGACCGCCGCGCCGGAGATGGCGTTGTTGGTATACGCTCCGCCGCCGCCATTGCTCGTGCAGCAGCTCTTGATCTCGACGCCCCCCAGCACCTTGATCGAGCAGCTGCTGTCGTAGCCCTTGAAGATGTTGACGTTGCCGGCGCCATCCACGCCGTAGGCACCGGCTTCTCGGCCGGTCTCGAGGCCGCTCACGACCTGGCCGAGCGCCCCATCCGGGCTGCTGCTCGAGGAGAAGCAGCCGGCGCCCGGCGCGCACATCGTGTTGGTGCACTGCGTGACCGTGGTGGTGTGCGCCGGCGTATCCAGACACTGGTAGGTGTACTGCATCGTGTCGCAGCTGCCCGGCGACGCGTCGTTGTACGACACGCATTGTTGGTCGACCAGGCCACATCCTTGCTGCTGCAGCGGCGTACAGTCGTTGACAGCCGACGCCGCCTGGCATTCATACGTATCTTGGTAGTTCCAGCAATCCTGATAGACCGAGATGCCGTTGATCACGCGGGTGGCGGCCGGCTCGACGCAGGTGGATCCCGTCAGCTGGCAGGTCGGCACCGCCTTGGCCGCCGGCGCCGCGAGCAGGGCGACGGCCAGGCCGACGCCCTGGAGCGCGCGCGCGAGGTGAGAAAGGGCGCGAGCCATCATTGCGCCGCCCGCCGCTCGAAAGAGGTGCATTGGTCGATCCAGTTCGGCGTGCAGGTCGCCGTGCAGATCTGGTTCAGCGTCAGCTGGACGCGTGCATCGCCGCCGCCATCGAACCCGTAGCCCCCGATTGCCGCCTGGATCTCGACGGTGTTAACGCCCTCGTGCAGGTACTGGCGGATGTCGGTGTTCGGCGAGATGGTCGACGGGTTGCCCTCGTAGTGGGTGCCAAACCGGAAGAACGCCCGATATTCGGTGAGGCCGCCATCGGCTGTGAACGCGGTTTTATCCGAGCAGACGCTTCGAATGCCGTTGCCCGTGGGACCGCTGTTGAATACCGCGCCGGCGAGCGGCGCCGCCAGATTGCCAGCCGAGAGGCTGCCTGGCGTGCCATCCGAATTCGGCGGCAACTGCGCCTGGCCGCACTGCAGCACGCGGCCGCCGTCCGGGGCGTCGGAATAGACCGTCACGCCATTGACGTCGACGCTGCGCAAAGTGTTGCTCGCCGTGATCTGGCTGATGACCGCAGTGCCGATCTGCCCGAGATTCTGGACGGTGAAGCTCATCGAGCTCGAGACGGTGAAGCCGGTATACCCCGTGTTGTCGTGGTAGCCGGTGTCCGCGCCGAAGTTCCACAGTGCGGAGTTGGAGGCGAGACGCGACGCGAAGCCGCCGTTGAAGCTGCCCTCGACGACGCCGCCGGCGGCGCAGCCCTGGTAGGGCTCGGTACAGACCGGATCGTTGATGCGGTTGCAGGTATAGGTCTGCGTGCCCACCGCCTGCTCGCAGGTTTCCTTCTTGTAGGTGGCCGGCACGGTCGACGTCACGTTATGGCAGTCTTGGGTGCCGGTGGTCGTGCCCGGGTTGTTGATCGTCCCGGTGCTGCCGGTGACGATCGGGTCGCTGGCCCTGATAGGCAGACGGTTCGGCGGCTTCTTGGCCAGGTAATTCACTGCGTCGCATTCCTGCTGCCAGTAGGCGCTGGGATTGGCCGGCTGCGTCGAGCAGTCGGCTTCCTTGCCCGTCCCGGCGGGGCCGAGCGCGCCCTGGCCGCCGCCATACAGCGGCGTCAACTGGTCGTCCTGGTTCGTGTAATTCGGCACGTTCGCGCCACCGCCGAAAATGCTGCCGTGGGCCGCGTTCATGCCGGTGGTCCCGAACGACTGGCCTTCGCCGAAAGCCGATGCGGTGGTCGGGCCGTCGGCCAGCGCGCGGACGCCCACCGCCGCAAGGGCAGTAGCGATCGCAAGCGGGGCGAATCGGCGCAGTGTCGACGTCGTGGGCATCACTCGACGTCCCCCAGGGCGCGCAGGTAGCGTCCCGCGATACCGGCGTAGGACGGGCTGTGATCGACGATCTGGCGCAGGGCGTAGGCAGGCGTCACGTCACCCGAGATCGAGACATACGAAGACGGCAGGGCGCACCCGCTGCTGTCGACCTGGTTGCTGGCGTCGCCGCCTTGGGTGACCACGAAGGCCGGCACGCGGGCGACGCGGTACTGGGTGAACGCCTTGGGATTCACGACGATGCCGCCGGAGGCGATGCCGAGCCGCTGCATTTCAGCGGCAGTGGCCTTCAGGGAGTCGTCCTTGAAGCCGCGCATCACCACGGTGCCGCCGGCCTGGTTCATTGTCTTGACCAGACGAACCAGCGAGGCGGCCGGCATGGAGAAGCTGGCGAACGCCACGAACGAGTCGGTCACGCGGCGCTGCGTCCGGCTCTCATAGCGCTTGGCGACAGCGAGCGGATCCGCACTCGCCGCGCTCGGCGCCGGCGTGGGCAGGTTCGGGAAGGCATTGCCGTCGTGCGCCGCTTTCGCGGCCGCCTGGCCCATCTGACGGTCGCGATCGCCCTGGATGCGCCGCATCTCCGCATCGATCGCACCGGAGGCCGGGAACGCACCTCGGAAGCGATCAGCGCCGCTCGCGGCCGCATCGAAAGTCGCCTGGCGCGACGCGTTGATCTGCTGCTGCTCGCGCGCGAGCGCATCGCTCGACAGCGTCTGCCCGCTGGCGGGGAGGGCGATAACCCCGATCAGGCCCGCGGCGGCGATGGAAAGGGAAAGCCGGTTCATTGGGGCAGATCTCCGAGATTGGCGCCCATGCAGCAGTTGCGCTTGCGGAAGATCTCGTAGGCGAAGTCCTCGCCTGTGTAGGGGATCATTTTCCCGGCACCCCACAGGGCGGAACTGCGCCCGTAAGGCTGGCAGCACTGGCCGTTGATCTTGTCGGTCTGGGCGACCGGATAGAGCATCGTGTACTTGTATTGGGTCTTGTCCATCACCGGCTGCAGGTAATAGCCGCACATGGCATCGTCGCCCGTCGTGCCCCACATCAGCCCTTCACGATGCAGCTTCGCGGTCATGCGCTCGACCAGCAGCGAGGACGCCTGGATGGCCGAGACGTGGGCCTGGACGTGCCCGTTGAACGGATAGATCGAGCCGTTGCAGCCGGCGCACCAGAACAACAGGTTGCTGCCGAAGCCAAGGCTCGATAGGACGCAGTCGCCGGCACACGCTGCTTGCGCGATGGGGCTGCCGAACAGGTAGGTTTCGGGCTCGAGGAGGGCGGTCAGGTCGTCGTCGCTCCAGGTCGGGTCGACCTCGGTCATGTAGGCGACGTCGAAGCTGCCGGTCTCCATGCAGGGATCGTCGAGCAAGATCTCGGTGTAGTACATGACGGGGTCGGTGTACCAGTGAACCTGGTAGAAGCTCTGCTTGGTGTCGTCCTTCTGTTCGCGCACCTCACCCTCCGGCGCACGAATGCCGGGATTCAGCGAGATCCCGCCGAGCGACACGAAGCAGTAGGGCGAGCGCGTGACGTCGACGCGCCGGATCGGCTCCCAGAAGCTGAACTTGACGCCGAACGTACCGTTGCAGAAGCAGAGGAACCCACCCGGGTTGGTGGTGTCGTCCTGGCCCTGGCTGAGGAACGTCACGCTGCCGATGGCCATCGGAAACGCGCATTCCCAACAGATGTCGGTGATCGGGTTCGCGAAACGGCCGACGCACTGGCCGGCGTCCGCAGACGTCGGCAGGCCCGCTGCGCTCAGCACCAACGCCAGCGTGACATACCAACGCCGAAGTAGAGACGCCGGCCTCATGATCGATGGCCGCCTTGGAACGCCTGCACCAACCTGACGAGAGAGATGAACGGCATAGCGAGGCACGCAATCACCACGCCCATCACAATTGCAAGCACGCCCGTATTCACAAGCACGTTAGCCGCACCGTCGAGGCCGACAGACCTGAGAAAGTAGTACAGCGCAACGAAGGGCGCCACGATAAGTACGACTCCCAGAACGAGGCAAGCCACCATTCCGGCCGCTACCAGTGCGTAGTCCTTCAGCGTCATCGGCTCCGGTGTCGGCGCCATGTCATTAACGCCCTCGGAGGAGACGCCAAGTTGCACCTTGATTCCCTCGGTAATGCGGCGAACCAACTCATCTGCTTGTTCCCTGGTCAGCCTTTCAGCGACGACTTGAGCCGGGGAATCAACCAACACGACCCGGAAGCTGTTCTCGGCATTCGCATCGGGTCCGTGGTCCATCGGCTGTGCAGCAAAACGCTTGGCGGCGGCGTCGCCTTCAACACGCCAACTGAACGTCGCCACCACACCACCGCCGGACACGACCACCTGGTCCCCCACGACATCGACCGTGAGCTGCAGCGGGCTAGCCCCAATCGAGTTCTCCGTAATATCCACGCTCATGACGTCGTTCATTGCTGATCCTCTCCATTAATGGACTGCGGTACGCCTTTTCGCTGGCGCATAAGATGCGGCTGTGGCCGACGCAAAACCGGCTCGTTCAGGACCCCTGGCGGCGTTGCGACCGCAAGGGGTACCGGCTTGTCAGTTGCGTCCGCGGGAAGCAGGTGGGCGGCGATCCGATCACCGAATGAGAAGAGCTGTTCCGCCAGCCTCCAGCCCGTTGGCAGCATCACGAAGGCAAAAACACCACCAGCGATGAAGGCGCTGACCACCGCCAAGGTGCGCAGACGCCGTTGGACGCCCGGCGGGAGTTCCAGCAGACCGCGGGCGCGGTTAGTCTGGCTGGGACTGGCCTGCATACCGATAGTCGGAGCGCGGGCGGCCGTTTCACCACCTGGCATCGATTCGCCGGTGCTCGCCGATGCGAGCTGACGGGCACGCGCGAGCGTCTCGGACGCGATCACGTGCGGATCAATGACCAGACCGATACCTTGCTCCTCGAGCGCAAGCAGCACGTCGGTAAGCAGCGCTCGGCACGTTCGGTCGCCACAATCCGTGAAGAGTCGGGCTCGCAGCTGCCGGGACAGCGACTCGCGCATGCTCGTCATGAGGGTGTGCGGCAGGGTGTCGTGCCGTCCACAGCGAATGAAGACATAACCATGCTCACGTGCCACGTCCTGGACCGTTTTTAGGACGTCAGCAAAAGCGAACGTCGTCACGGCCGAGCCGACCGACCGCACGATATGCATCGCGGTGACGTCGATGTGGTCGAATTCCGTCATGCTTGCTCTCTCCTTGCCCGTCATCGCAGCTGCGCTGCCGGCTCTTCCTCGAGCAGCAGCTGGTTGCCTTGCTGGCTGATCACGGCCGGCACGCGGGTGATGCCAAATCGCTGCGTGAGGCGCCCCTGCTGATCGAAAAACACCTGGCGCTTCCACGACTTCGTCAGATCGAACCAGGAGCCGCCCGTGAGAATCGGCTTGACGGCGGTTCCGTCGCGGCTGGCCAGCGCCTGAACCGCCTTCACCTGCGCCGGATCGCGACCGTCGAAAAAGACCAGGCGCTCGTGCAGCGTCACGACGTCGAGCGGATTGATCCGCGTACCGGCAGGGACGATCACGGCGCCCTCGTCGTTCGTGATGGGCTTGGCGTAGGTCACGGTCGGATCGATCAACCGGCTCGCGTATTCGGTGACGGTGGACAGGCCTGGCACGGCTGGCAGGTCCTTGATGTCACGTAGAGCGCGCTGGCGCGCCCGCGCGTCGATCGCGGCGAGGCCGCCGTTGGCCTGCATCTCGAGCAGGCGGTGCTTGAGCATGGCGATCGCGTCGTGCTCAGCGATCGGATAGGTCGGCCCGACCACGCCCAGGTCCTCGGCGTGAGCCCCGGCCACTGCGACAACAAGCGCGACCAGGCCGAACACAATGTGGCACTTAGAAAATTTCATAGGCCTCCCCGACAATGGCGGATTGGGGCACGGTGCCGGCGATCGCATAGCGCGAATCGAGGCTGTTAGGGTTGGGCGTGGCTACGAAGTAGTGCCCGGGCGGGATCACGCCAGGTGCGGTCGGAAACAGCGGCAGGCCCGCCAACGAAAGCGGTTTGGCGTAGCCGATATAGGTCTGATTGACCCACACCTCTCGCCCGACGACACGAACGACATCGCCTGGCACGCCGGCGACGTGCTTGATGAACGTGAGGCCAGCTGGATAGGTGGCGCCGCCATGCCAACGGAACGCGATCGTGTCGCCGACGGTCGGCTGGAACACGCGCTTGCGGATGAAATACAGCGTCCCCGGGAGGCTCGTCGACATGTTGAACGTCAGCCCATACCAAGGCGTGAGGCTCCAGGCGATCGCGGCCGCGAGCGACAGCGCAAGCATCGACCGGACGAACCGGCGATACCGCGCGAGTCGCGTGGCGTAGGCGACGAGGACGATCACTTCGCGATCCCCCGCGACACCTGGTCGGTCAGGTCCGGCGCGGCGCCGGCCAGCACGGCGGCCTTGTTCACCACCACGCAGCCGCACTCGGCACCGAGCTGGTCCAGCGCGGCGGACAGGCGCTTGGCATAGTCGCCGGCATGCTGGGTCGCCTTGTTCTTCGCGTCGTCGGTCATGTGGACCGGGTCGCCGTTGTTGAAGGTCTTCAGCAGGGCTTCTTGCTCGTCGCTGATGAGCTTCTGCACGTCGACTACCACGACAGGGGCGGTTTGGTGATGGCTCGTCCAGGCGAAGCCGAGGATGCCGCCGAGCACGAGCGAAGTGCCCACGGAAATGATGCCGGTCAAAACCAGGTCGTGGCGCATGATCAGTTCCGTTTGGATTCGATGAAGGCGCGAATCGCGTCCTCGGTGGACATGCCACCCGCGCGAAGTCGCTGCATGAACTCGAAGGCAGGCCCTTTGGTCGTCGCCATGGCCAGGGTGAATTCGTCGGGAATGTGGCGAAGCAGGTGCGTGCCGCCGTTCGGATCAACGAGAACGAACTCGCTGTATCGCCCGGGCACTGGCGCCAGCGACAAGAGCATGCGCTTGAGGCCGGGAGACAGATTCATCACCTCGCCGTTCGAGATCTTGTTAATCGTGTCCTTGCTCTGCATGAGGTGATACTTCCAAGCGGAATTGCCGAATGCCGCCTGCGTCGCCTTGTTCATACCGGCGTCGTCGATCCCCTGCGTCGCGAAGAAGAAGCTGCCCTCGTACTTGCGAGCGCGGCGATAGCCCTCTTCCATGAAGTCGGCCGTCTCCTGGTCGTCACCGACGATTTGCCAGCCCTCGTCGGTCAGGAAGAGCTTCGGCCGAGATCGGTCGAAGCGATACATCTCGTTGGTCACCTGATTGGTGAAGCCGAGCAAGATCACGGTACGCAGCTGGGGATCGCTATTGAGGTGCTCGAGTTCAAGTCCTACGACTTCGTTGTCGAGGCGCACGTTGGTCTTGCCGTTCACGTACCGACCGTAGACGCCGTCCTCACAAAAAGGCTCAAGGCGAACCGCAAGCTCGTAGGCAACCCGCTCAGGTAGCTGGTTCTGATCCTTCAACGCCATGAGAGCCGCGCGGACCCGCGTGGGGCTACCATCCTGCCCATAGTCATTCCAGACCTGACGAACAGCAATGTCTAGCAGTGCGCCCTCGAATGGCTCGATCGGCGCATTAGGCGACACCATCCGCGCGATAATCGGCCGAATGAATTTGACCTCGCTGTCGATCCCGTTCTCGGCATCCAGACCCGCCGTTGAGAATGCGTTGATGACGATCCCCGAACCCGGCTTGAAGTCGATGTACTGTCCGCCGGCCATGTCGATCTGCTTCTCGTAGGAGTAGCCAACATCGCAAATTCGGATGATCCCGCCGACTGACCGGTAGGCGGAGATGATGTCGTTCATCAGAACCGATTTGCCGGCGCCCGACGTCCCGTCGACAAAACCGTTGTAATTGGTCGAGCTGGCATAGGGATCGACTAAGGTAGGCGTACCCCGCCGGCCGAAGAACAACAGGCTGGCTCGCCCGTCGGTGCCGCCCCATTCCCCGAGTACCGGTGCCATGTCCGTCGCATTGACGGTTGTCTTGGTCGTGATCAGGCGAAATTTCTTGAGGTCGTCGCGTAGGTCGCTCGTGAGCATCATCGGCATGGCCGCGAGGAACGTCGTGAGCTGCTGCGTCAACATCGGGAACAGTTTGCTGAAGCGCTCGGACCGCCAGATGCCCTCGGCCGCTGCGACGCATCGCCCCATCTGCTTCGGCGGGGCGAAGAGCGTCAACGTGTGATACATCTCGCACATCGAGCCGCCCATCTGCAGCTGCATGTTGACGGCCTTCCAATCACGGTTCTGTAGCGCGAGCTCCGGCTGCATCTGAGCGATCTTGGATGCCGCGTTCTGTGTCGCTCGCGCACCGCGGATCGCGGCGCGCGTCTCCATGGCGGTCTGATCCACGATCATCACGCCACAGGTAATCAGATAGGGACAGGGGTATTGATGGACATCGTTGAACAGCGAGCCGATGATGTTGTTCATCTCCCAGAGTTCCTTGTGCTCCGGATACTTCTGAACCCCAAAGCTACGCACGGCGATGCGCTCGTCATCTTCGCCTGGCTCCTCGGGCGGCACGCCGAACAGCAGTTGCTTCGCGCGAACCCGTGCGTGGTGACCGAAGGCCGTGAGCTGGTCACGGATGGGTCGATCGTCGCTATACGTCTGCTCGAGGATGTCGGCACCGTTGCCGAAGAACGACTCCGGATTCAGGATCGGCCAGAGAAAGCGGATGAGATCGTTTGGCTCGGCGGTTCGGCTCGCGAGACTCGCGGCGCGCAGGGTGGCGATCACCACCTCCCGTAGGTTCTGAAACTCCTCGCGCAGCTTCACGTCGTCGGACGATCCCTTGCGCACGATCGACAACATCAGCCGCTTTTCCGTGATCGTGTAGTTCTGGCCCGGGAACAGCGGCTTGCCGAGCTTCGAGCGGACGGACGCGATGCGGCGCTTGGCCTGCTCAAGGTAGAACAGCGGCACGCGTCCGGTATTGGCATGCTGTTCGCGCAGATCGATGTAAGCGTTCAGCGTCTCTTCGACGATGGGATCAGCCAGCAGCATCCACTGAACGCCACAGCCGGCCGGGACCGAGTCATAGAGGCCAAGCAGGTTCGCCGCCAACTGCGCGTCGGCACCGGTCTGCGGTGCGACGGCGAGCACAAACCCCACTGAATCCGTGTTGTAGTAGAGCCCGGTCGTCTCGTCGTACTGGTCATAGGGCAGCAACTGGTGGAGCCCGACCGTCTCGACGAGGCGCTGCTGCGCCGCCGTTGGCGCCGGCGGGCCGAGATCATCCTCCGTGCCCAGGATGGCCTCGGTAAGCGCAGTTCGGGCGAGCTTCTTCGCGTCGTCGATCCAGGTTTGCAAGGTCGTCATGGCCGGCTCCGCAATCAGCGATCGGCGATGCCGGGCATCGTCGCAGCACGATCGACGGCGCCGCCCGGCGTGAGGATGCCTTGCATGACGCGATCGGCATTGGACGCCGCAGAGGGCAGGGAGTCCGCGCTGGCCCCCGTGTTGGACGCCTTGCCATCGCTGCCAGCCGGCGCAGGGACCGCGATCGGCGGCATCACGGGCCGGAAAGCGGCGCGGATGCGCTCCTGGTTGTGCGCGATCGACCAGTGGCCGGAATCCACGATCAGGTAGACGTATTCTTGGTCATGGAGGTCCGCATCCGCGTCTTGCCAGGGCGCGAACCAGATCCGCATCTCGCGGGACGCCGTGCGCACCGGCGCGCCGCTGTCGAGCGCACGCGGGAGAATGCCCATGGGAGCGGCGCCGGCCGCGGCCAGCGTGCCGCGCGGCGCGCCCGATGTGCTGTGCCCAGCGTCGACGTCCTTCGCGTAGCTGCCGAGCGTCACATTCGTGGTCGCGCCCGAGCCGGTATGGACGCGCTGCTCCGGCAGGTTGTGGGCCATCGCGTTGGCGTAGATGCCCGACATGCTGTTGCAGAGAACGCCTTCGGGCGCCTTGCAAGCGAACGAGGAACTGGCGTCGTATCCGCTGAAACTGCATGCGGTCAACGAGAGGAGGGCGGTGGACGCCACGAAAATGGTGCGGCTCATCATGGTTACTTCGCTCCCAGCCATTGGTCGATCGCCTCGGCGCTGGCCGCGCCCGGCATCACGCGCCCGTCCTCGCTCACCAGCGCCGGGGTGCCGGCGATGCCGAGGCTCGCGGCGAGCGCCTCGTTCGCGTCGATCGGGTTCGCACACGAGACCAACTTCGGCTCGGTGCGACTCGGCGCTGGGACGCCGCCAGTTGCCGCTGGCGACGCGCCTTGGTCACGCATCCAGCGCGACAGAGCGAGCGGCATCCAGGCCCGCCAGGCGCCCAGGCGGTCCTCGGCGCACCAGATGGCAATCGCATGGGCGCGCGCGCGGGGGTGAATCGACTCCAGCGGGTACATGAACCGATAGATCGTCACGTCCTTGAGCTTGGCCAGGTCGGACTCCAACACGAGGCAGTAAGGGCAGTCCGGATCGTCGAAGATGGCGAGCTTGCGGCGCCCGCTGCCGTGCACCTCGACAAACGCGTCCTGCAGCCGGTCGGCCGGGAAGCGCACCTTTTGCAGGGCTTGTTCGAGCGGGACGGTCAGGTCTTGCTGGGTCACCATGTCAAACAGGTGACCGAAGAGGAAATAGCGGCCGGTCACGTCGGTGTACGCGACCTTGTTGCCCATCACGACCTCGTAGATGCCGGCCGACGGGGTGGCGGCCACCTCACGGAACTGGGTTGCCGGATAACGCGCATGCAGCGATGCCTTGAGGGCGGCGACGCCCGGATCCAGGTTCGGATCCGCAGGATCGACCGGCGTGGCCCCGGTGGCGGCCGGCGCAACGGTGCGCGCGGCCGGCGTCGAGCTCGGCGCAACGGTCGCCGACGAACCGTGTTGAGACTCGGGCAAAGCGCACGCACTGGCGAGCAGCGCGACGAGCAGCCCGGAGAGGATCACCTTGATCATGAGCCGTCCTGGAAAGAAGAAGAGGCGGAGTCGCCTGCCGCTTGTCTGAAAGCGGAAATGAGGTCGCGGGTCAGCGCCGCCTTGCCTGCGCCGACCGCACCGCCCACGAAAACGTTGCCAAACTGGCGCCCATCGCCAGGAGCCGGCGTCGGTACAGAATCCGGATGGGATGCCTGACTCATGCCTTTACCCCTGCCCGCAGGTTCATCCCCTGGTCGGACGACTGCTCACGCCAAAGTCGGTGCGACCGCGCCAGGACCGACCGGCACGCGACCATGAGCGTCCCGTTGTCGTCCCGGTGCTCGACCTCATTGGCGTCAGCCCACGCACGCACGGTCTCTAGCTCGACACCAATCTGGAATGCGGCCCGACCGGCGGTAAGCCATTCGGTGCTGGCGGCAGAACCAGACGCCCCTAACACCGCGGCCTCGGGCGCCGAGCCGGCGGGCTGAGCAGCCCGAATCACGATCTCCACCTGCTCCCAGAGCAGTGGCTTGCACCGGCGTGTCAGCTCGTTCGGAAAACCGGAGACGCGGATGGTCGACGCCGGCATCTTGATCTCGAGCTGCCCGGCAATATGGCGATCGCTGGAGACGGTGGTGAGCTCGCCGGCGGCGACCGCCTGGTCGACGGCTTCCGCCAACGGAGCGATAGACGCGCTGAGATACCAGTGCATCATCGCGAGAACGCCGACGTCGAGCGGATCGCCCTTGCCTACATGCGCATGCAGCCCCGCCGACAACTCGCCAGCGGGAGCGCTCCACCAGCCGGCGCGCCCGGCGGCCCGGGCCATCGCCATCTTCGTCTTCATCGCTCGATTGAATCCGTCCAGCGCTGCGTCGTCGAATGCAGCCGCATCGATGTCTCTCCGCGCATCCGGCTGTGGCACGCTCGAAGCGTCGCTCGTCACATCGAGCAGCTGGGCGGCATGCTCGAGGAACTGCATAAAGCCCGACTGGAATGCGGCATTGCCGCCGAATCGATCCTTTGCGGTGCGCGCGAAACCCAGGATCTGCTGGGCAACCAGAGAGCTTGCACCGAGCCATCCGGCGAACGCCCTGCGCATGTCAACCTGTTGATAGTCGCCGTCCTCGCCACGGGCAAACGACGCCTCAGTGCCTGCTTCGTCTGCACACCGCTTCATGGCAGCTTCGAAAGCCGCGACCGTTGCGATCTTCGCTTCGTCATTCATCGGAATAGCCTCCATCGGTTGCACGGCGATCGTTGGCGAGACCGTCGTTGATGTCGCTGACATCGGAGAGGGCGCCGTTGTATTCGGCCCCCTTGGACACGGCGAACTCGACCACCCGGCCGCCGTCCGTTTCGATGACCGGGAAAAGTTTCTCGGCCGCGCGGATGTAATACTGTTTGAGGGAATCGGCGCCGCCGGAGACGCCGCTGCCGATCGCAGCACGTCCGATCTGGCTCGGGTTGATGATTGACGTGGCGCCGAGCGCAGTGGTATTGAGCGTGCTGGCCGACTGGTTGAAGGCCGTGCCAATGCCGGAAGCGATGCCGGCGAGAACCGACATGGCGAGGGCTGAACCTGACTTCGATACGAGACGGCCACGCACGCCTTCCTTGCCGTCCTCGCCGATGACGTTGCCCTTGATCTCCATTTCGACCGTGCGCCCGTTACGGAGAATGCAGACGAGGGTTTCCCCTTTCATCATGGTCCGCTCGCTCGACACATCACCGTATGCAGAGGTGAGAATCCGGCAGGCGGTGATGTCCAGTTGTCGCGCGTTCGGCAGATTGGCCGGATCGAGAACCTGCAGATAGACATGCAACGGATCGTGCTGCGCCTCTCCACCGGTCGGCGCGTCAACGCCGTTCAGCATGAATGCGCGCACGAACGACGTGGCGGGGATGAAGGTCACACCCTTCTTTCCCTTGTTGTTGAGGCACTCCTGCTGCGCCGCCTTCGCTTGATCCAACGGCAGCGCGGAGAAGCGCGGGTCGACGCAGCCGGTGTCGCCGGCGCTCGGCGTGTCGAAATTGATGATGTCCAGCCTCGGCGGCGCCGCCACCGTGGCGGCAGCTCCGGCTTTGCCGGCCTGGCCGAACGGCGGATTCAGAATCGCGCCTTGTTTCGCCGGCGTGCCGTTCAGGGGGATGGGCTTGTCGAGGAGGGCGCGGTCGCCAGAGGCCGCCGATGACGCCACCGGCGCGCTCGCAGGCGCGTTCTTCATCGCGTCGATTCGCTTCGCGAGATCGGCCTGGCCGTCCTTCAGGGCCTTCAGTTGCGACAGCGCGTCAGCGTTTCCATTCTTTGCGTCGGCGATATCCCGGGTCATGACGGCCAGCTGCGCCTCCGAATGGGCGCGCCACGCGTTCTTGTCGTTCTGGTCTCCCAGGCTGGTGAACGGAAGCTTGACGGTCGACTGGCGGGTCGTAGGGCCGCCCTGGGTGAAGAAGAACCCGACGGCGAGCAACACGATCAGCACGCCGAACGCCACCATCGTCACAGCCCGTTGGCGCTTCTTGGTCGCTTGATTGACGTCACTCATGGTCGCCTCGCTCACGGACGACATAGACGATCGTGCTGGCACCCGCTGGCAGGTTGGCGTTCTCGAGCGCGATGGCCAGGACACCCGGCGCGTACAGTTCACGCTCGTCGATGGCCATGTCGGCGTGGGACGTGTTCGACAGCGTATAGGTCTCGCCGACGAAATCGCCGTCGCTGTACTGGCGCACGAGCGTCAGCACCGCTTCTTTCCAGAGCGGCACGACGGTGTCGACGGAGGTATAGGAGAGCTGCGGCGCGCCCTGGCCGCCGGCCATCGCCAACATCAGCAGCTTGACGCGTCGCTGGAATGCCGATGCGCGCAGGGTTTGCGTGCCTTGCGCAGCCGGCGGCTCGATCCGAACATCTTCTGCCGGGCGCGGGCCCGGCACGAGCGTCAGGCGATACGTGGTGCCGGCATCATCGGTCACGAACACGGTGATCGATTCGTTCAGCGCGGTGGGGTTCGCCGGGAGGAGCCACAGCTTGCCGCCGTCCTTGGTCCACGAGACAGAACCCGGCACGGCGGGCACGATCTGGGAGAACTTGCGGCCGCCCGACATCGACAGGAGGTTGTATTCGGCGGCGGAAATGGAAACCTGCTGGGGTTGGCGATCGGCGCCTTTGACCACCTGGATCGCCTGTGCGCTGCCCGCGAGCCAGAGCAGCGCGGCCCCCGCTGCAAGCCGCGGGATCAGCGAACGGGGTACGCGCCCGGCCGAGCGACGTCGTTCGAAGGGCTGTTTCATGATGCGGGGGACTCCGTGGGAATCAGCGGCTCGATGCCTTGCTTGCCGCGGGGTGCTTCTCGAATGTCGAGCAGCACCAGGCGGCCGAAGAGGGTGATACCGAAATAGACCTCGAAGGTCTTCTGCTCCGAGCTCGTGCGCTTGCCGGAGATGTAGGTGCTCAACTTGCCGGTGACCTTCACCGACTTGTTGCGAAAGTCGACCTCGCCAGCTCCGATCGGCTCGAACACGTCCGTTACGCCGTCGTGCTTGATCTGCAACGCGTCAGCATCCCATTCGGTCTTGAGGGCCGCACGGCGGTCGTCGTCCACCATGGAGAGGAGGATGCGCACGTTGTTGTCGACGGTGCTGGGCGTCACGTTCTTGGCGAGCGAGAGCACATAGGTCGCCTGGTCCGCCAGATATTGATCATTGGCATACCGCGCGCCGATGATGTACGTGCCTCGCACAGCAGGCGGCATGATCACGACGCGCTGCGTGACCACCAGCCATGCGCAGGTGAGCGCCAAGACGACGCTGGCGGTGCCATTGCCCAGCAACAGCTTCTTCAGGAAACGGTTCTCGGCGCGCAGGGCATCGCGGGATTGGGCGGCGTTTGTCGGATTCATCGGGTCACCCGTTCAATTCGCGAATGTCCGAAGGGGGCAGCTTCTTCAGCCCAATCACCCCCAACACCCAGTACACGACGTGTGTGGCCATGCCGGGATGCTGGCCCGAGCTGAATTTCTGCCAGCCCGCAGCCAGCGCGACGCCCACGAGTAGGCCGAGGAGGGTATAGCCGAGCACCACGCCGACAATCGTGCCGCCCAACCCGATGCCCGCGACGTCCTTGCGGAAAAACAAAAACTTCTCCGGGTCGTCGAGCCGGCTTGGAATGTAGTGACTGAGATCATCCGACATCGCCGCCCCCGTTCAGATCGTCGCGGTGTAGCTGTTGTCGATGATGCCGACGATGATGCCCGCGAGAATCCCGATGCCGGACGGCATCGCAAAAGCGGCGTAGTCTTTTTTGAAGACAGCCAGCACGGTACCCCAGAGCAGGCCACCGAGAACGACAGTCTTGCCGGGATGGCCCTTTGCCCAGCCTTCCATCGTGGCGTCGGCTTGCGCGAACTCCGCACCGTCTGTCCCGAAGGCATATCGAGCGACCGTCAACAATGCGAACACGATCAACACGCCGATGACGGCGTGCAGGGTGTCTCGCACGTCCTGTTTCTGCAGCACCGCCTTGACGCGTTCCTCGAGCGCCAGGAGGTTGCTCGCGATGCGAATCTCCAGCATCTCGAGCGGATTGGTTCCAACGGTATTCATCTGGTCCTCACGCGGTTAGTAACTGGCCTTTCCGGCCAGGAGTTGTGCCCGCGCCGTTACGGGCAGCACGGGCACGGTTCGGGGGAGAGTGGTTAAAACGAACAATTCAACGTCTACTTCGTAGTCCTTACTTCTTGTAATCCTCCTTGGGCGAGTGGCGAATTTGGTCAGCTTCGAGGGTTAGCGACGCGGCAAGGGCTTGCCCTTGATCGGGCCGTCAGAAGCGCCCATGCACTGCACCGAACTGGTTGCAGGGCGGACATGACGCCCATGCCGAGCCCGCGCGCGATGCGAATGCCGCGGCTTGACAGTGGGCGCCGTCGACGCCAGGAGGGGATGGCTTTCGAAGCTTGGAGTAGCGGTAATGGGGAGACTGGGGGGGACGACCGCCGTCGGCGCCGCGATGTGCTTGATCGTCGGCTCGGGGCAGGTGGTGTCGGTGCAAAAGACGTAGCGCCCGGAACCCGGGTTGCCGATTTCGGTGACGCCGTAGTCGGGCAGGCGCGTCGATGCGAGGGCGGATTGCCCGATGAGCCCCGCGAGGATGGCGAGGGCGGTAAGCGGGAGGCGAAGACACATCATTTCTGCCCCCGGCCATCGTGGAGCGCCGCGGCGGACTGAGCGCGGTAGCCAGCGTAGGCGTGCTGCACGAGCCGAACGTAGCGTGCTTGAGCGGCCGTGTTGCGCGAGCCGGGGCCAGTGTTATAGCAGCCGACAGCAGCCCACGTGGGGCCCTTGGCGCGAATGCAGTTCGCGAGTACCCAGGCGCTCAGGCGCAGATTGATGCAGGGGTCGAGGAGATCACGCTGGGTCACGCCGTAGCTGACGAGCTCGGGGAGGTGAACATCGTTGATCTGAGCAGCGCCCCAAGCTCGATGGCCGTCCGCCAGACGCGGGCCGACTGCGCCCGGCTGGCCGTGCGACTCCACCCAGGTGATGGCGCGCAGCAGATCGGGATCCAGCTGGTAGAGCGCAGCCGCCTCAGTGAACACGTTGCCGGTGCAAGCGTCCGCACTGGCCGGCGAGGCGATGGTCATCGTGATTGCTGCGACAGCCGCCGAGGCGATGTAGCGAAACAGGCCGGATAGCGCGGCCGGACGCATCGAATAAAAAAAGTAGCGTACCTGGTCGACCCGATACGCTACGAGTCCACCTGCGGTCGAGGCACTGAGAGAGTTGCTACGCAGGCGGGGCACGAGTGAGAGAGGCTCGCACCGGAAAAGCGTTGTATCGAAAAAGAGGTTTGTTTCCGAACGGAAAGGAGAGACCGAGCGCGCAACGACACCCGTGGCGCGGCAAGCCGATATTGATAATTGGAAATATGGGCGTACGCCCACTACCTGTTGGTCCGCACGACGCGCTACTACCCGTAACACGCTCGGGTTAAACAGGGTCGCGTCTAATTCGTCAAGCCCAAAGGATTGACGTACAATGTCCGTAGCCACGAGTGGTCTCTCTCAGCTTTAGCCAGCTATGCTGCTTGTGGTCAGATCGATTTGGGTGCGTCAACACCCAAATCGATCGATTTACTAATGCTCTTGTCGTAGAACGATATTGTCGATTTCTACGACAAACCCCTTCCTTGCACCACAATTTTCAAGTGCAAAGAGAATCGCATCCTCGAAGTGCCGCCACGTCTTCGGGGTCGAGCGCTTCGTTTCCACGTCGACCAACTTCCCTGACTCCATCAGCAAGCTCATCTGCCAGCTTTTCAACGGACCCAGGAAGATCTTCACATCATATGATTCGTTTGCGTCGTTCCGGCGCAGCTCCGCCACCGTGATACCCATAGCTGTTTTGGCCTTTCTTTTGGTCAAAACAGCCTTTCTCCAACGATGTGCAGATCCTCGCAAGCTCAATTTCCCAATTTTCGATTTCCGGGAAACGGGATTTCGAATTTTGATCGTACCTATCCGTCGTCAGACTGTCAACACCTGTCGCTCTGCAGCCGGGGAGCCGGTGTGTCGTTGCGCCTTCGTCACCAACAACTTGCAACGTTTCGATCTCGGCATTTTTTGCCGAAACAGATCGCTGGGTGGGGTGGCCGGAAGCTCAACCCATCCAACTCTCTGCGGTGTGTCCACGATGTTACGGCCGAGTTTAGAAATGTAAAAGTCGCCTTTTCCAACACCGCTGTGAGTTTTTCTAACACCCGGCATGAATGATTGGTCTCCAAATCAAGCCAGACTGGCTTATCGCAAAAAAATTTGCGTTAGAAATACTTACACACGTTTAGCCTCCCTACGCCCGACGCGAGGGTGGGCTTCACGGAGCCTTGCAGGTAAAACATACTGTCTCTGACCGATTAGATTTTGGACAGCTCTGAAGCGCGATCTCGATACATGAGGACCTGATTCAACGAGGTCGCGGCCACCATCGCACCTGACGCGGCGAAAGATCGGCTGGCTTGGCGGTCTACAATCGCAATCATGCTTTTGAAGTATTCGGTCCGAAGAGCCGTTTCAACTGCAACCTGGCGTGCTGCGAAAGAATAGGTCGTCACCAAATCGAGTGCATGTTGTGCCTGCGATGAATCGCATCCCTCGTCGCGCGCAGCTTGCAATCTCATTTTCAGAACGGCTACGTATCTCTCTATTTGAGATGTGGCCTCCTCTATTTGTTCGACGATAGTCTGCAGGTGGATGGAAAGCCCCACGTAATCAGGCCGGGGTGTAGACAACCAGCTCAAGATGAGTTCCTCCCGAAACAACAGGTTGCCATCGACGTACCGCATATGCGGAGTTATCGGAATCTCTTTCATGCCATTATTGTTCCTGCTGAACCTTCGCTTTCTATTTGACCGATGTCTCAATGATTTGCATGTGCCACATTCGCTTACTCGTCAGGATCCCGTATTGAACAAATCGTAACGAACCACTCGCTAAATGCCCTGGTTGATGTACTACTTTCTTTATCCCAAATTGCGTAGTATCCCTGATCATCTCGATTAGAAATTTCTGAGAGAACCACTAGGTCTCCGCTCGCGATTTCCCTTCGGAACACCTCAACTGGGCAAAGGGCAACGCCATGGCCGGCCGTCATCGCTGACGCGAGAAAATTGAAATCCTGGTATACAGGTCCGTGAGACAATCCCTCAGGACGATAACCCGCGCGCTCGAACCAGTCCTCCCACGCAGAGACGACCTCATCATGAAGCAGCACGGCTCCATTGAGTCGGTCGTCACAGCGGCTATTTTTCAGATACGACGGGCTAGCTACTGGCTTGTTGACGCGTGAAAACACAAGGGAGAACTCGTATTCGTCCGTCGGCTTCGCCTGGTGAGTGATCAACACATCGTGTCGCTCCGAGTCGAACTGATCGAACGCGCTAGCGTAGGAAACTTCAATCGAGACGTCGGGATATAGGGCTGCGAACGATGGCAGAGCGGGAATTAGCCAGCGGGTCGCTATTGATGGGATACAGGCGACAGCGACAGTATTGCGGTCCTGGTTGGCATTGAGGGCCATCGACGAAGCCGATATGGACAGCAGGGCCGGCCGCACGGCCTTGAGAAATTGTTCGCCAGCGGGCGTGAGGCGGGCCCCACGGCCGCTCCGCTCGAATAAGCGCCGGCCGAACCAGCCTTCCAACTTTTTTATCTGCCCGCTTATTGCGACATGAGTAACGTGCAATTCTTCGCCCGCGCGCGAAAGGCTTTGCAGGCGAGCCGTAGCTTCGAAAGCGCGCAACGCGTTGAGTGGTGGGAGGATCATCGTAAATTGCTCGAGAGGGTATCAGGACAGCCCATGCCAGCAGAAAATCAACCGATATAAGCACGAGCGACGCGCTCGAAGATGCGCACCGACGTTTCGAGCTTGGATATGTCGACATACTCGTCAACCGCGCCGCTTATGCCCACCTCGCCGGGACCAATGATGACCATTGGCAAGTTGAGCGGGGGCGCGATTACGGCACCGTCCGAGTAATAGCCTACCCCGCCTGGGCCGGGGTCGCTCACACCTTCCGCGCGACAAGCCTCGACGCACTGCACAACGAAGGGGTGCTCGTCCGGTGTATCGACAGGCAGCTTGAGATCGAGCACTTCGATCGCGATGTGGGGGCCGGCGATCGCGCGAAACGCTTCGATCACCGATTCCGGCGATTGTCCCGGCACCAGCCGCACGTCGATGTCGGCCGAGGCCTGGGCCGGGATCAGCGGCGTCGACAGGCCACCGCGAATCGTGCCGACGTTGATGGTGGGCGCACCGACATGTCGATGCGCGGGCGCCGCGAGGCGCAGGTCGTGGGCCTGGTCGAGATAGCGAGCGAGGCGCACGATGGCATTGCCGCGATCGCCGCCGCGATGTTCCGAGAAGGCGTTGTGCCCGTATTCGCCGCGCGCGGTGGCGCGGATCCACAGCGCGCCTTTCTCGGTGACAAAGGCACGATTGCCGGTCGGCTCCGAAATCAGCAGCGCGCCGACGCCGGCAAAGTGGCCGTCGGCGAGCAACCGCCGCGCGCCCAGGCAGTTCGAATTTTCGGCGGCGGAGAAGGTCAGCAGGAGATCCCCGTGGAGCCGCGCCGCATCACGCTGCAATTCGAGCGCGGCGATGGTCATGGCCGCCATGCCGCCCTTCATATCGGTCGAGCCACGGCCATGGAGGCGGCCATCCCGAATCTCGCCAGCGAAGGGATCGACGCGCCATTGTCCGGGGTCCACGCCGATCGTGTCGAAGTGCGCGGAGAAGGCGAGCGAGGGCCGGCGGCCGGCGCCGCGAATCCGCGCGACCAGGTTGGTGCGCCCCGGCGCTACTTCGTAGACGTGCGGTTCGATACCACCGGCGCGGAGCACCTCGGCAATCACGCGTGCCGCTCGTGCTTCGTTGCCAGGCGGATCGCTCGTATCCTGCGCGATCAGCGCGCGGGTCAGCTCGATGACGGTATCCATGTATCAGTCCACACCGTTCAGCAGGCGGCCGTAACCGCGAATCGGAACTTCGCGACCAGCCAGCCGGAGCGCGTGCCAGAAGGCGGCCTGGTTGCTGACGACGACCGGCAGGCCGGTTTGCGCCTCGATCTCCTCGATTACGTTCAAGGCGCGGGTGCCGGTGCAGGAAATGAAGATGGCGTCGGCGCCGGCGAGTTGCGAGGCCTGTGCGGCCTCGACGAAGAAGCGCTCCGGGATCGAGCCGATCGCGTGATCGGTGTCGTGGTCGGCAATACGTACCGAGCTCAGCTCGATGTCGGCCTCGGCGAGGAAACGCATGACGTTACGCGTCATCTGCGCCGTGTAAGGCGTGATCAGCGCGACGCGCCGTGCCTTCAACGCGCGCAGGGCGGCCACCGTGGCCGTCGCGGGATTGGTGACCGCCACCCCCGGCCGGCCGAGCCGGATGCGCTGCTCGACCTGTCGCGGCCCGATCAGCGTCGATGCCGAGGTGCAGCCGAACACGATGGCGTCCAAACGCGAATCCGGAATCAGCAGCCGCGCCGCGGCTTCCAGCCGGTCGGCCAGCGCCAGGAAGGTCCGGTCGCTGTTCGGCGTTTCCAGGTGGATGCGCGTCGAGAACACGCCGATGCCGTCGTCGGGCACCAGGCGGTGGAAGTCGCGCTCGATGACCGGATCGGTGGACAGCACGATCAGGCCGATGCGGGCGGCGGCGCCATAAGGCTCCCCGAGCTGCGTGCCGGGGGCGTGGATCACGGGTTCGATGGCATGCATGGAGAAGCCTGTTGCTCGGCGAGCCGCTGCCCGTCATGGGCGACGCGGCCGACCTAATGAATGGATTCCTGCAGGAACGAGGACACGCGCGCGTTCACGTTCTGGTACAGGGCTTTCGGCGATTCGTCGGCGACCACCCGGCCATCCTCCATGAACACGATCCGGTCCGAGATCCTGCGCGCGAAGCGCATCTCGTGCGTGATGATCAGCATCGTCATGCCGCTCTCGGCCAGGTCCTCGATGGTCCGCAGCACCTCGTTGACCAGTTCGGGATCGAGCGCCGAGGTGGGTTCGTCGAACAGCATCACGCGCGGCGTCATCGCCAGCGCCCGCGCGATTGCAACGCGTTGCTGCTGGCCGCCGGAAAGCTGGTGCGGATGCTTGCCGGCATGAGCCTGCATCCCGACCCGGCGCAGCGCGGCCATGCCCTGCGCGATCGCCGCGGCGCCGCGCGCGCGGCGGTGATAGCGCAGCGCCAGCGTCACGTTCTGCAGCACGCTCAGGTGCGGGAACAGGTTGAAGCTCTGGAACAGCATGCCGATCTCGGGAATGCGCCGGCGGAAGTCCGGTGCCAGGCGGTGCCGGCCCTGGTCCACGCCGATCCATTCCCGGCCGTCCAGACGGATCGTTCCCGCGTCGATATCCTGCAGCGCGTTGATGGTGCGAGCCAGGGTGGTCTTGCCGGAGCCCGACGGGCCGATGATCGATACCACCTCGCCCTGCCTGATCCGCAGCGAGACGTCGTGCAGTACTTGCCGCTCGCCGAACCGCTTCGAGACGCCATCGATCGAGACCAGCACCGGCGTATCGGGCGTGATCGCCCGGCGCGGCGGCATGTCGGGCCGGGCCAGGCGCGGCGCCTCGGGTTCTCCCCTCGACGTGTCCTGCCGGCGCCGGCGCGTGACGTCGAGCCGGCGCTCCAGCGCGGCGCTCAGGCCGCTGAAGACCGTGACGATCGCCACGTAGAAGGCGGCGACCACCAGCAGGGTGTCGAGTACCTTGAAATTCTGCGTATAGAGGCGCTGGCCTACCAGCAGCAGTTCGCTGAGCGAAATTACCGAGACCAGGGAAGTCAGCTTGACGATGGTGATGAATTCGTTCGCCAGGCTCGGCAGCGCGATGCGAAACGCCTGCGGCAGCACGATCAGCCGCAGGCGGCCGAGGAACCCAATGCCGAGCGCGCGGCCAGCTTCATGCTGACCGTTGGGCACGCCGAGCAGGCCGCCGCGATGGATTTCCGCGATATAGGCCGATTCGTTGGCCACCAGCGCGATCAGGCCGGCATGGAACGGATCCGACAGAAAGCCGGAGGCGGCCGGCAGCAATTGCGGAAGGTTGTAGACGAAGATCAGCAGGACCAGTAGGGGCAGGCTGCGGAAGAACCAGACATAGGTGCTCGCGGCCACGCGCAGCGGCGCCAGCCGCGACTGCTTGCCGAGTGCCAGGGCAAGCCCCAGCACCAGGCTGATGCACCAGGTCAGGACCGAGAGGGTCACGACGGTGCCGGCGGCCTGCCAGAAATCGAAATTGCCGAATAGGCCCAGCACATAGTGCCAGTCGATATCGGTCATGGGGGGCTCCTGGCTCGCGTGTTCGCCAGGCTCGAGGCCTCGCGCAATCGATCGGTGGCGAACCGGGCGAGATCCTGCCGCGCGCGGTTCGCTCCGGACCGGCCTTACTGCTCGCCGATAGCAGCCTTGAATTGCGCGTCGGTCGGCACGCCAAAGCTGTAACGCTGCACGAGCTTGTCGTAGACGCCGTTGGCCTTGATCTTCGCCAGCGCCGTCTCGAGCGCGGCCTTGATTTCCGGATGCTGCTTCGAGACACCCAGCCCGAGCACCACCGGATAGAGAATCTGCTTGGTGCTGATCCTCAGCCGGCCATGTGTCTTGTCGACCGCGATCTTGAGCACGGCCACGTCGTCCGCCTGCGCCTCGACGTTGCCGGAGACGACGGCCTGCGAGGCTTCCGCCGAGGTCGGGAATTCATGGATGTCGACGCTCTTGCCCTGGGCCGTACAGACGTCCTTGATGGTCGAGATGTAGGCTGCGCCCTTGATAATGCCGATTCGCCTGCCGCACAGCGCGTCCGCCGATTCCGGGCTGAACTTGCTGTTGGCCAGCACCATGAAGCCGAGACCCGCGGTCGCGTAGGGAATGAAGTCGATCTGCTTCGCGCGCACCGGCGTGACGAACATGCCCGAGGCGATGACGTCGAATTTGTTGGCCTGCATGCCGAGAATCAGGCTTTCGAAACGCGTGTCGATGAACTGGACTTTGAAGTTGCCCGCTGCGGCGAGAGCATTCATCAGGTCAGGGTCAATCCCGGCGGCCTGCTTCGCGTCGTTAAAGTAGCTGTAGGGCGGCGATGTGATATCGCTACCGATGCGCAGCGTCTTGCCGGCGAGGCTCTGCGCGTGAGCCGCAGAAATGGTCAGAATGCAAATGGCAAGGGCTTTAAGCGCGGCTCTCACAGATGTCCTCTTTCACTATAGGGATAAATTGCAAGACGCGGAGACGAGCGAGCACGGGTACGATGGTTATCGTCTTCCGCTCCGACCTGACTCCAGCGGGCTCGAAATGATCGCCGATTGAAAAAGGACAAACAAGACAGAAAAACTCGATGTGAGTTAGAATAACTTATTCTAAATATTTATCACCATCAAAATATAATCCAACCTCTCGAATGAGGTGATGTTGATGTAAGCGCACCTTACAGCATGGAAGAAATTATTACATTTCTAATTTGCTGATCTGGCGCCGCACATATCATCCAAGTCGGCGGCTAGAAAGCCTAAAAGTTTGGCACGGAACCGCCACTGCGCTTGATGGGTTAGGCACCTTGCCATAGCAGAGCCTCGCATCCAGTAACACAAACTACCTTTTTAGCTTTTTTTGATATGATCGCTTGTCGAGTTGAGTAGCTGGGCTATTGCTTAGAGAGGAGCAACAGCCGCAAGGGCTTACACACTCAGCAGCGCCCCCTGGGCGCGACCATCAAAAATATCTGACCGGCTGTTCTCCGAGATTGCTCGTCGCCGGTCCAACAGACTCGGAGTTCCCTCATGGCTATTGAGGCCTTGGAACAGTTGCTCGGCGCCCGTTTCACTCAGTACGAGCGGCTCGTCAAACTCGACACGCCGATCGGCAACGACGCGCTTGTGCCGCTGTACGTAAAGATCAGCGCGCGGCTCGGCCGAAATTTCGAGGTGGTTGTCGATGCCTTGTCGACGAGCGGGGACTCGATTCAATTCAAGACGCTGCTGATGCAACCGGTCACGCTCTGGATTCAGCAGACTGACGGAAACTATCTGCCCATCCATGGCTACGTGCAGCGCGCTCGCCGTCTCGGCAGCGATGGCTCGGTTTCCTATTTCCAAATCCATTTCTCTTCTTGGCTGACCTTCCTGAAGCTGAGCAGCGATCGACGCGACTGGCAAGAAGCGAGCGGCTCACAGATCCTGGGCGACGTGTTCGGCAAGCATCCCCAGGCGAATGGACAGTACAAGCTCGAGCTGCGCGCCGCGATGCGCTCGTACTCGCACCGCGTCCAGTGGGAAACCGACTGGAATTTCGTCCATCGCAGCATGGAGGAGGTCGGCGTATTCCCGCGATTCGATTTCGCGAAGGATGGGAAGTCGCACCAAGTCGTCATCATGGACGATCTGTATTTCGGCCCATCGCTTCCCGCCGGCGATATGAAATTCAGCCACTCGAGCATGAACGAAGAGTTCGACGGCCTGACGCAGCTCGGGGAGCAGCAGGACGTACAGAGCGAGTCCCTCACGCTCGGCGCGGCCGATTACAAACGACCGAATACCGATCAGCGGGTCAGCACGCCGGCGGCTGATCTGGACGAGTTGCCCGGGCAGGGAGAGGACTATCTCTACACGGGCTCGCAAGCCTGGTCGGATAGTGGCATGGGCGAGCAACAGGCGCGCATCCGCACGGAAGAATGGGCGTCCCGCGCGAAACGCTACTTCGCCGTCGGCAGCCCGCGCTATGCCCTGCCGGGCTACTGGTTCAAGCTGACCGGTCACCCCATTCTGGACAAGCTTCCGCAGGAAGATCGCGAGTTGTCCATCATCGCTAGTGACTGGCTGATTCAGAACAATATCCCCGGCATCGACGCGTTGGCGCGGTTTCCCCGCAGCCTGCGCACCGAGGTCGAACAGGCACGCGCAGCCGGTGCTGGCGCCGCCGTCACGCACGGCGACGGTGGTGTTGGCTTTATCCAGGTTGAAATCGAGGCGCAGCGCCGCCGCACACCTTTCCGTAGCCCTTTCGAGCACCAGAAGCCGGAGGTGCATCTCCAGACGGCCATCGTCGTGACAGACAGTGACGAGGAGATTCTGACGGACGAGGGTAATCGGGTCCGTGTTCGATCGACGAACAGTCGGAACGACCCGAAGATGAAGTCGACGAATTGGATTCGTGCTGCCATGCCGGACGCAGGTGCGAAGCGCGGCGGCTACTTCCCGCTGCGCAAGGACGACCAGGTGCTGCTGGGATTCGTGAATGGCGACTGCGACCGGCCGGTCATCATCTCGCGGTTACATGGTGGATCGACGATGCCGGTGTGGAACACGCACGGCTTGCTGTCGGGCTTCCGATCCCGGGAGTACGGCGGTGACGGCTTTAACCAACTCGTCATGGACGATGCCACGGGTCAAAACCGGGTTCACCTCTACACGACGAGCTACAACTCCCATCTTCACCTCGGTTATCTTGTCGACCATTCGGACAACACCCGTGGCGCGTTCCTCGGTAACGGCTTCGACTTGAAGTCCAATGCGTATGGCGCCGTGCGGGCGGAGCAGGGACTCTATGTATCGACGCAGCCGGCGAGCGACCAGCCGCTGAACGTGACGGCCGCGACGGAATCGCTGGCACGTGTCGAAGCGGTGTTCGAGACCGCCTCGAGCGCTAGCGAGACCAATCACGCCGAGAGCCTGCAAGCCGGGCAGAAAGCGCTGAAGTCGTTTACGGACGGGACGCAGAAGACCATTGCGGGGACAGCGAGTGGCGGCCGAACGGCCGGCGGCGGCACCGGGAACGCCAATGGTTTTTCGAGGCCGGTCATGCTGCTGTCGAGCCCCGAGGGCATTGCGACGTCCACGCAGCAGTCAGTGCATCTGACGGCGACGCAACAGGTCAATGCGGCGGCCGGCGAGAACATCAATCTCGCGGCGGGAAAATCCCTGCTCGCCAGCGTGCTCGATAAGGTCAGCGTGTTCGCGCAAAATCTCGGTATCAAGATCTTTGCGGCGAAGGGACCGGTCGATATCCAGGCGCAGGGGGGCCCGCTGTCGGTCGTGGGCCTGGAGGACGTGAAGATCGAGAGCGCAAACGGTCGACTGGTGCTGACCGCTGCGAACGAGGTATGGATTGGTGCCGGCGGCTCGTACATCAGCATCAAGGGCGGCGTCATCGAGAACGTGACGACGGGCCAGATCCTGGAAAAATGCGCCACGTGGGACAAGCCTGGCGGGGCGAGCGGGACGATCCGCGACAAGTTGCAGGCGACGCCGATCGCCGGCGACGGCGGGCGTGGCACGCCGTTCTCGGGCTGAGTGTATTGCGCCGCGCCTCACGATAAGAAATGAACGAGAGATTCCGATCACCATGAGCCAACACCATTCATCCGGGCCCCATACGGCGCCTGCGAAGCCGGCGACATCGCCTTCCACATCGAGCGCGCCCGCGCCCGAGCCGTACAAGCCGCTCGCCTGGGCCTTTCCCTTCACGCCCGCCGACAAGAACGACGGGAGCGACCCCATGACCTATATGAAGGCATTGGCCGCTGCCGAGGACGGCTTCTATCCCCTGGGCGCGAATGGCATGTGGCACGGCGGCATCCATTTCGACCAGAACACTGCCAAGCACCTCAAACAAGACGAGGGAATTCGCGCGATCGCCGACGGCGAGGTGGTGGCCTACAGGCTGGACAGCAAATACCCGGAGCAGGACTACCAGGATGGCCGCCATGCCCTGTATTCCACGGGCTTCGTGTTGGTGCGGCACAAGCTGCAGCTCCCTCCGCCACCCCCGCCGAAATCCGACGCAAGCAAACAGGCCGGTGGCCAGCCGGCCGCGGCGCCTGCCTCTGCCGCGCCAGCGGCCGCCAGTAAGGCATCTGCCGATTCGGCACCTGCGGCTTCGGCGCCCGCTGCTGCGCCGGCTTCCAGTCAGCCCCGGCCAGGTGAGACGCTGACTTTCTTCAGCCTTTACATGCACCTGATGGACTGGAACACCTACCAGTCCGCAGCGGCCCAGGCCAAAGTTGCGCAAGTCGACGCTGCAAAGTTGAATATGGCGCCCATGCCGTATTGGGAGGGAGAGCGGTTCTATCGGGTCGGCGACAAGGCGAACGACTCGCAGGATGTTCCCAAGCCGAAAGTCCCCGCCGCACCGCCGCGTGATTTGACCGGCGAATTCATCCAGAGCGACTTCAAGACAGTCCCTGAACCCGATACCCCCGACGACGACACGGCGAACCTGCCGCCACCGATCAAAGGTATCCGGATTCGCGAATCTCCAAACGGCAAAATCATTGGGATTCTACCGAAAGGTTCCGAATTGACGGTATCGGACACCGACGAGGCCGCCAAAGCGAAGCCCGGCTGGGCGAAGATCAAGGCCATCAAGTCGGGCACGCCGACGGCGGCTGTGGTGGGCGGCACCCCTTCTCCACATGCGCCATATGGCTACGTCTATGCCAAGGAGTTGGACGCGGTCGTGAACCCGCAGCCGCTGGATTCGGTCGTCGTGTTGAAGCAGCCGTATCCCGTCAAGGCAGGCGACGTCATCGGCCAACTGGGCCACTACCTGCGCTACACCGAGGCCAAGCTGCTGCCGGCGAAACCAACCCGGCCTCTTCTTCACCTGGAGGTGTTCGCCGGGCCCGAACTCGAGGCGTTCATTCGGAAAAGTCGAGCACGTGCGAAGGAGTTACCGGCCGCGAAGACATTCTTGGAGATCTCTCCGGGGGCGCGCCTAGTCACCGAGCTGGCCGAGCCGGATCAGAAGCTGCAGCCGGGCGTGAAGCTTGTCCCCGTTGACACTAATGCCAAAGGCAAATGGGTCAAGGTCCAGCCGAAGACGGCCGCGCCGGTCCATGGCGGTCGCCATGCGAAACCCACGTACACGAATTCGGGTGCCCCGGTATGGGTCGACGGATCGCTGGCCAACACGACAACGTCGGCGATCGTTCCGGGCTGGAAGGATTTTCCGCTCAGCTTCTCCAACGCGAAAGGCCCTGGTGCCGACTTCCGCGATGTGTTCCGCCGCGTCGACCTGGATAAGGCTGGCGCGGACAGCACGGTGAAGGACGACAAGGGCCGCGCGTGGTTCCTCGTGACGATCGGCGCGAAGGATGGCAGCGCGCGGCAAGGATGGGTCTGTGAGCAAGATCATCCGCTCGTGCGGATGTGCGGACCGTGGGACTGGCCGGGCTTCGAATTGATCGACAACAGCAGCATCATGCCGATCGATATGCTCAAGCGTTACATCCATGTCACCGAGCAGTACCTGGCCGACGAAAGCAAGACGGAGTTCGAGGCGAGCGCGGCGACCGTCAATGCCGGCCCGCTGATCACGAACCTCGAGAAGGCGATCGATACGGACCACGATGGGAAGGTCACCGCGCTCGAGCTGAAGCACGCGCAGGAGACGCCGTGGATGGCTGAGGCGCTATCGCATCTGGTGGTTCGGTGCGAAAGCGAATGGGGCGGTGGCCTCAGCAAATGGGAGGCGCTGTCACCGCTGATGAAGAAGTTGCTTTGGCTGTGGAAGACGGAGATCGAGCGGATCGGCAAGCTCCAGTGGTGGGAGCAGGTGGCGAGCGTAGAGGGTTTCCCGAAGCAACCGAGCCCCTGGCATTTCCATCCAATTGGTATAGTAGGTAACTTCGCCCAAAAAAGCGAAGAGGGTTGTGGCGATTGCGCCGCTCGTTTCAAGAAGATATCTAAAATTATTCTGAATCACGAGGGCGGAATCGTGGATCACAAAAACGACAAAGGCGGACTCACAAATAGAGGGATAGCTTGGCCGACGTGGCAGAAATACGCCAAGGAAGACCTCGGGGTCGAGCCGACTATCGAAAATCTGAAAGCGCTTACCGAGAGTCAAGCGGAAGTAATTTATTTGAAGAGATTTTGGGAACCCAAAGGATTTTGCCAATTCCATGACGACCGCATTGCTCTTATGACATATGACTGGACGATTACATCTGGCGGCGCCGTAACGCAAATTCAGAAAATGCTGAATTCAAAATACGGAGCCGGTGTAGGTGAAGATGGCGGCCTTGGCCCCGACACAATCAAAGCAATAAACGCGGTTCAAGATCAGGATCAGTTGCTCCAAGATATCGCGGAAATTCGCCGAAAATACTACAAGATGCTGGTCGACAATGACTCTAGCCAAGTCGTTTTTTTGAAGGGTTGGCTTGGTCGTGTTGACGATTGCCTTCAGGTGAAACTATGAATAGATTGATACGCACTTTTATTGGATTGTGCCTTCTTATTGGATCGGAGGCAGCGATTGCGCAAGCGCCTCAAAATGAGGCGAGTCCACTTATTGGCGAATGGCGGTATGTGTCTACGCAACACCAAGGCACGAAGCCATACTCCACCTTTGTCATCAAATTACACAAATCTTCTGGCAATCAGATTGTAGGAAATTATTGCTTTATTACCGAGGAAGGGCGAAGAATTGATTGCGACCCCGAAGGAAGCAACAATTTGAATGGGACGGTATCGCCCGACGGTTTGCGCGCCACGATCAACTTCTTCTCGTTCTTTGGCGCAAAAAATGGAACCTCGGACATTTCGATAAATAAGGGAGAGTTGCACTGGAAGGTTACAAAAAATCCTGACGGTGACTTTTTTTACGGCCCTTTCGATGTTTACCTGACCAGGGATAGCAAAGCTTCCGGGCTTAAGCAGGTGACCGCAAGTCGAGCGTATCTATACGCAGAGCCAGCCAGCAAAGACAAATCAAAATCCTACATAATAAAAGGGGACACTGTTGAATTATTAAAAATTTCTGACGATCTCAAGTTCTGGATGGTTAGATATACCGCGAAAGACGGGAAGAGTATAGAGCGCTGGATTGAGTGCGGGACAGTTAACGCATGTCCATAGCACGGAGCAAAGATGATCAATTTGATTCGGGTCGGCGACGACACCGACCACGGCGGCAAGGTGGAAACCGGGTCGCAAACGATGCAATTCGACGGCCGGTACGTCGCCCGCAAGGGAGACCGCGTTTCCTGTCCGCAGCACCCGGACGTGTCGCCCAATGTGATCGAGGAGGGCGACACGTCTTTCACGGATGCGGGCGTGCCGATCGCGCGGCATGGGCATCACGCGACATGCGGGTGCCGTCTATTGTCCAGCCTCGTCTAGTCGCCCGCTCCCCGGGCCGTCGCGAGCCTAGCCCGGCGGCACTGTCAATCCGGCTCGATCTGCATCTGCTGGACGGCCTGCTGGCGACGCTGGCGCTGAGGTTGGCTGTTCGTCTGCTCGGCGAGCTCGTGCTCGCGGAGCGTCTCGACCGCGCTGGTCTTGTCCTGGTGCCGGGTCACGGCCGCGCGGGCCTTGGCGTCGTCGGTGGTAAAAACCTGCAGGTCATCGACGGCGCGCGTGAGTCCGACGTAGAAGCTGCGATCGCCGAAGATCCGCCGCACGGTCATGGCGATATCGGATTGGCGGCGTTCGTCCTCCGCATCCCGCTCGAGCTTATGCGCAGGGATGTGGAGCATGGCTTGCTCACGCGTCGCGCCCTGGCCCGCGTGGACGGTCGCGGCGTAGGCGTGATCCCAATGACGTTGCGCGTCGAAATCCCACGGAATCTCCTTGCCGTCAGCCAACCGAACGATCGCCTGGTTCTTATCGAGGGAGACCACCGTCGCCTCGTGACCGTTCTTCACGAGCTCGTCTCCGCGCGTAAAGCGGATGACATCGCGTGCGGCAAGCCGGCGCGTCTCCGTTTGATACACCTCGACCTTGTTGTACTTCTTGGGCTCCCATTCCATGAGCGATCCGTCCGCCTTGCGCAAGACGACGATCCCTTCGTCGGCCCGCGTCTCCACGACCGACATGTATTCGCCGCGCGCGGCGAGGATCTTCTGGTAGTTGCGCCCGAAACGCACCACCATGGCCGGCTCGTAATACTGCGCCTCCTTCTGCATCGCCCGCGTCATGTCGCCGTATGAGGTCAGGATGGTCTCGGTCGATTCTTCCGAGCCGATCTCGCCCCGGTCGCGCAGCCGGTCCCGGATGGCATCGTTGATCTTGACCCGGTCATCATTGAACGGCGTGATGATGATCGTCTGATCGCGCTTGTCTCCTCGCTCGACATACTCCCGCGCGATGATGTCGATCAGGTCGGACGGATTCTCCTCCACGGTCACCCGGCCGGCCCGCTGGAGGTACTCGAATGCCCGGTCATTGCGCGACAGGTTCAGGTCGGTGAGAGACTCACCCGGCGCCAGGTCGGCCGTACCGACCGTGATCGCCACTGCCTGCTGCAGCTCGGGATTCTTCTGGCGTTGGATCTGCGTCATCTGGGCGGTCGCCACACCTTCGTCCTGGAGCAGTTCGAACGGCTTGCCGGCTTCGATGGCCTGCAGCTGCAGCCGGTCGCCAAGCACAATGACCTTGGCATCCGCTCGCTCGGCCATCTTCAAGAGGCGCGCCATTTGCCGCTGCGCGAGGAACGAGGATTCGTCGACGAGCCAGAGCTCGGGCTCGCGCTTGAGGTCTGGCACGTACTCCCGCAACAGCTTGAGGTCGTCTTGCCGGCGCTGCTCGTGGATCTCGAACATGGTGACCGTGTCGGCCTTGACCCCAGAATCGTTCTCGAGCTGCTTGGCGGCCTGGCCGGTAGCCGCCATGCCGCGAACGAGATATCCCCGCTCGTGCGCGATCTGGACGGTGCCCTTGACCATGGTGGTTTTGCCGACGCCGGCGAGACCCTGGACAGCAACAATGCGGTCTTCGCTGGTCAGCGCATGCGCGATCGCTCCCCGCTGGCCGCTCGTGTAGTCGAAGGTCGGATCGTTGCGCTCCAATCGAGCCGCCTCCACGGCCTGGTCGATCCGAGCCTTGACCAACTCGGCCGGCGCGATCGCCGGGGTGGTTCCCCGTTGTGCAAGGGCGGTCTCGATCGTCCACTGCTCGGTGTTGAGCATCTTCTGGGTCGTAATGTTGCCATCGGGAAGCTTCACGATCTTTCCCTGTTCGACCAGCTTGTCGTAGGCGCCGAGGATCTGCTTTGGACCGGTGCGGCCGACGGCGTGCTCGAGCGCCGTCTGGACCACGTCGTGCTTGTTCAACACGATCTCGCGCTCGCCGAGGTGCGCGGCCGCAAAGCGCAAGGCGTCAACGCCGGACAGCTGCACCACGCGCGCGTCAGTCCCAGCTTCGCGTGCCTCCCGCGCCTTCGCCTCGATGCTGCCGTAGTCCAGCCCGACCGATTGGGCGCGATCGCGCCACTTCTCGGACAGGGTCGCATGGTCGACGTCGACCTTGCGCTCGCGGGTCGCCAGCACGGCACGCTCCTTCTCGGCCGGTGTCGCGGTAGCGGGGTCGATCCCATTCGCTCGCAGCCAGCGATCGCGCGCGGCAGAGCGCTGGCTGAAGTGCTCGATCTGCTCCCGGGTGACGCCGACCAGCTCGAAATTCCCATTCGCATCCGGCGCCGTGATCGCATAGCCGCGCTTCTGCAGACCGCGGGCGAGCGACGAGGTGTAGATCGCGCCGATTACCTTCTGCTGCACATAGAGCTCGTCGTTGGTGAGGGATCGCCACTCGCCATCGGCGCGCTGGGTGGCATTCATGACCAGGGCATGCGTATGGGTATCCGGGTCAAGATCCCGGCTCGTGTTGTGACGGAAGAGGGCGACAACCAGGTTACCGGTCGGCTCGGCCAAGGTCTCGCCGTCGACGGTTTTGCGGGCCTGGGCGGCAAACTCCTCGACATACTCCAGCGCGTCGTTGACGGCTTCCTCGTGGGCCAGCCGGACCTCGCGATCCTCGAACACCTCGGCCGCGATGCTCACGCTCTTGGGTGCGGAAAACGTCAAATCGATCCCGGGCCGGTGCATGACCTCGGGCTCGCCGTTTTCGTCCAGCACCACCCGCCCGAGCTGTTGGCCGTTCACCTGGCCGGACAGCAGCTTGAAGAATGCGTCACGCTCTACCTGGCCGTTCAAACCGAGGGCGGCCGCCCCCTTGCCGAACCAGCCAGAATGCTCGAGCCCCTCTTCGGTCGTGTAGTAATTGTCCTTAGAGAAATAGTGGAGGGCGCCCCCGACACTGCCGACGTTGTGCATGCTCATCATGGCGGGTTACCTCAACAGGTCATCGAAGCCAAGCGAGCCAGACTGACCCCGGTCGGATTGGCTATCGCGAGGCGAGGCCTTGCCCTGAACCTCACCGGTATCCGCGTCGACCACCACCCCCGACGGGAGAACGATGAGGTTCGAGCCATCCGAGCCCGGTCGGGCGTCGGAGGGCGAGCTCGTAGCCGCTTCAGCCGGCGTCGGCAAAGGTGTCGGGGGCGTGCCGGCAGGTGCAGGCTTGGGCGCGCCCTGGGGCGCGGACGATGCTGGTGCTTGAACCGGCGCGGTGGGCTGGGTCGGCGGCGTCGACTTGGCCTGCGTGGCGGCCGCGGCCGCGGGCAGTGAGGCCTGCTGCGCGGATGCGGTGGCCGGCGCCGTCAACGCAGACGCGGGCGTGGCACCAGTCACGGGGGCCGCGGCGGCGCTGTCCCCCGGGGGAAGCACTAAACCGAACGATTTGCGAGGAATGTACGATTTGGCGATTTTTGCATGCGGCACGTAGCGATACTTGACCCGGGCAATCGGATAAGGGCCAGGCGTCACCACATAGCCTTGCATGTCGGGCAAGCGCAGAATTTCGGAAGAGAGCACCAGGTCACGGAGGTTGCGCCGCGCGAAAACGCTCATGCCGTCGCGGCGCTCGTCGATGCCGAGATTGACGCTTTCCTCTTTTTCGTCAAGATCAGCTTGACCGATCGCGTTGGCCAGCGCCTTTGCGGCGTCGCCATCGGTGACGCGCAGCAGGAGCTTGGTCTGACATCCGGAGATGATGGTCCTGGCCAGGTGTTCGCCGTAAATCTGGAAGAGCTGCGAGAAGTCCTGAAGGCCGATGACGAAGCAGCCGCCAAACTTTCGAATATTCGTGACCGCGAGCTTCATGATTTCGAGCTTCTGCAGCGTCGGCAGCTCGTCGTAGAAGTACCACAGGCGCTCGCTATGGGTAGGCTCAAGCGTGAGAAGCGACCGAATGGCGATATCGCACCAGAGACTGATCAGCGGCAAGATCGCGAGTTTTTGCTCCTCGTTACAGGATATAAACAGCCAGGAATCGTCTTTCGGATCCTCGTTTTGAACCCATTCGCGAATCGAAAACGACTCACCTTCGTCATGCAGATACCGGAAGCAGTCGAGCTGGTTCTGCACGGTCATCTTGAGGCTCATACCGGTGCGCTCAGTGATCGGGTCCACGTAGGTGGCGGCGGCCTGCTTGATCAAAACGGCATGCAGTTCCTCCAAGTTGCTGTGGGCGATGGCCCTGTAAAGCGCCGCGTTGGTGCGCTTTCCGGACTCGCCCAGGGCACGGATGGTGTCCTTCAAGACCATGCGCCCCGCCATGGCAAAGAAGGGGTCCGGGACGTTGGGCGGGATGGGGATCATGCCCTCCGCGATACCGTCGTTGTGGTAGTCCTCCTGGATCTCACGCCAGACGTTCCAATTGGGACTGCGCGCGTCGAATGGGTTGAGGATGACGTCCTTGCCCTCGCGAAAGTAGGTGGCGGTGAACTCGCCGGAGGTGTCGTACACAATGGCGCGTCTTCCCCGAGCGCGGACCTGGTCGATCAACGCAAAGAACTGCTGGGACTTGCCCGTGCCTTGGGCGCCCGCGATGAGCAAGTTGAGGTTCTCAGCGGTCTTTCGCATAGGCACGCCGGCGATGCGGTACGGGCTGGCGTCGTCCTGCGCTTGCAGCTCCTTGGTCAGCTCTTTGGCCTTGACGAGCCGCGCGCCGCGGATCTGCTTGTCGGTGAGCCTGCCTCGGCCATACTCCATCCAGAAGATGACAGCGAAGATAAAAACGCCGATGGTGGTGAGCACGGCATAGAGCGCAGCGTTTCGGACGTAGATGAAAAACTCGTCGGCGGCCTCCTCGGTAAAAGACAGCGCTGCGTCCGGCGGGAGATTGGTGACGTCGTCACCAAAATGGATCGAGACATCCGGGTTGGCCATGGGCACGACGGTGAGAAATTCTGCCTCGACGTGTTTGATGGCGAGATAGCGAATCTGCGCGGACGAGATCAGATAGAGGTAGGCGCCGCCGGCGAGCACGCCCACGACCATCGCGGACACCAGCACGGCGACGATGGCGCTGGTCAAGAGCTTGGCCTGCTGCCACCACAGGATCGTGCCGCGCGAAAAAGTTGCGAGACTGCTCGGCGCGCGTGGATCAGTCATGGGCGGCCCCCAGCAATTTTTTGGTTTCCGCCTCGGCGGCATCCTGAGCGTCGTAGAAGATCTGCTGGTTCTGCTTGGCGGCGATAGCCTTGAGCACTTCTCGGCTGAAGAACGTCGCTCGGACCAACTCGGCCGGCAGCATTAGCCCCGAACCGTTTGGCGTGCCACTTGCGTGGTTGCCGTTAATTTTTGCGGGATCCGGGAAAAGGGCGAGCAGCGCCGTGAGCCGCTTTTCGAGCTGAACGACGTTGTCGTTCATGACGCCCTGTGCGAGAACTTGTCGACAATACTCGGACACCGAGACGCCAGCCTCGTTGGCTTTTCTGCGATAGAACTCGTTGGTGGGCTTGTCGAAGCGGAGAGTAATACGGTCGGATTTGCCTTTGCCGGCATGACTGGAACGTGGCATATGCGCCTCAACAGACACATCACCCCATTTTTCCCCGACTGGCCTTCGAATGAGGCCAGCTAATCAAATAGTTACGTCATTATAGCGGATCGCCAAACATTTCGGTGTCCGACGTCTTCAATTTCTGGCTGCGCGCGGGCTTGGTTTATTTCTTTTCGCTGAATCAAAGACTTGCTCGGAAAGCATCGGTTCGGTGTCAGACATTATGGAATCCAAAGCTAAATTTCGATGCCCATTTTTCGTCCTCGCGGCGTCGTTTTTTTCACCCAGGTGCTGCGCATGCGCTGTTTGTCTGCCACATTCCGGCCTTACGCGATAAGGGTTTCGACGATTTGATACTTTGTTCGGTGTCGGCGCGATAACGTTTCGGTGTCTGCCAGCGTAGAACCTTGCGCAGCAAGGCTCTACGCACCCGCAACGCAGTTGCGTGGTGTGTGACCGTCTGGCCGGGGGGTGGGGCTTGCCCCACGGGTCGCCCCCTGGACGGACGGTATCTGGATGGTGCAGACCGGCCACGTCCGGACGGAACCGTTTTTTCAGCAGGCGTTGCGATCATCATCGCAGCCAGCCGAAGTGAGATTTCGTCGCAGCTGAGGCGTTTGCCTGGTTGAAGCACAGGGACGTTTTGCGAGCATCGCACAGTCGGAAGCGCAGGGAGAAAAAGCAGAAAATGAAGGCACACGTCGATCCGTCCTCTGTGCGGCAAATGGGAAGCGAGGTGGTAGAACGCAGGCAGTGCATGTCAGGTTGAAAATTCGGAGCGCGGGCGGTGGTTATGCCACGCAGGTTTTCCACATATCCACGGGTCCGGACCGACGCCGCGATGGATCTACATCGCAAGAGCGTCGGCCGCGCGCCGTTTTCCACAACGGTGTTGGTTGTGGAAAACGGATGAAGCGCGGGGACCGGTGGATATGTGGGAAACCTGCCCCGGTGCGCGGATTCGGTAGACGGCGCGACGGTGCGAGGGCGCAGGGAGGATCGAGAACGCTGTGGGAGGCGGAGCGGTGCCGGGGTTGGGGGCCGCGACGGTGGCGGCCGCCATCGGTGATCGTGCGCAGCGCGAGCGGCGCACGTGGCTGGGTGTTCCGCGATGGGCCGGCGCGCGCCCGAAGTAGCGGGCCGGCCCATCGCGGCGACTGCGCGGGAAAATCGGTGGTGGTGTTCGAGCGCCGGCGGTGGCCAAGGCGGGCGCAGCGACGGTGGCGGCGGCCGAGGCCGAGCTACGCAATGCGTGCATTGCGCTCTGGATGGGCGTTCCGCGCGGGGCGAGGGTCGCGACGGTTCGCGGCCAACGGCCCGCGCGGCGACGGCGTGGGCGAACCGGAGGCGGTGTCCGAGCGCTGGCGGTGACCCGGTCGGCGGCCGCGACGGTGGCGGTCGCCGTGCTCGAGTTGCGCAATGCGTGCATTGCGCCCTGGCTGGATGTTCCGCGCGGGGCGGCGGTCGCGACGGCTCGCGGGCGACGGCCCGCGCGGCGACGGCGTAGGAAAACCAGCGGCGGCATTCGGGCGCTGGCGGTGGCCTGGTCGGCGGCCGCGACGGTGGCGGCCGCCGCGCTCGAGCGGCGCAATGCGCGCATTGCGCTCTGGCTGGATGTTCCGCGCGGGGCGGCGGTCGAGAAGGCTCGCGGGCGGCGGCCCGCGCGGCGACCGCTTGGGAAAAACCGGCGGCAGCGTTCGGGCGCTGGCGGTGACCCGGTCGGCGGCCGCGACGGTGGCGGTCGCCGCGCTCGAGCGGCGCAATGCGCGCATTGCGCCCTGGCTGGGTGTTCCGCGCGGGGCGGCGATCGCGACGGTTCGCGGGCGGCGGCCCGCGCGGCGAGGGCGCGGGAAAATCGGTGGCGGCCTTCGAGCGCTGGCGATAGCGACGGGCCGTGCGGCGACGGCGGCGTAAGGCCAGCGGTCGAGACAGTGGCGAGCGCACCGCCCGAGTCGTGCCTCACGCTGCGCAGGCGAATTCCGCTACACTGCGCGGCAAGGGGGAGGGGCAAGATGGAGTGACAGACGCCATGACGGCAGATGCAGGAAAGACGGCGCGTGCGCCGAAGTCGTTGGACGAGGAAATCGAGAGAGCGGCGGCGAGGCTGAAGCGGCTTCAGGAGCAGAAACGCACGAAGGAGCGCCAGGAGGTGGAGCGCAACGAGCGCGCGATCGCCGAGCTTCTGAAGGCGGAAAAGCTCAACGTGGTGCCGGCCGAAAAATGGAAAGCGGGCTTGGCCGGGATCCGCCGCGCGCTGGGCGTTGCGGCGTCCGTGCCGGACAATCCGCCGGCGCCAGCGGCACCGGCCGGCGGGCCAGCATCCGAGGCATAGCGAGGCCAGATGGTTCTGGCGTAGGGGCAATCTGGTGTCACGGGCCTTTGCGTGACACCAGATTGCCCCGATTCGTTCGCGCAGGGCGCGAACTGGACAATTCCCGCGCGCTCGACAATCCGGCGGGCCGCCGATTCGGCCGCCCGCCATCCGGTTCAGGCAGACCGCCCGTCAAGCGCGGCGCGTTGCTCGTCCGTCAGGGCCGCCAGGGCGATCTGGGCCTGTCGATTCATGATCATCCATGCATAGGGCTCGGCCAGGATCCGCGCCTCGCGGCACAGTCTCGCGTCGCCGTCGGTGCTCGGACGACGTGCGCGCCACGCGTTGATCGCGGCCTCGACCTGCTCGATAGTGATTGAACTTGCTTCCATCTGCGTCGCTCCTCGGTGTGCGCCAATTGTCGGCGTGTCGGTTAGGCTTCGACCAAATACCAATCGCGCAGCATCGCCTCTGCGTCGGCGATCGCCTCGGCCGGCGTCGGCCGCGCGTGCTGCGAACGCATCGAGGGCTCGCCATGCCAATATGTCACGTAGAGCGAGGAAAAATAGCCCGCTTCGGTCCGCACGACACTCAAATGCACCTCGGAATAGCCTCGGTTGGTCGGACGCCACTCTGACCAGACCTGAAGGCCCGCGCCAACGAAATCGAATCCGTCCTGCCACTGGCTCGCCAGTTCCGGCTCATCCGCCAGTTGGAACGACATCGAATTGTGCTCCAGCCGCGCGAGCCGGCCGCTTCTGAATGCCTGCATGCGCGCATCTCGGCGCATGCAAAGAGCGCGGTCATCATCGCCCGCGACAAGCGCGAGGCGGGATTCCGCCAACTGGACGCGTGCATCGAGCGCGACGTCGTAGCTGCTTCGACAAATTTCCGTCGTTGCCATCATGCCTCCGGTTTCGCCCGGCATCGCCGGGTGGTGTTCGAACATGCGCCGGGTCGCGGCCCGGCGCGGATGGGTTACAGGTGCCCGAGGCCGATCGCTTCGCGGAACGCGCGTTTCGCCTTGGCCTCGCCATACACCTCACCTTGGCGATAGGCTCGTTCGTAAATCCCGATCGCTTGGTTAATCTGGTCGACAGTGGTATCGCGCGGCAGCATGAAAGCGAGGTCGTGATCGTCGTCGTCGTGCCATACCGCGACCATGGAAATAGCCGAGCCGTTCAGGCTCAGCGTGGCGCAAAACCCGGGTGTAACGCCCGCGATTTCGATGTCATCTGCGTGGTTGGACATTGCATGTTCTCCTGTTAGAGCCAGACCGGCGCCCATGCGCCGGACGGTTGACGAAAGAGGGTGATGCGCTTGGCGGCGCCATCGATGACGGCCTCCACGCGAACGGCGCGGGCGTCGTCGTCTTCACGTGTCTTGCGATACAGCACGCGAATCGGTGCATCGGCCGCGCAGCCGAGCCAGTGGGCGGCCGTCGCGCGCAGCCGATTCGCCGGTTGACGGATGCCTGCCAGGCGGTGAGCCTCGGGGGGTGCGGGGGGAACGCCCGCGCGTGTGTGGGTGATTCGGTCGGGGGTGGTTGCGCTCACGGTTTCGTCCTTTTGTGTCGGGTTGTGGATCTGCCATTGGGAGCCGCCTCGACGCGGGTTTAGCGCGCGCCGGCACGGGCGCAAGGGCGCGCCCGCAGGCCGCATGCGGAGCGCAGGCGAAGCCGAGCACCGAACGGGCGAGGACGTGGGCGAAGCGGAGCGCAGCCTTTACCCTTGTGCCCGTGCCGGCGTGCGCTATGCGTCGAAAAGGGGCGGCTCCCGATGGCAGATCCACGCGCTTAACCCGGCGCAAAAGGATGGAGCGCCACCACACGCTTTCCCCGGCCGAAGCACCCACACCGCGCGGGGCGCATCTGCCCCGCGCGCCCTCGGCCGGCATAGCCGGCAGCTAGACCAGCAGTTCGCCCGCGCGCAGCGGGCGCGTATCCCACGAGCAAGCGAAGCGCGCAGCGCCGGGACGGCGCGGAGGCGTCAGGGATAGAAGCCCGCCAGGGGCGAGACTCGCGCAGCGAGGCTCGACGCGAAGCGCGAGAGCCCGGCCCGGAGCGAAGCGCAGGGAGACGTCCAGGCCTGCGAGGCAAAGGACACGCCAAGGCGCAAGGCCACGCCATGCCACGGCTGGAACGGTGAGCGTTTGCAGGAGAACAACGGGGAGAAAGGGGAGAACATACGGGAATCGATGGACCGCAAGGCCCGCAAGGGCGAGCCGGGGGGATTCCGCCGGCGGGCCGAGCGCCGCCGGCGGAGGTGGACGGATCAGTCGCGCGGCGGCATGCCTTCGCCTTCAGCCACGGCGGCGCCGTCGTAAGCCGTGTCCTGGTCGGCATGCGGATGCTCGTCGGTCACCTCGGAGCGGGCGCCGCCCTGGTCCCGGTCCCGATCCTGGTCCTGGTCGCCGTCGTCATCCCGCTCGGGCGAGGCGCCAGCGAGTCGCCAGAGGGTCTTCGGACGCGTTTCCGCGAGGGCGAAATGCTCGGGGAGCCAGCGGGTAGCACTCACGAGGCGTTCGGCTTCGGCGGCGGCTTCCGCCTTCTTCAGCTTCAGCAAGCGCATGCCTTCGGCCGGGGAGACGGCGGCGGTCACCACCTCGGCGATGCGCGCCTTCGGCACATGGTCGAAGTAGCTGGCGCGGGTCGCCTTCCAGTCGTCGGCGAGATCCAGGTTCAGGGCCGAAGTCAGCGCATTGACGCAGTGCGCGTCCTCGTCGCCGGTGATGCTATCGACGCTAGCCCCGACGTATTGTGCGAGGATCAGTAGCAGCCGCTCGTCGGTCTGATCAACGCACCACGCGAGCAACGCGTCGGTATCGTGCGGCACGGTGCCGGCCCATGCGGCGCGCTGCTCGTTGGCAACGCGATAGGTCAAGTCGTCGGCCAGCTCGGGCGCATTGCGCTCGATCTCGCCCGTATGGTTGTGCAACTGAATATCGATGGCGCTACCGCCGGAACCGGGCGCGTAATCCGTGATGAGGAACCGGTGGACGAGCGCCGCGAGCGCGACGTGCGGATTGCGGGCCAGGGCCATGCCGGCCGAGGCGGTGCGCCGAGCGTTGAGGCGCAGGGTGAGGGCGCGGGAATGCGGCCCCTTGGCGTCGGGTGCGTCCGGCGAAGCCGGCGCGCCGGAACCCGTGTGCGGACGTTGCGGCGCGCTGCCGTCGTCCGTACCGTCGCCATCGGTCGATTCACCCTCGCCGCGCGCGGCGGCGTCACCTCGGCGGGTCCAGCCGCGAAGGATTTCGAGCGTGCCGTCGTGATCGATGGTGACGATCGCGCCAGCGCCGGCCATTTGAAGCGGGGTGTACACAGCGAGCGAATCTTCGATCGCGGCATGGCGGACGCCCAGGGCCGTCGCTTCTTCCTCCAGGCGTTCATACGTCTCGTCGTCGGTGTCGTCGGCCTGCTGCTCCGCCTCGATCGCGTCAAGGCGCGCCTGGATCGCGTCCATTTCCTGGCGCTGCTCGGCCGACGGCTCGACTACGGTCGGCACGACACGCAGAAACGAGGCTTGCGCGGTGTAGTCGAGCACGGGAATCACCTCGACCCAATCCCAGCCGTCCGCCTGGACCTTCGCGGCGATGTCCGTAAGCTGCTCGGCGGCGACGCGCTCCATCAGGGCTTGATCAGTGTACCAAGCGGCCCCCTCGTGCGAGAACAGGTCGCGGCGCACGAACCCGCCGGCCGCCTCGTAGGCGTCCATGCCGACGAACCGCGCGACGCGGTTGCTGCGGAAGTCCCGTTCGCCCGCGACGAGCTTGCGGCGGATCGTGTGCGCGTCACGATCGTAGGGCTGCGCCTCGAACCAGACGCGCTCCTGCTCGGCGTGGCTGTCCGACAGCGCGAGTGCCTGCATCTGGTCGAGCCGGATCCGGTCCTCGCGGAACATGTCCACCAGCTTCGGGGACACGCGAGCCAGCTTGAGGCGCTGGCGCACGAGGGTTTCGCTGGTGCCGTAGATCAGCGCGATTTCCGCGATGGTGCGGCCGGCGTCGACCAGGACACGATACGCCTCGCACTGGTCGGCCGGGTGCATCGGCTCACGCATCTCGTTTTCGCTGGTGCTGATCAGCACCGCCGCCTCGGCGGACACGACGAGGCAGCGGACCTCGGCATCGGGCGCGGTGAGGCCGCGCTCGACCAGTTCCAGCAGCGCCAGACGACGCGTCTCGCCTGCGGCCACGCCGAAGGTCTGGGCGCGCTTTGCTCCGACCTTCATCGGATGCACGACGAGGTTTTGCAGTAGGCCCACAGCGGCGATATTGTTCGCCAGGGCAGTAATACCGGTCCGCTTGCGGCGTCGCACGTTGAAAGGGGACGCGACCAGACGCTTCAAGGGGATGAGCCGTTCGTCGCCTGCCTGTTGGTGGGCCTCGGGGGGTGCGGGGGGAACGCCCGCGTCGTGGGCGAGTGCCGGGATTTCGGTGATCACTGCGTTCATGGATCCTCCTTGCTGTGGTGGAAAAATCGCTGCCTTACGGAGCCGCCTCGACGCATGAGAGCGCCGGCGGGCAGGCAACGCAGGGGCGCGAACCAGGCCGCATGCGGCGCGCAGGCGAAGCCGAGCACCGAACGGGCGCAGGGCGCGGCGTAGCGAACCCTTGCGCTGCCGGCACACAGCGCTATGCGTCGGGATGAGGCGGTCCGAAGGCTGCGCCACCGCGGCGCGGGGGATGGAAGGTAGGGAGACGGGTCCGAAGCCCGGTGCTCGCTGGCGCGGGCCGGTGACGGCCCGAGCCCCCTCCGCGCGGCAGGCCGCGCGGCTGGCGGGGGCGGCCAGCGCCGGGGCGGGCCGCGCGGGCGGCCAGGCCCCAGGAGCGAACGGACTGGGACACCGGCCGCCGGCGAGCGGCTTGCGTGACAGGCGAGGCCTGGCGCGCAAGGTGCGGCCAGGCGGCACGGCTGGATAATCAGTTGGGCGCGACCGACCGAGAGCCGCGGGACCAGGCGCCGGCGCTGTCCAGCGTCGGCGCCCGCACTTCAGCTCAGCAAGACACTAGGGCGGCGGGCGTGCTCGACACCGGCGTCGAATGCGGCAATCAATGCGTCCCGGAGACACCAGACGGGGCAATCGTGGAAATCCAGGAAACCCGCGCCCCTCTTCTCCAGCGTATCGATTCCGAGCTGCTCGAACGCGATGCGTTCGAGCAGCGCCTCGAATTCGTCTTTCGTCATGGTCAATTCCTCCGGACGTCTTGGCCGAGTTCGAAAGCCTCGCGCAGGGCGTGAAGGAGTTCGCCGATCGTCAACTTCAGTTCGTCATCGTCATTCGTACCGGATAGTCGGCTGGCGAAATGCGCGTCGACGACCGCGCACAGCAGATGCTTGATGTAAAAGCGATTCATGTGTGTCTCGGATGATGGCGGCCGGCCGGGTCAGCGGCCGGCCTCCGCGTGATTGCGGACATAGAGGGCCCGCACTGCCGCGTCAGCGGCCGCGGGCATAGTCGGGCTACTTCACGGACCGCCCGCATTCGAATGCCTCGCGTAACGCATATCGCAGCGATGACGCGATGAGCTCGATTTCCGTGTCCGCGCCCCAGAACACTTCGATTTCGTCGCCGAATGCGCGTTGTGCGATCGTTTTCAACTGCGCCTCGATCTGATACTCGAGCATGGTTGCCCTCCAAGTTCGTGGGGCCGGCCGCGTTCAATCAGGAAAGCTGCACGGCGCCGTCACCTTCTGCGAGGGTGAAGGCGAAGAACCAATTGCGATAGAGCTCCGCGAACATCGGATCGTGTCGCGCGTCGACGGAGCCGTTGAAGACCCGGAAATCGTCGGCCAGCTTGGCACTAGACATCGGCCCGAACGTTCCGGATGTGGTCGAAAAATCGATCAGCTCTTTGAAGGGACCGCCGCTCGCGGCAATCGCGCCGTTCGTGTGGCTGATCCGGCTGGCGCCGATCGAGATAGCCGGGTAATGGGCCATCTTGGCCAGGCGCTCGCGGAAGATGTCATGCATGATGTAGGTGCCAGTGCTGAATTCGAACGCGTTGCGATATCGATAGATGCGGTCCAGCTTCAAGCCATCAGCGAGATGCGGGTATCTCGCCGCGGCCCCGAACCGGACACAGCACATATCGAGTGGGTCACCTTTCTTGTCGACGCGTGGGTCGTCGAGCTGGACGAGGCAGGTGTAGGCGGAAACGATGAGCTGCATGGTGGTCTTCCTCGGACTGGGGAGTTAGGCGGCCGCCGCGAGCGCGGCGCCGGCGACGGGTGCCGACAGGCGGGTTTTCGCCGCGGCGAAATAGGTCTCGTCGAGCTCGATGCCGATATAGCGCCGGCCGAGCTCGCGTGCGGCTACGCACGTCGAGCCGGACCCGGCGAACGGATCGAGGATCGTGTCGCCGGGCTTGCTAAACGAGCTGATGAGGGTTCGCAGGGCCGAAACCGGCTTCTCTGTGGGGTGATGCCTGTTGCCGCTGTATTCGAACCGCTGCACGTCGCCGATGGGGTTTTCCGGGGCCGCGGGGCGGCCCTTCGCCAGCACGTAGGCGGATTCGTGCTGGTACTTCACCAGGCCGGCTTTCGATGCGTAGGTCTTGGTAAAGACGATGTGGCCGCAGACACGAAAGCCGGCCGACTTCCACGCGTGAAAAAACCGGTCCACCTTGTTCCAGCCGTAGAAGCTGACGCAGACCGTGTCACGCTTGAGCACGCGGTAAATTTCGACGAATGCGGGGTCGAGCCATTCGTCATTGCTGTCGTTGGCGATCGAGCGGCCGGTGCGATCCCGGAAATTGACCAGGTAGGGCGGGTCGGTCAGGCACAGGTCCACGGATTCGCGGGCGAGTTGGGGCAGGGCGACAAGGCAGTCGCCGTTGTACAAAAGGCTCACAGTTGGCTCCTGAAGTTGAGGGCAGGGCAGCCGGAGCGCTTCCGTTTGCGCACCGTGCTACCTGGAGCCAGCGCGCGCTCGCCCGAGGACGGCGGGCAAGCGACCGTGGAATACCGGAGTGCGCGCAGCGCGCGAGGATATGCCGCGAAAGCGCTTGAAGAGGCCGGGGCCGTGCGACGCTCGTCGCGCACGGCGTCCGGGCTCGGTCCGCCGGACACGGGCGGGCGATCGTGGGATCCAGGTTGAGAGGTCTGAGGCCTGTCTCGTCAGGGCGACGAGGTCGCGGGACGCGCGCGCGACGCGGCCGGTGTTGCGTCCGGACATGAGCGCCGACGAGTCGGGCGCGTGTCGCCGGCGGCGACGCCGCCCGATCGGACGGCGCGATCGCGATTAGATGCGCGCTTGGCACGAGCGCGCCCGGCGCCGGCATGGCCGGCCGCCGCGCGCCTGGTGCAATCGCAGGGAGATGCGAGCGGGCCAGACGGCCAGCGGGCCGGTACCAGGTCGGACGTCACCACGAGGACGAGCCTGGCATGGATGTGGGGCGCGGGCCGCGCCGAACGCTCGTTGGTACAGGGAGGCCCGGCCCGCCAGCTGCTCAGGGGAAGCACCGGGTTCTCATCCGGCGGCCTCGCCATCCCGTCGTAGGATCTGAAAATCCTCGCCGCACATCTCGTTTGCCCAGGCAACACAGTCCTCGATGCTCATCTCTGCGGTGACATACGTAAACACACCCGGGTCCGCGTCGGGTGCCTCGGCAATCGCGCGCGCGAGCTCGACAAAGTCTCGAAGCCGCTCGCCTTCGAATATGCGCCGAGCCTTCGCCTCGTTGTCGCCATCGGTATCGGTTGCCATGATCCAGTGCTTCACCTCACCACCGACCACCGCGCGACACTTGATGATGTCGATTCTTGTCAGCATGGCTGTCCACTCCAGTTAAGTTTCGTTGATCCAGGTGCCGCACGCCCACCGCGCCCCGCCAGCATCAGCGGGCGGGCGGTAGCGCCAGGGCCGGCCGGCCCCGGGGTCGCGGGCGCTTCAATGCACATCACGGCGCACGAACAGACCCGCTGCCGTCGGCGAACGCGGGAAGCCGACGACGTCAGTCGAGTTGGCCAGGAGCGTGTCAACGTCGCACTGCAGGCATGCCCCGATCCGTTCGGCGCCCATCCGGTGGATGCCTTCCAGCTCGACCCCCCGCAGCGCGCCAGCGCGATATGCCTCGACCGTCAGCAACGTCCGATAGTCGGGCGACAGGCGGTCGCGATACCGCGCCTCGAGGAGGGTGATCGCGGCCTCGATCGCCTCATCGCTGTAACCGCGAGTGATCGAGATCCGGTCGGCCGCCAGCTGGACGGTCTGGCTCCCCTTCGGCGTGAGCACGAAGTGTTCGATCGGACCGTGCCGTCCACTCGCTGCGGCGGGGCGCGTCTGCAGCGGATGGACGAAGCGGGCGACCTGGTCGGCTCGGGGGCCGTCGGTCCAGGCGACATCGAGCAGCGTCGCGCCGTTGGCGGTTTGAACGGACACGGCGAAGGCCGTTGCGGGAAAGGCCTCGCGCAGGATCGTCTGCACCAGCTGCGCAGTGTCGATCAACGTCATGACGGTCACCAGCGCGAGGTGCGTTTGAGCGGCTGTCGCGGCGGGTTCTTTCTCAGTGCGGCGGGTCGATGCGGATGCGGTGCGGGTCAACATGGTCATATCTCCGGGAGGTGAGAGAAGGCGAGCGAGGCGCCGGCAGGGGCCGGCGCGTTCGACTTACTTCTTGTGGGTTTGCATGGCCTCTGCGAGCATCCAGAGCGCGCGGTTGAGTCGGATGTCCTGATCGATTCCCGTGATGGGGCGGGTCTTGATGCGGCGGCCCGCCGGCGAGCGGCCACGCATGCCACCCTGAGTCAGCGACTCCTGCACGCGATTGAACGTGGTCCACAGGTCATCGCCGGCGTCCTCGCTGCGGCGCGCGCGCAGCACTTGGCTTTCCGTGATCGGCGCGGCCGCTTCGCTGGTGTCGTAGCGGACTGCAAGCGCCGCCCGTGCAAAGTGCTCTTGCTCGTCCTGGGTGAGTTTCACGGCCGCCATCGATGCCTTGGCTTCCCGGATCAAGTCGAAACCATCCAGGACCTCGTATGCGCCCGCGACCACGTCGTCGACGATGTCTCCCGTATGGCGGATCCGCACCTCCTGTTCCTTGCGACCGGAGACGAGGCCGTTGGCACAGACGAACCGAAAGTAGCCAGCCATCATCCGGTAGCTGGACGAGCCGTCGTGCGAGTTCAAGAGCACGATTTCCGGGGCATCTTCCCTGGAGAACTGCGTGGCGTGCCGCAGTCGAAGCATGTGCTTCGCGTGCTCATGGTGGTCGGGATCACGCCCGCAGGTTTGGGACGCCATGAAGGGCTGGAAACCCTCGCGACGCAGGCTCTCGACAATCTTGATGGTCGGGATATAGGCGTAGCGTTCCGAGCGGGATTCGTGCTTGGCCTCGGCGAAGATCGACGGCGCGGCCGCGCGGATCTGATCGTCGGTCAGCGGGGCGTGGGAACGTGCAAAATAGGCATTCCGGTTCATCATTGGCTCCAGAGAAAGTGGTTGGGGTGTCGAGCTGACCGGGACCGAAGATTTGGCGCCCCGCGTAGGGGTTGTGCCGTTTCGTCCCGACCTCGGCTTCCTGCTGCCGCCGGTCCCGTGAGTTCGTCGCCCTGCGACACACGGAGCGCGGCTGCGGGGCTGCGCAAGGGCGGCTGCGAAGCGGCCGGCGGAGCGAACCCTTGCTCGGACACGCGGACGTGCTACGGTCGCGGATTTGGGCGGCGAACTGGCGGGATCGGCGGGGGCGAGTGGTGGGGCAGAACGCGCACGCCGCGCGGCGAGCGCCCAATCGGGGCGTAGCCCCGGCTGGATAGGGTTGAGGGGTTCGCGTTAGCAATTGAAGCCCGCAGGGCCGAGACCGAAGGGCTCGGCGCGCAGCGCGAAAGCCCGACCCGACGTGCAGCGCCGGAGAACGCCCGACGCAGGGGTTGAGGTATGCTAAAAAATCAAACAGCCGACGATGTGGCCATGCTGATACGAGAAAACGGACAACGCATCACGCTCCTTCGCACCACGCCAACGCGAACGACGGGCACTTCCTCGAGCAAGGTACGCGGGCGCGCGCAACGCCACACCGTGGTCGGCGTGTTCGCGGTCGCCGACGGCGTGCCGGAGTGCATTCGGCTCGGCCTGACACCGGCCGAATCAAGGGCGCTCGATCGGTGGCTGGTGGCGTTCCACGCCAGCCAGGCACAACATGCCGTGACTTCGGGCACGCGCGCGACCAGCCGGCCAGGCCTCGATGACCTCCTTTCCATGCTCGAGGCGATCGCAGTCCTGGTGGATCCCGAGGCGGCGCAGACGGTCCGGGGAGAGGTCCAGCTCGTGAGCCACGCGCTTCGGCGCAGTGGCCACGTGGGATCCGGTCGAGGCCAGCGCGCTCGGCACCCGCTGCTGGCCCGCGAGATCTCGGCGATAAGCGAGGAGCAGCCGGTGGCCGCCGGCGCCGCGCCGGCGGCAGCGGCCTGCTCGGCGAGCTGACCCGCTCGCGCAGAACACTGTCCTGAGCTGATCCGATTTGCGCCATGCCAAAAACCGTATCCAAGCTGAACCAGCATGCGGCCCGATCTCGGTTGACGCAGTTAGGCAAACGAAAGCTGCTGCCGTTATCGAAGGAAGCCGTCGACTCGATGGCCATGCAGTACCACACGGCGCTCGTCGCGCTGCAGGCCCGGCAGGGAGCCGAGTACAGCGTCATGATCCTGCTGCAGATGGTGGTGGTCGCCGGGTTCATCGGCGAGGCCACAGCGGTCAAGATCGATCCGGCCGTATTGGGGGAGTTGGAATTGGCGTTAAACGCAGCGCTCGAGCGCGGGCAGGCCACGGAAGAATGGTTCCTGGACGCCCAGGCGCACGACCTGTGCGCAGCGCTGCTGGCCGAGCACGAGCGGCAGCTGCGCGTCACGCCGCTCATCACGCTGCAGGAGGTGCTGGCGAGGGTGAAACGCTTCGCCAAGGGAGAGCGATTCGGGAGCTCGCGCGGCTAGATGCCCAGGGGACGGGACGGATGGCTGGCCCGCCGAAGGGGCGCCATACCGCAGCCAACATGGCCTCCCGGGCTCATTCGCGCCGGCGCTCACGCCCCTCGGAGGAACACCGATAGCTGCTGGCGCTGGTAGCCGAGTGTGCCGCTCGTCTCGGCGACGCTCGCGCCGGCTGGGCCGATTCCGCGTTCGGCCTGGCGCTCGAGTGCGGCCCGCATCACGCGCCGATAATTTTTCCCTCCGGCCAACAAAATGGTCCGCGCGCCGGCCGGCCAGGCCGACGGCATCGCGCTTGCGATCGCCTTAAGCAAAGCCGACAGTGGCTTGACCGTAGACAATTATCTGTCTGCCAGCGCGAACGCGGCGAAAGGGGGCGTCATCCGGAAATTTGACCCGGTGCTGTCGATTCAGTACAGCATCTATCGGAAAGAAGGCAACAAGGCATCCGCACTGACGGACGCCCTGATCGAACATATCATAGACGAGCTGAAGTGGGCGATCTCCGGATGGGAGTGGCCACCGGTGTTCAGCCTGCGGTTCAGAACCGATACGACACGGTGACCTGCGCCTCCAGCGGAGGGCTCGGCAGCAAGGTGTAGTTGAAAGTGCCGGCCGAGCCGCCCGTGTAGTACTTGCGGTTAAACAGGTTGTAGATGTTTAGCTGGGTCTTCCATGGCCCGCGCTCGTACGAGGCCATCGCATCGGTGCGCAGGTAGCTGCCGAGTCGGAACGTGTTCGGCAGCGTCGCCTCGCGCGAGCCCATGTAGTAGAGGCCCGCGCCGAGCTTGAGGCCCGGCACCGATTCGAGGCTGTACAGGGTCCACAGGCTGGCGCTGTTGCGCGGCACGTTGCTGAGCAGATCGCCCACCGGATAGGTGGTGTCGCTCGTAACCTTCGCGAGCGTGTAGGCATACGTGAAGATCACCTTCCAGCGCGACGTGAGGTTGCCGGCAATATCGACTTCCACACCCTGGCTGCGCTGCTTGCCGGTCAGCACCTCGAGCAGCGGATTAGTCGGATCGGTGGTCAGGATGTGGTTGCGGTTCAGGCTGAACAGCGCAACGTTCGCGCTGAGCCGGTTGCGGATCAGATCCTGCTTCACGCCGATTTCATATTGCTCCGCGATCTCGGCGGGGTAGGTTACGTCGCTGCCGCTGTGGCCCACGTTCGGCGCGTAGCTGCGGCTCCAGTCAGCGAACAGCGAGGTGCCCGCGACCGGCTCGTACACCACGCCGAGGCGCGGGGAGAAGGCGGTCTGCTGGCCCCGGCCGGTTGGCTCGCCGTCCTGGTCGGCGCGATTGATGAAGCGGTCGACGCGCGCCGATGCCTGCAGCGTCAGCTGCCGCGTCAGCGCGATCATGTCCTGTAGGTACACCCCGTAGTCCGTGCCTCGCCCGCTATGGCCCGTCAGCGGATCGCCAGCCGTAAGTCCCGACAGATAGCCCGGGTTGAACAGGTCCAGCGTCATGTTGGTGACCTGTGAGCCGGCGCTGCTAACATCCAGATAGCTGTAGTCCAAGCCCCCAATTAGCGAATGCCTGACGTTGCCAGTGCTGAAGGTGCCGGCCAACTCGGCGCGTGCCGCGTACTGGCGCGAGACTTCGTTCGCATTGCTGTAGACCGAATAGTCAATCAGGTTGCCGACCGGCGTCGTGTTGTCCGGGAACGACTGCGTCGAGAGCTGGCGCGCGTACGCGTATTGCCCCGACAGGCGCAGCTTCCAGTTTTCCGACAGCGCGTGCTCGAACAGCAGCGTCTCCGAGACCGTGTCGTTGCGGCCATAGTCGCCGGCCACGCCCGGATACACGCCCCCTTGCAGCCCGTAATAGCGGGTGCGAGACAGGTCTGCGTAGTTCGGCACGGCCGGCACGCCGAAGTCGAAGCCGTCGCGGTTCAGGTGGTTGAATTCGCTGAGCAGCGTTACCGAGGTGCCGTGATGGTTGTCCCAGGTGATCGCGGGCGCGATCGAAAACGAGCGCGAGCCGCCATTGTCGCGCGAGGTGGCGTCGGTTTCGGCCGACGCGTTTATACGCACGCTGAGTTCGCTGTTCAGCACGCGGTTGAGGTCCAGCGTGGTGCGCCCAAGACCATGAGTGCCGGCCGTCACGCCCACCTCGCCGAAGTTGTAGCGCTCCGGCCGCTTCGAGACGGTATCGAGGTAGCCGCCGACGGCGCCCACGCCGCCGTAGAGCGCACCGGCCGGGCCCTTGAACACCTCCACTCGGTCGATGTTCTGCACGTCGCGGAACGCGTAGTAGCCGTAGTTGCGGAAGCCGTCGCGCAGGCCGTTGCTTTCGCTGAAGCCGCGAATGTTGAAGAAGGTGGCGCCGTTGCTGCCGTAGCTGGCCTCGGCGTGCACACCGCTCACGTTGTCGGCGATCTGGTCGATACGCGTCACGCCGCGGTCCTGCAGCACCTCGGCCGGCACGACCTGCACCGAGCCGGGATAGTCCTTGAGCAGCGTGTCGGTGCGCGTGGTGGTGGCCGACGATTCGGCCGCATAGCTCGGCGGCACTGTACCGTGCACATCGACAGGCGGCAGGGCCACAGTCGAAGGCGAGCTTGGGGTGATGCTCGCGGAAGGGCCCGCGGATGCCGCCTCGGCTGCAGCAGTGCCGGCGGCGTAGACATATGGCGTCGCGGCGAGGCAAGCCACCGCCGCGGCGATCCAGGTTGAGTTGGTCATGTGCTTGTTTCTGATGGCGGATTGAGTCGTCAGTGAATCAGGTCGTATCGGCACGATCGGCACGTCGTGGCTGCGCACTCAGACACTCGGCGCGCGATGCGTCTGCCGCGTGGCGAGCGTTTCGGCCTGCTTCGTGAAGCCGGCCAGCAGTTGCTCCATTGCCTTCACCACGGCCGGCGGTGCGGTATGGAGCGATCCCGCGTCGAACGGCGGTTGCGGATCGTATTCGCTGACGAGCTGTGTGCATTCGGCATAGACGCGATCGCGCAGCTCGGCCAGCATCATCAGGCCGAAGTCAAGCCCGGCCGTCACACCGGCGCCGGTCACGCGGTTGCGGTCGCGCACCACGCGCGCCTCGATCGGGACCGCGCCGTACTGGGCGAGCACATGGCGCACCGACCAGTGCGAGGTGGCTCGATAGCCGTCCAGGAGGCCGGCCGCGCCGAGGATCAGCGATCCCGAGCACACGCTCGTCACGTACTTCGCGCGTGTACCGCGATCGCGCATGAACGCGAGCGTGGCGGGATCGCTCGCGGCGGCCAGCGTGCCGTCGGTGCCGCCCGGCGTGAACAGCACGGTCAGCTCGCGCGGGCAGGTGTCGAAGGTGGCGGTCGGCACGATCGTCACGCCGGCGTCGCTCGTCACGGGCGCGAGCGTCTTCGCCACCAGATGGATCTTCGCGCCCATCAGTGCGCCGAACATGCTCTGCGGGCCGATCAGGTCCATCACGGTCATGCCCGGATACATCAGCATGGCGATCTGCTCGTTGCCTTCCCAGTGCACCTTGTTCATCTCGGGGCCCATGTCGGGCATTGCCATGGAGGAGGAGGGATCAGGCGTGGGGGCGGGCTCGCCGGCAGCGGCTTGCATCGCGAACGGTGCGAGCAGCGCCAGCAGCACGGCGTTGCGGCGGTGGATGTCGGTCATGGCGGAGTTCCTCAGATGTTGGCCTTCAGCGTCAGATAGACGGAGCGCGGTTGCACCGGCATCACTACCGGGAAGGACAAGTATTGATAGGGCGCGTAGGCGTGGCGGTTGGCCAGGTTCACGGCAGCGAGGCCGATCGTGTAGCGGCCGAAGCGGTATTCGGCCTGTGCGTCGAACAGCGCGTAGCCCGGCACCGCCACGGTGTTCGGCAGCGTCACGTCGCGCGCGCTGAACGCAGTCACGCCGGCGCCGAACGACAAGCCGTGCGCGAGCCCGCTCAGCACGCGATAGCGCACCGCGAGCCGGCCGCTGTGCTTCGGTACGCGCGCGAGCGTGTCGCCGACGGGAATCGAATCGTCCTCGGTCACTGTTGCACGTGTGTAGGCATAGTTCATCAGCACCGAGAGCGCGGGCGTCGGTTCCCACGCCAGATCGGTTTCGACGCCTCGGGCACGCTGCTGGCCGGTCTGGACCGAATACAGCGGATTGTCCGGATCGGGCGTGGCGACGTTCTCGCGCGTCTGCTGGAACACGGCGAGCGTGCCGGACAGGCCGATGTCGGTCAGCGCCAGCTTCAAGCCGGCCTCGACGTTGCGCGAGCTCTCCGACTTCGGCATGCCGAGGCCGATAAAGCCGAACGGGGCGCGGAACGCCGTGGCGTAGGCCGCGTAGACCGCCACCCCGGGCGTCACGTCGAAGCTCGCACCCACGCGCGGCGAGACGTGATGATAGGTGGCGTCGGTGCCCTGTTCGGCCTCGTGGAAGTTCAGCTGGGTGAAGCGCAGCGAACCGCTCAGGTGCAGGCGGCCGTAGGTGGCCTGATCCTGCACGTAGGCGGCGATCGTCTGGTAGCGGTCGGTCTGCGTCAGCGTAAGCGGCTCGATCGCGCCGAATCCGAGGTCGTAGGACGGGCCGGCGAGATTCTGCGAGCCAACCGACAGGCCCGTGAAGCCCATCCCTGAGAAGAAGTCGGTGTGGTCGTAGTTGACGCCGGCGAGCAGCACGTGGCGGCCGCCGAGCGCGTTCACCTTCGCCTGCAGGTTCGCGTCGAAGGTCGCCTCGTTGGTGCTCGTCTGCATGTTGAGCGGCAGGATCGGGTAGGTCGTCGGCGTGGCCGCGTCGGGCGGGTAGAGGCCCGGGTACACGAAGCTGCCGTACTCCGGAATGCTGTTGTGGTAGTAGCGCCCAGCAACGGTCAGCTTCAGGTTGTCGCTGAAGTCGTGCTGCAATTGCACGGTGGCGAGCTGGCTGTCGAACGACGTGCGCGGCTGGCCGACCGGCGCGCCCGGAAACGCATAGCGGTCGAGCTGTCCTGCCAGCGCCTGCGCGGCCGGCAGCCCCGAGTACTCGAGCTGGCTGCTGTGGTTGAACTCGCCCTGAACGAGAAGCGTGGTACGCGGGTCGAGCTTGAACGACACGCTCGGCTTCAGCGACCATTTGTTGCTCTTGACCTGATCGATCCAACTGTTCGCGTGTTCGAACTCGCCCGCGATGCGTGCGTTGATCGATGCGGTCAGTGCGCCGGTTAGGTCGAAGTACGGATTGACGGTGCCGTAGCTGCCCGTGCGCAGCGCGACATAGCCACCGCGTTCGGCTTGCGGCAGTTCCGATTCGATGTTGATGAGGCCGCCGAGCGGGGAGCCCAGGCCACCTCCGTACAGTGTCGAGGCAGGCCCCTTCAGTACGTCGATCTGGGCGATGCCCACGAGGCTTGCCGGATTGTTGGCCGCGTTCATCGCATACAGCGGCAGGCCATCCTGATAGACCTCCGCCGGGAAGCCGCGGACGATATTGCCGGTGAAGCCGATTTCCGCAGGTTGACTCGGCATCACGCCGGACACGTTAACGAGCGCGTCGGCTAGCGAATGCGCGCCCTGTTCCTCGATCAGCTTGCGCGGCACGACCTGCACCGATTGCGCCACCTCGATCAGCGGCGTGTCGGTGCGCGTGGCGGTGTGGCTATCGAGTACGGTGTCGGTCGCCGTGAAGCGGTAACGATGCGCCTTGACGCTGACGACGGGCAGCTCGGCCGCGATGGCGGTGGTGGCTCCCGCCGGGGCAGCGGCGGAGGGAGTGGAGGTGCCGCTGTCGGCGGCCGGGGCCGCCTGGGCGTGCGCGGCCAGCGAGAAGGCGGCCAGCGAGGCGGCCGCGGCCAGTTTGAGAGGTGTCATGGTGAAAAGGTCTGCGTGTGGTCGAGCGTGGATCGGCCGGTGCGTGTGCCGGCCGCCTGAAAGGGGCGAGCGGGGGCGACGATGCAGCGTGCCTGGCACGAACGGGACGCCGGCGCGCGCGAGGCGGCACCGGGCGGAAAGCGGATGCGATCGATGCGGAAACCGTGCGGCCGGCGCGAAGGTCATCCGCGCCCGTGCGACGGGCTCAGGCCGGCAGGCGGCGTGACCGCACCTCGCCGGCGCGACTTCGGCACGACGAAAACGGCGTCATGACGCCGACTCGCCACGCCGTTATTGGCGCGGGCACAGGTGTCGAAACGTGGGCAGTCCGAACGATCGGATCAGGTGGGGGAAGCGGATGGTGGCGCGCGGGCGCCTAGCGGGCCGTGCGCGGCGGCGGCGGCGGTGGGCGTGTCGTCGGCCGGCGCGGCGCAGCGCGCGGCGGCGACGCGCAGCCAGTGAGCCGGGGGTAGCAGCGCGCCGGCAAGGCCGATGGCCAGCGCCGCGCTGAACGGGCACAGATCGCCCGCGTGTTGCTGCTGATCGGCCTGGTGCGTCGAGCCGGCCAGCGCGTGGGCGAGATCTGCCGCGGCAGCCTGCACGGCGAAATCGCTGCTGCGCCCCGCCAGCAGGTTGGTCAGCGGGCCGTGTCCGCTACAGATCGCGAGGTCGATGCTGTCCGGACCGGATGTCGGGGCGAGCATCAGGCCGGGCGGGAGCAGCAGGCGGAACGCGACGACCAGCAGCAGCAACGCGGCGACCGCCGGGTTCGTCAGATGCCGCGCGAGCAGGTGACGGATTCGGATCATGGCGCGCGTATTGTAGAGCGATCGCAAACATTTCGATATGAAGTTGTCAACTGCTGTGGCGTCGATGCGAAGCGCGGTCCTGCGATCGCGCCGGAATACGCGCATTGATGGGTGCGTTTCTTTGGGGGCGCGCGACGGCCGCCGTTCTCGCCAGCCGCTCGACAAGCGAATTCCGACGCGGTATACAGCCGTCTGGCTGTATTTGAGGTGTCATGGGAAGCCGGTGAAATTCCGGCGCGGTCGCGCCACTGTGTCGTCCATCGTCGGGTCGTTTCGACGGTGCACGGAGCCAGACCTCACGGCATGCTTCCTTCCACAATGCGGGACGCGATCTTCCTGGAGTTTTTTCGACATGTTTTCCAAGCTTTTCCAGATTTTCAACGATTCCGGCTCGGGCGTGCGCGGCAAGCTGATCGGTATCTACGGCGTGCTGATCGCGATCAACGTGGGTGCCTGGGTCTGGGCGCTGGTCGAATTTCACGCCTATCCGGTGCTGCTGGGCACGGCCATGCTGGCCTACGGCTTCGGCCTGCGCCATGCCGTCGACGCCGATCACATCGCGGCGATCGACAATGTCACGCGCAAGCTGATGCAGGAAAAGAAGCGCCCGGTGGCCGTGGGCTTCTTCTTCTCGCTCGGACACTCCACCGTGGTGGTGCTCGCCTCGATCGCGGTGGCGATGGCGGCCACCGCGATCCAGAGCCGCTTCGACAACTTCAAGGAAATTGGCGGCGTGATCGGTACCTCGGTGTCGGCATTCTTCCTGCTGGCGCTGGCGGCGATGAACCTCGTGATCCTGCGCGGCATTTACCGGGCCTGGAAGCGTGTGCGCGGCGGCGGCGTCTATGTCGACGAAGATTTCGACATGCTGCTGGCCAACCGCGGCTTCCTCGCGCGCCTGTTCCGGCCGCTGTTCCGTCTCGTGACGCGCAGCTGGCACCTGTATCCGATCGGCTTCCTGTTCGGCCTCGGCTTCGATACCGCCACCGAGATCAGTCTGCTCGGCATCGCGGCCACGCAGGCGGCGAAGGGCCTGTCGCCCTGGGCGATCATGGTGTTTCCGGTGTTGTTCAGTGCCGGCATGTCGCTGATCGACACGCTCGACGGTCACCTGATGCTCGGTGCCTACGGCTGGGCCTACGAGCGCCCCTTGCGCAAGATCTACTACAACATGACGATTACACTGGTTTCGATCGTCGTCGCGCTCGTGATCGGCGGCATTGAGGCGCTGGGGCTGCTGGCAGACAAGCTCGGGCTGAAAGGGGTGTTCTGGGACGCGATCGGTACGCTCAGCGATAACTTCGGCCTTCTCGGCTACATCATCATCGGCATTTTCGTGCTGAGCTGGATCGCATCGTTCTTGATCTATCGCGTCAAGCGCATCGACGAGATCCCCGTGAACGGCTGAACAGAGCGAGGCGAGAAGGGGAAGGCGGTGGACGCGATCGTTCCGTGATGTCGCCTTCATCACCATCCGAACCTGCGGCCCGCCGTCGAGGCGAGCCCGCCTCGCTACCAGCGAAAGCGGCGCCAGCGGAACGCGTCGTCGAACGACTCGATGACAAGCCCGTCTACCGACACCGGCTTAACCGATCCGCACCATTGCAGGGGATTGGCGCCGTGACGGCTGCCCTGCGCGAGATGGTCACGCCAGTCGCTGTCGTTCACACGTGCGCGGCGGCACAGCACGTCCGCACGCAGCAATTTCCTCTCCTCGATACCGAATCGGATCAGTTTGCCGTGCTCAGCGCGCATCTGCTGCATACTCAGGCGGATGTGCTGCCCCGTTGCGGGATCGATGACAAGCCGCCCGACAGATTTCTCCCAGTATGAATTCAGCGAAAACCACACGATGGGCCGTGCCTCGGGCGACAGGCCGGGCGACATCGGCAAGATGAATTCGCTCAGGATGATCGACTCGAAATGGTGCATCGCGGTGTAGTGCCAGGCCATCGGCAGCAATGCCACGGCGGAGCTGGAGCGTTCGGCATGTGTGACAGCGGCGACACGGGCCGTTCGATTGGGCGTACTCATGAGGAACCTGGGATGTCCGAAGATCGGGGCAGACATGCGCGCGCGGAGGCCGGTCTGAATCGGCCGGCACCGCGCACGCGCGCGTTCAGGGCGCCGTGGCGTTCGCGGCCTTCACGGCGCACTGCGTGGTGATGTGCTCGCCGTCGCCGAACACGAGGCGCAGCGGGATCGAGGCCCCTACCTTCAATGGCTGCTTCGGGTGGTCGAGCATCACGTGATAGCCGCCGGGAGCAAAATGCAAGTTGCCGTGAGCCGGCACGCCGGCCTTCTCGATCATGACCATTTTCGAAGTGCTGCCGCTCTGCTCGGTTCGGTGCAGCATGGCCATGCCGAACGCGTCGCTAGCGACGCCGGTCAGGTCAACGGGGCTGTCGCCCATGTTCATGATGCTGAAATAGGCGCCCGACGGCAGATTGCCGGGCAGCGTGCGAATCCAGCAATCGGACACCATCAGTGCGCCGGGCGCGGCGAACGCGCTGGCCGAACAACCGACAAGGGTGGTCGCCAGCAGTCGGACGAGGGTCGTGGTCTTCATGGTCTTCTCCTTGGGTGGGGCGGCCGGTGCGCGGGCCGCGACGCGTGGCGCTTCCCAAGAGGGACGCGCCGGTCGGGACGCCGGCACCACCGAGCGCTACGCTCGACGCGGACGTGTGCGGACCCCTCGATCGGGGTCCAAGGGCGAGCGCATACCCATGCACGTCTAGCGACCCAGCGATGCCAGCAGGAACGTCAAGCGAGGGGCGGCGGGGCGCGGGGCCGGCCCAACGCGAACGCGGAGGGCGGCGTGAAGCCGAGGCAGAGGGCGGGGAGAAGCGCCAGCACCACGATGAGAACGAGTGTTGGCGGCAGTGGCGGCGCTGCAGGCAGAGCAAGGTGATCGGCGAGCAGATCGCAATATCCGCAGGCGGCCAGCGGATCGCCGTGGCGCGGATAAACGGTATCGGCCTGCACGGTCGACTCCCCGCAGAGCGCGGTGGCGGCGATGGCAACCGGATCGGAAGCGCGCTCGGCCGTGACGAGCTGGCTGGCAAGCGGTACGAGCACGATCAGCCACATGGTCAGTAGGCCAAGCCATGCTGTAACGCGAGTTCGGATGCGCGGAGTCATGCGAGCGTGCTTGTACGGAGCGCCGGTAGAATTGCCGCGCAGTGTAGCATTCGTCGCGGACACGAGCTAGCGCTGCTGCCGTCACTCCCGTTCGGCGGCGGCCACGTCGGAGACGCGGGCCCGACTCGGCGTGCAGCGCCGGGGCTAGCGGCAGTTGACGGGCACAAACAGCCAGTCATCAACGGCGATTAGCCGAAGGGCCATAGAGGGTCGTTCAGAGTCGTTCGCGGTGCGTCAGTACGGCCATCCGATGTCGGGTGCTCGACAGCAGCGCGCCGCGGCGATCGGCGCCGTCGCAGTCCGGTACGCTGGTGCCGCGCGCAGGCTCGCACCGGCAGCGCATGATCTAGACCAACGTGTTGCCGAGCACCTATCGCCCTGGTCGCGCTGCAGGCGAAATGCAGCTCGGATGCGAGATTATCGCTGCGGCTCGTCTCACCGGGAAACATGGCGCCGGCCGGAGACTTCTGACGTGTGACATACGGCGCAATCAAAAACCCTGCGGCAGCGGGATATTGCAAACTAGTTGCGCACACAACCAATTTGACATAAAGCGATTTAACGGCGCCGCAGGTGTGGAGTCGGGTTGGAAAGCGTCGAATTTCCTGGCGGCGCATTGCCGGACAGCGGGCCCTCGTGCCGATGCCACTCTATAGAAACCGGCGTCGGAAGCGCCACAATTCAGTGCGGCCCTAGGGCCATAGACCGGCCGATCAGATAGATGCACGAGCACACGATGAGCACAGCGATCGCCGCTCCGCAAAAAATCTTCCCCATTTCCCCGTCCTCTTATACGTGCGCAGACGAGCCTTCCTGACCATTTAGACGACGTGCGATAGGACCGTAGGCGGCCAGGATCTTGGTGACGCCGAGCTCGTCACCGACGGCGAGTGCGTCGCGCTCAGCAACCAGCGCGGCACGCGCGGCGATCGCCTGGGCGAGCATTGCCTGGCTCGGTTCAGCGCGGGACTCCTCCATGGCGATCAGTTCCACCTGGCGCGCGATAAGTTGGCCGATGGTCTGGCAGGCCACTTCGTATTCGACGGATACCATCTTCGTCCTCATTTGTTGTCGGATTGATTGGCGAGTAGATCGGGCTGGATCAGGAACCGAGCTGGTTCATCACCGAGCCAAGCCGGCTGTCGGCCTTTACCTGTCCATGTTTTTCCTGAGACTGGATCGCGATATAGCGGCGCTTTCGACACGCGAGCCGATCGGCGTTTTGCGACCTTCTCCTGCAGGTCCTGAACACTGATGTCGAGACTCTTCATGAGTTCCCGGATCTGAGCGATCGCTGCTTCACGTTCGGTCTCTCGCGCGACGGCGATACGTGCCTCCAACGCGTCCAGTTCAGCGAGGAGAGCCAAATAACCCTTTGTCGTTGATGTCATTTTTTCCTAAACACTCTTTTCGTACAGAAGGACTTCGAGCCAATGCATATTATCCGTTCGAGGCACCAAAAAGTAGAGGTCGCCGCGCAAATTCGGATAGTCGGAGAGGTGTCGTGATTTTCCGTTGAGCGCGGAAAAAGACATCATATCGATGAATTTGTCGCGGCCGAGAAAGCGCAAACTGTGGCGCCGAACATCTGGTCGGGCCGACACCGGAGATGAACTCGACCTGCCGGCGTTACTGCGGCTCGCCGGGGTCTGCTTGAGAAAGCTTCGCGGCAGGCACTGCCATCGTTCCGCAAGGCGGCCCAAGTCGCAACAGTGCTCTCACCGCGGGTTTAGGCGCCGCCGTAGTGCCACAGTGACGGACTGGCGAACCTTGGGATAGTCCTTCCACGGATCCTCGTAGCCGGCTGCGAGCCGCTTCAGTACATTGCCCACGGTCCACTGGCCGGCGCCCTTGATTTCGACCAGCTCGTGATGGTGGATCGCCGAAGCCGGCCTCGACGTCGAGGCGCCGATGAACCAGCAGTGGGCCGGGTTCGCCACTGCCCTACTCGGCTACCCGCGACACCTCTCCCAGCACTCGGGCGGCTTCGTCATCTCGCGCACGAAGCTCTCGCGCATGGTGCCGATCGAGAACGCGGCGATGGCCGATCGGACGATCATCCAGTGGGACAAAGATGATATCGAGGCGCTGGGTCTGCTGAAGATCGACGTCCTGGCCCTGGGCATGCTCAGCATGGTGCGGCGTGCACTCGAGATGATCTCGGAGAAGCGCGGCGAGGCCTTCGAGCTGCAGGACATCCCGGCCGAGGACGAGGCCACATACGAGATGCTGTGCAACGGCGACAGCATGGGGGTCTTCCAAGTCGAGTCGCGCGCGCAGATGTCGATGCTGCCTCGCCTGCAGCCGAGGTGCTTCTACGACCTGGTCATCGAAGTGGCCATCGTCCGGCCGGGCCCTGTGCAAGGCAGCATGGTCCACCCGTTCCTGCGCCGGCGCCAAGGTCTCGAGCCCGTGACCTTTCCTTCGCCGGACGTCGAGAAAGCGCTCAAGCGCACGCTCGGCGTACCGATCTTCCAGGAGCAAGTCATGCAGGTGGCCATGCTCGCGGCCGGCTTCTCCGCCGGCGAAGCAGACCAGCTGCGCCGCGCGATGGCGGCATGGAAGCGCAAGGGTGGACTGGAGCCCTACCACGAGCGCCTGGTCGACGGCATGTTGGCGCGCGGCTACGACCGGGACTTCGCCGAAGCGATCTTCGCTCAAATCAAAGGCTTCGGCGACTACGGCTTTCCGGAGAGCCACGCAGCCAGCTTCGCGCTGCTGGTCTACGCCAGCGCCTGGCTGCGCCGCCACGAGCCGGCTGTCTTCCTCGCCGCGCTGCTGAACAGCCAGCCGATGGGCTTCTACACCCCCTCGCAGCTGCTCCAGGACGCGCGACGCCGCGGTGTGGAGGTGCTGCCCGTTGACGTGACGATCAGCACATGGGATTCCGTGCTCGAGGGCGACACGACCGCGGCGCCCGTGCGCCTAGGCATGTCGCTGATCAGCGGCATGCGCGTGGACGCCGCCGAACGGATCCAACTGGCGCGCGCCGTGCGGCCCTTCGTCGACGTCGCCGATCTCGCCCGTCGCGCGGCGCTCGATCGGCACGATCTGACGGTGCTCGCGCATGCCGGCGCCCTACGCTCGCTGGCCAAGGGCAATCGGCGCAACGCCATCTGGACGGCCGCCGCGGCGGTGCCGGACAAGGACATTCTGCGCGGCACCGAGCGGGACGACGAGGCGCCGGCGCTGCCGCAGGCCTCCGAAGGCAGCGAGATCGTGACAGACTACCGCGCAATGGGCTTCACGCTCGGTCGGCACCCGATCGAGCTGCTGCGCGATCGGCTGCGGGCTGACCGGCTGCTGCCGGCGCGCGAGCTCGCGCAGCTGCGCAATGGGCAATTCGCGCGGGCATGCGGGATCGTGACGGTGCGCCAGCGCCCGGGCACGGCCAAGGGCGTGCTGTTCATCACGCTCGAAGACGAGACGGGGCAGACCAACGTGATCGTCTGGCCAGCGCTGCTTGAGAAGTACCGGCGGGAAGCACTTGGCGCGTCTCTGCTGGCCGTTTAGGGTGTGTGGCAGGCCGAGGGCGGTGTCTACCACCTGGTCGCCAAAGAACTGCGAGACCGCACCGAGCTGCTTGGCGGATTGACCGTCGAGTCACACGATTTCCATTGATGGCAGAAAGGGAGGGCGGAAGGATGGACAGGGAACAGCGGGACGAGGCGTCGCGGCGGTGGATCCAAGCGGCTGCGCAAACGCCGGAGGCACAAGCGCTCGTCGCGTTGGGCTGGCAGGTCGTGAGCCCCTACGGCTATTCGCACGCGTCAGGCTGGACAATCGAGCGCTGCAAGATCAACGGCGAATGGAGGACCCTGCTGTGGAAGGGACTGCACATTTTCGAACGCTTCCCGAGTCCTGAGGCCGCAGCGGTGCATCACGCCAGTCTCACATCGAGTCGCTCTTGATGCAGGCTGCGGGATACGCTCACTCTCAATTGAGGGCTTATCGTCTGGCACCGGCCGCGCGCAAGAAGCCCCCTTTCGCATTCTTTTCGGAGCGATGCTCGATGGCAATCCCAGCCTGATCCTCGCCACTCGAGGCGTCTTCACAGCATCGTGGCCTGCATGCCCCCCGACCCGACTACTTTCCCGCGTCGGCATGTCTGCACCTAATCCCGTCGAACTGCAGCGCTACGGCATACGCGGCCTGGTCTCGCTGCTAGCACGGACCTGGACTTGCAAGCCGGACTGGGGCCGCCAGACGCGAGCAATAAGCTTGCGCCTCATCCCCCATTCGCCGCAGCGAACCGGCCGCTGGAAGCGGCCATAGCGGCGCCAGTAACTCCATGCGAAAGGCCCAACCATCGGCGAGCCGCGGATCTTCCGCGTGTCGACGAAAAGATTCGTATCGAGAAGTGATCAACATCGAACATTAAGTACTCCTACGGCCGTTTTCCGTTGTTAGTTGAGACGTACCAACTGGCGTTGCGCGTCGGCCAGTTCCTTGCTGTATCGCTCGCGAGCCAGCGTGTTAGGTGCGGTCTCGACACGAGCCTCAAGCTGGCGCACTCGATTTCGCGGTTCGGTACGCTGCTTGTTCGCGGCACGTTTCTCTTTCGACATGAATTTTCCTATGCGTTCGGACGCAGTGCTCGGGCCGCCTCTCGAATCCGGCGGGCGGCATCGCGCGACGTGTCGGATACCTCCGTCCAATCGTGATGCCACCACGCGATCACGGCGGCAGCGTCGGCCAACGAGCGCGCAGCGATCACGTCGCGAACTTCGTCAGCAACCTCATTCCACCATGCCGAACCTTCACCATCACTTGCGCACGGGTCAATCGCCTTGCGGTAGACCGCCTTAGCAGTGTCAAGGGTGATTTGCATCGCGTTTTCCGTTTTATTCGTCAGGCGTCCAACATCGCGGTGTTGATCAGGGCGACCAGGCGAGCGCGGTCAGCGCCGTAGCTTGCTGGGGCATCGCAAAGCTTGTCCGTGGTTTCGATCCATTCGTGGAGCACGCCGGAGGCGACGCTCTTCTGGACTCGCCGGCTTACTTGATCTGGGGAGGCACGACCGACACTGACGATGTCGCGGATTTGGCTCTCCGCGTCCGCTGTCCGACTTTGATACGACTGTGATTGCTGCATATTCATATTCGTTATCCCTAGGGCCTCACTCGAAGCGCACATGCAACTCATACCCACGTCCATTAGCCCAATTCGTTCGGCTCGTGGAATTCTTAACGATCCCGCTCACCGCGCTCACGTCGTGCCGGCGAACTTTCCGTGGGTTAGCGGTACAGAGCACCGTCCAGCGCTTCAAGCGCCTCGGCGAGGTCGCGCCACTCGGTCCAGTCGCTGTCCACGCCGAATTTGCCATGCACTCGCCGCGCACATGAGACCACGGACAGGATTTCTTGCTCAGGACATTGGTTCACCGCATTGCGCAGCGCGAGCACGGCCATGTCGTGGCGCTCTGCCACGCCATCGTCGTCAATATCGGACAGGACTTTCTTGGCCGCGATGGACATCATGGCCAGCCGTGCTTCAAGCTGCGCGATCCTCTGCTCTTGGGTCATGTCTCTATCCTTGAGGCCGGCCAGGCCGGCGTTTTCCTTGGCGCCAGCGTTTTCCGATCAGTTGTCACCCGGATGCTTCGCGCGCGCCGCGACTTGCCCCTCGATATCCCTCAGCTTCTGGCAACGACCTTCTTTATAAACGTAGCAGCCGTTGTCGATTTGATTGCAACTAAGAGGCGGAAACGTCAACACCACCTGCACGCCCACTTGCCAACAGTGATCTTCCAAGATTCTTTGTTTCATCGTATTCTCACATGGTTACGTGAAGTCGAAAAAATCAGCCAGCACGAGCCCATTTGGATATTCGTGGCGCGGATGCTCGCCGTCGATCTTGATCAGCTCCACGCCCAGCTTACGCAGTCCCCGAATCGTTTCTTGTGACAGGGACGGCCCAGGCTCTCCATCTTGCCGTGGATCGATCACGACAATGCGCATGCGTTCTGGCATCAGCCGACCCAGTGCGGCCGAGCATGCATCCAACAGATCGGGCATCGCGTGGGCTGCAAACGGTTGCAGCGCACAGGCAAGGTTGAATCGGCGGAACCCGAGCCTCGCTGCGCGTCTCTGCGCAGCTTCGATCGTTCTCACGAACTGGTCGATGTTTTGCTTCGTCTCGTGAGGCGACGTCAGTCGTATAAATAAGCAGCGTTCCCGGGACAACCCAACCAGTCGAATACGACTCTCGGTTGGTACCACGCCTTTGGTACCGAACCGCGGATCGACAAATAGGCTCCGGAGAGTCGTACTTTTGCCAGCGTCCGGTTCGCCAACGACAAGCATGGCTCGCTCGATTCTCGGAAGGTTCTTCGACTTATCCGACATCTCATTTTCCTTGGTATCAGGAGGCCATTGCGTCAGCGATGCCTCGCGCCCACTTCGCGGCGTAGTCAGTGTGGCCCACAGCTAGGCGCTCGGCGCGCTCAACGTCAACGAGCGAAGGGGGGCGCAGGCCGAGGAGACTAGCTTGCGCGATAGCCTCCTGTAGCACGGCTTGTCGCTCAGCCTGCAGCCATTCTTCCGGCATGCGTTCGTTTCGCTTCGATGCTTCCCGAACAAGCGCGTCGTGAATACTGCGAGCTGGCTCATGGGTCGGCCTGAAGTAACTCATCGTGTTTTCCGATTAGAGCGCGATTACCAGGTCGGAGTACCGACCCACGGTGTCATCGTCGGTTAGCAGCCGCAAAGGCTCAGTAATTGCCTGTGCAACTAGCATCCGGTCAAACGGATCGCGGTGAATATCGGGCAAATTGCGAACCGCCTCGGCGTGCGCCGCCGTCACGGGCAATTCGCGAAAGCCCGCGTCTTTCATACGGGCTACTAGCTCGCTCACGTCTGCGTCCAGCTTCCCGATTCCAGACTTGATTGCGATTTCCCAAATGCTCGCGGCGCTGACGAAAACGGCCTCTGCGCTCAACATGATGGCCTCGGCCGTCTTCGTGAGTTGTTTGTCGCCGCTCATGGCCCAAAGGAAAATGTGCGTATCGATCAACAGGCGCATCACCGACCCTCAAACGTCGCCAAAACATCGTCGGGCAAAGGCGCGTTGAAATCGTCAGCGATCTTGATCTTGCCCTTCATCAGACCGAAGCGAAGTTTTGGCTTCGTCTCGACCGATACAAGGCGCACCACCGGGGTTCCAGCCTTCGCGATAACAACTTCTTCGCCACTGACAGCGGCCTCAATGAGGCGCGAAAGCTGCGACTTTGCCTCATGAATATTTACGGTTTGCATAGCACCTCCATCAATTCGAGCTTAGTTTAGCCTAGCTAATTCAAAAATGCAATCAACGCATACCTGACATGCGGTCGTCATAGAAGGTCGCAGAACATCTGTCTGAGCTTTCTATCGGACACGGCTAGATAGGGCAAAACGTGGTCCAGCTCCGCATGGCCTAGTAGCTGCTGCACCGTCTCAATATCGTGCCCTTGCTCCACAAGGTTACTGGCGAACGAGCGGCGGCCCGAGTGGGACGATCCACTGCGTATCCCAGCGTCCCTGTAGAGCTTGGTGACGTGGGACTGCAGGCTGTCGCACGCAGAGTAATCAACCTGCTCCCCGGCCTCATTGATGCGCCGCTTGGTGTTCATCGCAAACTTGCGGCCCTTGCCCGCAAGGACCAGGCACGTTGACGGCGAGAGTCCGCGATAGCGCTCGGCTGTTAGCTCGGTCCCCATGCCGCGCGCAATGCGATGGCTCAGATAACACTCCAGAGCCGAAACCGTTTTCGGATGCGTGACATAGACGCATCGCTGCCGACAGCCCTTCGTAATTGCGGCCCGGAGACTGACCTCTGAACGGATAGCGCCCGAAGGGAACAGCACGTCTTGAACCTCGATTTGAGCGATTTCGCTGACGCGCATTCCGCACGTCATGCCTAGCAGGAGAACGAGACAATCGCGCTCAGGATGGCGCGATGTTGCCGCCGTGACGGCGAGAAGATGCCGGATTTGGGCCGGTCGAAGTGTTGCAGCTTGGGCCATGCGTCCCTCTGAATGGAATCGGTTGATGACGTATTCAGAGAGAGATTTGACGAGGGTCTTTTTCAAGCCTATCACGGCTTGCCGCCTCGATTCCTCGGAAAAGCCTGCAAGCGGCGCTGACGAGCCCAACTGATCGGTTCGCCGGGAAGCTGGCTGTCAGGCGTTCACCACCGCCAGCGCTCACCGTCGACCTCGGCCCAGGCCCGGCTGTCCGAGGTACAGCGGTGCTGCTCGGCGATCAGCGCGATCGCCACCATCAAGTCGTCCACCTGGCGATCGAACTCGTCTTCGGACTCAAACGGCACCTGCAGGACCGTGACGTCGCCCTGCCGTGCCGAGGGCGAGAAGCCGGCCAACACTTCGCGCGCAATGCGATCGAGCACGCGGGCCCGGCCGCGGCCGCCGTCCCGTTTCGGGGCCACGCGCAACGTCACGTGTACCGCGACGCACCGCGCGCGGCCGGCCCGGCGCGCGCCGCGATCGTCGTCTGCGACATCCGCTTCATCCGTCGCAGCGGCCGCGGCTGGACCGGGCCAGCCGGCCGATCTGCTACCGCTATCGCGTCATGTGGCGGCGCCTGCCCACTCTCAACAATTCAAAAAACGAGAAGCATTTATTCTAAACTTTCAAATTTTCAAAAGTATCGCTTGCGGATAGTCTTGAGCCTGACGATGGCACCCCGATCGGACAAAGACAGCAATGCCTTGCTTGAACATCGATGCTTGAACATCGATGTCGCGAAACGAGAGGCCGCCGCCGGCCGACATGGCCGTCTTCGCCGCAGTCCGCATGAGCATCACGGCGGCAGGCATGTCGCCGCCGATCAACTGATAAGCCGACGATCCTCGATCAATCGACGCAATACATCGGGGTTCCATTGACCCAACGCGGCGCTGAATCACCGCACCAAAGCACCGCATGAAGGCGCCGAAACAAACATCCGCATCCAAAGGAAATTCAAATGCCACTGATTCGCATCTCCCTGCTCAAAGGCAAGACCCCCGCCCAACTGCGCACGATGGCCGATGCAGTCCATCAGGCGCTGGTCGATACCTACGGTGTACCGGCCAACGATCGATTCCAGATCATCGAGCAGCGTGAGCCGGGCGAGATCATCTACGACAAGGATTATCTCGGCATCGAGCGCACGGGCGACCTGGTCTTCATTCAGATTTTTGCCGGACGCTGGCGTGATACCGCGAAAAAGCAGGCGCTGTACGCGGCAATCGCGAGCCGGCTCTCGTCCGAGCTGAGCATGCGACCGCAGGACGTGCAGGTCGTCATTTTGTCGAACGACAAAGAAGACTGGTCTTTCGGCAATGGTCTAGCGTCCTATGTGGAAAACACCAAATCCGTCTGACGCTTCCCATCTGCCTTTCGAGGAAACTACTCATGATTATTTTCGTAACCGGCGCGACCGCGGGTTTCGGCGCCGCCATCACTCGACGCTTCGTGCAGGCCGACCATCGGGTCATCGCAGCCGGCCGCAGACGAGAAAGACTTGATGCCCTCGTCAATGAACTCGGGCAAGAACATGTCCATCCCGTCGTCCTCGACGTACGCGAGCGCGATGCGGTTCATCAGGCAATCGCTGGATTGCCCGACGATTTCGCGGCGATCGACGTGCTGGTGAACAACGCCGGCCTGGCAGTCGGTCTCGACCCCGTGCATGCTGCAGATTTGGACGGGTGGGAGACCATGGTCGATACGAACATCAAGGGTGTGATGTACGTCACACGATCCGTCTTACCGGGGATGGTCGAGCGCGGCCGTGGCCATGTCATCAACCTGGGCTCCACCGCCTCCAGGTATCCCTACCCGGGCGGCAATGCCTATGGCGCCACGAAGGCCTTCGTGCATCAGTTTTCACTGAATATGCGTGCCGACCTGACAGGAACCCCGGTACGCGTGACGGTAGTCGAGCCGGGGCTGGTTGGCGGATCGGAATTCTCGACGGTTCGATTCGGCGGCGACGCGGCGCGCGCGGCCAAGCTGTATGAGGGTACCGATGCGCTGACCCCCGAGGACGTGGCTGAAACCGTGTTCTGGGTAGCGACATTGCCTGGACGCGTCAACATCAACGTCATCGAAATGATGCCCGTGACGCAATCGTTCGGCGCACTACCGGTACACCGCGTCTCGAACGCCGGCTGATCGATGGTGCATGAATCTTACCCGCTCCTGCTTCGAAGGAATTAAGGAGTACGTCAGGAAATGAAATCGTGAATCCATTGCGACGCAAGCTGCTTGCCTGGACGTCGGGCTTGCCGGTGATGATGATGGGCGCGCCGGTACGAGCCGCTTCGTTCCAGGCGCAAGGCGCCCCCCGGGACAACCACATGGAGAGCAAGGATCCCATGGATCAAGTCATGAACATGCCTGGAATACGACAACGAACGCTTACCGGTATCAACGGACTTTCCATTCACGTTCGGGAGTCGGGATACGAGACACCCGGCCGTCCGGCCGTGCTGCTGTTGCACGGTTTTCCGGAAACCAGCTACAGCTGGCGGAAAGTGATGTTGCCGCTGGCCGATGCGGGTTACCACGTTATCGCCCCCGACCAGCGCGGTTACGGCCGTACCACGGGATGGGACGATCGCTACGATGGCGACGTTGCATCATTTCGCACTCACGCATACGCCTGCGATGCGCTCGAAGTGGTAATGGCGATGGGTCATCGCTCGGTTGCCGCCGTGGTGGGCCACGATTTCGGCGCGATGATCGCGGCATACTGCGCGCTCGTGCGTCCGGATGTATTTCGCTCGCTGGCCTTGATGAGCTTCCCGTTCGACGGGCCGCCTGTCGTTCCGTTCGACACGGCCGGTAAGCCAGGGCCGTCGGTGCAGCCGTCGCTCGACGAGCAACTCGCGGCGCTGCCCCGGCCGCGCATGGACAGCATGACCTATTTCGGTTTGCGAGCCACCAATGACGACATGCAGAACGCTGCCCAGGGGCTGAACGATTTCCTGCGCGCCTACTACCACGTGAAAAGCGCGGACTGGCCAGGCAACCGGCCTCACCCACTGCGATCGGGATCCGCCCAGGAACTCGCGACGCTGCCGACTTACTACATCATGGATCGCGGCGTCGGAATGGCGGAGACCGTCGGACCCTACATGCCGTCGGCGGCCGATGTCGCGGCGAACCAGTGGCTGAGCGACGGGGAGTTGGCCGTGTACGCCGACGCGTTTCGACAAACCGGCTTTCAGGGCGGTCTCAACTGGTTCCGCTGCCACACCGGAGCGGTCGGCAAATCGGAAATCGAATTGTTCTCCGGACGAACCATCGACGTTCCGTCCTGCTACATATCCGGCGTTGCGGACTGGGGCACCTATCGCAAAGCCGGCGCACTGGAACGGATGCGGTCCAGCACCTGCACGCGGATGCAAGGCGTGCATCTGATCGAGGGCGCCGGCCATTGGGTGCAGCAGGAGCAGCCGGAACGCTTCCATCGTCTGCTGCTCGAGTTCCTGCAACGGAATCGCCCGGTCTCCTCCGGCAAGGCTTGACGAGCGTGGTCTGAACTATACTGCGAGCACTGCGATTCCATTGCCCGCTTCATCTGGAGCCACCGAGACATGAGCAGCCGTACCAATCTGGACATGGACGTTCTGCGCACCTTCGTCATGGGTTTCGAGCTCGGCAGTTTTGCACGGGCGGCCGACCGACTCGGCCGCTCGCAATCGTCCGTGAGCACACAACTACGCAAGCTCGAAGAGCAGATCGGCCTTCCGATCGTGCAGAAATCAGGCAGGGGGCTGGCGTTGACCACGGCCGGCGAATCGCTGCTGAGCTACGCCAAGCGATTGCTCGAGCTCAATGACGAGGCGGTGGACACCATCCGAGGTTCCGATCTTGAAGGATGGGTGCGGCTCGGGTTGCCCCAAGACTTTGCCGATTCCATGTTGCCCGCGGTATTAGGGCGTTTCGCCAAGGCACATCCACGCGTCAGGGTCGAGGTGCAGGTAGACCGGAGCGTGGCCTTGATTGAAAAGACGATAAAAGGCGACCTGGACATGGCGCTGGCGTGGGGGGACAGCAGCACTTCGCCCAATGCCCAACGAATCGCCGAACTCCCGGTATCCTGGATCGGTCATCCCGACTGGCCCGGTAGGCAGAGCCTGGGCTCGGAGCCCTTGCCATTGATTGCATTCGAGCCCCCTTGCACATTCCGCACCGCCGGCGTCGACGCGCTCGACGCAGCCGGCATACCCTGGCGGTTGGTCTTCACGTCGCCGAGCCTTTCGGGCTTGTGGGCGGCGGCCGAAGCCAGGCTCGGCATCACCTTGAGAACGACCATCAGCTTGCCGAAAGCCCTGGTGGCGCTCGATCCGGTCGTCATGGGGCTGCCGCCCTTGCCTGCGTCCCCCCTGACGCTTCACTGCGCGGAAGCCGAGCCGAATGCGGCGGTGCAAAGGCTGACCGACATCGTGGTAGGCGCGATACAGGACGATATTCGGCACCCGCGCGCCGAATAGCTTGGTTCGATGGCCGCGCGGCGGCGGCCAAGCGATATGCGAAGCCTGGCGCCTGCCCGGCGCGACAGGCTGATGCGAGCCCGAGGCTCAATCGATTGACATCACCACCTTGCCGAAATGCGCTCCCGACGCCAGGTAGGCATAGGCTTCGGCGGCCGCCTCGAATGGAAACACCCGATCGATCACCGGTTCGATGCGCCCCTGACGCACGGCTTGCACCGCGCGCGCCAGATCGCTGGTGGAACCCGTCTGGCTGCCTAGAATATTCAGCGTTTTGACCATCACGGGCAGCACGGGCATGCTGACCTCCATCCCGCCGATGAAGCCCACCACGTAGACCGTGCCGCCGATCTTCGCCGCATTGATCGACCTTGCGAAGGTGGCGCCGCCCACCGTTTCGACCACCAGGTCCGCCCCCTGGCCATCCGTCGCTTCGAGCACGGCTTCGTCCCATGCGGGCCTCGTGGTGTAGTTGAGCAGCACGTCGGCGCCGAGTTGCTTGGCCCGCTCCAACTTTTCATTCGAAGACGACGAGAGAATCACCCGCGCGCCCGCCGCCTTGGCGAACTGCAATGCGAACAGGCTTACGCCGCCGGTACCGAGCAGTGCAACGGTGGACGCCGGGCCGGTATGGCTCTTGGCAATCGCGTTCCACGCGGTGGTGGCCGCGATCGGCAATGTGACCGCCTGCGTATAGGGCATGCCGTCCGGTATGCGAACCAGTGCGCCGGCCGGAACGACGGCATGCTCGGCGAGCGAACCCAGCATGGTGACGCCACGAATACGCCGTGTGCTGGCTTCGGTCGGCAAGCCCGCCGACCAGTCGACGATCGATCCCGATATCACGCGATCCCCGATCGCCCAGCCGCGAACGCGCTCGCCCATTTCGACGATCTCGCCAGCTCCGTCCGTGCCCGGTACGAATGGCGGCGTGGTATCGCCCAGCCGACCGCGCGCCACCATCAGGTCCAGGTAGTTCAGGCCGGCTGCATGCAGCCGGATCAGCACTTCGTCCGCCGCGGGACGCGGCACCGGCGCCTCGCCCAGGGACAGTTGCCAGGCTTCTCCGGATGACAGTTGAAAGGCACGCATGGCTGGGTTGCTCCGTTCTCGTTATCGAAGAGGTCCATGCTACGCCTCGTAAACTTCTATAATCGATCCGCAAAACACAACATCCTTGCATGGAGTGCATGAATGAACAGCGTGGAAGCGGACGAGATCGGTGCCTTGCTGGCCGTGCTCGAAACGGGAAGTTTTACGGCGGCGGGACGGCAGTTGGGTCGCGACAGTTCGGTCATCTCGCGACGCCTGAAGGCACTGGAGACGCGGCTCGGCACGCGTCTCGTCGAACGGTCGACGCGCCGTCTTTCCCCTACCGACGCCGGCATGCGCCTGCGGGAGCGGGTGCAGGAGGCGATGCAACTGATCCGCAGCGGCGAGGAAGAAGCGCGCCTGCTGAGCGCCTCGCCGATTGGATTGCTGCGCGTCAGCCTGCCGGCGGGTTTCGGCCGGCGCTGGATCGCGCCGAGGCTGCCCGAATTCCTCGCCCGTTATCCGGCGCTGGAAGTGGAAGCGGACTTCAGCGACCGCTTCGTCGATCTGATCGCGGAACGCTTCGACGCGGGCGTGCGCATCGGCAGGCTGGAAGACAATCGGCTTGTCGCGCGGCATGTGACAAGCATGCGCCGACTGCTATGTGCATCGCCAGCGTATCTCGAGGCGAATCCGCCCATCCGTCATCCGCGTGACCTGCTTCAGCACCCGTGCATCGGCTTCACGCCGATGGCGTCGCATCCGGTCTGGCATCTGTCTCGACAGGGAAAACGGCATGCGGTGCGCACGCGTTCCCGACTTGCCACCAACGATATCGATGCCATGACGCACGCGGCCCTGCAAGGCGCCGGCGTGGCTTACTGCGCGGACTGGATCGTCGCGAACGAACTGCGCGAGAAGCGCCTCGTCGAGGTACTGCCATCATGGGAAGTGGCGGGCGACGAGGCCATGTACGTGGTCCGGGCGTCGGCGCAGTACACGCCGGCGAAGGTACGTGCATTCATCGACTGGATGGCACAAGAATTCGAACATCCGTCGTGGACGACCGCAACCCACGAGTGCGGCTGAAACCATCCGCGACGCCCCCCGCATACTGGGCCGGCGCGGAAGGTCGAGCACAGCGGGACCGGGAATTTGCCTCTCCCGTTACCTCATCGCGTTGGAACGACTAGCGTGCCCGCCAACCACGTGTCATCGCTGCCCGGAGGATATACCCGGCAATTCGTGGATTTTCCTTGATGCGTCGGGTGCTGTAGCCATACCAGTCCCGGCCGTACGGCACATAGATACGCACGTTGAACCCTTGCGCAAGCAAAGCGTCGCGCAGCGGCTCGCACACGCCCAGGAGCATCTGGAACTCGAAGCGTGACTTGTCAATCCGCTCGCGCTGCATCCACTCGGTCAGCGTATCGATCAATCGTGCGTCGTGCGTCGCAATCCCCACGAACGAGCCAGCCCGTAAGGCGCTAGAAACGTGTCGAGCGAAGTGCACGTTTATCGCAGCCCGATCCCTCGATGCGCCATCGACCAGGTGCTCCGCCGCTTCCGCATAGATTCCCTTGCAGATGCGCATCCGGCTTGCGCGCGCCTGCAGCGCGACAATGTCATTGTCGGTTCGCCTCAGATACGCTTGCAGCGCGACGCCAACAGGGTATCCCTGCGCTTCGAGCCCGGAGAACGCGTCGAGCGTCTGCTGGGTGAATCGGGTGTCCTCCATGTCGATGCAGGCGCTGATTCCATGCGACGTCGCGGCTCGCAAGATCGACGAGACGCGCTTCATGCAGGCTTCCTCGTCCAGATGCAAGCCCAGCGCCGTTAGTTTTATCGACAGCTCGGTGGGCTCTTGTTGCGCCCCGAACGCCTGCACGAGTTCAAGATAATCACGCGTCATCGATTCAGCCTGCCGTGACGACGATGCAGTCTCACCCAACACGTCGACGGTTGTGCGAAAGCCCGAGTCATGGAGTGCCCGGATGCGAGTGCTCGCATCGGCGAGCGTCTCGCCGGCGATATAGCGGCGTGAAATCTTACGAATCAGCGAACGGGGAACGAACGGGATGGCGTGCGCCGCCATCGTATTGAGAATACGCATGCTGTGGTCTCACAAAAAACGCAGTCACACGAATCCGGACAGAACAAGTCGATTCGTGCGACATCTCCGGACCGTCATTGGGAACAGGTCCGGGACGAGTGCCAATGCGATGCAATCCATGCATCGACACCAGGCGATTCAGTGTGCGTTCGAGGGAGGCCAGGCAGCTGCGTACATTGTGGAGGGGACTAAATGGTAAGTACGTTACGGTATGCAAATGCTACCGTGGAGAACCCAAGTCGGATGATCGATCATAGCGCAAAAAATGCACATGCTTGCCTGTGGCGTGCCGCATCGGCCTCTCTTTCTTGCGCAATGAGCGCGCTTGGCTAGCCCCGAGTCACCTACGATTACGGGTGAAACCTCGGGATGCCTGATTGGCTCATACCGGATGCTATCGGTCAGGTTCAATCACAGAGGTCGAGAACCGCAGTCGCGAACTCGCTCGGTGCCTCTTGCGGGACGTTGTGACCTACCCCCGTCAGCACCGTCCTGCGCCGAAGCTTGCCGAAATGCTGAAGCTCCGATTCGATATCGCCTGGTGGATCGACACCGTCTTCCGCGCCTTCGATGACGATCGTTGGAATCGAGATCGTCGGACTGTCCGACAATTTCTTTTCTATCGGCTCGAGAGCCGGATCTCCCGGAACCTCCCCTATGCGATAGCGGTACGAATGCAAGGCCACGGCAGCGAAATCGGGATTGGCGAATGATCGTGCTGTTTGTAGGAACGTCGCCTCCGTGAAATTCCACGGAGGCGAGAAGCTTCGCCATAGATAACGGCAGAATGCCACCGGGTCGGCGGAAAACGCGGCCATTCCACGTCGTGAGTTCAGGTACCAATAAAACCAATGCTCGCGTTCCCACTGAGCACTGCGAGGGATAAGAAAGGTGTTTTGATTCTGGATGTTGTAGCCAGGACCGCCACTGCTGACAAGGCCCGTCACGCGCTCGGGATGCAATGCCGCGACGACGCACGCGGCACGCCCGCCCCAGTCGAAACCGGCGAGGATGGCCTGTCGGATGTCCAGCGCGTCCATGAGTGCGATCACGTCATTGCCGAGTGCTGCTTGTTGACCTACGCGAGGCGTGGCGCCATCGATAAAGCGCGTAGGGCCGTAACCGCGAAGGTAGGGGACGATAACCCGCTTGCCCGTGGCCGCCAGGCGACTTGCCACGATGTCGAAGGAATGGACGTCGTAGGGGAAGCCATGCAACAGCAGGATGGCCTGTCCGTCTCGCGGTCCTGATTGTCGATATGCCACGTCGAGGACACCGGCCGTGATGGTGCACATCCCATCACTCGTATCGTTGGATCGGACCTTCGAGGACCGAGCCCTTGCGGAAGAAAGCACACTGCTGCCAGCTGTCGCGGCGAGCGCACTCAAGAAAATTCTTCTGTTGATCGGCATCCTGAACGCGGTTTTCGATTGGTTCATTTTCAAGACTTGATTTCAGTGCGCGGGAAATCGTGCAGCCAGGGCGTCGGCCATGGTGCGGAGGTCCGTGTGAACCAGGTCCGATTGCGCGCCGATTTCGAACTGGGCGTTGCCGGGCCGCAAAAGCAAGCCGGCGTGTAGGCCCGCGGCCAATGCCCCCATTGCGTCGAATGCATGGCAGGTGATTAGCCACATATCACCCGGGCGACGGTTCAATGCCGTGGCAACTTCGAGGTAGGCTTCACGAGCAGGCTTGTATCGATGAACGGTATCGTCGATGCTGAAGACACGCTCGAAGAATGGTCGAATTCCTGCATTCGTCAATTGCGTTTCGCACGTTGCTCCGGGGTTGTTACTCAGCGTCACCATACGGAAACCTGCACGCTGCAGGGTTTCGAGGCCGTCACGTACGTCCGCGTAGGCCGGCAAGGCCAACGATATCTTCTTGAACCGAGCCAGTTGTGCGGCATCCACGACACGCCCGTGAATATTCGCAAGCATCTTCAGCACCGCCGCGCCCACCCTGCCCACGTCGACATAGGCGCCGGTAAGCGTAAGCGCCTGCGCGTACAGCACGACCTCATCGAACCAGGTGCGCAACATGGCGGCATCGCCGAAGATATTTTCAAAAACCGGGCTCAGTGCTCGCAGATCGAGGATCGTCTCGGCAATGTCGAATACAAGAATGGGACGTTCCATTGAAGTTTCATTGGATATGGGCGTGGATTGTGTCGACATTGCTGCAATTGCCGCTGGAAATGCGCTTGATAATGTTGCCGCTACCGCGCCGACAAGCAAGGAACGCCGGCCCGGATTGGTGGACTCATTCACACTGCGTCCCTCGGTGTAGTGCGGTTGTACCGCAAGCAATCAAGCAACAGTCGTCTGACGTGCTTGGGCTGTTCTTGCTGTATCCCATGCCGCGCATATTCGAGCCTGCCAAAATTTTTTCACGCGGCAAACCTCAATCCTCACGGCAATGCGTTCAGCGCCAGGGGCGAACCCTGAAGATAGACGATAGTGTCCGTGCTGAAAATCACGAAATTTCAAAGTGTCATATATGAAAAATCGAACTTTTCCTGGCCTGTGCCGATAGCTGTGCATCAGTACGGCGCCGTTCTAAATCTTCTCCTCGACGTACATCTTGCGCAGCCGAGCGTTCTTGACCCTGTCTCGATTTCGCGTACAGCAGGAATTTTGTTAATTTCCTGTATGTACGGAGGATTGCATGTCAGAAAAGTCAGTGCCGAAACGGCAATACACGGACGAGTTCAAGATTGAGGCGGTCAGGCTTGCTGAATCGGTTGGGCAGCACGAGGCTGCGCGCAGGCTTGGCGTTCCGGTAGCCACGCTAGGGAATTGGACCCGACGTAATCTGCTCTCGAGCAGCGCGGAAAAGGCTACGAGCGGCGCTGACAAGCCCAGCTGATCGGTTCGCCGGCAAGCTGGCTGTCAGGCGTTCACCACCGCCAGCGCTCACCGTCGACCTCGGCCCAGGCCTCGCTGTCCGAGGTGCAGCGATGCTGCTCGGCAATCAGCGCGATCGCCACCATCAGGTCGTCCACCTGGCGATCGAATTCGTCTTCGGACTCGAACGGCACCTGCAAGACCGTGACGTCGCCCTGCCGTGCCGAGGGCTAGAAGCCGGCCAACACTTCGCTCGCAATGCGAGCGAGCACGCGGGCCCGGCCGCGGCCGCCGTCCCGTTTCGGGGCCACGCGCAACGTCACGTGTACCGCGACGCACCGTGCGCGGCCGGCCCGGCGCGCGCCGCGATCGTCGTCTGCGACATCCGCTTCATCCGTCGCAGCGGCCGCGGCTGGACCGGGCCCACCGGCGCCCTCGAGCGCGGCATTGAAGAACGACTCGACCGTCTGGTACTGGCGAACCGCGTCGCCCTTCGTGTAGTGCGTGGTGGTGGCCAAGCTCGCGTGGCCGAGCAGCGCTTGCATGTCGCGGATGTCGGCGCCGGCGTCCAGGCCGTGGTTGGCGAACGTGTGTCGCAGCCAGTGCGTGCTCGCGCGGCGCAGATCCTCGGCGGCGCCCGGATAGCTGACCGCGAGTTGCTCGGCCGCCCGCGCGAAGATCTGCTTGAAGAGCGTGCCGATCGTGTTCGGATGCAGCGCCGCGCCCGTGACCAGGTGCGCGATGAGCGGCGTGGCGGCCGGCGCCGTCTCCAGCGCGAACGGTTCGGCGCGTGTGCGTAACTCCGTACGCAGCCGTCCCACGAAGTAAATCTATGGTCCGCCCCATTTTTGCAACCCTGAATTTCGATGTCGTGTTGGCTTGCCTAAATCTATTCGGCGTCGTTGTGGGAACTGCTTCCCGCGCCACGATGAGATTCGCGCCTGGGGATCCTCTAAAGTCGGTCGGCTTCCAGAAGCCTCTTTACTTCCCAGGTTGTTCCACAGGCCGGTGTGCCGTTCATGTCATCAATTTTCAGTCGTCGCAAAACCAGTGGGGTGTTTCGTCAGTCAAGACAGGACTACAGTTCATTCAGGCCGGTAGCTGCCGTATCCGGCGTCGAATGTGGTGTGGCGCGCAACAATTGCCCAAGCGGTTCGGGCCAGCTTGTTGGCCAGCGCGCACGCCACCACGTTTGAATGTCGCCTCGTGAGCATCGCGCGAACCCAATCTGCTAGACGGCCGCTTCGTTTCTCCAGGCATCGCATGTAGGCTCTCGCGCACAGGACCAGTAGCCGCCTTACGTTCCTGTCGCCGCGACGGCTGATCCCTAGGAGGTTGGATTTCCCGCCCGTACTGTATTGTCTTGGGACGAGCCCCACCGATGCCGCAAAATCGCGGCTGCATCCAAATTGCTTGCCGTCACCCATTTCCGCCGCGAGTACGCTGGCGGTGATCGGGCCGATGCCGGGAATTGTTAGTAGACGCTGGCCGAGATCATCGCTAGCGAGCTGGCGCGCCAACTCCTGGTCGATCTCGCTAATTTGTCCTTCAAGGTACTTGAAGTGTTCGTGAAGACGTTCGAGAATCGCAACCAACCGAGCAGGCAAATCATGCATGGCGAGCACGGCTGGCATACGCGTGACGGCAGTTTTGCCCACTGGCAAACTAATTCCGTACTCGAGCAGGAAGCCGTGCATCTGGTTAATGGTCCGGGTGCGATCGCGTACCATCGAATCGCGCACACGATGCAAGACCGAAAGCGTCTGCTGTGATTCTGTCTTTGGCGTCACGAATCTCATTGTCGGCCGTGACGCTGCTTCACAGATCGCTTCGGCATCGACGAAATCATTCTTGTTCGATTTGACGAACGGCCTGACGAACTGTGGCGAGATCAACTTGACGCTATGCCCGAATGCGGCAAGCTTCCTGGCCATATGATGCGAACCGGCGCAGGCCTCCATTACGACAGTGCAGGTGTGGAACGTCGCGAAGAATTCGATCAGCTGTTTGCGCCCCAACTTTTTGCGAAACACGGCCTTACCTTTTCCATCTTGCCCATGCAGGTGGAAGCTATGCTTGCCCAGATCGATACCAACGAGCGTCGTGCTGTCCATGATGGTCTCCAGTTCGGATTGAACGCGCCCAGCGTAACCTAACCGGCGAGGCGGGGCGGACCATCCCATTAGTCGTGACATCTGCCCCCCCAAAGAAAGCCCCGCCGCTCCGTGGGAGCGTACCTCACATGTGCCAAACTTTACTTTCCGGAGATGCGAACTAAAGACGGATCTTGTTGATGTCGGGAAGTGAAGTTGCAACTTCGCGGAGTGCATGTGTACGGGCCCATCGACGTGATACAACCGGCTCGCAAAGCATTTGCTCCCTTGCCTGATCAGGCATAGCCGCGGCCATTGTCAGCAGACACCGGGACTGCGGACAGGTCTCAGTGCTATCGCCTGCTCGCCCTGCTGTCTACTATCGATACCGGCCTCATTATTCAACAATTCGTTATGCTAATTAAATAGATTGTCACCGGATACACTGTTTTTCCAACTCACGATCTTCGTCGCCAGCCACGCCACATGTGCTAATGCAAATTCTCGTGCGAAACGTCCCGCACAGCCGGGGAAGCGGATTCCGGAGACTGCACGAGGCTGACGCCAATCTCTAATGCTACCCGCCAGAATCCGCTGTCAAGCGCGTCAATACAGGGCTTCAGACTGAACACGCTCCTGCCAGACAGATGCACGGAACCCGAAAAAGTCACAACTTTACTTCGCCCACCTCGCCAAACCTTTGATTTAAAAGAAAATCAAATCCTAAGCGCCACACCGGCCCGAATGTTTTCAGGCAAAGATCCAGATTTAGTTCGCGAAAAGTTTCAACATTACTTCGGGCGACGCGTGGCCTCGTTGAAGCCGGTGCCGACCTTGCCTGCGTAACGCAGCTCGCCTGAATCGGCGTCGTGCAGGCCAAGGACCAGGGCCCCGAAGGCGCTACGGCTGCCGCTCGGCTCCGTGTAGCCGGCGATCACGAATTCTTGGCGGTGGCGACATTTCAGCTTGATCCAGTCGTCCGATCGCCGCGATTCGTACAGGCTCCCGGCGCGCTTGCCGATCAAGCCCTCCAGCTTGAGCTCGCACGCGCTGTTGAGCATCGCCTCGGGCGACTCGTTGAAATCCTCCGAGAAGCCGAGCAGCGGACTGCGGTTGCGCTCGAGCACGGCCGCCAATGCACTGCGACGAGCCTCGAGCGGAACTGCGCGAAGGTCCATGCCGTTCAGATACGGGATATCGAACAGGCAGTAGTGAATCTGGCCGCTGCGCTCCTCTTCGAATGCGTTCTGGAGCGCCTGGAAATCTGGCAACCCGTCCTGGTCGAGCACGACAACCTCGCCGTCGAGCCAGGCCGACTCGAGTTTGAGGCCGGCCAAGGCTTCCGCCTGGTCAGGCAGCTTCGCGGTCCAGTCATGGCCGTTCCGCGTGAAAATCCGGACCTCCGCCCCGTCGATCCGCGTCAGCATGCGATAGCCGTCGAATTTGATCTCGTAGTGCCATTCGCCGTCCGGCGCCCCGTCGACCAGGGTGGCGAGCTGCGGCTTGAAGGTGGCCGGCAGCGGGGCCCGGCGCGCCCCCTCGAGCGACGTCGTAGATCGAAGCGGGCTCGCTCCGGTCCTGCGGCCGCCCTTGGGACGCGCGGCGGTCTTTGCGGCGCGCTTGCCAGGTATGCCGCGCTCGCTCAGCACGCTGTCCGGCAGAGCCTCGACGATGTCGTACTGGTCCGAGCGCCGCGCGGCGTCGTCGCCGGACTTGATCAGGAACCACTGTTCCTGCTTGCCCTCCATGCGCGTGCGCACCAGGTGCCAGGCGCCGGCCAGCTTCTCGCCGTCGAGGGTGAAATTCAGCCGCCCTTTCCGGTAGCTTTCCACCGGATCACCGTCCGGGATCCACACGCCGCGGTCCCACACGATGACGTCGCCGGCGCCGTAGTGCCCCTCGGGGATATGGCCTTCGAACGATGCGTACTCGACGGAATGGTCCTCGACGTGCACCGCCAGACGTTTGACCTTCGGATCCAGTGACGGGCCTTTGGGGATGGCCCAACTTTTCAGCGTGCCGTTGAGCTCGAGCCGAAAATCGTAATGGAGGCGTCTGGCGTCGTGCTTCTGCACGACGAATTGCAGTGCCCCGCGCCCACGTCGTCCGCGCGCGCTGCGCGCGCCGGCCGGCTCGGGCGTTGAGTCGAAGCGGCGCTTCCGGTCGTATTCGTCAAGCGGCTTGCCCATTTTTCCCTCCTGGAACGTCGCGGCGCGCAGGCACGCCACGCGAACTCGGCCGGCCGTTCGCCGCTCCGTTCGTATGCTCGCGCGTCCCCGGGGCGTATCAGGAAGCGTTCCCGGCGTGCGGCCAACACCGGGCGGGTCGGCAAGCCATGGGGCAGCAGGCTTAGAACAGCTCGTCGTTGGCTGGCCCGGGCGCAGCGAGCTCCTGCTTTTTGCGGCGAGGCGGCCGCGGCGCCGGGTGGCCCCGATACGCCTCGGCCGGCAGCAACGACAGGAACGACCGTGCCTGCTCCGGCTCCCTGCAGTTAAGCCAGTCATCGTACTGCTCAGGCAGCAAGATCACGACGCCGCGTTTCTCGTTCGGCGTGCCGTCCGCCTCGAGATGTCGGTGAAACTGGCTCAGGAAAGGATGGCCATCCGCGTTGACGGTTAACATCGTGAAGCCGAAGACCAGGGTGCCGTCGGGCTCGGGCCAGGGTTTCCACAACCCGGCGACGGCGCACGGCGCACCGCTGGCCAGCTCGATACCCCAGCGCTCCGATTTGTCCTTCAGCACCTTGCGCACCCGCTCGTCGCGATCCGGCCCATCGAGATCCGGAAGGGGTGGATATCGAGGCTCATAGATGACATCCGCTGGCACGATGGCAAATCGGCAGGCGTGCCAGGAATCCTTGAAGCTGGCTTTCTGTCCGACCGTCTCGCTGCGCGCGTTCATGGTGTCGAACTTGAACTTGCCGATCCGCGATTGCGGCCGGATACCGAAGCTGCCCAGAAGCGATTCCCGCTCGCCGTCGGCGCCGCGGCGGATGAACGGCGCGGGGTAGTCACAGTAGATTTCGGCCGGCCAATCACCATCCGGCGGCGCTGAATCGAAAAGATCGGCGTACCGGCTTTCACTGGTTGCAACATAGTTGGTGCACAAGGCAGACCTCCCTCTCGACAACGACGAATATCGGCCCACTGGACGCCATGGCGCACCTAGGGCGTCACGGCGTCTCAGACGGCGGATCTTGCACGTCGGAAATGCTCGGGTCGTTGTAGTAGACCGGCCCGCCTTCATGGCTCGGCTCGGGTGGAAACGAGATCTGCGTCATCGGCATAACGAAGGTGCGTAGCCAGTCGTCAAGCGCAGTACAGACGTCCTCGTAAGCATCATCGAAACCCGATCCCTCGGGGCTGCCCGGCGGGTCGGGAAACAGGCTTTTGCCCCATCTGATCATTCTCGGCGTGCAATAGCCGTACCTGTCGAGCTTGGCCTCGTCTGCCACGAAGTCGTAGCTATTGGCGACGGCCGACACCATGCTGATCGACATCGAGTCGACGATCTCGAACTTCGAGTAAGCGATGCACCAGTCAATGAATGCGCGCTGCATTTCGGTCAGGGGTTTTCGCATGTCGCCTCCTTCCGGATTCGATTTGGTCATCTTACGCTCGCCGGACGCAACTGCTGCCGAGCGGCGCTTGGCGCCGGCGTCCGGCGGACCGTCAACCGGCTAGTGCAATTCCCGCGCTGGCTTTTTGAGATGGCTGGGTTACAATCGGCCAACCCTGTATATCCATACAGTATTGGTGCACGAACATGAACCCCGCTCTCGCTCATCCGGAACGAATTCACCCAGCCCTCTGGCGAGCCAATCAGCGCGCGCAGGCCGGTACCGTCGGCATCGAAACCGGGCACCCAGCGCTCTCCGCCGAGCTCCCTGGCGGAGGCTGGCCGCCCAGCTGCCTGGTCGAGCTGCTGACGCAGCAGTCGGGCATCGGCGAACTGCGCCTGCTCGCGCCGGTGCTTGCGCGCCTGGCGCCGAAGCCGATCGTTGTCGTCCAGCCGCCCCATCGGCTGCAGCCGGCCGCGCTCGCATACTGGGGCGTGGATCTGGCGGCGTTCGTGAGCCTGCGTACACCACGCACGGCCGATGCGCTCTGGGCTGCAGAGCAAGCGCTGCGCGCCGGCACGTGCGGCGCGGTCCTGCTCTGGCAGCACATCGTGCGATCGGACGCACTGCGGCGCCTCAATCTCGCGGCGCAGGCCGGCTCCGCCCTGTTTTTTCTGTTGCGCCCGGCAGCCGCCGCGCGCGACGCGTCCCCGGCGCCGCTGCGCCTGGCGCTCGCGCCGGCGCGCGATGGCGTCGAGGTGACATTCGTGAAACGCCGCGGCGCCCAGCGAGACGAACCGCTGTTCGTGCCGCTCTCCCCCTCCCCGATTTTGCTTGATCGCCATGGCAGTCTGGATCGGCGTGCATCTGCCGCGCCTCACTCTCGAAACGTTCGTCCCGCTGTCGCCAGCGCCATCGTCGAATGACGGCGCGGGTGTCGTCGTGCTCGAGCAGGACCGTGTGGTCGCGCTCGATCGGCCGGCGGCCGAGCTGGGCGTCCTGGTCGGCATGCGCCGCGGCGGCGTCCTTACGCTCGCGCCCGAAGCACGAATCTGCACGCGCGACGTCGCGCGGGAAGACGAGCTCGTGCGCGGCGTCGCGTATGCGCTGCTGCAGTTCACGCCGAGCGTCGTGCTCGAGGCCGAGGCCGTGGTGCTGCTCGACGTGACCGCCAGCCTGCGCCTGTTCCACGGCATTCGCGCGCTTCGGCGCCGGGTCCGCCAGCTGGTGGCGTCGTTCGGTCTGACGGCCGCCGTGTCGCTCGCGTCGACGGGGCCGGCCGCCTGGACGCTCGCCCGAGGCCTGCGCGGCGGATCCGCGCTCGCCGCACGCTCCCTGCAGCGCGCCCTAGCCCGCGCCCCGCTCGCAGTGGCACCTCCAGCGCGCCGCTATGTGGAGTGGTTCGACGCGCTGGGCTGCGCCACCCTGGCCGATCTGCAGCGCTTGCCGCGCGCCGGGCTCAAGAAGCGGTGCGGCATTGCCCTCCTTGATTGGCTCGACCAGGTAGCTGGTGCCGCGCCGGCGCCGTATGACTGGCTCGAAGCGCCGCCGTCGTTCGACGTGCGCATCGAGCTGCCGGACCGCGTCGAGCATGCCGATGCCCTGGTGTTCGCTGCGCACCGCCTGGTACTGCAGCTGACAGGCTGGCTAGCCGCCAAGCAGCTGGACGTGTGCTCGAGCCGACGCCGAGCGTCAAAGCGTTGATCGACGACATAGCTTCGGCAAAGGACGAGGAATATGTGGCGGCATCGGGCTTCGCTGCGGACCTGCTTAGCGAGTACGAGCAGACGTGGAGACAGTGCGACGACGCCGAGCGGAATCCGGACTCGACACCGGAACAGCGCGCAAGACTGTGGGGGCGATTGGAAGGGCTTTTCTGGGTAGCTGAGCAGATGGCCGTTCGTGTCAGTCCCACTCTCGTAGCGCGTTAGCCTTGCATCACCAGCGCCCCTCGGGGCGCTTTTTTTTGATCACGCTCGAAGCAAGCACTATGGAGGTCTCGTCATCGCCTACGAGGCCGCGATGATCACAGCGTTATCTGCTGTACGTGAAAACGAGGCAGGGTCAATATCCGCTCACACTCGATCCGATCAGATCCCAATTATCTCTCGTTGGGCAGTGCTCATTCCACGTCCAAGAATCAGAACACTCTGATATGCCTGCGCATGAGAAGACATAATAATTGATGCTGGCGGCCTTTCGGCCTTTTCGTTTAAACTAGGCTACATGTCATTATGAAATTTCTTCAAAATTTTTTGTTGATGCCATTGCTCTCGATGGCATTCATGTTCGCCCCACTGAAAATCTCCGCTCAGGAAGTCATTCCTCATGATTGGAACGACAAGGTCGAGCAGAAGTTCGAGCGCGATGCCCCAGCGGAAGTGGTAATTTGGGACCGCAAGGTGGCGGCCCGAGCAAGGGATAACCCAGACGTGATGCGCGATAGTTGGGCGAACAACTACTGGTTATGCCGGTCGGAAACCGATCCAGCTGTCGGCGCTTGTTCTACCCAGCGGGTCTGGACGGGGCCGCCAAACACCGAAATAAAGCTACTATTCTCAGAGGCTCGGTCGAAAATGACGCAAGTCTTGGCTGTATCAATGCTCAGATCGAATGGTTTCTCTTTAAGATCAATCAACAGCTCGATTCACAGTGCAGCCGGTGTTGTGGATCTAAGCGCCAAGATTTCTGCAAACGAACTGAAACGACTGCCGGCCGGTGGTGTTTGGACGGCATCACTTAGATTGGTGCAGTACCATCAACGTGGTGGTGGCACAGATCTCGGTAGCGTTCAAGTCGCCGAAACGAATGCCGAAATCACACTGCACGTCACGGACACGAAAAACGTGCAGATCTTTCTGCCTGAGTACAACACGACCACACCGACGGTCAATCTCGGCCTGATTAGCCAAGTTAGTCGTGCGGGTCGAACCACAGGCCGACGCGATATCGACATGTGCTTGTACGATGGTTTCGGTTCGAATAGTTCGTGGTTCGATGTCACGGTCAAAGACGATCGGTCCGTACCGCAGCGAGCGCTAGGCAGTTTCTCCGTCATTCGAGATGGCACATCGGGCCAGACACCACGAGAGCGAATCGACTACGGCGTGACCTACCTGCATAACGGGCAGCGGACGTCGCTGAACAATGGGGAGACGGTCCGTTTGCTTGGGGGAAACAATACCGACATCAGGCCGGTGTACCTGCCGAACATTCCGGTGCCAGTCTTATGCAAGCCTATGCCACTGACCTTAGAGACCCCGGAGTTCAACGCCAAAGATAAGCAGGCGGGTAGCTATACGGGAAAGCTCAGAATCATCTTCTCACCGTCGGCGCAAAGCCTGTAGTCGTTGCTCCGAGGCGCATCGTGAGTCCCGATGAGCAAGATCTATGAGACTCGATGGGCACTGTCACGTTGGCGAGTGTGGTCGCGTAAGATGGGGCGATGATGATACGATCAGCACAACTGATTTGGCCAGTCTCATTTCCATTAAATAACTCGCACAGGCTACCCGAAAGCCGACGCTCGATACCGGCCGCAACTGGCGGAACACGGCCGGCCCCTCCTCGGAGACGCGCGGCCGGCGACCGACACGGGCGGAGTCGCTCATGCAAAGGGAATAAGTCCTCCACGTTGGGCCGCTGGCCTCGTTCAAAGCGCCTCCAAGCGACTTGCTCGTAGCACCTTTCGCGTAGGCCATCTCAGTTCACTGCTTGATCGCTCGCAAAATAACGCCGTCCCATCCGAATACGATACGATGTGCGTCCATGCGAAATATCGGTGCGCAGGAAGCGCTGTCCAACAACACCGTCTTCTGTGGTAGCCCTGCGTCTGTCACGCGGATCTGGTAATAGTCCAGAAGCTTCGGAGCCGTGTCCACTGTCGAAATCGTGAACCCGTCGGATGGCTGGCACCGCTGACCATCAAAGTCGATACTATCCCTGGCAATCCTGATTGTCTTGCCAAGCAGCCGCTTTGCCTCCGGCGGCCCGCCCGACGTGTCGCTGTATCCCACAACGTCTTGCACGACCCACGCCCCCACGAACACGTTTGACGGGTTCGCCGCATGAGCGCTTATCGAAGCCACGATGACGGATATGAACAGTGCCGTTTTAAGTTGCTTCATCGCTGGACCGCCTGTGTCCGGAACGGCGCCGATTCACGCTGCCGGCGAGCCACAAGTCCTCGACTCAGGCGCGCGGGGCCTGTGGGACGGCCGTTACTGTCACGCGGCGTGACCATCACATTGCGCGCCATATGAGCCGCAACTGCAGCCATGTCGCCACGATTGGCAGGGGCCAGCGTCGTCCGGGTATTGGCGGTGGCGGAGTTGTATGCAAAAGAGACGGCCGCGTCGAATTGTGCTTGCGTTAAGGCGTGGGCATTGACGGTTGCGCGGACCTTTCTCTCCGCATCCTGAACCCGAGCGCGCAATACTGCGTCCACTTGATCCGGCGTTACCGTGCGCTGCAGTTCCTCTGCCGTGCACGGCCCGCGGTGCGCAAGCGTCCCGACGCCCCAGGTGCAATTCCCGTTTTGCGGCGCGTCGTTGTAGTAGCCCATCACGACACCTTCATTGGTACGCAGCTGCGCGTACCCTGCCGCGCTCATCGAGAGGCTGGCGTTGGGATTCGGTTGACTATTGACTGGCATGACGTCGGCCCTCTCTCATCGTGTTATGGAAGCTGCATTTCCTGCTCTCAACCTCATTCCAAGGGCGACGCTCCGCCCTCCAATGTCATTTTACTCTTGCTCGTGCGCTAGATCCGCCCTCGCATCTGCTTCGCTCGGATACGGCTCGGGTGCATTGGCAGTTGCTCAGGCTCGCGGCCGCTGCCCGCGTTGCCCCTGGTCCGGTGAACGGATTTGCAAACTCGCTTCGCGGCCGAGGGATCGATGGTGATACAGGCTGCTGCAGATGCACCGAAGAAAATGAGCGTCCATCCGGCTCAGGGCCTTGACAAGTGAAAATCCGCCTGCCAATCTACACACGCATTCGCTGACATCGCACTGTCGCCAGGTCCTCCATCCCTTCCAGGACACAGCCTTCGGGCCGGGATTAGTCTCTTCCAGCGCTGTTTTCTCTTGCAGTTTTCCCCTCGGGAGTTGTTCACTCCCGGCCGGGGTGACATCTCCCTTTTTCTTTTTCTCCGGAGATTGTCATGACTGCCCAAGCCCAAACTGAATTCTTCAACTTCCACGCCACCGGTATCGCGTATCTGAATCGCGTTCGCAACGTCGAACCGCGCGGTGGCAAGCCTTACCTCGCAGCGTCGCTGTCCGTTCTCGTCGGTCCGAAAGACAAGACGCAGTACTCATATGTCGATGTCATCGTGTCCGGTACCGAAGCGATCAAGGTCGTGGAGGACCTGATGCAGGATTCGAACGAGAAAAGCACGAAAGTGCTGATTTCGTTCCGCGTCGGGGATCTGTTCTCCAACGCGTTCGAGTACAGCAGCGGTGACCGGAAGGGCGAAATCGGCCACAACATCCGGGCCCGCCTCATCAAGGTCTTCTGGGCCAAGGTGAACGGTGAGCTGGTCTACGAAGCGCCGAAGGCGGACGAGGATGCCCACGCATCCGAAGCCGAACAGCGCGAACCGGAACCGGAAACCCGGCAGCCGGAGCGCACGACGCGCCAACAGGATGACCGCCGTGGCCAGCGTGCTGCGCCGGCCCGTCGCCAGTCGTACGGCGAGCGGCAGTCGACGCGTCGCGCCGCGTAAGGTGGTGCACCACACGGTCAGGGGATGTTTCCCTGACCGTTTCTCTTCCCCTCCGTCAGGACTCCCGACCATGAAAATGAGCCGTACCGATCTCATCCAGCTGCTGGACGATACCAAGCGCGCGCTCCTGGCCGACGATTCGTTCGAAGGCCGCATCAACTACACGTGCATGGCCCCCGAAGTCGAGCTCGGCGACGACGAATTCGAAGTCAGCGCCGCTGTCCGACTCGGTAACAGCGAAGGTCAAGGCAGCGTCCGCTTGATCCAAAGCGTACTGGACCACGCCGTGTCCCACTAAGCCCCGATCCTCAGGTGCGCGCCTCGGCGCGCGCCCGAGCGATCGGCCGCCGTCGATGTTCGCCAGCGGCGGTACACGCCGAGGCATCTGCTACACTTCTCGTCGAATTGCCACGTGCCGCCTGGCGCGCTTCTCGTCCAGAGAGGCCAGACGACACGTCCGGTTGTTCCTGGTCGCCGATCCAGTCAAAACGGCAAGCGAAAAGTTCGTCCACCCTTGAAACGAAACGATCCCTCGGGATTAGGGTTGTGCTCAACAGGCCGTATCAGCCGCGCCGTCTCCCCTGGATGCGACGCGGGGCCCAACATCACGGAACCTTGAACCCGTTCCGTTTTCTCCTCCCCCGTGCCGCCTCGCTCACGCGAGCGCGGCACTTCCAAGAAATTTCCATTCGCCTCGACGCCCACACCCTACGCGGCGCCACGCTCTGATTTGACGCGAGCAGCTGCACCAGCGCGTTCCTATGTGATACGCCTCGAGCGCCCTGCTGCAGCTGATCCGACCTTCTGTGCTGCACCCCAGGTCGCTCGGCAACCTGAATCGCCGAAACGTTTCACTCATCAGTCCGCGCTTGCCGGAACTCCGGCGTTTTACCGAAGGGCAGGCCTCTTCGGCAAACCGCTGGTTTTTGTTTCACGCTGACGACGTAATCGTCAAGTCCGGTCCATTCCTGAAACCGGATACCCCGCACGTCGTGCGGGCGGGAATTGCCTCTTATCCCGATCGCGCACGCGATCTCGTTCGCTGTCTTTCCACCCTCGCGGGGTTTGCCCCGTCAGGGACGAACTCCGTCTTGTCTTCGGAGATCGTCATGAAATCAGCCGTCCACCCCGTGAAGCCCAGCCGTACCGCCGGCGACACGGCATCTCTCACTCAGCAGCAATGGGCAAAGCTGTACGCCGACGTCTCGGACCCGGACACCGCTGAGGCCATCCTCGAGATGGCCGACGCGATGCCCACCCTGGTCGAACAGCATGCGAGCCTGGTCATCCAGGCACGAAAGACGCTTGTGTTCGAACGCAACGAACCCGTACGTCGCAAGGTCCGCCGGTCGCTGTTCGGCTGGATGGGTTTTGCGCTCGGGCGGTTCGTCGGTGGTCTGGTTCGTGGTCTGCGGTACCAGCCTGCACGCGCTTCGACGGCCCACAAGCCGTCGTTTGCGCGGTTGGCCTCGCCGGGCCGTTCCGCGTTCGCCGTGAAGTCCGGCATACGCATGGCTTCGCGAGGCTGACCATGACGAACGATCGCAAGGAGTTCTGGATCGACTTCATGAACTGGCTGCGTGCTGCGACCGACGAAGAGCTGCTCGAGCTCGAGACGCTGTTGCGCACGAACGAGCAGAAGCTTCCCAGGCCGCTGCGTCCCGCAAGCACGGCCGTCAACCAGGAAGTTCGTCGTCGCGTTCGCGGCTCGGCTCGACCAGGCGCAGGTTCGCGTTAGCCACAGGCTGCAATCGGCGCAGCAGGTCCTTGAACCGTTGTGGGTCGAAGGGTGCATCGTAGAGCTCTGACATCAGCCAGTTATCTCGATCGCCCTCGATCAGCTGAAATCCTTTGTCGTTTTCCATATCCAGTCCTGAAGTCTTGGGGCTGCCCCCCGCCGGCCGTCATCCGCCGTCCGGCATTCTCTCACCCCTGACGGGTTTCTGGTCCCCGTCAGGGGGACCCGCGCCCGTCGATCCATTGGAGCACTACCATGGCATCGCTTCTCTCTACCCTTTCCAAGCCGCTCAAGAACTTTGCAAACCGCGGCGGTCTCTCGTTCCTGCCGTCCTTCCGCTCGAATCATCCGTGGCACGCCTGCACCATCGAAAACGAGTACGTGCAACGCCTCGTGATCGGTGTCCAGGCCGCCTCGCGGGAACAGGCTCGACAGCTGGTCGAGCGTGCTTACCACCTCGGCACGCTGCTCGAGGATACGGACAAGATGCCGATCCTCTCGAATGCCTTCGAGCCCGTTCGTGTCGACGGTCCGCTGCAGCTGAGCCGGATCGAGGAACTCGACGAGCAGCCCGAGCCCGACGGTTCCGTCATGCAGATGAAGTACCTCAATGCGGCGCCGGCGTTTTTCCGGTTTGCGCAGTTGATTACCGAACTCTGCCAGGAAGCTGACGATACCCCCGCGGGCGCCCCGGATCCGCGCTACATCGGCATCGACGTACCGACCGACAAGCTGCGCGAGATCGCCGAGGTGTTGAACGGGATCGACTTCTGATCTCTGGGGATGCGGACAAAATCTTGGACTACTTTGGAGGTAGTCCATGTATTCATACGAAGACCGCGTTCGGGCGGTCGAGCTGTACCTGAAACTCGGGAAGCGCATCAAGGCAACCATCCGCCAGTTGGGTTACCCGACAAAGAATTCTCTCAAGGCCTGGTGTGAGGAATTCGAGAAGAGTGGCGATCTGCAGAAAGAGTATGTTCGCGTAAAGCCGAAGTACTCAGAAAAACAGAAGAACCTGGCACTTGAGCATTACGTCAATCACGGGCGCAGCTTCAGCTTCACCCTCAGGGCATTAGGCTATCCCTGTCGTCAGATACTGACGGCGTGGGTTCGCGAGCGCTATCCGGAAACCAGGAAACGCGTGGTTGGCAAGGCAGGCCGACCGGCCGTGTCATTGGCGTCCAAGCAGGCCGCAGTGTACGAACTGTGCACACGGGAAGGAAGTGCACAAGCGGTGGCGCAAAAGCTGGACGTCGACAGGGTGTCGCTGTACAACTGGAAGAACCAGTTACTCGGCCGAGGGGCTCCTGCATCCATGAAGCGCGACAAGGGATCACCACCAGAGACGAATCGGGACGAACTGGAGCGGCAGGTCGAAGAGCTCCGGCGCGACATTCGCAATCTGAAGCTTGAACACGACCTGTTGAAGAAGGCGAATGAACTTGTAAAAAAAGACCTGGGCGTCGACCTGCCACTCCTGAGCAATCGGGAGAAGACGACGCTGGTTGACGCCCTGAGAGAAGAATACGGTTTGACTGAGCTTCTTGAGCGGTTGGACCTGGCGCGCAGCTCCTATTTTTATCATCGGTCGCCCATACGGGTTGCCGACAAATATGCAGATGTCCGTCGTACCGTTGCAGAGATCTTCGAGGACAATCACCGATCCTACGGCTATCGTCGGGTGCAAGCAGCGCTTAGTAGGCAACGGGTGTTTCTATCGGAGAAAGTCGTGCGTCGCCTCATGAAGCAAGGCGGCCTCCACGCAGCAAGGCCCAAGCGGCGCCGATATCGCTCTTATATCGGAGAAATCAGCCCTGCCCCAGATAACATCATCAATCGCGATTTCCACGCCACCGCCCCCAACGAAAAGTGGCTGACGGATATCTCCGAGTTCCACATCCCTGCGGGGAAGGTATATCTATCACCCATGATCGACTGCTTCGATGGCATGGTCGTCAGTTGGTCGATTGGTACGAGCCCTGACGCAGAACTCGTGAATACCATGCTGGATGCCGCTATCGAGACTGTGACCGAGGGTGATGAGACGCCCATTGTGCATTCCGACCGAGGTGGTCACTATCGCTGGCCTGGTTGGCTGTCCCGGATTGCGAACGCCAGCCTCATTCGATCCATGTCGCGCAAAGCCTGCTCACCAGACAATGCGGCCTGCGAAGGTTTCTTCGGAAGGCTGAAGACCGAAATGTTTTACCCTGGCAATTGGCGTTCGACGACCATCGCGGAATTCGTTGAGGCACTGGATGCCTATATTCGCTGGTATAACGAAAAACGGATCAAGAGTTCCCTCGGCTATCTCAGCCCCATCGAGTACCGTGAAAGCCTTGGGTTAACAACGTAAATCAGTCCAAGAAAATGGCCGCATCCCCGGTGGGTTAAGACTGCGTGAAAAACAACAGGCTGACGATCTTAAGGCGTCGATCAGGAATCACGGCAGCGCGCAACTGGCCGCCGCGCCGCTGAAAATGTTGGAGAACGCTGAGTGTCTGGCGCTGTCGCAACCCCCGGCCGGCCACGGCTCAAGCTGCTGCTCGAATGTCATCAGGCCGGCCGTCGCCAAGCGCTTCACTACCCCCGGCGCGGGCAGGTCAGGTCCTCCGGGCGGAGCACACGTCGACCAAGACCGCCCCAATCGGGCAAGCATCAAGACGTCACGCTCGGGAAGCGCCGATGGAAGGCTTCTGGGTCAGATTCAGGTCGGCGATAGAAGATGCGTCGAAGAGTTAACCTAGACGCACTGTTCCCGACCTTTGAGCTAGTCATTCAATTCAACGATTACCGAAGTTGGTCATGCAGGGACGTGCTCGGTCAGGCGTTTCAAACCAATCTGAATTGCCCTCTCGTCGAACAGTCGATATTTTCGCCGCCCCGCCGACTCGCCGCCCGGCCACGCCGAGAAGCCCGCACGAATGCTATCGAGATTGGGATCGCGCCCGTCGCGGGCCAACAACCAATCTAACGACGCGAGAAGCTCAAGCCCGAACGGTGATTCAAACCCGTCGATCAAAGAGGCGGTCTCCTCAAGAGCGGGCAAATACGGCCTCATCTCGCCGCTCTTGAGGTACGCTGCAAGCATGTCGCCTCGACGGTCGTCGAACCAAATGACGTCGAGCGGGCCGGCGTCGGCGATGCGCTTGTCGCAGTGCAAATAACTGCCATCAAGGTTGTTCAACAGATGATCTAGGCGATTCGCATACGGCCCATAGGTATGTGCGACAAACTTGAGCTTGAGCGGGTTTGGCGCATCAGTCCGCTCGATCGTACGCTCGAGGAACCACGCGAGCTTCTGAATCTCAAGCAACGTGCATTCCATGCCAAGGATCCAGTATCGTCGCACAAGCTCGGCAATCAACGCCCGGGCGGGAGTCAGCGTCTCTACACCCTCACGTTTTGAGACATTCTGATACCTGCCAGTTGGTTCGTAGACCAAAATCTCCGTGTCCGCCATATCGCCGAGCGCCGCGTCGATTTCGGCCTTCACGGTAGGCCAGTCCAAACCCCCATTGCCCGCGCCGAGCGGCGGTATAGCGATCGACCGGATGTGCTCTTTTTCGATGAAGTGGCGTAGATCGGCTAGGCCCTCGACAATCCATTCAAGCCGCGAAGGCGCACGCCAATGTCGTTTAGTCGGGAAGTTGACGATCCACTTTGGCCCAATCAGTTCCATGCGTTCCGTCACGAACACCGTGCCGGTATGCACGCGCCCTTCTTTGCAAGCAAGCGCGTACTGGCGGAAGTTCTCAGGAAACTTTTCTTTAAACATCAGCGCGATGCCTTTGCCCATCACGCCAACCGTGTTGACCGTGTTGACGAGCGCCTCGGCAGGAGCGTCGAGCAGGTTACCTTGGGTATATGTAATCATCAGAAGTACCAGTGGGGGAGCGCTTGCACCGTCACACTCAGACGACGCGCGGCCACCAACTGCTCCAGTTCAACTTTCACCTGTTCGGTATAGCACACAATCGCAGTGAGTCCGTTCACCGGCAGATGATCATAGACCAGTGCCTCGGCTTGATAGCGCTCGATTTGCTCGGGATCGTCCGGGTTGCGCTTAAAGTTCCGCGCCTGAAGTAATGGCCAGTCGATATGGCCCAACTCCCCCAGATCGCGAAAGAACCGCGCCAACTGCGTGTATGCATGTCGATCGGTAAAGACAAACGGTATGCCCATTTGCTGAAGGACCGGCAACGTGCTGACGAGCATGCAGATGTCCTCGTTGCGCTGCTGGCGCACGGTTCGTCCAGTATGAATGTTGTACATCATTGGCGAAAACGGCGTGAAATAAAATGGCACGTAGTCACTCAATGTTCCACCAGGGGCGACGGGAACGACCCGGAGCCTCCGCCGGCTGATCAGATCCGCATTGCCGATCGGCACGAAATTAGGGTCGAGGAGTCCGCTGTTCGCGCACACCAGCCCGTGGTCCAGGATCCACGGAAGATTCTGGCGATGAACGATGCGCCAAATGTATGCGTTCTCGGCGTTGAGCCGTTGATAGTTCGCCATTTATCTGACTCGTTGTCGTGCAGCCCCATTGCAATTCGGCCGGCGGGCATCGGTACGGCCGTCGCTGCACAATGTAGCTCAGCAATTTGGAAATTGTAACAGCGGCTAACCGACATCCTCACGCTCCTTGGATCCCTCGACCGCAGGCCGGCGAAACGGCGGCACTTCCCCAACTTCGCGAGCGCGCCGACCAAGTGGGGTCCGTGCCCCCTCAGCGCCAACGCTGCCAGAAGTCTCCGTGGCACATCCATTTAACCCTGATAACTCGTATTATCAGGGTTGCATTTGATGGTCTAAAATCAGGGCATGGCACGCTGCGCCTTGCTGGATAAGGGGCCTGGACCTGCCCCCGGTGGCCGTTTCGTCGCCGATTCGCCCCGTTTCCCCTGCCTCAAGGCCCCGTGGCCGACCGACCGCAACCCATCGCGCACCAGCGCACCTACACCCGCAACGACTTCACCGCGCTGCGCGCGTTCGTCCAGCGCGTGCCGCCCGCGACCGTAGGCCGGCTCTATTTCGGCGAAGACGAGAACGGCCACACGCCCTCGCCCGCCGCGACCAAGCGGCGCCTGCGCGACATGCAGGTCGACCTGGCGCTCGAGCACGACAGTGCCAGCCTCTCGGCGGTGTCCCTGAAGATGGTCGAGCAAGCGGCGCAGTTGGCCGTCGCGCGCCCCGAGGCCCAGCACGCCGTCGGCATGTGGTTCCGGCCGCTGGTGGCCAAGCGCCTGAAGGTACGGCAGATCCACACGCTCGGCGAGCTCGTCGTGTTCTGCAACGCGCGCGGCGGCAGCTGGTGGCGGGCCGTGCCGCGAATCGGCACAGGCCGCGCTCGGCACTTGGTGACCTAGCTGCGCCGGCACGCCGCGTCTCCGCCGCATCCATCGTGTTCAACGACGACAGCGGCTTGCCCTTCGCCACGATTGCCCACAACAGCAGCCGTTCGGCCTCGTGCCGATACGCGCGGCGGGTCGCCTCGCTGCGCACACCGCGAATCTCGATCCACGAGCGCACCGCCTGCAGATCGGTGTTGAGTTCGGCCTGGTGCGCCGGCACGGGCGCCCGGTTCAGGCCGGCGGAGCCGTCGAGCTCGGCCGGCACGCGCAGCGCCTCGAGCGGTGCCACGTCGGCCGGCGCGCGCGCGACCGGCCGCAGGGCCGGGTGGTCGGCCGGAAGTCGCCGGCGCGGCGTCATGGCCAGCGGCGAGAGGTAACCCAACGAATCCGCGTGCTGGTCGACGAGCGCGACGATCCGCTTGGCGCCGACGGCGCCCAGCTGCGGCACCGCCGTGTACCACCGTTGGCGCCGGCGGCGGATCAGCCCGAGCAGCTGTTCGAAGGTCGCGACGCCGGCGTCGGCCAGGCGTGTGACCAGGTACGGCGCAAACCAGCCCTCGAGCGCGTGGTCCGGGCGCGGCGCCTCGACCAGGGCGGCCTCCATGCGCGCCAGCGCGGCGTCCTGGCGCTCGCGCAAACGCCGGTTGCGCGCGACCTTGCGATTGATCGCGGGCGAGCGTGCCGGCGAATACGTCTCGAGATAGAGCGTGAGCAAGTCCCGCTCGCTGTAGACGTGGTCCGGGTCGATCGCGTCGCGGAAGGCCTCGAGCGCGGGCGGCACCGGCGCCTCGCATTCGGCACAATTGGCACCACCGGCGTGCGCCTCGGCCGGCAGACTGTCCGCTTTCAATCGCAGCAGGTGGACGGCATCTCGATCGCCCGTGCGGCGCGCGGCGCGTCACGCGCACGTCCGTGCCCGGGGCGCCGTAGTGGGTTGCAGCGTGCGCTCCTTGAGCGCCTTCCAGGTGGGCCCATAGAGCGCTAAATGGCTGGGGGTGAGGCGAAGCCTGGCCGTCCGCGCCGCTGGCTTAGCACGGGCCGCGCGGCCCTGGCGAGCCTCGCCGGGACCGCCGGTCCCGCCGACGGCGAGGCTCATGCGCCCCCTCCGAGGCCGGCGTGACGCCTTTCGAACAGCTGCTCGGGCTGATCTGCCGCCGGCGCCGGCTCGCCGATGCCGGCGCGCCGCGCGACGGCTTGGGCGATGGCATGCGCGCGGACCATGGCGGTCATGTCGGGGTGATCGTCGGCCTCCTCGGTGGCGTCGCCGACGAGCGGCACCGGGCCGAGATCTCGACCGGTTCGCACCGCGTCGATCAGCCGCGAGAAGTCGCGCTCGCTCGACAGGAAGGCGCAGTGGTCGACCCCGTAGGCGTTGGTCACCGACCAGCCGCCGGCCTCGGGCGCGTGCCACAAGGTGTAGCCCTCGAAGTCGATCGAGGCGCCGGGCCCGGACGCCTCGTTCGCCGCGCGCTGACGGAGCGCGGCCGCGCTCGGCAGCCGTGCCTCGAGGCGGGCCTGGATGTCCCGCCGCGCCTGCTGGCGGCCGTCCCACTTGCGCCGGGCCGCGACAATCCAGTCCGTCAGTTCGGCGACGTCGCGTGCCTCGGGCACGTCGTCAAAGAATCGTAGCCGGAATGCCGGATAGTGCTCGGCAAGCCCGCAGATGACATCCACGGCGTCGTCGATGGCCGCTTCGTCCTGCCGATAGAAGGCGCCGTCAAAGTCGGCCCGCACGATCAGGCAGGCCCGCACGAACGCCGGCCCGCCGGCCCCCTGGGCGCCCAGCGCGAAGCGGGCCTCCTCGCCTTCGGCGAAGCCCGCCTCGTAGGCCGCGAGCAGCGCGGGGAATGCACGCACGTGGCCGCTGGCCGCCGCCAGGTCCTGGCCGGCAAGCGCGTCGTGCCGACCGGCCTGGCGCGCGTGGGCCCGGGCCGCGATCGGCACCTTCTCGTGCCTGATCGGCGGCGCCCCCCAGCCGCCGCGCTCGGCGGTGTGATAGACGTCGGCCGCGAGCGCGTGATTGACCAGCAGGCGATCGCGCACCACGCGCCGGGCGAAGGCCGGCGCCATGGCTTGGGCCGCGGCCAGACTCGGCACGGGTGGGCTCACGCGTCCCAGGTAGTGGACCGCGAAGTCGCTGGCGGCATTGCGCTCGACCCAGGCCATCAATCCTTCCACCCGCGCGAATGCGCCGTGGGGGCCATTGGGTTGCCAGCGTGGGACGGGCGTCGGCGGATCGACGTCGATCGGTGTGGGCGGAACCAGGCGAAAGTCGGACATCGTGACTCCAGAATCGGCATCGCGGCGGGGCGTGGTTCGGCCGACGCGTGTCAGGCGCCGTGGGCGCCCTCGGCTGGCGTCGTGCGCATCAGCTCCAGCACGTAATCGGTCATCGTCAGGGCGATCGCCGAGGCCTGTTCGAAGCTGACGATGCCGCGCGTCTCGTGGCCGCGGGTGCGATCGCCGACCTTCAGTTCGACGGACTGCGACCCGAGCGCCAGGATGCGGGTCACGGTGTAGTACGGCGCGTCCCCTTCCCTGTCGTGGTAGATCGCGATCTGCGCCTGCGACGCGCCGATCTGCGCGTACCACTTGTCGGCATCGGCCGCGCCGGCGGTCCAGGTAACGCTTCCCACCTGGCGCGTGGCCCATGCAAACCCACTGGCCCACGCCAAGGCCGCTTCGGCGCTGGCAAACCCGCTCTGTCGAACGAACAGCTCGTAGCAGTGCGGATGCTCGACGCGTGCGCTGTAGGCGGGCGCCTCGTCCGCGCCGATGCCGAGGCTTTCCGTGAGGGTGACCCCCGCCATTGCGCCGCTCACGACGCCACGGAGCTCTGTCCGGGTGCGCGAACGCATCGCGAACCACCGATGGCCGGCAAAGTGGAGGTGCTCGTGCGGGGTGGCGGCCGCTAGCGCGGCCAGGGTCGTGGGAGGCTCCGTCATGTGGGTGTCCCGTGGCATATCAAGGGGTCAAAGGGGCTCGGCCGCGAGGTCGAGCGCGGGTTGGAGGCAGGCCCGCCGGGTGTGCGGATCGTGCCCATAACGCTCATCCGGCTCGCCCGTTGCCTTGCAGCCAGCGTTGGCGCCGATCGGCCGGCGAATTCGGGCGAAGGGTCAGCGTCCCGGGCCACGCGGCCAGCGCCGCGCGCAGGTCGGCCTCGAGATCCGCGGACGGGCCGCCGCGCGCCAGCTCCACCAGCTCGAAGTCACCCAGGCGTTGCAGGCCGATGCGCGTGAGGCGCCAGGTCTGGATGACGGGGCGCATTGGGTTCGCCGCGGTCGGCACGCTCGAATTCGGGTGGTTCACGGGGGGCATCAGTGGCGCGCGGCCGGGTAGACGAAATCGGCCTCGGGCGTGAAGGCGTAGCGCGTCGGGTCGTTGTCGAACAGCACGTAGCCTTCGATGCCGCGCTCGCGCAGCGCCTGCGCGGCGCGCCGGGTGCTGGCCAGTGAGAATGCCTCAAGTTCGGCAGGGTCGACGGCCTTGCCGCTCGACACGGTGCCCAGGCCGGTCATCAGGACGGTCATGGGATCGTCGGAGCCGACCTTTCGGCCGAAGATTTTGTACTTCAAGACGCAGTTCCTCGCGGCCCGCGGCCAGTGTGGTGAGTGATACGGAAACCGTAGTGACCCGAACGATCGAGGGGTCTGCCAAGGTCGGGGCGGCGCCCAGGCCGTCACGGTAATCCTCCCGTCCAGTAAGCGGGATCCGAAGTAGAATTTCCAGCAAAGGGAGTTCTATGCAATGAAGAAGTCGAAGTTCACGGATAGCCAGATCATGGGTGTGCTCAAGCGCGCTGAAGCTAGCGTAGCGGTGCCAAAGATTTGCCGGGAGCTGGGCGTCAGCACGGCGACGTTCTACATTCTCGGACATACAATCCTCCGTACATACAGGAAATTAACAAAATCTCTGCTGTACGCAAAATCGAGGCATGGTCACTCTGTCCACAACTCCGATTGTGGAAACGACCGGTCGTTCATGTCCGTCTCCCGAAATCATGGCATTCGTCATCGAACGCCCCTAGACGGTACTGGTATCGCGCTTACGATAGCAGATCCGAGGTCGGGACAGTAGGCGCCCGCCTTGCCGTGACCGCCGACGTCAAGGGGTATTGGCTAATCAGCGTTCGATTGACCTTCGCGGATTCATGCCGTCGGTGTCTTTTAACACGTCGACCAGTCGTTCGAATTCTGCATAGAAGGCTGCGAGTGTTGCCTCATCGCCGAGCGTCCCACTGCTTAAGAGCTCCATGCGCAGTTTTTCGCCGAGATCGGCCAAGGCATCGCCGCCCAACAATTTACTTGCCCCCCCGATGCGATGAATGCGATCGGCCGCAGCGACCGCGTCTCCATCCCTTACCGCTGCCCGAAGGTGGTCGAGATCCGCGGCGGTCTCGGTCAGAAATCCCTTGATCAACGTCGGATAACTATCGCCCCACTCCGGTGATGCGGTCAGGATGTGTGGGCGAGTTGCGAGAGTCGATGCATTTCTACAAGCGGCACCCAGCCAATGCGCAAGCTGCTCATGCAGCACGGTCAGGGTCGTCGGCTTGACGAGCAGGCCGTCCATGCCAGCTTCCAAGCATCGGATCGCTTCGTCCGGCATCGCGCTGGCGGTCCAGGCGAGAATGGGGACGTGCCGCCGCCCGCATGTTCGGGCGCGGATGTGTTTCGCCAACGTATAGCCGTCCATTTCCGGCATTGCGCAGTCGCTGATGACCAGACTGATATCGGTATTGTCCAGCACGCTCAGCGCTTCCATGCCGCTGGACACAACGACGGCGGAATACCCGAGTCGCTCCAGCTGTGCCCGAATTGCTTGGCGATTGATCGGATGATCTTCCACGACCAGGATGCGCGCCGGATGATTTTCCTTCGACGGCAGAGCCGCAATCGACAGAGCGGGTTTCGAGATGAGCAGCACATCGAGGCAGAGTGCTTCAACAGCGGTAGACATCAAGGGATTTCGGCTTAGCAGACGCATTCCGTCGGGGGCAATTTCATAGCCCAACGGGCTAGGCTCCTCTGTGATCACGATCATCGGCGCGTCGAAATCGATCTCATCGAGCTGGCATTCGTCGACAAAGCACACGTCCGCAGGTTCGTGGCGCAGCGAGAGGACAATACCGAGCGGTGTCAGGAGTTCGCGCAGCGCCATTGCCTGAGCCTCGTCCGGCAAATCGATGCGAGCGCGCTTGCCGGCCAGCGGCGTCGATCGAACAAGGCGGTGAACGGGCAGTTCGAAAGCGACGATGACGCGTGTCCCGATGCCCGGCGTACTTTCGATGGAAATGGCTCCGCCCATCAGCTCAACCAGGCGCTTGCAAATGGTCAACCCCAATCCGGTGCCACCGAACCGGCGAGCAATCGACGTATCGGCCTGTACGAAAGGCTCGAACAGATGTCGCTGCTGCATGGCGGTCATGCCGATGCCCGTGTCGTGTACCGTTAATCTGACATGCTGACGTGCATGCCGACAGTCGATGACATCAACGTGAACGCCAATCTCGCCGTATTCGGTGAACTTGGTCGCGTTGCTCAGCAGATTGAGGAGAATCTGGCGAAGACGCGCGCCGTCAATTTCTAGTTCGGCCGCAAGGCGGGCACTCACGACATTGCGAACCAGGAGCCCCTTGTCGTGGGCCAACGCGGCGGCTATGCCGCTGACGCTGTCGAGCAGCGCCCGCAGATTTGTTGGCTCTGCGACGATCTCCATTTGTCCAGCGTCGATTTTGGAAAAATCGAGAATGTCGTCGAGAATCTGCATCAAAGCCTTCGCTGATTCGCCGATCATGTGAAGCATGCGCTGTTGCCTGGCATTCAACGGCTCATCGCGCAGCAGCTCGAGCATGCTGATTACCCCATTCATTGGGGTACGTATCTCGTGACTCATGGTGGCCAGAAAGCTCGATTTGCATGCCGCGGCGGCTTCGGCCTCATCCTTGGCACTGGCCAATTCCTGAGCCTGTGCCTTGGCATCGGTGATGTCCGACCAGAGGCCGCTCCAGAATATCGTGCGATCTTCTTCGGCTTGAGGCGTCGCTTCCGTGTGAATCCAGCGTTCGCGGTCGTGAGCAAGGCAACGGAAATCGATGGAGATAGGCTCGAGTGTCCGCGCCGAATGTTCGATCGCTGCCTGAACGTGCGAGCGATCCCCGGGATGTACACGAGAGAGCACTTCATACGTATTGCCTTCCATCACCGCCGCATCCAGATCCCACATCGCATCGGTATTGCCCCCCACGTACGGAAAACTGAACTTGCCGTCCGGTGAGCGCCGCAGTTCGAATACGACGGCCGGGAGGTGGGTGGTCACCCGTCTCAGACGTTGATCGAGGACCTGAGCGCGCTGCTCTGCTTCGCGAATGGTCGTGACGTCAACCAGCGCGACGAGCGTGCCGCCCGGTTTTCCGCTGGCCAGCTGAAAAGGATGCATCCAGTAAAGCCAGGATCGCCGGTTCCGTTGATCGTCGAGTAAGGTCACTTCCGCATGGTGGGGGTGCCGTTGTTGCTGGACCTTCATGCTCATCGCGTGGATCTGCGTACGCAATGCGGGCTCCAGCGGTGCAGCTTCCGGCGCGGTTTTCCCGATCAACGATTGCCGTTTCACGGAGAATGCGATTTCATAGGCCCGATTGATCGCGATATACCGGTGGGTGCTGTCTTTCGCCGCCAGCGGATATGGCAGCGATTCCATCAACGCTTCGCGAAAGCTCAACTGATCGGCCAGATCCTGCTCAACGGCCAGTCGCTGCCGAACTTCATGACGCAGCCGGATATATGCCACGATGATGACGGCAAGTACCAACCCGACGATCAATATCGTGAGCGCGACGACTTTCCAGAATGTCTTCCACGGCAAGCCGGTGGAATGGCCAGGCCAGAGCCAGGTGCTTCGAATGCGTCGTTGCTCTTTTCCCGGGATCGCCGCAATGGCCCGGTCGATCAGCGGCATCAATCTGGCGTAGCGTCGATTGACGGCAATGCTGAGCGTGCTGTTGACATTGGCGGGCGCTGCGATCTTGAGCGCCCCGTCGAAATAGTTTCGTACGTTGAAATCCACAATCGCAGCGTTGCCGATATATGCGTCGGCCTGGCCTTCCGCTACCGCTTTCATGGCCAGGAAGGCGTTTCTGGCCACGACGACCCGGGCGTCTGGCATCTGACGCCGCACCACGGAGGGGAGTTCGCTGGAATCGGAAATCATGACTTGACGGCCCGCGAGGTCTTCGATCCCTTGAGGCGAGGCCGATGGGCGAGTCACGATGACGTCCGGCAGCGTGATGAGGGGACGGCTGTCCTGCAAGACCGGATCTCGCTGCGTGTGCGTATTGACCGGGGCGACGACATCCAGCTGACCCGATCGGGCGAGAGACAAGGCTTCCTCCCAGGAACTCGTCTTCACCAGTGCAAAGCGCACACCCAACGATCTCGAGATGTTTTTCAGATAATCCGCGACGATGCCGCTAGCTTGGCCGTTGGCGTCGATGTAGGCAATCGGTGCCCAATCGGGATCGATACCGAGCTTCAAAGGGGGCAGCGAGGCTAGCCAGAGACGCTCGTCCGGGGACAGTGACAAACCATCGCTCGCATCCGCGAGCGGATCTGGGCGCGGGGAAGTGTGCAGGAGATGCGACCGTTCTCTCGACGGTGGCACCGTTGGACTTTCCTGTCGGGGGTGTATCCGCTGCAGACTCGAGTTTTCTGCCTGGTTCGCACCAACGTCCTTGAACAGGACGGTTGACAGGGCCACGATCGCCATTGCGCGCCACTGTTGAGTACCGCGCCCAAAAACACGTCTCAAAATAAACGCTCCGCGAGAGATGGACCGCAACGCAGCGATTGCAGGCCATGCATGCATTTCTGCTTCGGATGAATCCACTGCCTGCTTTTTTCGAACGCCGCAGACCTGTCGCGGCCGTGTTCGGCGCGGTTGCGTTAGCCATTGAGGCCGAGATTGACAACGTACTCGTAGAGTTCGGCGTCACTTTTGAGACCGAGCTTGCGCTTTGCCGACATCTTGGCCCAGCTGACAGTCTTGATCGTGCGATGTAACATCCGACCGACTTCCGCCGGCGATTTACCGATAGCCAGCAGGCGCAGCACTTCCAGTTCTCGCGCCGTCAGGCGTGCTGCGGTCTGGCTTTCCGTCGAGCTGAGTCCAATTTCTGCCAGTTCGCGTTGCAGCCTGATGCTGATATAGACGGCGCCGCTCATGGCGGCATGAATGGCCGCAAACAATTCGTTCTTTTTCGCCCCCTTTTCCACGATGCCAAGCACGCCGGTATTCAGCGTCGCACGCAACAGACCGGCATTCGCGATATTGGTCAGCACAATGACCGGCAGCATGGCGTATTCGCGCCGAATCGCCGCCAACATTGCCAAGCCGTCCGCATGTCCGGTGCCCGGCATCGAAAAATCGGTAATCAGAACGTCGCACGTAACGCGGGCCAGGATCGACATGAGCTCACCGGAATGGCTCGCTTCGCCGGTGACCTTCATGCCGCCCTGTTCCAAGAGGAGACGGCAGCCGAGCAATACGATCGGATGATCGTCCGCAATTACAACGCGCCAAACCATTCCGCGATCCTTAATCAAGATAGGAGTCGCAGAGAATACCAAGGGATTGGTAGTTACGGATGAGCTACGCGAAAAATAGGACACGGCCTATTAAATAGGACGGCAAAATAGGACATGGCCTATGGCGACAGGCTTGTTTTTTTCTTAAAATTTCGTAGACGTTTATTGCATTCAAAATGCCTAAGCAATTTTATCGGCCTTTGGACATGTCGGCTGAGGGATGTGGCAGGTATGCGTGGTGCAAGGAAATATTTTTCGGGCACTGAGTGTTGCGGCAAATTATTGGGATGTCGATCTCGAGGGTATTGGTCAACCAACGGCGCTGTCACGTTGGCGGATGTGGTCGCTAAGATGGAGCGATGAAACCGAAAGCGCTCTACCACGGCCATCGATTCCCCGCAGCGATCATCAGCCAGGCGGTCCGCTGGTATTTCCGCTTCCAGTTGAGCCTACGCGACATTGAGGAACTGCTATTCGAGCCCGGCGGATCGTCAGCTACGAGACGATCCGCCGGCGGTACGACAAATTTGGCGCCGACTTCGCCCGACGGGTCAAGGCTGTGCAACGAACGCCTTGCCCCACCCGACATGCAGACGAGATGTTCGTGAATCTGCGTGGCGAGCGCTGGCTGCTGTGGGGGGGGCGGACGACGAACACGGTGCCGAGCTGGTATCCTGCCGCAGAAGCGGCGCCACGAGGCCGCAGCGCAGCACTTTTCCCAGTGTGCGTACCGTTTTTTCGGCACCGCGTGAGATCGTCACCGATCAGTTATGCAGCTACCCGGCTGCCAAGGCCGGCATCCCGGAGCTCGCCAACGTCAAGCACGTGTTCATGACGGCCGCTGCCGGCGTGCACAACCGCGCCGAGAACAGCCATCAGCCGACCCGCGAACGCGAGCGACGCATGCGAGGATTTCGCGACCCAAAGCGCACTCAGGCTTTCCTCGCCAGCTGCGGGCTGATCCGCCAGCACTTCGCCCTGAAGCGGCATCTGCTGCGTGCTTCGCCTTATCGCCAACATCTTGCCGTACGCTTCTCGATGTAACTTGAATTGACCGAGATCACCCAGAATCCGTCTGCCGCATGAAATACGCAGGTCGCGCTCGCGCCCCTTTTTGAACATACTCCGCTAACGTAACAGCGCCATTCGGTGTAGTTTCAATGACCTGGATTCGTTAGAATTAAATGAATATTAGAGATGACGAAATAGTCGAGAGTTGGCTCACCGCTGAAGAGGGCGATTACGAAGGCCTCTGTGAGCAGCTGCGAACCATTGCGACGCAAGCGCAAGGAATCGCCGACGAGATCGGGGGTGGCGCTGACCGGTTGGGGGCCGATCTGTCGGACGCTCGGAAACGCACGGATGGCTCGTTCCAGAAGGCATATGACGCGATGACCGCTTACGCGATCGCAGCGCGGCAGATATCGATTGAGGCTGAGATTCGTGCGACCACGTTTATGGCGATGCAACCGCTTTCGGACGATAGAGCGGGCAAGAGGAAGGCCGCCGGCTACGCGATCTTGTTAGGTAATGCTCTCGCGGAACTCGTCAAGTATCAACGCCGGGCAGTTGACCTGTCGATCACCTATGGAAGCAACTCGCGAGACGATGCGGAACACGGAGGCAAATCAGCTCGCGGAAAGAACCGGGCTACTAAGTGATCCATAACGCATTGCGGCTCACGGCGCACGGTGCCGCCCACTACTGAAACGATCGCAGCGCGATCTGCTGTACGTGGAAACGAGGCGGGGCCAGCCCGGCATCAAGCCAGGGAAATCAGACGACAGGCGTCAGAATAGAGCGGCCACGTCGGGTGGTTCCCATCGACGCGTCCTCCAACCGGCAAACCGCCTACTCCTTAATCAGGAAGCGATCCCGATCTTTTGCTTTCTTGATCCACTCCGGCGGCCGACCCCGGCCGGACCATGTTGCGCCGGACTTCGGATCGAGATACTTGGGTTGAAAGCGAACTCTTGCCGTTCCTGCACGCTGTCGACCGAAGATATCCCGTTCGGTCATCCCATATTCAACCACCTTCGCACGTACCTCGTCGAGCGCGGCCTGGAATTCCTTCAGGCGCGCCGCTTCCGTTTGTTCAGCGAGGGCGTCCATCTGTGCCTTCAGCTCTTGGTATGTTGCCATCTTCTGCTCTCCTAAATATTTAACCTAACCGTGCCTTTCTTCCTCATTTCAGTCAGAGTACCGTCGGGGCACGCCTTGTCCATATCGGGTATGGACACCCGCCAATCATTTCAAGTTCCATACGACCAGCCGCGCACGATATTTTGCGTTTTCCTAGCGCATACGACGCCCCCGCGTCGATATCCTGCAGCGCGTTGACGGTGCGAGCCAGGGTGGTCTTGCGGAGTCCGACAGACCGATGATCGACACAACCTCGCCCTGGCTGATCCGCAGCGAGACGTCGTGCAGCACCGGCCGCTCGCCGAACCGCTTCGAGACGCCATCGATCGAGACCAGTACCGGCGTATTGGGCAGGATCGTCCGGCGTGGCGGCATGTCGAGCCTAGCCGGGCGCGGCGCCTCGGGTTCCTTTTCTGGCATTATCACTCGCTCAGGCCCCCGGGGCGTTCGGCGCCACTCCCCCGCTGCCGATCCGAGCGGCCGGTGTTCGAAACCGCTTCACAGTGCCGCGACGAACGCCGTTGCCAGGCCGGCGCTCATGATGATAGTCAAAATGATCGCGGCCGTGGCGCCGATGCCAATGGCGGCGCCGGCGGTCTTTGCCGTGCTGAAGGTTTTCAGCTTGATCTCCTCGATATCCGCCACGTTAGTCTCAACAATACCGCCGGCGGGATCGGCGGATTTGCCGGAAATTCGCTCGCCATCGATAGCGACGACCGTGAGGTCGTGTGTCGTTGCGTCTTTCAGCCTGATTTGCAGTCTATCGCCCACGGCAACGGAATCCGGTTTGCCATGCTGCAGCGGCATTGGCTGCAGGGTTGTGCAGCCGGATAAACCATGGGCCAATATCAAAACCCATGCAAACCTGAAAATTTTTTTCATGTCGCCTCGAGCGCTTGCTGTCGGGTATTTCGAGCCGGGACGCCATGCGTGTGACGATGGCGTTTCAGGAAGACGCATAGCAACTTACCGAGGAATTTCTTATTTTCGGATGAATATATTCTCATAGAAATCCTGTTCAATACTGGTTTGATCGCCATTTTTTCGACCATCCCATCAATATTTATCGAGTACGGCAATTGAATGGCACGGGATTCGGATTGGCGCCAAAATGGATCACCGCAGTTTTAAAAATAAATCGACACCACCGGTCGCGCCGACGGGATAAGCGGCGACTTGCTTTCCGGGATGAATTGGGAAAATTTCTACCCTTTTTCAGAAATGGGCCTATGTGTCTCCCTGTCATGAAGGAGGGATGGGGCCCGACAGAGTGGGGCACAGCAGTCCGATCGATCCGACTGCGACCTACGAACTCGAAATCAACGTGCCATCCCAGCTGCCGAAGTCATCTAGAACATGTTCCACATCGTCGCCAAGTGCAAGCGCGAAGTAATCGATTATCATCGAGACACAAAATTGGCTGCGCCGACCAACATCGCCGGGGTTTTTAGTGCGTCATCGCCATTTGCGACAGCGGACGCCACGAGAGACGCACTCAACAGCACAAACTCCGAAGTCGCGTACCCTAATTTTTGCGCGGCCCGCTCCACAAAGTGATAATCGCTGAGATACATATCTAGCACCAGCACCTTGCTTTCACCCCAATCACCCGTCATCGCTCCCCCCGTTCAGACGTCAAGATTTCCGGCCCGTGGCGTTCCGGACTATATCTCAGTGAGGATATTGACTGGCACTAAGCGCGTCCATAAGAAATGTCTCAAAAGAAACGCAATGTTTGTGCGGGGCGAACAGAGGTGCAACGTCCCAGGAAGCCGCAGCGCATGTCCGTCTCGCCCGTCGCAAGCCAGATGCAGGTGCCGGTCGGCAACGTGATCACTTCAGGAATGCCTCCGCGCGTTCGGCAGACAGCCCACGACCGACGCCGGGAACCGATGACCGCGATACAGCGATTTTGTCTATTCAATGCATGACACCCTACCGGTCCACATCGCTAACGTGACGACGCCCTCTGGAGGTCAGCCATGTATAAAGCATGGTTCGCCAACCAAGCTTCCACCGCATCGATAAAGGACCGGCAATCTGCTTCCAAGACACACTTCGATTGCGCAATCGTCGCGGACCACTCCTCCAAAAGACGTACCAAGTCACCCCTGTCGAGAATCATCAGGGCACCTTGGATCCGGTGCAATCGTTCCCGCACTTGGGTCACATGGCCTGCCTGCACCATCAGGCGAAGTTCTTCCCTGTCGCGAATCCACGATTCGACAAACAATCCCAGAAGCCGTTCGACACCGGGGGCCGCGGACTTCACTTGATGAGCGCCTCCCACTCTCAGCAAACTCTCTAGCACCTGGGAAAGATCGCCCAATGACGAAGGTTTGGTGATGAGCGCATCGAACGAGGAGCTTGTCCCGCCCACCGCCATCGCATCAGCCGTGCACAAGACGACTGGCCACAACTTTCCCTCCGCGCGCAAACTCGCCAATAGATCCGCCCCGCTCTTGCCTGGCAGATTCAAATCGGTGATGACGAGATCGTATGACCCAGTCAGGCAACACCGAAGGCCATCCTCGGCCGTGAAGGCGACATCAACACGCCCAATGCCGAGCGCCCGCAATTGATCGCTCATCAATTGCGCACTCACCCTGTCGTCCTCGACAATTAGAATGCTTACGTCACCCCAAGCGCCACTCGCGACCTTGTCCGAAACGTCCGAGCCCTTCCGGCTATCTTCGTCCACGTTGGAAGTCACCATCTTGATCGCGTCGCGAAGCAGCTGACCACTGTAGGCACTGATGACGACGGCGTGGCCTGTCATGATCGGGACAAGCGGTCCGTCCAGCGCGATGGTGATCCGGCGACAAGTAGCGACCGACTCGGCCGGCCTGGCCGGGTCGAGCCAGTCGCGCGCATCGATGCATACGATCGACTCATGCGCTTCAGACCTGTCGCTCCTCACTCGGCTCCTCGGATACCACACGGCAAGCTGGGCAAGCAGCTGCTCACGCCAACTGGGAATATTGCAATTCACCACGAAGTCGATGTCTCGGCCAGCTTCGCCTTCTACGACTTCTGTCGAATCGCGACGAAGTGGCAGCACGACGGTGAAGATCGATCCGACGCCGATCTCACTCTCAGCGGTAATATCACCGCCCATTCGTCCGGCGATTTTCTGGCACAGAGACAGGCCGAGCCCAGTACCTGCGCGAGAACTGTTCAAGCTGCTCGAGCCTTGAAAATAAGGCACGAAAATCTTATCGAGCTCATCCTCGGGAATACCCCTACCGGAATCGGCGACGCATAGCCGAACTCGGCCGTCTCCAGTCAAACCGAGTGAAACCGTAATCGCACCGTGAAAAGTAAACTTGATCGCATTTCCGATGAGGTTGGTTGCTATTTGCGTAAACCTGTTCGCATCGCAAATCCACGTGCCCCGCACCTCAGGCTCAATCAGACAAAGGAGTCGCACGCCATTTTTCTGTGCCTCAACCGCAAACGTCCGGCTTGCCTGTTCGATGAGTTGATCGACGCGTATAGGCTGCTCCTGCAGCAGGAACTCGCCCGCCTCAATCCGAGACAGGTCCAGCACACCGTTGATCAGTGAAAGTAGCGAACCGAACGAGTCCTGCGCGATCAACAAGCGTGAGCGCTGTTCTTGCGTCAAACCCATCCGGGACAGCAACTCAAGGTTACCCAATGCGCCATGCAACGGTGTCCTGATTTCATGGCTCATCGTCGCCAGAAATATTCCCTTCTCGTGGCTTTCGGCCTGGGCGCGCGCTCGAGATTCTCGCAACCGTCGTTCGATTTCCTTTCTTTTGGCCAAATCGACCATCCCGACTACGAACACGTCCTCCCCATGGTACTTTGCGGGTGCATAGGCAACCTCGAGGTCGGGCTCCATCTCGAACCGCTGGACCGTACCGGCGCGCGCCGTAATGCCGGCATGATATCGGACTAGTGCGCCAGCACGTGCAAGGATGTTGTCCGTACTGGAGCCATCCTCGGCATTACTGATAAATGAACTTTGAAGGCCCTGAGCTTCCACATTCCTCAACAGGATAGCCCCGTTCTCTTTGGCAACGACGGCCAGACTCACCGGCGCGACCTGGATGATGGACCGACTGAACGCCTCGCTTTCAAAAAGGCTGCGCAATCGCTCCCTAGACGGTCGAATCACCCCGCGATTAATCCAGAATGCACCACCAATGACTATTCCACATCCAGTCAGCGTAGCAAGAACAACAAGCAGCAGATGCCATCTGATCGCGCCCAGAAGATCACCCCAGGTATACGCGTATACCGCCACCCACTGTGGCCCAGGGACTCGTTGAAAAACAAAGAAGCTCCCCTCGCGCCAGATGCGTTGAGGCCGCTCATTCGCGACTCGATATATCCACGGTGTTCTCGATATAATTTGTGCCCAATGCGCTTCCTGGGGGTTCGTTTCATCGATGCCCAACAGCCGCTGCAACGCGCACGAGACGACAAAAAAATGCGGATCGCCATCATTGTGCAGAAAAGTTTGATTGAATCGATTGCATGGAATTGCCAACACGATCGTTGCCTTTCGTTGTTCGCCGTCGTAGACCGACGTCGCGAAATACGTCGTCATCATCGCATTGACTGGATCCTTGGCGCCGGTCACCCATAAAACTTTGTCCCGGATACCTTTCATGTCATCGTGACGCATCTCATCTTCGACAACCGACACACGATTTTCAATAAAATTTTCCGCGGCTCTGCCGGAGTTCAGTCGGGCAACTTCATCGTGTCCAAGTGGCGGAAGCGTGGCCAGAAACCGCTTGTCTGGCGTATAGATAAATCCCTGCGACAGTGCGAGCGAACGATCTGGACGGGAAAGCGAAAAAGTCGATGCGTATCGTGCCAAATCGATCAGCTTGGCCAAGCGACCGGCGTCCTCAGGAGAGTTCAGGGTCGATACGACCGAGAACGACGGAATTGCTGCCGACCCCAGCACGGTCTGGGCCGGTTCGTTTTCTCTGGGCAACCCGACCTTTCGTGCGTGCGTGCCACTTAGCTCCACGTATTCGGTTGCGATCTGATACGTCACGACTAACTGGCGGATGCGAGCCTCGCGCTTGTCGACTTCCTCCTTCAATGCCTCTCTCTGCGCGGAAAATCGCTGGGAAAATTCCCCGTGCTGGTGAGATATCAGGAGCTCAGTCACGCCTGCGGCACATACGAGGATCAGGCATGTCAGCGTTATTGTCGCGACAATAAGTAAACGCCTTGAAAACGTCAGCCTGAATGGAGCGTACGCCTGCTCAGCCACACATTCTTGTTGGCCTGAACTTTCCGATACTTCATCTGCATCGCCACGCGATGGCCCCATCACCTGAAATGCTCCGTATAGATGCGGTAAAGGTCCGCATCTGACCTCGCCCCGAGCTTGTGCATCGCCTTCATCTTTTGATGGCTTATCGTCTTGATACTGCGATTCATATGCATCGCAATTTCAGTGACCGACATCCCACGCCCTAGCATCCGAAATACTTCAAGCTCGCGCTCGCTGAGCGATTCGACGGAGGCCTGCGTCGCCCGTCCGGCTTCGAGCAGTTCAGCTGCCACGGCCGGATCGACGAACGTCTGCCCAGCATGCACGCTGCGGATTATTGCTGGTAGGCGAGTGAAATCCTGGCTTGACTTCCTTAGAAAGCCCTCAACTCCAGTACTCATGACGCGCGAAACAAGCACGGCGATATCCTGATGAGCTGTCAGCACGATGATCGACACATCCCGATGGCTACGTTTTAACCGCTTGAACAGCGCCACGCCGTCCGGCTGCTGATCACCATTGAATGAATAGTCGCAAATCAGGACATCGCAGGGCTGCTGCTGCAATAGCAGCAGCAGCCCTGAAATCGTCGAAGTGACGCCTGCCACATTGATATCCATCTCGGCCGACAGGATCGACTCAACGCCGGCAGAAACCACCGGATGGTCGTCGGCCACGATAACATTGATGCAGCGATGAGCGGCGCTACCATCAGTGGAAGCATTCATCACTATTTCCCCCAAAATGGCTGCCCGCCGTGTCCGGATGATCTGGCGTTGAGCCCATGGTGCCAGGGAAGATCCCGTCTATCGAGCCCACCATGTAATGGCGCGCTCCAGCTGTATTTTTCCTGATGCCTCGCCTGCATCGCAGAATTTTACTGTATAAAAACGTCTCAGTTCATCACCCGAGAAACGATGGCTTGAGAGATTGCGACAGCGGCAAGCAAGCCTGCACCCATTCCAGGACCACTCACAGCCACCGCACTTCGATCACGCCCGGGAGGCCGCCTTGCCTACTTCGACTTGCATCTTCGTGCATTCTTCACCCTCTCGCAGTTCGAATTCGCGACGCGAATCAGCATCGCAAGTCAACCCCTTCGTTTTCCCCGGCGAACGTAGTATGCCGTCGGCTCCCCGTATGGACCATACTTTTCCTTGCACCTTACACCACTCACGGTATGACCCTGCCTCGTTTCCACGTACAGCAGATCACGTAACGATCATCGCCTCCTCGTAATCGAGAGGGATTAGACATCCTATCGAAGGGTGCAGACGCCCTCGATCCAATCGTCGATATCCAGACGGGCCTGCACTCGCGTTCCGTAGCGGACCTGGTAGATTCTCTCGACTTTCAGGGTCTTGAAGAAGTTCTCCATCGGGTCGTTGTCCCACGTATTGGCACGGCGACTCATCGAGTTACCTTGAGAACCCAGCGGCCAGCTTTCGGTAGGCCCAGCTTGCATATTATGCGCCTCTGTCGGGGTGTAGTAGCAGTCCCGGCGCCAGTTTGCCTTGTCAGCACGCGCTGCGCGGTGTGAGGCAAACCAACTCGGCATCGATGCGTTCGCATATTGACCAGCACACGACGCGTCGGCTCGCCAGATCGAGTATCGCCGCGAGATACAGCCAGCCTTCGCTCGTCCTAACAAACGTGATGTTGCTCACCAGGCACGATCAGGCTACCAGCCGTTGAAACGACGATCGAGCAGGTTTGGCGCTCCGGGCAGGTGTGACCCAATAAGAGCGCCTGTAGACCGGGCGCAAGCCCTGACGCCGCAAGCTACGTCGCACGCGCGCCTCGCTCACCGTGCGCCGCTGCGCTCGCAATTGCCGCACGATGCGGGGGGCCGGCCATACTGCCACGATGCTTGCAGTGAATCGCTGCGACCTCCCCATCGAGGGCCGCGTTCGCTTGCGCCCTCGCGCTCGGTGGACGAACGCGCCACGGGCACCCCGAGCCTGGGCGCCGCTTCATGCTGCAAGGCTGTTTCGGCAAGCCCGATGGCCTCAGCCTGAACTCGTTCGTGTATCGTCTTTTCGCCACCGACTTCTCCGACATGCAATCCTCCGTACGGACAGGAAATTAACAAAATCCCTGCTGTACGCGAAATCGATGCATGGTCAGGAAAGATACCCCGGGTCGTACTTGCCGTCAAAATGCTTCTGGACTGCTATATCTTTTGATCATGTCCAACCTGTCGCCACCGCAGCGTCGATCAATATGACTGTTGACGTCATCCCCACAACCCACCGACTGAGACACGCACGTTTATTGAATCGATCTCACCACATCATGTTTCGCACGGCATCCACCAGATCAACATCGGTTTTCACGCCGAATTTTCGCATCGCGCTGGCTTTTTGCGTGCTGATCGTTTTTCTGCTACGATTGAGCCTTACCGCGATCTCGCCTACCGCCATTCCCTGCTCGAACAATCGCACCACATCCAGCTCGCGCGGCGACAATATGCCTGTCTTCATATTTGCGCTCGAACCGTCGCCCGAGTCACAAAGAATTTCTCCGGCGATATCGGGATCCACATATGTTTTCCCGCGCATGATCCGCTCGACGATCCTCGGCAAATAAAGAGATTCTTCGCTGGACTTCACCACAAATGCAGATACCCCTTTCCTCATTGCCCTGTGGATGAACAATCGATCCTTAGTTTCGGTCAGAAGGATAATTTTCACGCTAGGATAGTTTCTTCGAATTCTTTCGATCATCCTCATTCCATCCGGAACCGGGTCGCCGTTGAACGAATAATCGCAGATCAGCACATCACACTGGCAGTTCGCCAACAGCGAGATCATCTCGGATAATGAGCTAGTTTCGGCAATGATATGCATGCCTTCCACGCATCCAAATATGTAACGTATACCCTGCAGGATCATCGGATAGGAATCGGCGACCACAATGTTTATTTTCTTACCAGAAAATCCAAAAACACTCCCACTAGCAGGAGGGTCGATACACGCAATATCGGAAAATTTTTTTTGACCAGATACGCCAATCAAAAACACCTCCATACAAAAACAGCAAATACTGCTCACCCTCCTTGCAATTCAGCAAGATGGCCACAAATATGTCGCATTGCTCGATGCGACACGAATCTGCCGTGACCGACCTCCCAATCTTCCTGCACTTGGTTGATTTATAATCAATTTATTTCCTTTTGAACGATGTCGCCCCCCCTATGTCGGTCCGTCGATGGTCGATTCGATCGGCCACAAAAATCAGGGATCACCGACCACGAAACGACTCACACACTACCGCCTGGACTCTGCCTGCGATACTAGAAAATTCTCATTCTGAAGGGAGCACCAATTCCGCAGAATGTCCTCTTACAGAGCATTCGGTGGAGCAATCGCACGAACCACACACCTCCTTAACAAGGCCTGGATCGAACGATCGTGGCAGGGCAGTCAGCGCGCGTTCACGATCACGGTGAGATCAGACGTGTTTGCTGATTCAAAAAGAAGTCTCGCGACGCCACTGCACTCGGGGGCGCGATGGCGGGTGCACGATCGCGTGCTGCATCGTGCCAATACGCAAACTCAGCATCGGTCATCCCGACCTCCTCGGCTATGCTTCCCGTCGAGGCAGGAGGTGACACTTGGCGCCGATGGCTGAGGTGAGCGTGCGGCGTCACGGCAGGCACACGTGTGCGCGTCGGCCGATGTCCCGGCGACATGTCGGCATGCGCCTGCCCGTCGGACGGTACCTCACTCCGTGCATGCTTCGACGCGTGTGTCTGCGGCGGGAGCGATTTCGAAGCCTCGATCTTCGAAGCATCGACCGTCAAAGTTAGCACGCGCTTCGCTCCCGACGACATACCGGCGACACGCGCCACTGGCACACCGACAACTCGCGCTGACGTGGTCGAAACGACCGCCTCCGAAGTAGCGACGTGATAAGCCGTATCCGACGACGCTGCGTTGCGGCGGGTGTCAACCATATGTGTCGCGAACATGCAGAAAGCTGCGAACGCAAGACTGGCCAGCAGCGTCCGTCCCAGTCGGCGACGCGGTGGCCCAGCCTTCAGCCACGTGCGCTTCTCGGAACCCAAATCGACCGCATGCGCCTTCGCCTCTCGCTCGCCCGGCCCGCTCGCCACACGCAGATCGAACACACTCGGTCCGGGCCGGCAGCTCTTCACAAACGGCATGCGTCGCCGGCCATACGGCGGCGGCACATTCGTAAACGGACGTGCGAGAGGTAGTGCGTAGTGACCGGTGATGTCCTGCATGCGCATAATGTCGACAACGATTTCCGGCACCCGATGTGCCGGTCCATGCTCCCTCGATGTCAAAGACCGGATCGAGTATCCCGTCGAACCCGATCCAGGTAAATCCGCCGAGGACCGAACCGGAACATGCCACCATCAGCCGATTCTTATCATTCCGCGAGTATCACTGCACGATGGTCACGTGCTCGAGCAGCGGGTCGACGAACGCGGCAATGGCGCGTCGCTTTGCTCGCTTCCAGTGCCCGTCGCAGCACGAGCTTGGCCTTCTCGGACATGGAAATGACGGGAGAACACTTTTCATCGAGCTTCAAGACCGCATAGGCGTGCCGCCCCGGATCGGCTCACGGACCGAGCCCGGCTGCATCGCCATGCTCGCTTATCGCGACCAAGGCCGAAATGAGATGGGTTTGAATGACAGTACTCCGAAAATGGGAATACGCGATGATCACGATAGTTGTCAGCTCCATTACGATGCAGTGGGCTGAACAGCGGAACGCCCGTCAACGACGGGCCCGTGGCGCGGAACGGGTTTCCCCGTTCCGCGACCGCATTACCACTGATACGATGCCCCCACGCCGACCGTATTGCCACCGCTCGACAGACCGACGCCGGCCTTCATCTTCAGGTTCTGCGTGACGCGGGCTTCTCCTCCGAACGCCACTGCCTGATAGCCCTTGTAGGTTGCACCGCCGATACCGAACGACAGCGTCTTGCCCGGGTCGACGCCAGGAATCATCGTCAACGCCGTGGCCGCCGCAATGCCGGAATACGCATTGCGCGACACATCGTTGATCCGGCCTTGCAGACCGCCGACCGCACGGTCGAGCTGCCCCTTGGTCGCCGCATCCGACTCGTTCACGCCATCCGCGATGTGCACGATCCGGCGATTTCCGTTGTCCGTACCGTCACCAAACGAGACCGTACCGTTCTCGTTCGCGACGGAGCCCGTACCGATCGCCACGCTATTGTCACCGTGCGCTTTCGAACCCTGGCCTAGCGCCGTGCTATTCTCGCCACGAGCGGACGAGTCCTGGCCGATCGCAGTGCTATTAGTCGCATGCGCGTCCGATCCGGCACCAATCGCCGTACCATTCGTCGCCTCCACCGTCGAATTGGCACCGATCGCCGTCGCGTTGTCCACGCCGTTGTTGATCGTCGCACCCGAGCCAATCACCACGTTGTTGCTGCCATCGCCCGGATTGCTCGGCGTCACTGGCAGACCGTCGCCCCCCGAACCATTGACCAAGTCTGCGCCAGCCGTCGTGTCACGTACGTAGTTCTTAGACGCCCGGTCAGCATCGCCGCCATCGGTTTCGAGCTTGGTCACGCGGCCGTCCACGCTGTCCAGTCGATTCTCGAAATCGCTTCGCAACGACGAAAATTGACCGTAGTTGACCGCGTCGTACTGGTTATTACCGTCGGCGACGTTGGTCAGGATCACCGGCGCTGCCGACGGGCCGCCCAGCGTGATCGACCCGTAGTTCGGGTTACCGTGCGAATCAAGGTCGTAGCGTACCGCCAGCGAGTCCGTCGCGCCGTACGCCGCCGCAGCCTGAACTGCCTCGGACACCGACGAATATTTGTGACCGCTCACCTCGATCGCCTTGACGGCAACCTGCCCGTTTTCATCGACCGTCGTGTCCCCGCCGATTGCGTTGGCCACGCTCTGGGCGGTACCGTGCAACTGCGATCCGTTCACCGCATCGAGACTTCCGCCCGTGACTGCGCCGTTCGCGACGTTATGCAGACCGACCGGCGTGCCGGTAGCACCCAGCGTGATCGAGGTCCGATTCGGCGAACCATCGTCGTTGCGATCGTAAATCACGGTCGCGAACGCTTGACCGGTTGTCGGATCAATCAGACCGCTATCCGAAAGCGTGTCCTTCAGCTTCGAGATGTCGCCCGTATTGGTCGTAACGCGGCCGTCGAGGTTGCCGATCGCCTCGCCGATGCTGTGCACCGTCACATCTCCCCCCGCCAGTGAGTAGCTCGGCGCAGAGATCGTACCGTCCTCGCCGACCGCGGCGCCGCCGCCGAGCGCGTTGGCCACGCTTTGCGCCGTGCCGTGCAATTGCGAGCCGTTCACCGCGTCCGTGCTCGTCGCGCTCACGTCCCCTGCGGCGAGCTTCTTCAACTTCGTACCATTTTCACCGGCCAGCGTGATCGAGCCTTTTGCCT
>NZ_JAUJPV010000014.1:0-183843 GCF_030481585.1 Burkholderia sp. AU45388 | reverse complement strand
TCCGAAGTCGTGATCTGAAAGATCGCCACGCCATCACGTCAGAATGCTGAAATGGTGCCGCCATTTGTCTACACGGGGGTGGCATCCCGTGTAGTTTTTGGAGAAGGCTGCCCGAAAACTGCTAGCCAACGTTTTGGGCTGGCAGCCGCCAGCCAGGAAAGAGAACAGGACAGCCGGCATTCCGCGCGTGCGGGAAACGGCTGCTCTTCGCGGTGTTCACACAAAACAGGCTGAAGTCCATGAACAAGTCACTCTCAATCGAAGCACAAGCAGCATTCGTTTCCGGCGGCAATCGCAAGCGCATCGCATTCATCCAGGCGTGCTGGCACCGTGATATCGTTGACCAGTGCAAGAACTCGTTCCTGAACGTCATCAAGGAATTTGGTTACGCTGCCGACGATATCCACCTGTATGAAGTGCCCGGCGCATTCGAGATTCCGCTGCACGCGAAACGACTCGCGCAGAGCGGCCGATATGCCGGCATCGTCGCGGCTGGGCTCGTCGTCGATGGAGGCATCTATCGCCATGAATTCGTCGCTCAGGCCGTCATTTCGGGCTTGATGCAGGTCCAGCTTGAAACGGGCACGCCGGTGTTTTCTGCAGTTCTGACGCCGCATCACTTTCACCACAGCAAGGAACATGTCAAGTTCTTCACCGATCACTTTGTCGTGAAAGGCGCAGAAGTAGCACGAGCTTGCGGCGACACCGTGCTTAAACTTGCCTTGCTTGAGTAAAGCTCAAGAGGCCGTGGAAATCTCCTGCGGCCTCTCTCAACTAGCAGAGGAGATGAACATCTCGCTATCGACGTTCACAATCTGCCCCCGTGATGTATGGCCGAGGCGCTGAGCTGGCAAAGCCGCCCGCTTGAGGCGATGTATCCGGTCGTCTTCTTCGACGCGCTGCGGGTCAAGATCCGCGACGACGGCGTGGTCAGCAACAAGGCCGTCTATCTGGCCTTGGGCATTCAGGCCGACGGCCAGCGCGACGTGCTGGGCCTCTGGATCGAGCAGACCGAGGGGGCCAAATTCTGGCTCAAAGTGTTCAACGAACTGAAGACGCGCGGCTGCCAGGACATCCTGATCGCCGTGGTCGATGGCCTGAAAGGATTGACTGAGGCCATCGGCGCGGCCTATCCGCGGACCACCGTTCAGACCTGCATCGTGCATCTGATCCGCAACAGCCTCGAATACGCCAGCTACAAGGACCGCAAGGTGCTCGCCGCAGCGCTGCGCCCGATCTACGCGGCTGCCAGCGAAGAGGCGGCACGGCAGGCGCTGCAAGACTTCGCCGACGGACCTTGGGGCGCAAAGTACCCGACGATCGTGCAGTCCTGGCAACGCGCGTGGGAGCACGTCGTGCCGTTCTACGTGTTTCCGCCGGAGATTCGACGGGTCGTTTATACGACAAACGCCATCGAGAGCCTGAACATGCAACTGCGCAAGATCATCAAGACCCGTGGCCACTTCCCGAATGACGAGGCGGCCATCAAGCTGCTCTGGCTGGCGATGCGCAACGTACTGGCCAAGACCGTGCGGTCCGCATTCGACTGGAAATCAGCAATGAATCAGTTTGCTATCCTGTTCGGAGAGCGATTTATGTAGGCGCGTGGGTAACACGTTGTTCAACCGCCTCGCCCACAAAAATGCGGACAGGTTCGCAGGTCTTCCCAAGGCAGCGCCGGATGATGCTTAATCTGCGAGCGCTTCTTCGAGCGTGGCAACACCAGTTGGAGGTGGTCGACGTACCAGGCAGGGTTGCCGCCGGTGCGGTGCCCCATCACGGTCTCCGCGTCGAGGATCGCCTTGATGCGCCCGCGCACCCGCCGTGCGGTCTCGGCCTTTTTCGTCCAGATCGGCTGAAGAATGCACACAATCATCGCGGTGTCGATGTTGCGCACCTGCACATCGCCAATAACGGGATAAGCGTAGGTCGCCAGTGTATTGCCCCACTGCTGGACGTGCTTACGGTTTCGCCATTCCGGTTCACGCGCACGGATAAACGCTTCAGCCGCCTCACGGAACGTTACATTGGCATCGACCGAGATTTCGAGCCGTCGCCGATGCTGTTCTTCACGCCGGGCGAGGATGGGATCGATCTGGTTGCCGACCATCTCGCGATATCCCGTAGCCAGCTTCCGCGCTTCACCAAGCGAAACCCGCGACAGCGGTCCAAGGCCCATTTCGCGCATGCGACCATCAAGCTTGAAGCGAAACACCCATGAGCGCGCACCGCTGTCTGCAATCTGCAGGTAGAGGCCGCCACCGTCCGAGTAATGCCCGGGATTCACCGCCTTCGGGACGCGCAGCGCGCTGAGTCGATGCAATTGTCGTCCCGCCATATCGCCCTCCTTTCCTACCCACCAAACCCACGCCGCTACCCATATTTCATGGGGAGATTGTGCGGAGCCGAGGCGGAAGTCGCAAGCATGCTGTTACCCACAAATCGCTTTGAAATCAGCGACCTACGGCGCGTTGACGGAAGTCGCCGGAATGCGCGGGAAGCCATGACTGGCGGAAGGCAGCAGGAGTCGAACCTACCCGGGAGTGTCCGACACCCCCAACTGGATTTGAAGGCCGATTATGCTGTATGTAAACTCAGTTGACTGGACGCGAACCCGCGACGCCATGCGGGTTTGATGATTCGTCAATGCTGTAAAAGCGTACAGTAGGTCGACACGCGAAGGCAGAAAAGTCCACACCCATTTTGGTGCCTGGATCCTAGGCTGGTGTCGTGATCGCCAGCGCCGCGATCACCCGCGCGATCGCGTGGTCAGCGATGTTCGGGAACGGCAGCGACGCCCGGCCGACCTGCCGGATCGGGCCGGCGTGCTGCCAGTCGAGCGGCAGGTCAGGAACGATGTCGTTCCCGTTCTTGAACAGATTCAGCGGCACCGCAGCGAGCACCGCGGCGACGCTCCCGTTTGTGCTCACCCTTGGCGGCTCGAAGCCGTAGACGGCCGCCGGCGGATTTCCGCCGACCACCATCGCCGCCGCGGCCATGATCGCGATCGCGGCACCGAGCGAGTGCCCGACCAGCGTCACGGGCCGGCCGTCGATTGCCGCGAGCACGTCGACGGCGATCGCGCCCCACGCCTTCCAGAATCCGTGATGCACCTGGCCGATGCCGATCACGTCGATCGGATGCGCGTCGAGGTCCGCAGCGACGCAGTCGAGGTTGTCGGTGCCCGGAAAGGCGACGACGAGGCCGCCGGCCGTCTGCCGCACGATCGCGCGCGAGGCGCTGTCCGCTTTGCCGATGTCCGGCTTGGCCGAATACGCCTCCTGGGCGAGCAGCGCGAAGTCGCGCGGGCTCATTTCAGCGGCTCACCCGCAAGCGGCGTCGAGGCAGCCACCGGCGCCGCCGTCGTCAGGATCTGGTCGATGAGCGCCTGAACCATCGGCCCGAACGTCTGCAGGCCGAGCAGGACGGCCTGCTGCTGCGGCAGCGCAGGCACGGCCTGCACGATCGTGATTGCGGCCGGCAGCAGCGAATCGTGGAACGCCTTCAGGTCGGCGACATTCAGCTGTGCGCCTGCCTTGCAGATGGCCTGATTGGCCGGCAGGATCGTTTTCGAGATCGTGGCCTGCTGATCGGCATTCAGCAGCGGCGACGTCGCGAGGATGGCGAGATCACCGTTGACGATCGTGCAGCCGGTCTGGAACTGCTGTTGGACGGTCGGCAGGGAGTTGCAGGCGACGATCGCGAAAGACGCGACAATGCCTGCCGCGAGCAGCATCGAAAAACGCTTCATGGGATTTCCTTACTTGAGGGTCTTGAGCGCCGTCACTGCGGCGGCCGTGGCGGCGCCGACGACATCGGATGCCGCGGACGCGGCGGTTGCTTGCCCTGCGAATGCTTCAACGTCGGTTTCGCGGAGCGAGATGGAATAGCTGTTGTCGGACTGATGCGCAAACGTCGCCTCGACGGTCGCCATCTGCTTACCGTTCCAGACGCGCAGCACGCAGCAGCCGGCCGGCGTGCCAGCGGCGTCGACAAGCGGCGATACCTCGTATCGAGCAATGCCGGCATATCGAAGAGAGTCGCAGCCAGCGAGCGCCAGACACGCGGATAGCGCGATCGCCGCGCGGATCACTGGATCGTCGGCGCCGGGGCCGCCTGCGGCATCGGCGTCGACGGTACCGGCACCGCTGCTGCGTCAGCGGACACGGAGCCAGTCACTGGCTGCGATGCAAACTTCTCCGGTTCGGTCGCGCCGAGTACTGCCGTCCCGGTCAATCCGGTCACAATCGGCCCGACTGAGCCGGCCGCGGCGTGATAAACGCCGAGGCCGGCCAGCGTATAGCCGATCGCGTCCACCAACGACTGGGGTGGCACGTAATGCAGCAGGACCAGCGCGAGCCAGGCGCCGAACAGCAGAACAGCTGCAATGAACTTCATCCACGGGTTCATGTGGGTTTTCTCCTGAAATGCCGCGGGGTGCGGCGGGTTAAATTGCGACACCGAGCGCCGCTCTGCACGAATTCCAGAGCGCCAAGCGGTCGGGCATGCCGTTCGGCGTAGCCGTCGAGCGCGGGTTACCGAGGTTGATCGCGCGACTGATAGACAGGAAGTCGCCGGCGTCGGCGAACGCACTCAAAGCGCGATCCGCCCAAAATTGCGCAGACGCTTCGGCCGCGATGCTCGGCTGAACGATCTGGTCGGGGTTGCCCTCGAGGTCGACGCCGATCTTCTGCCCCATCACGCGAAAGTTGTAACGTCCCGTGATCTGAAGGAGGCCACCGCCGCGGAACCGGAAGCCGTCGCCTGCCTGCGTGTTGCCCAGTTCAGCGGCCTTTGCGGCGGGCGGTTCGTATGCGCGCTGTGCGGATGTCGGCCCCCAGAGCTCGCGGAGCCACTGGAAACGACCGCACTCGTGGCCGCACTGCGCGAGAAACGCGGCCTGCCGCGGCGGCGAATCGATTGCATACAGCGCCATCGCGGCCGACAACGGATCGGCCCATGGTGTCGCGAGCGCGATCGGGATCTGCAGTGCGGCGGAAAGGGTTTGTGGTGTCATGATCAGCCCAGAAGAAGTTTCACGACCGCATTCGCCCAATCGGGAATCGCCTCGTGCCTCATGTAGCGGAAGACGATCACGCCGACCGTGCCGAACGCGATCGTCGGACCGGCGACATGCCGCACCAGGAATCGCCATGCATCGGCGAGGCGGCACAACGCGCGAACGACACGTGCACCGCCCTCCCACGTGTCGACCATCGATTGCGTGTTCGTCTGAATTTTTGAGACTGACGCGACAATCGAGTCGATCTTCTCGTCCTGCCGTTGAAGGTGCTCCTTCACGGCTTCGTCGCTGGCGTCGATGCGCCGCTCGAGCCTTGAAAAGCGCTTCTCTCCTGCCCGGAACCGCTCTTCGACGCGCACGTTCCCCGATGCGTTGTCCGACATTCATCCCCCGGAAATGAAAAGCCGCCCGTAGGCGGCTCGGCTTATAGGCGAAAAAAAACCGCCTGACGGCGGTTTCTCGCTGATTCGACACTTCTAGAACCTGAACAGTACTCCGTGATAGGAGCCTGGCGAATTCTTATAAACATCCTTCGAAATGAAGTACTCGGCACTTCGCGCGCCTAGACTCATTCCCATTTGCTTCATGCCCTCAACGCTGAAGTTCGTGATATGCACGTCATTATGCGAGAACACATCAGCGGGGTGCTTTTCGTCAAGCCGATCGGCGTTCCAGAGGAATTTCCACTGGTTCCGTTCAACAAACGGAACACTGATGTAAATTGCACCGTCTCGATTTAGGTGCCCCCGCATCAGCGAAAAAAGCTCGCGCGGGTTTTCGAGATGCTCGAACACCTGAACCGCTGCGATCAGGTCATATCGCTGATCGTGACTCTCATCAAACATTCCAAGGCGGCTATCCACCTTGAGGTGCTCGACGGCGAACTGATGGCAATGCGGATTCACTTCGAAGCCTGTAGCCGTCAAACCGTAGTCGGTGCACGCCTTGAGGAAGAATCCTGCCCCATGACCGATCTCAAGCACCGTCTGCACGCCCGGCACAAGAGTCGCAAGCTCTAGCACCAACTGGCTCTGCAGCGCGTAGTGATTTTCTCTATCTGCAAACAGGAATTCGAAGTCTTTCAACTGCTGCTCCGAGTCCTCCACATATCCCGTCCTGTGGAAGAAGCTTCGGCAATCCATGCAGAACCATTGAGGGTAAGCTTTTCTGGTGCGGCGCCCGATGACGTCCTGGACGTGCAGCGTATATGCTGAATCACAAACCGGACAGGGAAACTCGGCTTTCAAGAAGCGCCTCCAAAATAGCTTTTCGGAAGCGCGATATTACCATTTGCTCAACGAGTGGGCGCTGAATGTTCAATTCAGCTCATAGACCGCGACGATTCCGCCGCTGCCCGCGCCGCCGGTATTACCCGAACCTTGGCTTGCAGCGTTTGCGCACCCACTGCCGCCCGCGCCAAACCCGGTCGCGGCCGTCCCCGTAACTGTGGTGGTGGTGACGCGCGCTGTCGCGCCAGCGCCGAGGATGCTGTACGTCCCCGGAAGTGACGACACAATAGCCGTCGATGCGACCGCCGTGGGCGAGCTGCCCCCTCCCGTGACATTCAGGAGGCTCCCGCCGGACGCGCTTCCACCCGCAGAACCTGCGACCAAGTACGGGACGCTGCTCGCGGCACCAGCTGCGCCGCCCGACCCGCCATTCGCAGTAACAAGCGAGCCAAACGAAGAGTTTCCCCCGTTACCGCCATTGCTCGATACCGCGCCCGCGGTACCAGCGGCCCCTACCGTGACGGTGACGCCGCTGTACCCGCTGGTGATATAGCTTTCGGAATACCCGCCAGCGGCACCAGGGCCGCCGACGGATGCCTGCGACGAGCTTGTCGGAGAACAGCCGCCCCCACCCCCGCCAGCGCCCTGCACACGCACCAAGACCCTCGTCGTGCCAGTGGTCTGCGTGTAGGAGTAGCTACCCGGCGTGCTGAAAACCTGCACATTCAGCAGGCGTCCGGTTGCTGCCGTGATCGAGCTGTTGACGAACGCCGTCGTCGCGAGCTGCGTCGTGTTCGTCCCGATGGTTGCAGTCGGCGCCGTCGGAGTGCCGGTGAGCGACGGCGAGGCGAGCAGAGCATAGGATGCGGCCGCGGTACCACCGAGGCTCGCCGCATTGATGCTCGAGTTGCACGCAAATCCGCTTCCACTCGCCCATTGCAGCGCGTTTGCCGAGCTGCTGCAGCTCGGCATCGTGAATGCGGTCACGTTACCCGTCGAGCTCGTCGCATTTGCGAGCACGGAGTTTGCGGCCTGCTGCGCGATCTGGCCGAGCGCAACACCATTCGTCGCAACCGATACGGTGACGTTGCCGGTGGCGCCGCTGACAGCGACCCCAGAGCCGGCCACAACCGAATCGACGATTGAGGACCAGGCAGGCGACGATGACGCGCCCGTCGATACGATCGCCTGACCGCTCGTTGATCCGAGCGGATTCAGCAACTGGACGGGAACGTACGTCGCGGCGGTAGAGGCAACGGAAATTGCCCCGGCAATAAGTGCGATGAGGAATCGTTTCATTTGCGATGTCACGAGATGAGGTTGTTGCTGACCAGCTTGCTACTTCCCGTTCCGCCGTCGAGCAGCGCACCGGTTGTATTGCCGAGCAGGTTGTTGTTGGTGATCATGTAGGCGTTGCTCGCGCCGCCGATGACACGAGCTCCGTATCCGCCATTTGCACCCCGCCCGGAGCATGGGCCACCACGCGCTCCGATCAGCTGAAACTTCGTCGTGCCGTTGGTGAACCGGTAACCGTCCAACGCGTTTCCGGCGGCCCACCCGCCATTCACGACGACGTTCATCACATTCGGGCCCGAGACATCGAGCCCGCATGCCCCGTTGCTCGGAAACTCGCAGTTCGAAAGACCGACGCCGTCCACGGTACCGCCTCCCGCGTCGGTGATCAGCAGGCCGTCCTGGTTACCCAACCCGAACCAGCAATTGGAGAACTTTGCGCCCCACACCCCACCACCCACCGGAGCGATCTGACCGGACGCCTGTCCATAAGCGCTGTCGAAATCACTGTCCGAGAAAACTGCGGAGAAGATGTTCTGCCCAGCGGCAGGGTCAAGCAGAAGTGCGGCGCCGTGCTTGGTGAAGTTCACCCGCGAGGAAAACAGGGTGTCGCCATTGATGACGCGCAACCCTCCAAACGGCTGGATTCCGGAGGCCGGGCCTGCGCCGATGACGTCCTCGATGAGCATGTTCCCGAAGTTCGCCGCGATGATTGCGCATCCACCCAGCGTCAACGACGGATTGAACATGTTTCCGTCAGCTACTTTGGCGCCCACAACTTCCAACGCGGACGTTCCGGCAACGATACCGGTGTAGTAGTTCGTCATCTGGAAGTCGCTGATTTCCGCGAGGTTTCCCATCAGAAGAACGAGAGCACCGCCGGTCATCGGCGTCGCGGATGAGACCGTCATTTCGCTGAGCTTCGACGAGTTTCCAACCTGAAAAACGCCGCCGTTCAGAGTGCCCGTGCCGGCGACATTGAGAGTCACCATCCCCGAGCGATAGCGGCCCCGGCCGTAGATCCGGACACCATCCGGGATGACGAGATTCTTCAATGCGAAAAATCCGCCGGCGCCGAGATCGATTTCTCCGCCTCCGATCGCAGCAACAGCATTAACGAGCCGCTGCAGGTTGAACGTGTTGTCGGTCCCGGACACTCCATTCCAGTCTGCGACGCACTCATAATAGTCCGGCGTAAGTTGCGTGTTTTTGTTGATGTAGAAGATGCGGGACCCGTTCGCGAGCTGCTCATCACCCACCGCGCCCGCGCCGATCGCACCAACCGGCACCGTCAACGCTCCCTTGACAGTGATCTTCGAAACGTTCGGGATGCCCCCATTGGGAAAGCCGAGCACATTCCCAGTCAGCGTGCAGTCGAGCTGCGGCGCCCCTTCGGCGAAGACGTCAATGTTGTTGATCGAACCATAGCCATTCGCCAGAGTGATCGACGCGCCGCCAGGGAGAAACGTGCCGGGCGTCACGCCATCACCCGGAATGAACGTCTCAACGTTCTTGTTCTGGATGACCTTGCCCTGCATGTAAACCGCCAGCTGCGCAGCAGTCATCTTCTTCTCGAAGCCAGCCTGCGCCGAGAAGAGAATGTCCGAATCCGATGCGGCCGCCGCTGGGTCGAAATCTTTGAGCTGTTTGCCAACACCCGTCGTCATGGGAGGTCACATCCAAATCGATGGCGCTTGGCGCCGGAAACAAAAAAAGCCACCCCAGAGGGTGGCTCCATGCGAGGAATCAACGAACGCTGCTACTTGACTCGAACGCCGGAAAAGTATGTGAGCGTGGCGCCAGTGTCGAGCGTGTCCGCAACTGACGTCGAATAGACCACGCGTACGTTGTCACCAGCGGCAAGCTGCACGGGACCCGATGAACCTGCGAGCGACGAGCTCAGCACAGACCCGTCCGCCTCCTGCATGCGCACACGTGGCACGTTGTTCACATACAGGTCAAGAATCCGATTCGCGGTTCCGTTGGACGTGCCGTGAATCGACGCATTGAAGCTGTAAAAACCCGGGTTCGTTGCAACGAATAACCCGCTCACGAGGCTGAATTCGTTCAGGTCGTCGAACTGCTTCGCCTGAAAGTTCACGGTGGACGGCACCCCCGCACTGAACGCTTGCGCGGTCAGCTGTTTGACCGAGAAACATGACACACCTGCCTGCGGCAGGCACAGCTTCTGCAAGGCCTGGAGCAACTGCGTGTTGTCGGCTTTTGCGAGCGGAATACCAGCAGCCTCGACGACATTGATCAGTTCCATCATGACTGCATTGAACCAATCCGAATCCAGGATCGTCGCCGGCGTCGACGTTGCCGGGTCGCCCCCGGTAAAGTAGCCTGGCGTGCCAGCCGGCGCGGGCGGCGGCAACGAACTCACTGCGCCCGGAGCATCAATTTGATACATGCGTTACCTCAGTTTTAAGATCCCACAATTACGGAAGATCCGTCGCCCAAGACAACGGGCCTCGCGTCGTGCGTTACGACAGAGTTGTCGAATATTTCCGTCTGATATGAGAATTTGAGAATCGTATGAGCCGGGCTCAGCGCATTGAATTCGCACTCGAGAACACTATTCCCCCATGTGGCCAGCGGTTCGCCGGCCGTCGACTGACCGGCGCGCGCACGCGTGATCGTGTTTTCCGGAACGACGACAGTCCAGGCATGGGCCCATGATTCGGCGTTACAGGGATCGCCGCAGCGCGACAATCCCGCTCTCGCCGGCGAATGGTTCTCGATCGTGATGCTGTAGCCGAGGCTCCTTGCGAAATCGACGAAGTACGCGATCGATTGGCCGCCACTATTCGCGAGACGCGCAACGACTTGAGCGCGTCTTTGCTGCAGTGTCGGCGCCGGACCAGCGCATGGATCTGGAAGCCCGAGTGTCGCCTCCCACTCGGGAAGCAGTTCAAACGTTGTGGCGGGAAACGCGTCGACGAGAAGGTAATTGTTCGCGGCAACATGGCGCGACCAGACCGGCGACAACGACGCGATCACTTTCCCCATCACCGACTTCGGATCGCGCGGCCACGCCAAACCTCGAGGCATCAGCGCGTTCAACGCCGACTCGAAGTCGGACGCGGAATAGTTCGGCGCTCTCATCTACGGAAGCCATTGGATATTGCCGAGCACCGGCAGCTGACCGGTGGTACCGACGATGTTCTGCAACGGAGACGTGATCACGAAACCTTGCGTGCCGGTGATCGCAGCAATCGCCGAATCGATGTAGGACAGCTCGACCACACCATTCTGGTTCCCCGTGCCGACGGGCGACCCGTACAGCATGAAGATCCCCGAGATCGCGGTCGCGATAGCAGTCTTCTGGGCCGCAGTGAAATTAGCCGCGCCGGAGATCGTGAAATCGATCGGATCGGCGATCGGTGCGCACGAATACACCAGAGCCGTAACCGGTTGCAGCTGATAAATCCAGTTCGCGACCGTGAGCTGATCGCCGGTGGCAGCTACGCCGCGCCTCTCTCCCGCCGCAACACCATCCGAGCCGACCGGAAACCCATTGTTGCCAGACTCAGCCTGGTCGTACATCGAATAGACAACGACCGTGCCTGCCCCGAAGCCGACCGGATTGCACCACGCTCGCGTCACGCCAGGCACATCGCGCGCCCAGCCGACGTAGTCAGATCCTGAGCCACCCTGCGCGGGATTCTGGAACGCGAACAGCATGCGAGAACGCAGGCTGTCGTCCTTCTCGATGTCGGCGCCGCCGGTGAATGCCGCAGATACCTTGCCAGTCGAGTTGATGCCGGCGATCGACACGCCGAGCGTCATCGACGTGCCAACGGCACAATTCCCGAACGCGCCGGTTAAACCGGTCGGATCGGCATTCGCCACGGCGCTTACCGTGACCACGCCGTTCGCAGCGACGCCCTCGGTCGTTGTCGTATAGCCGACCCCGTCGCTCCGGCTGACCGCTGCCCCGACGGGAATCGTGTTCACCGTACCTGGGGCGGCCGTGAACTGGATCTGCCCCGGCGTCGCAGCACCAGCCTGCGTCGCCGGCTCGCGATAGACGCCCTTCAGCGCTGCCCACGCTTCCAGATACTCGTCTTCAGCCGTGAACGGGTTCGACTGCTTCGCAATGTAATCGGTGTAGCCGTACTGCAATTGCGCCAGGCCGCCAAGTGCGCGGCCAATAACACCGAGGCTCGAAAATCGCAGCAGCGGATCGGTTCCCGGCACACCGCTCTGGATGTCGGCCGCTACCTGCGCCTTGAGCTCGGAAAGTGTCGGACGAAGATACGGCATCAGTTATTTCCTTCCCAGGTCCACACATATCGACCGTCATGAAGCACGTCGCCATTCTTGATGACGACGACCCGCGCGCCGAGCACCCCGCGCCGCACCCATTGCGTCGTGATCTCGATTCGACTGGCGACCCCATCGTCGATCAACCACTGCAGCGCTTCGGCGAGATAGTCGTAGGCGCGCTGAGCGGTCTGCGTGGTCTGCTTCGCTCGCTTCAGTAACCACATTCGCGAGCCGATCGGCACCTCGTCGTCGGCCCACCATCCGCGCCGGTCTGCAGAGCCATCCGGAATCACGTCATCGGCGCTCGCCTCGCGGTCGGTGAAGACGCTGATCATCACGGCGCTTGCGAGATCGTCCCCGCTTAGCAGATCGGCGCCAGCGAGCACCCAATCGGCGTGATTGGTCGAGCAATCCCATGAAAGCGTCAGGTCGGGCATGTCGTGCAGGTAAAAAGAAACCCGCCGGAGCGGGTTGATTGTCTCGATGCGCGGCTGCGCTACATTTGCTGATTCGGCCGCTGCGAGGTAATCGTCGCGTCGCCGCCCTGAACTTCTTCCACGTTGTGCGTGTGTGCGTCGTACAGCTCGCGCATGCCCTTCATCGTCTCGCTGTTCGTGCCGGTGTTGTCCTGCACGTCGCCGGTCGACCAAAGCATCGGCGTATCGAACTCGGATCCGCCGGGCGCGACCACGCTGAATTTCCCGCCAGCCACGATCGTGAAATCGCCGCTGCAGTTCCAGGTGACGTTGGCTGCATCGTTCACGATGACATCCTGCCCTTTCGCCTCTACGACGATGCTTCCGTCCTTCAGATAGACGCTCTTGCCGTCCTGGCTGTAGAGGATCGATTCGCCTGGCGCGAGCCCGCGCGGCCGCGATTGTTGGTGGTTCGTACCAACCACCGCGCCGGCCGACCTGTCGCCGGCGACATGCAGGGCGAGCCCATCCGAACCGATTGGCGGGTTCGACGAAAAACCGAATTCCGGCACGCGGTACCGCCCTGCCGGAACTTCAAGGCCGTTCATTCGCAGTTGCACGATCTGCACCGGGCCCGAGTCGTCCACGAATGTGATCCGACCGCGACCGAACAGGCTGCGGACGCGATTCAGCATGTCTCTCATTGCGCAACCTGCCTGAAATCTGGGGCGACTGGATTGAGAATGATCGGCTCTTGATAGAACGCTTGCGGCGGCATGATAGTGAGCTCGGCGGACGTCCCTTGCTCGCCCTTCTTGTAGGTCACGTCGGAGATCAACCACCGCTTCTTCGGCAGCTTCAACGACGGGAGGTCGATGTCAACGAGCACATTCGGCTCATACAACGAGCCAGCCGAGTCACGCCAGGAATCTGTTACGAGTCGTACCTGGTACGAACGGCCGAGCCGATAGGCCATCTCCCAGTTCGCACGCTGAAGGGCAATATCCTTGCCGCCGGTCACGTTCTCCGAAATGATCGCGCGGTACCGAAACCGCGGCACCGTCGCATCGTAGACGTGAGCAATGATATTGCCGCCGTCGCCGATGTCGCGCAGCGTATCGAGGCCCTGATAGGCGGCGTCATATTGCGAGAACCGGCCGTCCATCGCCATCATCAGAGCCGCCGATGCGACATTGATTCCTTCCGTAAAGCCGCTCGACGCGACGCGCATGCCGATCGACGTATTGCTGTTGTTCGCTGTCGGGCCGCCCGACGCAAATAGCAGGCTGCCATCGGGCATGTCGTACAGCAGCAGGCCCCGGAATCGGCACAGCAACTCAAGCACTGCATACGACGTTTCGCCCACCATCACATTGACCTGCTCGATGGGCGCGCCGACGTCGGTACCAGCTGCCACGCTCGACGCTATCCCGTACGGTGCGCACAACGCAGCGGCGATCTTGTCGACCGTCATGTTGAGCATCTGGCCGCCGTCGATGAATGCTGCGCAGTCGACCAGATCCTGACACTTACTCCGGCCGGTGATCCTCACCGTGTGCTGATTGCCGCTGTACGACGGCATGTAGCGATCGACGAACCCGGTCAGAACCAGGTCGTCGCCGAGCACGACTTGCACCCAATCTCCTGGCTGCGCCAGGATGTCGCCAACGCCCGGATACGGTTCCGTATAGCTCACATCGAAACTTGACGGACAGCGCTCGATACCGCGCGAGACGCTGACGTCCGTCCACCCAGTAATCGAACGAGCATTCGACGTCGTGAAGGTCTCTTGACCGAGCTTCGCCGATGGGTTGAACGTGCAGGTTGCAACCTTCAGAGTGACGTCATCGTTCATTTCGCAAGCGCTTGAAACGAAATCGGACAAAAAGCGGGGTGGACCGGATCGACTTGCTGCAGCAGCTGCGGCTCGCGCTTCGAGTCGTTGTAGATGCGGCGCGCGAGCACCAGCGACGGCAACGTCGTGTTAAACGAAAACGTTGCGAGTGGCGCGAGGTCGGCACCACGCGCCGTCAGGTCAGCATAGACAGCTCGCCGCAGCTTTCGCAGCGCGACAAACGTATCGTCGTCACCGGCATCGCCCGCCACGTCAATCTCAGCGTCGTACAAATCGAGCGCGTCGGACAGAACGGTCACTGCATCCTGCTGCGAGGACGGTTGATAACCAGAAAGCGTCGTCGCGAGCTGCGCCAATGCGTACCGGCGCAGTAAAGCTGCCGTCGCGACCTGTACGACACGCATCGATGCGCCGATCTGGCCCGGCACGACGACATCTTGTGGCGAATACTGCACGAGCCCGCTCACCAGCCGTACGGCGTCTGCAGGATCGTTCGCCGATGCGGCGACCGCGGCGACGAACGCATCGACGGCCGAGCCGAGCGTAACGCTGTCTGATGGGTTCGCCGCGGCCGCCAGCATCGCCGCACCGGCGGACGTTACAGCGGCGCGCCCCGCTGCCGACGCTGCAAGCAGATCGGCTGCAGTGGTACTGACCGACGCCTTTGCATTACTCGCCGAATAGCCGGAATTGCCGCCGCCGAACAGCCGGCCAAAATTGCCAGATAGGGTCGACACTGCGCCAATCACGCGCTTAACGTCGTTCACGGCCGTGACGCCCAGCTGGTACCAGGAAACCACCGTCGAAACTGCCTTCTGCACGACGGCCGCACCGTTCCGGATGTCTGCGGCGATGTCATTCGCATAGTCGAGCAGCGATTTCGATTTCAAATCGGCCGCTTGATCCGCACTGTCGTCGGCCGTCGAAACCTGCGTCGTCGGGAATTTCCGAGGCCCGGACTTGATCAGGGTCAGGCGAATTTCGAACACCGGCCCAAGATCGACGCGCTCGACAGTTTCAACGCCGAGGCAAGCGATGCTATCGATCGTGCCGAACGTCGGATGCACGAGCGTCGCCGTGCCCGGGCCTTCGCATACAGCCAGCAGGTTATCCCGCTGCTCAATCACCGAACCGGCGCCCGTCTTGAGATCGTTATCCAACAGGAAGCCGATCACTTCGAACGCGCGCGGCTTCTTGCCGAGCGGCTCGGCCCACCCATCGTCGCGAAATGGGTAAGTATGGACAGACCTGTTCTGGCCGGCTGAAGTGCGAATCTCGAAAACCCCGAACGGCACCCCCCCGAAGCTGGCCGGCTTCAGGTTCGAAGACCAGTCACCGGTCAGCAGTGAACCGAGGTTGTCAGCAGCCGACGCCAGCCCACCGATACTTCCGACAACGCTCAGGACGTCGGTTGTTGTCGATGCCACTGTGATTCCCCTCAGATTCCGTCGAGACGGTACTCGACGCGCGTTGGTAAATAGTTCCCGTCGGCCGTCTTCGCCTCGGCCCGCATACCTTGGGGAACATTCTTCATATCCAGGGTGATATTCATCGACTGCTGCTGCATGCCCCTGACGCGGGCGTCATGCGCATCCGCGGTCGCCCCCTCACCATTCGTCCCATTTGCATCGGGGGCTGCCACTTCTGGAGGCATGACTCCAGCGAGCGCATTCGCGAGCGATCCCCGCTTGTCCATTTCCAGTTCTACGTTCTTCGGACGCTCGTAGAACCTGGAAACCAGACGCCCCGCATCCTGAGCGTTCATCGCTCCATGAAGCCGCTGCCCCGCCGACCAGTACTTGCCGTTTCGCAATTCGTGATTCATAAAGCGAAGCTGTTCTTCCATGGTCGAGCCGCGTATGTCATGTCCCGCCCACGCCTTGAAATCTGCTTGGCGATCCGAATGCCATTGCCCAATCCCATAAGCAGCACCGTTATCGCCAACAACGCCGGGGTTGAGATTGCTCTCAATCCAGAGATTGGCGACCATTCCGGCCGCCTGCGCTTTTGACCACCCCATCGCCTGAAGTGACGCCATTGCGGCGGCCGTCTTTGGATCTTTCGTGGCGGCTTCAGCGACAGCCCGATGCTGTTTACCGACCGGATCTCCATCCCATCCCTCGCCGGCTTTTGCCTGATGCTTCGCGACCTCCGCATCCTCCCCCTCATTGAGGTTCTTCGAATGCAGCAACGCGAGAATCGCGGCCATTACCGGCGCGCTCGCGAGTCCAGCAAGCGCGCCCGCAGCGGCGGGAACAGTCACCGTTGTGAGAGTCACAAGGCTCGAAATGAGGCTCGCGACACTTGCAATGGGGCCGGCAAAGGACAGTGCCGTGATCGCGATCATTGCTCCCTTGATGCCACCCATGCCGTCCCACATTTTCTTGACGCTTTTCGAAACGCCGTCCCAATCGACTTTCGAAATCCAGTCGACGAAGCGCTGAACCGCAGCGGCAAGCTTGTCGGCAATTTCCGCGCGATGGGCGTCGAGCCACGCAGAAAAGTGCTTCACGACCGGTTCGAGAACCGGAATCAGGCTGGCTCCGATGGAATTCCCCAGGCCCGACACCGAGTCCTCTAGATCGTTGACTTCCTCCTTAAATTGCGTGGCCCGAGCTATTTCATCCGGAGTCGGGACCAGGCCCTTGCGAATTGCTCGGGCTTTGTCCTCGTTGTACGTTCCCTGCTGCAGCATCGGCAGCAAACCGCCCATGCCGACGGCGTCGGCCGCTGCGCGCTGCGTGACGGCGCTACGCTGGCCGGCGATCGCCTTCATCAGCTTCTGCTGGGTGGTGTAGTAGTCGACGGTGCCGTCCTTGTTGCGCTGGATCTGGACACCCATCTTCTGCATCAGCACGAGAGCGGCCGGATTTGCACCATTCGCCGCGTCGCGAATCGCCATCTGTGACGACGAAATCGCGGAATCGAATTCACTGGCGGATACGCCGGCACGCTTCGCCGCTACATGCCAAGCGGCGAGGTCCTGAGCATTCATGCCGAGCAACTTCGACGATTTGTTGAGCGCGAAACCGAAATTGCCGAAGCGGTTCGTCAGGCCAACGATCCCGGCCACTGTCCCGGCCGCGCCGAGCGCGGCAAGCCCCGGCACCAGTTCGACAACCTTGTCGACAAGCGTATGGGCGGCTCGGGAAGCCGACTCAAGACCTTTCGTCAACTTCTCGAAACTGCGCGTGCCGACAGCACCGATATTCGCGAAGCGCTTTTGCGCCTTGTCGACCGGCGCCGTCACCTTTCCGAGCGCAGCCTGAATCTTCTTTACCGTGGCCGTAGCAGCATCGTCTGCCCGGATCCGGATGACGAATTCTTCGGACATTGCCTCATTCCTTTTTCGGCTATCCGGTTTTCCGTGTGGAAGCCTTGCGATGAGCAATAAGCTTCTCCGTGTTGAAACGCGACTCGCAAACGTCGCAGACCAAGGCGCGCTTCGCACGCTGTCCGCGAGTCACTGGCGGCAATGTGACGAGGTGCATGTCCTCGGCGCGGCACGGAAGCCCGCAGTTCGCGCATGGGTTCCCGTCGTCCTTCAGCAGGAACTCGAAGAAGAGCGGCTTCCGCTCTGGAGCGCCGGCCGTCGCCAGAATTCGAGCGCGCAGCACCTCGTAGCTGTAGCCGCGCCCGGCTCGTGCGATATGCTTCATCAGACCGTTGACCGCTTCGGTGTAGGCGTTCGTGTACGGGTGGTCGAAGTAGGCCAGTATTTCGGCGCGCCAGTTCTTCATGAGGCGCGTCAGCTCCCCAAAATCCTTCTTCAATGTCGGCGGAACGTTCGCTATGAAGGCGTCGAAGGCTGCTTCCGCCTGCTCCTTGGGCAAGTCGTACAGGTCGTACAGGGCCTCTTTGAGGCGGTAGGCTTCGGCCAGCTCGGGCTCGTTGTCGAGCCACATGCTCAGATTGAACCGCTGCTTCTCGGTCAGATTGCGCGCCCGTTTGTTCAACTGGACCTTGGAGCGCACCCAGAATCGACGCACTTCGGTCTGCTTTGCCTTGCCGAGCCGGATGCGTACGGTCTCCAGCGCGAAGTTGGCGTAGCGGACGACATGGAACTTGTCGACCACGATGGCGGCTTGCGGCATAAGCTTGCTGACGGTCCGCTGGTACGGACGCCACATGTCCATCGTCACGACCTTTACGGCGCTCAGGTCGCGAAACTGCCCCAGCCATACCTCCAAGGCACCATCGTCCCGCCTCGGATACATGTCCAGCAGCCGGCGCGCCTCGATGTCCGTGAGCACAAGTCGTTGCACCTTGTGAATCATGGTCTCGTCCACGCCCAGCACCCTGGGAAGCCGGATTGTGCGGCTGGACTGAAGCTCCGCCATCCGCTCGGCAGCGACCGCCCGCACTGTCTTCTCGTCGATGCCGACCTCGCGGGCGACATGGACGAAGGTGTGCTTCAGTGCCTGCTTGGCAATGAACTCCGCGCAGCGCACCGTCATGCGGCGTTCGTCCAGAACGCCACCCAGAGGTTGCAGGAACGTCTCGCCGCAGTCCCGGCACCGGTAGCGGCGCACCGTCGCCTCCAGCTTGGCTGCAAAGCCACGCAGCGGCGCGTCCGCGTACGTCGTCTTCTTGGTGCCGTGCCGGTACAGCTTGATGCCACCGCACTTGGAGCAGGCGATGGGCTCGTGAACGTATTCCGCCGAGAAGGTCTCTACCAGCCCCTCGGTCCTTTTGTCGGTCAGCGACCAACCTTCCATATCGAGAATGTCTTTCATCCCCGGATTTTAGTGTGGAAAACGCCGGGGCGGTCAGGTGGGCCATGTAATCACCGGCTACGACGCAGATTCGGCAGCTCGCCGGCCTGCGACGAGCATGCGCAGCAATTGGGCTGCGCGCGTACAAGTACCGTCTCCCGTGCTGTTACTGAACCGGGTGATTCGGTCGGCTATCGCATCAAGTTCATCCGCAATTTCATTGGCCAAGGAGACCGTTACTGCATCGTAGCGCCGGTCAATGTAGCCAGCGCAATAGCTCTCAAGGTCGTACGAGTGGCCGTCATGCTTGGTCTTGTCAAAGGCGCGAAGTGCCGCTGCCTCTTCTCCATCGGATACCGGCTCCTCATTGCACTCCAGCGAGAGGCAAAGTTCGTCGAGCGCTTCCGTCTCCTCGCCTTCTTCGTCTCGGTACCAGCCCGTTTCACGAAGGTTGCTAATCACGTCGCGCAGCGCGTGTACGCCGCGCGTTGCCACCCGGTGCATGCCCAACCATTCGTTGCCGCACTCACCCCCGCACTCAGAACGCCCGCAGCAAGCAGTCACCATCTTGAGTTCGTTGCTCATCTCGCTCTCCTTTTCCACACGAAATTCCGTTCCATAAGTATACTTCAACATCATGGTTTCAACACGTTATTCCGATTACCCCCTTTTTCTTCTGTATCAGCGCATCGTGGTAGGCGTATTCACACACCTCGCTCCACGTCAGCTCTTTCGTTTCGCTAGGCTGCCAGCCCCACGAGCGCTCAACTACCTTGACCCGGTGCTCCCAATCTACTGGGAGCCACCCTCGTTTCCCTCGGGGTCGTCCTCGTCGGGCGGGGACAGGAAGAACGACAGATATTCCTGCGCCTTGTAGTAATCGCGCGCCGAGATCTTGTCGATTCCCAGGACGGGAATACCGGATTGCTCGCTGATCAGCACCTGAAACGCTTCGAGCGCACCTTTCGTGGGGACCATCTTCACGAACGCTTTGATCTGGCGGAGATTCGGCTCACGCAGATCCAGTTCCGTATGGACCGTGTCGCTGTCCTTCCCGGACAGCGTGATCGGCTCGGAAAGCTCGATCGTGATCGTCGCCGGCTGGATTTTCCGGGGCTTCTTTTCGTTCTCTTCCATCACTGGCCTCAGGCGGTTTGTTCGGTAACTTCCGGGCCTTCGAACGACACTTCGAAGGTCGCTTCTTCAGTGTCGACTTCCTCGGCCTCGACCGTGCCCATGTTGCGACCGGTGACGATCTTGCCGTTCGCCAGCTCCAGCACCACGGTGGAATTGCGCATCGCGTTGAAGTCGGCGATCGACAAGCCGCCCGCATCTCGGAGCGACATCTTGATGGATCCCGCGCGCGGCATTTCCTTGAAGCCGTGCCAGCCATCCTGGCCGAGGAGCGAGTCTCGCTTCACCTTGGCAACGCTGTAGCGCGCCTTGCCCTCGAGCTGGTAGGTAACGCCGTCGATCTTGGCGTTGGTGATCCCGGCGAGCAGTTGACTACCCGACATGTGCTTCTCCTAAAAATGAAAAAGCCACCCGAAGGTGGCGATCTCCGACCGTCGAGCAGCGTTACTGCAGGCGGAACTGAATGAGCGTCGCGAACGTACGCATCTGGTTGACCGGCACGCCTGGCCAGAGGATGTCCACGCGATTCGGGTTGACCGTGTTCTTTTGCACCACGAGTGCTGCCGCGAACGCCGCTTTACCCTGCACGTAGCCCGCGTCGACGCGCTCGTTATAGAGCGCAATGATGTCTGACGCGATCGTGCTCGGCGTAACCAGGTTCGACCCCGCCGCCGGCCGCGAGCCGTCGTCGGCGAGCTTGCAGCGCGCGTATTTCGACGAAAGCATCGCCAGGAGCGTGCGGATTTCCAGCACCAGCTGGTACATCGTTTCGACTTCGAGATAGCTGTCGTCGTCGACGCCCTGCGCGTTCGTCTGGTAGGTCGTGATGATGTTCTCGGTCATCACGGTGCCGTCGTTCGCCACGGTGAACGTCGACATGCCGTCGAACAGCAGCGTGTTGCGCATCGACGGTTGCCAGCGTTTCTCGACCGCCGGCGGCAACACGCCGTTGAGCGGCAGCGATTGCAGCGGCACACCCGGATCGGCGCGAATGCTCACCGCCGCCTGCCCGGCAAGCGCCGAAGCCCACACCCACGACGGAGTCGGGCTGCTGTCGGCCGGCAGGATGGTTTCGTGCTGATTGTTCCGCGTATTGCCGAGCGTCGTCGCTTGCGAGTACGTGGCCGCGAGACCGCCGAACGAATGGCCGTAGAGCTGCTCAAGATAGCTCCAACGGCCGTTCTGGTCGTTGAGCAGCGCCTTGACAGCGTCGAGCGAGGCGGCATCGTTGTACGGATTGACGATGAAATCGAACGATTCCGTCCCGAGATTGCCGAGCGCGGTCGCGAGCGACGGATTCGTCGCGCCGCCCGTCATCGCCGTAATCGAGTACGCGAGTCCGGCTGGCAGCACTTCGCCGCTCGCGGTACCGCGGTAGTTGAAGCGAATATCGATCTCGTTTCCGCTCAGGCCCTTGTGGACGGCAGTGAGGGTTACGACGCCGGCCGCACTCGATGCAGTGACCGGGAGCGTGGAGACGGCATTGATAGCGGCAGCCACTGCCGTCGCCACGTCAGCGACAACCTGCCCGGCCGTCACCGGCACCGTGACCAATTCACCCGCGATGTACAGCGACAGCGTGCCGTTTGCCGAGGGCGCCGCGGTGAAAGTCATGGCGCCAGCGGCAGCCGTTGCACCCGCAGCGTCAGCGATCGGCAAGACCCACAATTCGCCGAACGTATCGTTGAGTCGATACTTGGCGACCATGTTCGCCAGCATCGAATTCACACCGCCCTTTGCTTGTGCGTCGCCTTTACCGCCGCAGATGACGGGCACGTTCGGCGTCGCGGTGCCGGCCGCCGTAATCTGGCCGATGATCAGTGCGCGCTGCGTCGTTGCGCCGGTGTTCGCCTGCGAATTGTCCAGCTCGAACAGCGCGCCCGGCAGACGGTAGTTTTGCGGGATGACCCGGAACGGAATCGTGCTCATGCATTTTCACCTTCGGTTGCAGCGCGGGCGCTGGTCAGCTTGGCCGTCGCCGGCTGCTCGTCGCGCACGACATCGCCGTCGTTGAGGATCCTGTTCCAGACAGGGCTGTCGTCCGGCACGTCGATGCCGTCGTCCGGCAGAAGCTTTTTCGTATGCGGGTCACGCACTTTCAGACCCGGGGCAGGTTTCACGCGCATTCGGCGCTCCTACGAAATGGATGGTGGAAACGGAATCGAAAACGTCGGCTGCACGGTGCCCTCGGGCATCACGATCGAACCGCCGATAGCCTCGAGAGACGGTGGGTTGGATTGCCGGAAGTCGCTCGCGTCCTGCACGAACTCGAGGCCGATCTCGATCTCGACACCACCGACGTGCTCACCCGCGTCACCGGGGCCCGGCTTGCCTCGGACCTTGAAGAACGCGTATTGCTGGATCTGGCTCATCAGCGGGCCGTAGTTGATGACCGCGCGCTTCACCTGGTCACGCAGCGCCTCGAGCTGGCCGAGCAGGTCAAGCGCGCCGCCGTCGTCCGGTACCGCTAGCGCGCTCGCGCGTGCCTCGACGATCAGGCTGCAGGACACCGTGAAGGCCGGTGCGCCGTTGCGCCCAAACGACTCGCCGTCCTCGTCGAGCGGCATCGATACGAACAGCACCGGATACTCGTCGTCCCACGTCGACGCGTCGCGCGCGCCGTACACTCGCGCGCCGGCGTCCGTCTGCCCGATCAACCCCTGCATCGCGGCCGCGAGCAAATCGGTTTTCGTGGTCATTTCGCAACCTTGAGGATCAGGTTCAGCCAGCCGATGCCGTCGCTGTGGACGTCGAGCACCATGAAACGGTCACCCGTCTTCAGGCGCGTCAGCACATCGTTCTTCACAGGTTTCGCGGGGAAATCAGCGAGCCGCACGCCGATCGCCGGCGCCGTGGTCGTGTACCCGACCGAGCCGTCGTCCTTGTAGTAAGGCGTTCGGAACGAATCGACGACGACTCCGGTGACGGAAAAGGGCGCGCCGCCGGCGGCCGGCTGGTACGAGACCGACTCGCCGAACACGCCGTTGATCGAGGCATTCAGCTGGTCGAAGTCGTACACGTCAGCCTCGCTTGATCTGGACGGTCGATTTCGTCACGACGCGCGGGCCGACCGTGTCGCCATCGTTGCGCGGCACTTCCGGCTCTTTCGGATCAACTAGGAATCCGGTTTTTCGCAGTCGAGCGGCCTCAGACGCAGGCAGCACGACCTCGCCGCCAGCTGCGACGGGCTTGCCGTCGCCATTCATCACCGTATGGCCGCGAGCCACGACAGCGGTTACGGTGCGGGGCGGTTTCCCGCCGGCCTCGGGCCCATTCGGCGTCGACATTACTCGAGCACCGGATCGCAGACGCTCGCGCCGAAGCTTGCGTTCACCCGGCTCGGGATCACGATCGGCGACGATTGCATCATCAGGAAGCGTTGCGCCGGGTCTTCCTTGACCCAGGTCTTCGGCGCATACGGCAGCGCTTCGTAGTTGAAGGCCGGATCCATGATCTGACCGAACGCGCGCGTGCCCATCAGATTCGGGCCGCTCATCGCGATCTCGCCGTCGGGGATCATCGGACGCTCGACGCCGTTCTCGTCGATGAACCAGTCGTTATAGACCCACAGGTCATACTGGCCCCACTTGCCCTTGTAAACCGCGCCCTGCTCGATCTGTGCGCCGGGATTGATCACGTTCCCGCTTTGCGCCAGAGCCGGATAGAGGATCGCGCCCTTGAGCTTCGGATCTGCGCTGAAGCCGGTCCACGCCGACGTGGTGAAGACGATGTCCGTCACCTTGGCGCCGGACTTCTTCAGGATCTGATGCTGCCAGGCCTCGATGTTGTCGCACGGCGTCGCCGTCCCGGCCGCCACGTTCGCCTCGGTCCATTTCTGGGCGCCGGTGAGCGCGACCGTCAACGACGGATCCCGGCCAAAATCGATGTCGACGGTCTCGAAGCCTTCGCCTTCGATACGGACGATCGCTTTGCGCAAGGCATTCGCGGCCATCCATTCGAGACGACGATTGAGCACGTCGACTTGATCCGTCATTTCGGCTTCGAGGTTCGCCATCTCGCGCTGGATGCCTTTCAGGTCGCCGCCGATGCGCTCGCCGATCATCCGACGCACGGGCTTGCGCAGATCCGGCGCGCGCTTGTCCTTGATGTAAGCCGGCTTGAACTCGTTCGTCTGGTAACGGCGTTGCTCGACGAGCTTGCCTTCGACCAGCGGCGAAACGAACGGCGCCATCCGGCGCAGACCGACGTCGACGTCGATCGAAACCTTCTCCGAGTCCGCCATGACGACGTTCGGGAAGAATTTGTCGAGCAGGAACTGCTGCGCCAGCTTCAGGTTCGGAACCACCTGAATCAGCGTGTTGGTGTCGTACACCAACGATCCTTGGGGCGTGGTCATCCCTCAATCTCCTTGATACGAATTGGCCCGCTGAAAACAAAAAACCCCGCCGAAGCGGGGTTTCTCGAAGCGGAGTCGGGTTTAAGTCGGGTCGGCAGCGGAGATCGAGGACTTGACGAAAATCGTGTATTGCCGCAGCGCTGCACGCAGCGAGGCGATGTCCCACGACGGATCGAAATTCAGCGCACGCGCATTGACTTCGGCGGCGACGTACGCGCCGGCCGTCACGGGCCCGGCGCTCGCGTCGGCGTAGTCTGCCAGAATGGCCGACGGGACCTGGCTGCCGTCCGACGCCGTCTTCACCGACAGCTTGTAGGTACCGACCGCATCCTCGATTTCGACCGTGAACGTGTCGCCAGCCACGAAGGCCGTCGCACCAGCCGTCAGCGTGAAGCCGATACCGGATTGCGAATACGCGGTCCCGACGGTAGCCGGCGGCAGCGCATTGCCCTCCGGGTCGGTCACCGAGAACGTCGTTGCTGCGGTGGCCGTGAGCACGTAGGCACCGGCCAGCGCGCCGTTTGCGCTGACGCTGCCGATCGTGCCATTGCCGGTGTTCGAGGCGCCCGGCTCGGCGATCGCGTTCAGCGAACTCACCATGCCAAGCACCGAGCCGCGCGGCAGCGTGCCGGAAGCCAGGATGATCGGCTGCGAGACGATTTGCAGCGCGCCCGCGATCAGCTGATCGGGAATGTAGGTTTCGGCCTGGATACCCGGCTGCTGCGGGTTATCGCCGATCGTGTTGACGGGAAGCGTCATGACTTCTCCTTACTCGTGTCAGATTGAACGGCCGATCAAGCTTCGCCGCGACGGATCTTTCCCGCCTGGACGATCTGCTCGGCCAGGTTCGGGGCTTTCGGCGTCGCGCCGCCCGCACCCGCCGCCGGAATGACGGTCGACGCCATGCGGCTCGACAGGCTGGATGCGCGCCGCGGCTGCGCAGGCGCATCTTCGACGCCGGCGTTGAGCGCCGCGATCGCTGCGCGCGAGGACATCTTCGTGTCGAATGCGAAGACGCCAGCTTGGCGCGCCCGACCGAGCTTGATGCCGTGCGCCATGATGCGGGCACAGCGCACGCGCTCGCGCTGACGCGCTGCACTTGCCGTTGCGTCGTCGCCGTCACCGTCGTCGTCCTCGGAGTCGTCGTCGCCTTCTGCCGCGGCGCGCTTCGCGTCCTCTTCCTTCTTGCGTTCTTCCTCGGCGCGGCGAGCGTCTTCCTGCTTGTTGCGCTCCTCTTCCTCGGCGCGTTCCTTCTCGTCGAGCTCTTCCATGCGCTTCGCGTAGTCCTCGTCGGACTCGCCCTCGCGCTGCTTGCGCTCGTCGTCTTCACCGCCGCCGTCTTCGATTCGAGCGCCGGCCGCACGCGGAGCATTGCTCAGAAAGCTGGCGAACGGAGCCAAGATTTTCGATTTCATGTCTTTCCTTTCAATGGTTGTCAGCCAAGCTCTGCGAGCAGGGCGAGAAGCGCCTCATCGGGCGCCATCACGGCATCGGCCAATCCGATGCTCACGCCGGCATCGCCCATGTAGCAGGCGGCCTCCGTCTCGCGGACGACGTCCGCCGACAGGCCGCGATTACGCGCGACCGTCGCGACGAACAGCTCGCCCATCGTATTGATGTCGGTCTGCGCTGCCTGGTAGGCCTCTTTCGAGAGCGGGATCTCCGGGTGGAAATCCGCCTTGCGCTCGCCGTAGGTGATGAACGTCACAGCCATCCCGGCATTCGTCAGCGCCTTCGACCAGTCGACGTGCATCACGATCACGCCAACCGACCCGACGCCGCCGGTCCGCGGCACGATCACGCGGTCAGCCGCACTGGCAATCGCATAACCGGCCGAATACGCCGACTCGGTTAGGATCGACCACATCGGCTTGTTGCCGCGCTGCGCATAGATCATGTCGACAAGGTCAAAACATCCGGCCACCTCGCCGCCGGGCGAATCCACGTCAAGCACGATCGCCTTGACCTTCGGGTCGGAGTGCGCGCGCAAGATCGCCTCGCGCAGACCGTCGTAACCCGTCATCCCGGACCACGGCCGCAATGTGCCGAGCTTCTGCACAAGCGTGCCCTGTACCGCGATCAGCGCCACGCCGGTATCGGCGATCATGTCGTAGCCGGGATCCGGCACGCGCCCCTCTCGGGAGAAGCTGTCGTAATCGTCGTCCCAGTCGCCGTAGGCCATCGGCTTCAGCCGGCCGCCTTCGAGGCGCGCGATCTGCGATACGCCAAGCCGATCCATCAGCGCGGCCATGATCACCTCGGCCTTTTCGCGGCGGATCGCGAGCGGCACGTTGAACAGCCGCTGCGCCATGTGCGCGAATTTCATCAGACTTCCTCCGGAATTGCGCTCGCTTCCTTGACGCTGTCGCCGACGAGGGTGGCCGGCGGCCGCAGGCCGAGATTGCGGTAATAGGACTCTTCGACGGCTCGCCGCTGCGCGACTTCGCGCCAATCGGTGCCGCCCGTCTCGGCGCACTCGTCCTCGAGCGACGAAAAGCCGCCCGCGACGCCCATCGACGCGCCTTGCCGCTCCTTGACGATGTCGACCAGACCACGCCCCGGACCGAGCCATTTCGCCCGCGAATATGCGGCGCGCGCTTCGATGAAGTCGGGCACGTCGCCGAGCGGCATCGGGTAATCGTCGACCTCCATCGATTCCTCGAGCCAGCCCGTGTAGATCGGCTGCGTATACGTCGCGGCGAAGCCGAGACGGCGCCGGTGAAACGTCTTCCATGCCTCCAGCATCGCTGATCGGTATGCGCTGTAATTGACCTCGGCCCAGTTCTGGCTGATCTGCTGCGCGGCCAGCCCGGTCGATGCCGAGAAACTGCGCAGGAACGCGCTGTTGAACGCCGCGTAGTTCGCGCTCGGCCGATTCGCCATCACCGAGCCGATCGTCTCGCCCGGGAATAGATGCGTCATCCCGACGTTGCCGAGCCGGGTTTTGCGCTCCGCGTGAAACGCAGCGCGTTCCTCCTGATACTTGTTGAGGCGGTCAGGGCTCTGGAGCGCTTCCTCGACCAGATCTCCATCGAACGGGCTCTGAATGTATGCCGCGAAAAACGCGTTGATGATCGCCGCGTCGAGCTCTGTCTCGTCGTACTTGATGAGCATCTTGAAGCGCTGCAGCACGGGCGTCAGAAAGCCAATGCCACGGTGCTGCGATGCTCGATCATGCTCGTACGAATGGATGATGATCTGGCGGCCCCAGTCCGTCTCGCGGGGAATGCGCTTCCAGCGCACCGACTTCGCTGCGCTGAACCAGTCGCCCTGGTGCGCCTCACGAATGTGATACCAGGTCGGTGCGCCGAACTCGTCGACCTCGACGCCGCCGCGCAACGCCTGTTGGTCGAACTGCAGCTGCGGATTCGACAGGCGATCGGGATCGAGCACCTGTAATGCGGTCGCATAGCGCGCACGGCCGACATCAACTCGCTGCGGCAGGTAGTGAAGCTGGCCCAGTCCGTCACCGTCGACAATCTTGTGCCGGAATGCGACTTGAAACAGCCCGGGCAGCGGCAGCATCCGTTCGACGTCGCAATAGAAGCCGGGATCGTGCGCCCACGCACGATAGTTCGCCTCAACCTGCTGACCGAATTCATCGGCCCAAACGTGATCGAATGCCTTGTTTCCGGTCAGCGCACGCAGCGCAACGTGGTCCGGCTTCGAAATCGGCCGGAAATCCGGGCCGATGACGTTGTCGAGCGTCCGCATCACTGCGGCCGTCGCCCATCCATCGTTTCGGACCAGATCACGCGCGCGGGCAGTGATCCGGTCGTGGTACATGTTGATCTCCCCATCGGGAGACCACAGGTACGGATTCCAGTCCTCGACGTGCGCACCGTACAGGTTCGCAGCGTCGTAGGGGGTCTGGCTCGCTCCGGACAGCATCGACGCACGCCCCTGACGCGGGGGCAACGGCTTGCCGTCCACGCCGAGAATTTGCACGGGATTGTCCATTAGCGATACACGAATCGAATTTGCCTGCGTGCTCGGCGCACGATGCCGAGTTGCTCTTGAAGTTTCGAGATCAGCCCGTCGAGCGTACCGAGATCCGTTTGACGGAACGTGACCGAACGCGAGCCGTCGCTCTGCGAGTAGTTGGCGCTCGCAACCATTTGACCTGCGGCCAGCTGGTCGTAGGCCTTCAGCAGCGCGGTAAGCTGCGCCTGCAGGTCGGCCCTGCTGCGTCCATCGTATGCACCCATCACCACTCCGTTATGCGAGGCGGCTCGCGCGCGATTTGCCACTGCCGCTCGATGCGCCTACCTTCTTCACCATCGGCCCGCGCGCCACCACTACGGCTGGCGGCGCCGACTGCTCGACCGCCTGGCCCTGCGCAACACCTTCCGCTCCAGGCACAGACTTCGGTTCGACATAGGGCTTCGCCGTGAATGCTGCGCCGACTTCGTCTGCACGCCGGTTCAACTGCAACCCGAAATGCGAAAGACCGCACAAAGCGGCGTACGCGTAGACACGACAATCGAGCGCCTCGTTACGCTTCCCGTTCGGCAGTTCCCACACCCGATAGCGATGGCCGCCGGAAGTTTTCAGCGTAGACACCTCGGCAGTGAGCTGCGCGAAGTAGCCAATGTCTCTGTCGGCCGGAAAATGCATATATCCGGGCCCAGGCTCTTCGTAGCGAAGCCGCGCGTAAATTACGTCCTTCGCAGCGTTCGTCCCGATGATCACGGGCCTGAAGCTCTGCTTGTTCCGGCTACTCGGGCGCTTCGTGGGCCATACCGGCGAGCGCGCGCCAGATCGCTCCGACGCACCCTTGATCGCCCAGATTCTGCGACCGAGGCGCGCCTTCGCGAACTCGTACACCTTTTGTGTGTTGTGGCCGCCGGAGTCGATACAAGCTGCCATCACCTCGAAAGGCATACCGTCGGACCGGTACCAGGTACGCTTCAGGTATGCATCCACCTGTTCCCAGAACACCGGGGTTTCCGGATCGCCTTCGATGACGTGATGGTCGATAGACCATGACTCTTCGTTGCGCCCCCAGCCGACCGTCTCTAACTCGCCGCGGTCTGGCTGAATGTCGACGCCGACCGTGATTGCCGCAACGCCGTTCGGAACTTCAGATGGCCACATCTCACAACGTGCCAGCAATGCGTCCGGCGTCGTTCCTTTACCGACGTGTCGACGATACGGGAGGCCCATTTGCGTGTTCCACCAGGCCTGCAACTGCTCTTCGTCACCCTGCGCGGCAACCCACTTTCCTGCGATGTCAGAGGGCTTGTCCTTGCTCCATGGGCTATACAGCTTCGAGGCCTGAAATCCAGCGTGTTCGCCCTCGACGCCGCGCGCCCCACACATAGGGCAGTGAGCGTAATAGACCGCATGCCGATCGCTTTCAGACCAACGCCAAACCCTTTCGATCGCCCCCTCATCTCGGTCCTGCCAGGCGATGTCGTAATCTGTCAGCGGAGCATGGCGACGGCCGCAACACTCGAACGGGCGCGTCTGGTGCCAGCGCACCGTATCGAGCGCACGAAGACGCTCGCCCTCTGACCATGCCGCTCCGCAACCTTCGCAGACGATTCGTGCCGTCTTCGTTCTGTGCGACAGCGTATTGCCCTGCGCATCCTTCTCCTTGTCCCAATGGACATGCTTGAAGAAATCGAGAAACTGTCGGTGCCCGCAGTGCGGGCAGGCCACCGAGGCACGACGCTGATCGGAGTCGTTGTAACTCTTCTCAATCCGGCTCTCGCCGGAATACGTCGGCGAGCAGGCGCGCACAGACAGCCAGTTCACCCCGAAGGACGCAGTTCGCTCTTCAGCAATGAAGATCGAATCGCCCTCTTTCAACGGCGGGTATTTGTCGATCTCATCCGCCAGAATGACGCGGATCGGCCGGCGCGCAAGGTTATCCGGACTGCCCGCGCTCACCAGCGCGAGAAACCCACCCGGGAATGCCTTGTAGCCAAGCGTGTCATCGCTGTTCCGCGATTTGCTCGCGCCCATGATCTCGCGCAACACCGGTGTGCTGCGAATCAGCGGGGCAATTCGTTCCTTCGAGAACTGCTCGGCTGCCTCGTCCTTGGGCTGGATCAGCAGGATCGGGCACGCATCCAGATGGGCGAAGTATCCGAAAATGTTTTCCAGCAACGCCGTCTTCAGCATCTGCGTGCTCACCATTACAGTGATCACATGGATGCCCGGCTCCGTAACGGCCAACATCGGGCCGCGCGCAGCTTCCACCGTTGAGGTACGCCAGTTCCCCGACGTACTACCGGCCTCCTTCGCAAGCTTGCGGTAGCGGTCCGCCCATTCGGGAATGCTGATGCGCGGCGGCGGCGTCCAACCGCGGCGATAGTCGCGCGCAAGTCCTTCAGCTTTGCGATCCGTCGAAGTGAGCATCCGGTTCGCCGAGGTCAGCGATTTGTCTGTGGACATGCTCAATCAAAACCTCGGTCACTCGGTCAGCCTCCAGCCCAAGATCGGCGGCAATTTTCGGGCCGACACGCATCGGCCAGTTCATCCAGGAATCCCGCGCGGCGCGCGCACAATCGAAGAGCACCGTCCGCGCAACGGACAGGTCGACGAGCGATCCTGACTTCTGTTCGTATTCGAGCTGCTTGAGCAGGGCGTTGAAGTTTTCCTTGATCCGAATAGCTTCGGCCAGATTGTTCGTGGCGCCCATCGCCATCACGAGTTTGGCGGCGGCCTCGGTCGGAGAGTCGTTCTCGTCGACAACCGGGGCGCGGACACTTTCCGTGCGGACAGTTTTTGCGGACACTTTCGAAGTGTCCGCACTGTCCGCAACCGTCTTGCTCGATCTGATCGGCCTGCGCCAGCCAGACGAAACGAGAGCAGGATCTAGCCTGCCGTCCGCGTCTGGCTTGAGTTTGCCGGACGCGATAGCGCGACGAACCTGCTTCTCATCGCAGCCGGCGAGCTTCGCGAACTCGCGCTGCGTAACGTGGGGTGCGGACACTTTTCAGAACCTGTGGCTGGTGAAATATCGCGGCGCGCAATTGCCCGTGACCCTCCCCCCTCCGGAGGGGACCCGTTGGCCTCACCGCGCCGACGCGAGCGCCTTCGTCATCGCTGCGTCCAGTTCCCGCCGGAACACCGCGGCGACGACTCGCTTGCCGACGCCGCGGTAATCGAGGTGCTGGCGCACGTCGTGCGCGTCCTCGAACTTCATCAGCAGCTTCAGGCCGGCAGCTTTGCCGCGCGTCTTCTTCGTGCGATGCCACACGCCATCGACAACGCCGCCTTTCGTCTGCACCTTGCCGATGAAGACGTTCGGCTTTCCCTTGAGTCGAGCCAACGACGAGCGCGGCAGGTTCCCATACTGGTTGACCTTCTGCGCGACCGGCTTGATCAGCGCCCGGCTGTTCAGCTTGTTCTTACCGCCTACCTCGTAGGGCAGCAGGTATTTCACCGCGATCGGCTTCACATATACGAGCGCGACCGGGTTCGACTTCGTGGCCCGCTTGATCGCGATGGCATTCAGCGTGAAGGGCGTCGGCTTGTCGAGCACCTTCTTCCATGTCTCGATCTCTGCGGCACGCACCTGCTCGGCCGTCGCGTTGATCGCCTGAGCTGTCGCGAACGGCAGTTGCTTGCGCGCGAGTGCGTCGAGCCTCTTCGCGAGCGCGCGGACATCAGCCTTCACGGAGAGTGTGAGCATCGCGGACCGGATTCGGAAATGAAAAAGCCCGCGAACCTTTCGGCTTGCGGGCTTTTGGAAGACGCATCTTCCCGGGACTGAAATATACGCAGAAAATTTACGCGCTGCAAGAATAATTTCGTCGGATCCAGTCGGGATCAGTCGGTTTCAGGCAGCGACACGTCGCCCACCTCGTCACCGAACTTCGAAGTGACATAGGCACGCATGGCGGCGATCAGTTGTGTCGGTCCGTCCGCATTGAAGTCGCCATCAAGACCTATCACGGTACCTCGCGCATTGACGTAGGCGGTCCAGCCGCCGGGCGACCCGCGGAAAGCCATCTGCGCAAATCCAATGTTCTCGCGCCCGATGATAGCGCCGCCCTGCGCCCAATCTGTCGACGGGCGAAACGGCAGCGCACCGATCAGGTGTTTTATTTGCTCCATCACTTCGAGCGTCAGTTGCTGCCCCTCAAACTGAGCAAGCAGCGCGCGACAAACCCAGTAGTCGAGCGCCATGTCGGAAAGTTCGGCGACTTTCACGCCACCTCCCCGACCTTGATCAGATCCTTCGCGATGAACATTGGAAGCAATGCTGCCTTCCCCGCCTGGTAGCTCGCGTGCTGATCACCGGCTCGCCCGTTGCTCCAGACGCTGTAGCCGCATTCCTTATTACGCATGCTGACGGAAATCGCCGCGCGCTGCACAACCGGTAACAGGTCAACGCAAAGCTGAACCTGCTCGGCGATCTGGTCATCGACCCAGCCTTCGGCACGTTCGTCGATCTCGACCTCGTTCATTGGCGTTTCGTACTCGCGGCATGTCCGATCGTCTGCGCGGTACCAGTGCGCACGGCGCTCAGCGTCCGATTGCCGTATCTGCCACCGATACCAGGTCAGCAAGAGTTCTTCGATTTGTTGGCTCTGATCGGGCGTCATGGTCATCCTGTCGTCGAATTTGATTTTCACCGCAGACCCGCTGCGGCTCGGTGCTTGGAATACGGCCCACGGATGTACTGATCGAATCGGGATTTCGCGGCGCGGTCGTGATCCAGAAACGCACGACTCTCGACACAGCAGCGCGCCCGGATGAATTCGGCCGCGTCGGCCGGCGTGTTGGCCGGCTGCCCGATCGACTGCATCCATTCGAGGAAAGCCGGCTCGTTGGCCCAGAGGCCGGCGAGTCGCGCCACCGGACCGCCCTTGGGATGTTGTGCCGCCGCCATCACGGCATCACCCGGAAAGGGATGCCCCAGTACAGCATCCAGTCGATGAGCGATTCACGGATCTCAATCGCGCGCGGAAACGAAAATTCGATTTCGTCGCCGTCAACCTCACGACCTATCACCGGGCAGCCGTTGAACGCGATGACGTGATCGCCCGATTTGCTGTCGACGCGGCGAAGTGCGCCAGCCACCAGCGGCGCCGGCACCGACGACAATTCGATGCATGCGATTTCGCTCATGCCAGGCTCTTGAGGATGGATTGGAATTGCCGCAGCTTTTCGAGGCTGGCCGCGTTTTCGGCGTTGCCCTGCTCGATCGTGAGCGCGGCCGTCTCGATGTCGGATGCGAGCACTACGAGTTCGGTTGCGACCGACCGTGCGCGCTCGGCCAGCTTCGACAGGATCTCGATCGGAAGAATCGATTGCTCGACGGGCGCGTTGACCGCCTCTTCGGGTTTCTGGACCGGCACTTTCAATACCTCCCTCTCTCTGACCTCGACACGTTGATAGCGACCGCGGCTCGGCTCGCGAACCAGTCCTGAATCCTTCAGCCGGCCGAGACACCCGTCGATTACTGCGGCGTCCGGTGAGCTCTTCGTTACCCGCAAGAGATGGCCGGCAATTTCGGAGCGCGACCAAGCCTCCTGAATCGGGACCATCTCGAGGACCTTCTTCGCGATCGCAGACAGCCCGCTCAGTGCGGCTTGATATTTCGCAGGCGTCATCCCTGATCCTCCACATTCCGCACGAGATCTCCGCTCGCAAGAAATTGCTCGAGCTCGCGCGACTTCTGGTTCCGATAGACGTATGCCCTCGTACGGAATACGCCAGGCGACACCCATCGTGGATCGCCCTTCGGAATGCGTCCGCGGTGCATTTCCGGAATGAATGCATCAACCTCGACGGCGGTGATCAGCTGGCGCTTGACGGTCGCGATGCGGGCGATTCGAAATACAGTCGCGTCGATCTCACGTGTTTGCTCAACGAAGACCGTTCCGCCGGCACCGCGGCGTCTCGGAGCGGCATATACGCCGTCCGGAATCTCAACCCACAATCTCACTGGCAATTTGCCTCTCCCATTTTTCGGGCGCGCACCGGCTCCCACATTTCAAACGCCCGATCCCACACATCGAACTTGACTTGCCTTGGCGTCCCTACGCGGTTCTGGTCGATCCAGGCATGACAGGCGCCGCAGCCGGGAACAGTGAATTCGTTTTTAGCTTTCAGATTTGCTGCCTTCCCATGCCGCCCTTGGTTCGAATGGCACGGCACGACTGTGTCGTCCATTGGATTGCGCCGACATACTCCGGGAACGCGCAGGTAACACGGCTCACCGCGGCACGCCGCCAAGTACTTCGAGCCTTCGGCGACGGTCGGCCGCTTCGCGCGACGCGTCATCGCCTTCTTTCGCGGCGCCTGTTCGGGCAGCGGTGAGCTTTTACGGGACCACGAACCGCGTGCCATCGGCGTCTTGCGCGGGCCGAAACCGGAACGCTTCATGCCGATGCCGTCCCAAACAGCGCCTGCGCCGCAACGTCGCGTCGTGCGGCGCTGTTACGCTTCGCCTTATTCGCGCGCCGCCGCGCCATCACGCGCGCGTATTCGGCCGGCTCGTTATCCTTCAGGCGCGTCATGCGATCGCGGAACTTCTGCCCCGGCGTGCGCGCCGCCGGCCGCGGCGCATCCTTGCGCTTGCCGACCGCATAGACACGCGCCGGGTATCCGCTGGCGCCGAATCGCTCCCATCGCACGATGTAGACCTTGCCGGCCGCATGGAGCGCCTTCAAATGCTTCATGACGGTACGCCGCGAGATACCGGTTTTCGCCGACAGCTCGAGCGATTCCATCGGGCACTGCGTCAGTACGCGCAGAATCGCGGACGCATTCGGATCAGCGACCCGAGCGTTCTTGTTCGGCCGAGCGCCCAAGCCGATCTGCAAGCCGTGAGTCAGAACAGTTTCGACGCGGCGCCCATTGAACAGGTCCAGATACAGTTTCATCGGGCCGTCGGCCACCCAAACGCGCCGAAGATCTGCTTCTTCTTGCTCGCTCCATTTCCGCCACGCACGCTTGCCTTCCATCAAACCTCCTTGATCGTGATGCCATGCACCGAAAGCATGGTTTTCCGCTTCTGGATGTACGTTGCGTTCTTCCGGGTGATCGGCGACTTCACGTCCTCGACCACCTGCTTCCCCGTCGCGCCGTCGACGTAGACGAAATCCGCCACGTATTTCGATGCGCGCTCCCACGTGCCGTTGTCCCGCTGCAGGCGCTCGGTCAGCAGGTACGGCACCTGCAGCCGCAATTCCCGGATCAGGCCGACGGCCTGCATTCGTACGAGCTCGAAATACCGCGCACGCTCTTTCTCGCTGTCGAACCGGATGCCCTCGTGCTCGCACTTCCGGTTGCGATACTTCGGCGCCGCGGCCGGCTTCGTCAGGCAGGCGATCGCCTTCGACAGCGGCGCCGGCGCGCCGATCTGGGACGCGACGTCCGCCGAGCGGGCGATGCTCGTGGCGATCGCAGGCGCGCCGATGCCGTCCGCGATGTCGTCGAATTCCGACGGCGGCTGTACGCCGGTCTGCTGCATCAGCTGCCGCGACGCCGAGCCGCGGCCCACGGCCCAGCTGTCCCGCACCCGCGCCGTCCCGACGGTTTGCGCGTCAGCGTCGATCCGCATCGGCCAAGTTGTTCGCTTCGTCATGCCTTCTTCCCGCTGTCCACGTAGTTCCGCAGCTCACGGCGCGCAATCTCAGCAGCCGCTACCCCGTGACGCTCGCGCACCGAGGCAATCAGTGCGCGAGCTTTACCATTTCGGCCCGCGCGCGCGTCGCGCACGGCAGCCATGAACCGATCGAGACATTCCTTCGGCATCATTTCTGGCTCGGCTCGTCGTTGTAGAAACGCCAGAGGCGCTCGTACACCTCGCCGCCGTACTTCGATTCGGCAGCGAGATCCTGATCGCGCCATACGCCGGGCCCCGCCGCCTTGAAAACGCGACGGCGATACGAAACTGCGTTTTCCTCGTTGCCACGAACGACGCCGAGCTCCGCACCACGTGCCTCGATGCCCTGCGGCGTTTCATACCAGGCACCGCGGGCGCCCGGCGCAGCGCCCGCCGCCTTGGCGATCCGCATGCGCCCCGTCGTGTCACCGAACCCCTTCGGGCTGACCAGGTAGTCGAATCCCGCGTGCGGCGGGAGATCGACCTTGTCCCGAACAGCCGGGAAGTAGCGCGCCGCCGCCTCCAAGTCGCCTTTCAGGTGCGTCAGGAATGCCCGGATAGCACCGGCGCGGGCCTCGACGAATACCGCAGCGTCCACGGTGCCGACTCGCTCCCCGAGCGCCTCATTGAAGGCGCGGATCACGGCAAGTTCGACATCGCTGTACGCGGTCTGGAATTCGTCCATCCAACCGCCCGCGTTCAGCCATGTGGCGGCATGCGGGATGAATTGCGGGTTTTGCCATTGCTCCGAAGTCTTGGCCCGCTCCAGACCTGCCATCAGGTCGTTGAAGAGCTGCTCGTCCGGGTTGCGCTTGGCAAACGCCTTTTCCGCCTTGTCCTTCGATCGCTTCTTCGGGTAGGCCACCCAAAAAATATCGAAGCGATCGCGCAGCGAGCGCGAAAGGGTTTCTCTTGGAGTTGTCTCTTGGTCTTTTCTCTTGGAGTTGTCTCTTGTGGTTATTGAATCGATAACCCCTTCCTTATCGTTTTGATAACCCCCGGTGTTCGTTTCGATAACCCCACTGTTATCGTTTCGATAACCCCCAACCTTCGTCAGATCGACCTTCGCCTTCCCCTGCCACTGGGAGACGTCCTTGTTGATCGCCAAGCTGGCCGCATATCGGCCCGCCATCTTCAGGACAACCCGCATGTCGACCAGCTCGTCGATCGCACCGGAGACGTTCGGCGGCAGCACTCCCGTCTTGGTGTGGAACTGCGTCAAGCTGATTTCGTCGCTGGCCTTGTCGTAGCCGTACGTCTGACGCATCAGGACGAGCAGCACTTTGTAGTGCCGCTTGCCCAGATCGGCCAGCGCGAGCGCTTCGAGGATGCCGTGAGACACGCGGGTGTACCTTTCTTCGGATTGGGACGGCCGGGGGCGTTCAGACAGCTGGATTACTTCGGCCAGCGCCATATCACGCCACCGGCAGGCCGAGCAGCTCTTGCGACTTGCCCGTCGCGGCGCATTTGCGCGTACCGCGCTTCACCAGCAGGCCGGCGTCGAGCAATGCCCGAACGCGACCGCACACGCTGGAAAGTTTGAGATTCGTCCGTGCCGAGATGTCCTCGCGCGTAAGGAGGACCTCGGTCGAATCGAAGCAGTCCATCACCATCTGCTGCGTGGCCGAGAGTTTCGCCACTGAAATGGAGTGAAAGCTGTCTTGCTGCGTCTCGGAGACGTGATGCCCGGTGCGGGCGCTGAAAAAGTCAGTCATGCGGCTCTCCTGCGGCAGAAGCCGCTTAGGACTACGAAACCCAGACACAAGCGCTTTCAGGCGAAAACGCTTGTGACGGGGTTCCTGCCGCTAGATCACCGGCCGCCGCACTCCCCGAACCCTTCGCGCGCGCACCGGCAGTTGCTGCCGATCACGTTCCCCTGCGCGAGATAGTCCATATAGCCCTTGGTCGTGACGACCAGACCGAGCGCCATGAATACGGTGTTCAGGTGCTCGAGCGTGATGCCGGCGGAATTCTTCAGGATCTTCGACGGCATCGACTCATCCCAGCCCGTCGCTTCGAGAATCGCGGCCTTCGCTTTCTGGTCCGCTATCGCCTCCCGCAACAGGCGCTCGACGATTGGCGTGCTGCGCGGGCCGGCGAAAGAAATAGGTTGTGCCACTGCGTTCATCGTTGTTCCCCGATATTCAAAAATCCGAGAATGCCCCGGAATGCTGCTTTCTCTAGACTGCTTACATGACAAGTGGATCAGCCGCCCTCCTTTCGATCCGGCATTCCGGCCGGAGGCTGGACATCGTCGGAAGCATCCGTGCTGTCAACCTCGGGAAGCGCATGCAGAAACAGTTCAGGCCACACCAGCTTCACATCGGCGGGGATGCCACGCGTTTTCCAGTTGTTGACTCGCTGTACGGCTCCGCGAGTCGTGAGCCCCATCAAGCGGGCAACGGCCGCAGACCCGCCGAGGCGCTCGATGCGCCCGCGGTCTGCCTCGATCGAAGATGAAGTTGGGTTGCTCATGGCGAGCATTAAACACCACGTTTATGAAAAAAGCAAACACGGCGTTTATCAACAAGACGTTTACTTGCGCGACCATTGCGCCTATGGAAAAGCCCGTTCACGACTCCGTTAGGCGCCTGCTCGCCGCTGCCAACAAGATTGACAGGCGAATAGAGAGGCTTGCTGACCTAGCCAAGGCTCTCAATCAGAGCGAGCAGGTTATAAACAATTGGGCTTACAGGGGAAATGGCGTATCAAAGCAAGGGCGCCTCCTGGCCCAGAAGCTATTTGGGATAAGCGCCACATGGATTGAAGATGGCACAGGACCTGAAATGGCAACCGCGGCCAGTGACACCGCCGACACCCGGCCACCATCCCTCCTGCAGTATCCTGTCAATACAAAAAACTTTCGCGTTGTATACGTGATCGGACGCGCTCAGGGAGGGTTGCCGGAGCGAATTTGGACTGATGGGGATTATCCAGTGGGCGCCACAGATGAATACGCCGAGATCGCATCCAGCGATCCACATGCCTTTTTGGCTCCCGTTGTTGGCGGATCCATGGCACCTCGATTCAACCCGGGCGAATTTGCTCTCGTTGAGCCCGGAACTGAGCCTGAAATAGAGGATGACGTTCTAGTACGCCTCGCGACTGGTGAAACAATGCTCAAAAGATTGCTGTCTCGCCGCAGCGGAATCCGGCTCGGAAGCTATGCCGAGGCCGCTACCTACACCTATCAAGCTGACGAGATTTCGTGGATGTACTACGTCGCGCACCCTGTACCTGCGCGGAAAATTAAAACGCGCATGTGACCAAGCGCGTCCACTGTTCGGGGCCTCATAGAAAATGAAAAGACCTGGTTGGAAGGTTGTTGGCATTCTTGCGCTTGCGGTCGCCGGAGGGCTGTTTTGGTACCAATCGACCCATCTGAGCAAGGATGAAATCGCATCGACGGTGAAATCAGGCCTCCAGCAAAAGTTGAGCTCTGGCGACCTATCGGAATTTCATATGTCGGTCAAGGACGTTACCGTTCTACATGAGACGGGCAACAAGTACAGAGCGATGGCAACGATTGATTTGGAGGGGAAACCCCATCAAATTGCTATATCGATAGTCGCAGATGGGAATCAGCTGGCTTGGGAAACAGAGCAAGGCGCGTTTCTGTTTGCCGCCCAAGAGAAGGCGCAGCAAGCTATTCGCCAGCTTCAGGCCGACATGACACGAGCCGCATCCGAGGCTGATGCCACTGCACGAGAGGCTCAGGCGAAAATTAACGCCGACTCCGGCGCTCCCCCTATGCCGCAAGACGTCAAAGAGTTGACCTCAAAGTGGGAAACTCTCAATGAGAGCTGCAGGGATAGCAACGCCGATCCTGATCAGCCTGGAGGCGCATGCGCCAAGCGCGAGAAGGTGTATTCGCAAATAACATCGGCCGGTTGGTGTTGGGGGCATAAAGACGATTTCGGCTACCAGAGGCATTGGGTGCTGTGCGCCCCCGGCGACGCATAGTCGTTTCGGTTGTCCACTTCCCCTCCCTCCCGAGGCCCGCATCAGGCGGGCCTTTTTTATTCCCTACCCCTCCTCGCCTCTCTGACATCACCCGATGGTCGGCAAGAAAATTAAACATCACGTTTGACACAAACATAAACATGGTGTTTAATTCAATCCAACGCAGCGACGCCCGCTGCGCCACCGCCCCGCGAAGGGCCAGCCATCAATCCTAAGGAGACGAGATGGGATTCAAGTTCAGTTTGGGCGACGAGGTTACGATCGCCGCCAGCGGCGAAACCGGTGAAGTCATCGGCCGCGCCGAATACGCCGACACCTCGAATCAGTATTTCATCCGCTACAAGGCCGGCGACGGCCGCGCGACGGAATCGTGGTGGAGCGAAAGCGCCCTCACCGCGTGAAAGGTCGAAACGGCGGGAGGAAGGGGGAGTAACGGCCCGCTGTCTGCACGTGATGCGTGCACTGATGATGACCGCGCCATTGGGCGCAGCCGCTCCGGCGGACGTTCTTTAACCTGACTGCTGGGATAAAAGTTGCCTGGGTTCTGCCCTATCGCATACATGCCCCGCCCACCCGCCGCATGACAGATTCTCAAAGCGCGGGAGACACAGCTTTCAAGAGCGCGCATTCGGTCGCGGATCCTCCCGCATCCACCTACCGACGCAGCGCATGCACCACACCGAGTGCGCGCCCTTGAGGGTTTCGACTGTGCTGATCGAAGGGCATTGTTGAGTGCCCTTCTTTGAGCACGGTCTCAGATGTCGAATTTTCGATGTTTCGACACTTATTTAGGAATCCTCAAATGGAAGAGCTTCTGATCGGCGTGGTAGCCGTCGCCGTGGTGCTTGGTATCGCGCTTGTTCGCGGGATCAAGCGCATGAATGACGACGAGCTCCACCGGCACTGACCAACCGCGGAGAATGATATGAACAGCCTCCAGCTTGTATTTCGGAAATACAAACAATCGCCTGTATTCAGCAAAAAGCGCGATTGGGCGCCGCTCGTCGCGCTGGCGGCGTTCTACCTGCTCGCCGGCGCCGTCGCGCCCCCGCTTGAGCGTCTGATGGGAGCGTGGGCATGAAGGCGCTCCTGATCTTCTGGGCGAAGTCGTTCGCGGCACTGCTCGTCGTCGTCCTGGTGCTCGCTCTCGCGCAGCAGTGGGACGAAGCCGACACGGCACGCGTGCGGGCCGGCATGGTGCGAGGTGCATGACATGGTGACGACCCATTATGGCCACGGGCTGCCGGCACTTGCTTTCGCGGCTGAGGTCGTGGACGACTTCAGGAATCTGTGGGACATCGGCCCGACCGCCCCGGTGTTCTGGCTGTGGAACGCGGGGCCGTTCCTGGCCGCAATGGATTTCAAGCGTTCGGGCGAGGTGCACTGATATGCCCAGCCCGCTTCCCATCACCGACGCCATGATCGCGCGCGAATTCCGCCTGCAGCGCGTGCCGGGCTCGGCGGTCGACGCGATCACGAACCCGCTGATCCGCCGTTGCCTCACGCTCGGCGCAGAAGCGCGCGCCGCCCGTGAGGCATCCATCGAACCTTCCCCCTTCCGCGACGCGAAGTCCCGCGCCGCCAACGACAACGACTGACCCGCCACCAACCTTCGAAGGAGATTTCATGAGCGTCAGACCCATTACCGACACGCTGCGTCACATCGGCGGCGGTGTCTTCATCGACCAGGCGAGCGACAAGCTTGCCGAACTCGTCAACGCGGTCGACACCAGCGGCAAAGGTGGCGTCTTGACGATCACGATCGCCGTCAAGAAGGCGACCCGCGGCGGCGCAATGCACATCGGCGGAAAGATCACGATGAAGAAGCCGGCCGAGGAACCGATGGAAGCCATGTTGTTCGCGACGCCGGACGGCAACCTGATCGCGGACGATCCCCGTCAACAGAAGCTCGACCTGAAGCGCGTCGACGGCGCTTCAGACGCGCCGCCGTCGGAACTCAAGACGGCATAACCCCCTCCCTCCACCAAGGACTCTGCAGAAACCATGGACGACCTCAATCAGAACCTCGCCGAGACGCTCGCGCGCGAAATGAAGCAGCCGATCGAAATCGGCTCGAACACCTCGGCCGCGGTGCGCCGCCTCGCACTGCCGCCGGACTGGCAGCTCGTCGAGAAGGATGAATCGAAGATGCTGCCGAAGCCGCTGCGCAAGATCGCCCAGGTGCGCGTGCGCGACGTCGACAGCTTCATCGAATACGTGAAGCGTCACGGCTCGCTGACCGACTGCACGATCTGGTGCCTCGCCAACTACGTGGAGGGCAAGATCTCGTTCACGGGGATCATCAACGACCACGGCGCGGACGAGAATGCGCCGGCCTGGCGCGATCACCGCGCGCTGTTCTCGCCGGAGTTCAGCGAGGAGTGGCGCCGCTGGACGGGCGTCAATCGGAAGCAGATGAGCCAGACGGAATTCGCTGCGTTCATCGAGGACAACCTGAAGGACATCGCGAGCCCGGACGGTGCCGGGCTGCCGAGCGGCTCGGCGATGCTCGAAATGGCCCTGTCGTTCGAAGCGACGCAGGACATGCGGTTCAAGAGCGCGGTCCGTCTGTCGAACGGCGGCGTCAACCTGTCGTTCGTCCAGGACGACGACGCGCAGACGCTGCAGAAGATGTCCGTATTCGAGCGCTTCGCGATCGGCGTGCCGGTGTTCTGGAACGGCGACGCCTACCAGATCGACGCGCGCCTGCGCTACCGCGTGCGCGACGGCAAGCTCGCGTTCTGGTTCGAGCTAATCCGCGCCGACAAGGTGCTCGAGGCGGCCGCCACGACCATCGTCAACACGATCAAGGAAAAGACCGGGAATCCGTTCTTCTTCGGCACGCCGTTCGCCGGCGAATAAACCTCCCTACGCGGCGGCCGCGCGCCGCCGCGCCACCGGCTTCAACGGTGGGTGCTCGGAGTGACGGGTGGGCGCCGTCACAACGCCAACACGTACTGCAGCGCGGCGATTTCATGCAACCAGCTGCCACATGCTAGCCGAGCGCCCACCGATGTAGTTGGTCGATTTGAGTACAACCAGGAGAAACCATGCAGATCCAGATTCCTCCCCTCGCCGAAGGCGAGATCTACCTGTGCGGCATCGTCAATGCGCATGGCGACGTCGTGCACACCGTCCTGCTGCCCGGCGAGAACAATCGCGCGCCGTGGCAAGCGCAGATGGAATGGGCCAAGTCGCGCGGCGGTGACCTGCCGACGCGCGTCGAGCAGGCGCTTCTGTTCGCGAATTGCCGCGATGCATTCGAGCGCGACTGGTACTGGAGCAATGAAGCCGATGGTGATCGCTGGGCCTGGTGTCAGGACTTCGACTCCGGCGGCCAGGGCAGCGACCTTCAGGACGACGAGCTGCGCGCCCGGGCCGTCCGCAGATTGCCGATTTAACCCTTCATCCATTCACAACGGAGCGTCGCAATGACGATCACGCTTGAATCGATTCAGGCCGAGCATACGCGCATCGGAGCCCTGATCGAGGAGTTCAAGAAGCAGCCGCGCGCGACCGAGTATCGCGTCGACGCGGTCACGATCCCGCTCGCCGCCGGCGAGCGCTGCGCCGGCCCGATCCTCGACGAGGACGGCGCGCTGAGCCACTACCTGATCCTGCTGCCCGGCGAAGCCGAGAGCATGACGTGGGACCAGGCGCGCGAATGGGCCGAGCAGCAAGGTGGCGAACTCCCCTCGCGCCGCGAGCAGTCGCTGCTCTTTACGAACCTGCAGGGCGAGTTCGAATCGGCCTGGTACTGGTCAGGCGAGCAGCACGAAGAGGAATCCGGCTGGGCCTGGTGTCAGGACTTCTACGGCGGCGACCAGAACGGCGGCCATCAGGACTTCAAGCTGCGCGCCCGGGCCGTCCGCAGATTCATTCCTTCAGTAATTTGACCATTTAGACCATCGTGGCCCTGCATACCCAACTTCCGATTTACCGTGCCGCCGAAGGCCTGCTGGATGTTGTGACGGACGTCGTCACGAACATGCAGCGGGACTTCAAGCGGTCGGTCGGCGAGAAGATCAGCGCCGAGTGCATCGAGATCATCGTGCTGGTGTATCGCGCGAACGTGGCGGCCGACAAGTCGCCGCACCTCGGCGAACTCATCGAGCGGCTGCAGGTGATCAACCTGCTGCTGCGGCTCGGCTTCAACAAGCGAAAGGTCGACAAGGGCGCGTACGCGCGCGCTGTCGAGCTGACGACGAGCATCGGGAAGCAGGCCAACGCATGGAAGAAGTCCGCAGGTAATCGCCCGCTCCAGGGAGGTCACGGCTTCCATGGCTGAGCGATCTTTCAATCTGGTCGTGCCGCTGCCCCACAAGGGCACCGCCATGCGCAATGAGGAAACGCGCCGCCAGCGTGCGGCGGCGTCCAGCGCAGTTTCCCGGCTGAGCAATCGGCCGGGCGACGTAGATAGCACGATTTCTCCGGCTGGGCCTGGTATCAGAACTTCAACAACGGCAACCAGAACAACAACCAACAGAACAACAAGCTGCGCGCCCGGGCCGTCCGCAGATTGGAATGATGGATTCGCGTTCGCCGAGCTGGTCGAGGCCTACCTCGACTGCCGGCGCACGAAGCGCAACACCCCGGCGGCGCTCGCGTTCGAGGTCGACCTCGAGCACAACCTGCGCCGCCTGTACGACGAGCTGGCCGATGGCACCTATCATCCCGGACGCTCGATCTGCTTCGTCATCACGCGCCCGAAGCCGCGCGAGGTTTGGGCGGCGGAGTTCCGCGACCGTGTCGTGCACCACCTGCTGTACAACCGCATCGGCCCGCGTTTCGAGCGCGCCTTCATCGCTGACACGTTCGCATGCATCAAGGGGCGCGGCACGCTGCGCGCTGCCGAGCGCCTCGAATCGAAGATCCGCTCGATCACGCAGAACTGGTCGCGGCCGGCGTACTACCTGAAGTGCGATCTCGCGAACTTCTTCGTCAGCATCGACAAGCCGGTTCTGCTCGATCTGCTGCTCCCGAAGATCCGCGAGCCATTCTGGCGCACGCTGACCGAGCTCGTGCTCATGCACGACCCGCGCACCGACTACATCTACCGCGGCGATCCCGCGCTTCTCGAGCGCGTGCCGCTGCACAAGCGCCTGGTCGAGCAGCCGTCGCGCCTCGGCCTGCCGATCGGCAACCTGTCGAGCCAGTTCTTCGCGAACGTCTACCTCGACGTGCTCGACCAGCGCGCGAAGCATCTGCTCGGCGCAAGGCACTACATCCGCTACGTCGACGACTTCGTGTTCCTACACGAATCGCCGGCGAGACTGAACGAGATCCTCGCCGACGTGACGGCATTCCTGCCCGCCCGGCTCGGCGCCCGAATCAATCCGCGCAAGACGATCTTGCAGCCCATCGACCGCGGAGTCGACTTCGTCGGCCAGGTCATCAAGCCCTGGCGCCGCGAGACGCGGAAGCGAACGCGCAATGAAGCATTGCGCCGTGTCGCAGAAACGCCAACGCACGACCTGATGCCAGTCGCCAATTCGTATTTCGGCCTGCTGCGCCAGGCAACTGCGAGCCATCACGATCGTGCCCGGGTCGCGAACCTCCTGAGATCTCTTGGGAAGGCCGTCGATCGCAATCTCACGAAGACCTTCTGAGGACCACACCATGACCACCGACAACGAAAAAGGCCCGCTCAACCAAATGGAGAGCGGGCAAGAAAAAAGATCAGCATCCGAGGCACGAGCGCTGTCCGAAATAGTTAACGGCACGCCGAGCGAGAACCTTTGCCGACGTGGGAGCCCCGCTACCGAACAGGCGAGCGAAACAACAGCGCAGCAGCCGCGCACGTACACCACGCAACCCGCCGAGTCCGTCATGGGCATCGCGTTGCGCCAGTGCGGCAACGAAATGGAGTGGCGGCACATCCTCGCATGCAATCCGGAATTCGCTCGAATGCTACCGCACGAGTATTTCCCAGTCGGCACGGTCCTGAATCTGCCGCCGCATCCGGCCGCCACATCCCGTGTCGAGCAGCCAGAAAAAAGCCCCGCTCCCGAGGGAGGGAGCGAGGCAAGAGGCCGGTGGATACAAGCGAATTGCCCCACCGGCGACATTATTAAATCCCCATCTCCATCGAACAATAGGGAATTCCCGACTTCAATGTCCGAGAGCGATTGCGAGCATCGGATTGCTCTTGCGCCTTCGCAACCCGCAGCAGCGCCGCTCGACAAGCCGAGCGTCAACGACACCATCACGTTCAGCGGTGACTCGCTCACGCTGTCGGGCGCGCAGTTGCTCGAAGCACTCGACTTCATTGCGCCGGATCGCGATGCCGATCAGCTCGAAAGCGAAGTGACGATTCAGTACGGCGAAGGCTACACCGGCAAGGGGATGTATTGCTGGTGCACCGAATATCCGGAAGAAGGCGCGATCTTCATCGACGGATCGACGGCTGTTCCGGCCGCACCCGCACCCTCGCCGGCGGACGCTCGGGTCGGGCTGACGGACGAGCAGCGCGAGGCGATCCAACGGGCAATCGACTACGCGGACATGTCTGATCGAGATTCAGATGCAGAAGCGCTCCGCGCCCTTCTTACAACACCGCTGCCGGAGCCGCGCGCCGAGGTGACGGACTGGCAGCCGATCGAGACTGTGCCGAAGGACGGAACCGAGGTTGTGTTGCTGTTCGCCGATGAGGTCACGCTGCTTGGAAAGACACGTCCTCGCGTGCGCGCCGCAGCGTGGCTTGTCGACTGGACGATTCCTTATCTTCGCGACAATCCACCCACGCACTGGATGCCGCTGCCGGCCGCGCCTTTTGACGCCGCCCGCGCAGGAGAAGCATCATGACGCGCGCCGCCCGCAGCCCCGAAGCTCACCAGGTCCTCGCCGCTATGACCCATGGCGAGGTCTACTCGCCGTCTGATCTCGCCAAGCGCTTCGGCACGGTGGCTGCCACACTGCGGCCCGTGCTCGAGCAGATGGCCGACGACGGCACGGTGGTGCGCGTGCGCTCGCTACGAGTGCGCGATTGCAACTATCGCATCGCCGGCGAAGCACCGGCAGGCTCGCAGCCGGAAAAGTACGTCGGCATCCCCGCCGGCCGCCGCATGTACGACGTCATGTCCGGCACCCTCAACGGCTACGACGACGAGATCCGGCGACGCGCCGACCTTTGCATGATGGTGCGGCGATGAAGCAGATCGTCACCGCTGCAATGCTGCTGGCCGGAGAAACTACGTTCGAGGCCGCCGAGCGCATCGAGCGCGTTCGGGCCCGGCGGCGCAACTACCACGCACCCGTCGACAAGCTCGCCGAGCGCGAACGCCTGACAAAGTACTGGCGCGCTTGCATGCCCGACTGGCAGCCCGAACTGTGCCGTATCGCCCCGGCGTTCGCGTTCGTGCACGTCCAGTCCTTTCGCCCTGGCATGAATTTCGGCCATCTGAGCCTGCTGCCCGGCCACGTTCCGCCGCACGTCGCGTACCGCCAGCGGCTCCGCGCGGTCTTGCCGCGTCGCGCTGCTGCGCCGGCTCAGCTCGCCTTGTTCGAGGTATCAGCATGAAAGAGCGCCCGATCCTATTCAGCGGCCCGATGGTGCGCGCCATCCTCGAAGGCCGCAAGACGCAGACGCGGCGCATCGTGAAGCCTACCGGCGCGCATCACATCTTCCAGTTTCGCGGCAGAGAGGAAGCGCGCGGCACTGACGAACCGACCGGCGAATGGGCGTGGTGCCGCGCCGAACGCGTGATCAGCGAACATATCCGCTGCCCTTACGGCAAACCCGGCGATCGCCTGTGGGTGCGCGAGGCATTCCGCCTCACCAGTGATTTCGACGGAGATAGTCCGACACGCGTTGGCGAGCGTTGCCTGGACGCCGGATACCGGACGCCATGGGCGCCGGTGCGCTATGAAGTCGACGGCGCGGAACGGGACTGGCGATGGGTTGGCACTCCGCCGGGACACGAGGTAACAGCCGGCCGCGCTCGCGCTTCAATGCATATGCCTCGCTGGGCGTCGCGCATCACACTGGAAATCACGCGCGTGCACGCCGAGCGCCTGCAGGCCATCAGCGAGTCCGACGCGCGCGCCGAAGGCGTGACGATCGAAGAACACCACATGCGCGGCTACTGCGCCGGCGCCTGCCGGCCGCCAAGCATCCGCGCCTTCCATGACCTGTGGGACAGCCTCAACGCCGCGCGCGGCCACGGCTGGGATGCAAACCCCTGGGTGTGGGTCATTCAGTTCCGGAGGATTGATGGACCTGAAAAGCGGTAAGCGCGTCAGCGCAAAAGAAGCGGCAGCGATTCTCGGCGTGCCATATCAAAACATCAGTCGAATCGATCGAGCCTGCACCGTCATTCAGCGGTTCCGTCTAGGCCACAAAACGTACGTGTACGACCTCGATTCGCTATATCGATTCCTCGCATCATGCCAATCGAAACCATCACAAAAAATGGACGTAGGCGTTTCCGCTGGACGTTCGAGCGCGTCATTGAAGGCACGCGTATCCGAAAAACAAAGCTCATCCCTGCAGGACTTTCTGCGCGCGAGGCTGACGAGTTAGGCCGTCAATGGGACGCGGAGGTGTACGCCATCGCCACGGGCGCGCGAAAGCCGATCGTCACGATTGGCGAGTGCGTCCGGATCCACGTCACGGACAAGGGTTCCGAATGGAAGGACCGCAAGGGGCGCCTGCAGGTTCTGACAAAGTACGCGGCCGAGTACCAGGATCAGGACGCGCTCGAGCTGTACGACTGGTCGATTCGGTTCGCCGGTTTCATGCGGGCGAAGGTCGACCGACAAGGGCACCCCAAGAAACCGAGCTCCGACGGAACTATTCACAACACACTCGGCTATCTTCGCGCGGCGATCAAATATGCGCACAAGATTGGCAAGCTCGAGTACGACCAGACGGCAAAGATGGTCATCCCGAAGCAGAGCGATGAACGCCATGTCTATAAGGGTCGTCGCGAAATGTTGGAAATCGCGAAAGCTTGCTCACATCGACAAACGCGAGCCGCCATCCGAACCGCGTTTTACTCCGGGATGCGGATGAGCGAAATTCTGCGCGCGGTCCCGACCAAGGACGGGTTCTCTCTCGGCACGACGAAAAATGGTCGGCCGCGGCTAATTCCGATTCATCCACGGATCGCCGTTATTGCCCGGAGCGTGAAATTTAGCGAGCCGGCATGGAAGATCAAAGACGAGTGGATCAAGGCTCGACGGAAGTCGGGCCACCTGGGGGTGCGGTTTCACGACCTCCGCCATAGCGCCGCATCGGAAATGATCAACGCCGGAATCGACCTCTACACGGTCGCTGGGGTGCTGGGTCACAAAACGACGACGTCGACCAAGCGGTACGCTCACCTGGTGACCGATCGGCTCGCGGAAGCCGTCAAGAAGATCGGGCGATCCTAGCCCGGTTACAGGGATCGGGCAGAAAAACCCACACCCTCGGGCGTTTCGAGGCTCCGTTTGGAACATCGCGAAACGCCAGAAACCCTTGTGGCGGAAGGCAGCAGGAGTCGAACCTACCCGGGAGTGTCCGACACCCCCAACTGGATTTGAAGTCCAGCCGTACCACCGGATACGAATGCCTTCCGTGGGAAAAAGAAACCGAAGAACGACGAGCGCCTACGCCTGAATACCCGCCCAACCGCTGTCAGGCCGCAGGTAGTGAAGATCGCGGTGGAAGCGAGTATACCCAACCCGATCGAAGAACTCGAGAATCTGGATCGCGCGCTTGCGACCGAGCCCCGTCGCGTCGCGGAACGTCGCCGCATCGAGCCCGCCGCGCGACGGCGCGAGATGCGCAACCAGTTCCGCCAGCTCGCGCGCGACGTCCGCATGATAGAACAGGTCGCGCACGACCTGCTGCACGTCGCCGCGCCGTGCGAGCTTGCGCAGCAGCGCGCGCACCGCGTCCTCGGCCGTGCCCGTATCGCGTGCCAGGTCGCGCACCCACGGCGGATCGAAGCGCCCCGCGTGAATCAGCGGCAGCAGTTGCCGCGCCAGCGCTTCCTCGCGCGGATCGAGACTCACCGAATGCGACGGCAGATGCAACCACGGCCCGCTGCGCACGACTTCGCCGCCGGACACCAGCGCGTCGACGAGCGCGCGCCACAGCGCATCGCCAGCGAGCGGCGCGGCCATCCGCCGCAAGCGTGCGGCGTCGAGCCCCTGCTCGTCGGGCATGCGCTCGTGATACGCATGCAGCGTATCGACCGCCCGCGTCTGCAACGCACGCCAGTGCGCATGCGAAATCACCGCGCCTTCGTTCGACGCGGCATCGCGTTGCCCGATCGCCAGCGCATCGCCGGGCAACGCCAGCACATTCGGCGCGAACCCCGTCAGATGCGTGAGCGTCGCGCGCGCAATGCCGAGCGGGGCCTGCGCGAGCAACGCATCGACGCGCCCTTCGTCGAGCCACGCCGCGAGCGCATCGAGCCACGCGCGACGCGCGGGCGTGCGGCGCTTGCGGGCCGGCCCGAACGGATCGAGCACCCGGCCGCCGCCGACGGTGCGCGTCGCCTGCGGATTGCGGACGATGAAGCGGTCGCCCGGCAGCGCGAACACCGGCTCGTCGAACACCAGTTGCACGCGCATCCGCTGGCCGGCCGCGAGCGTGTCGCCGTCGAGCAGCGCGACGTGGGCCACACGATGCAGCGTGCCGAGATGCACATGCAACGGCGCCCAGTGGGTCAGCGTCAGCCCCGCGTCCGCGAGCAACGTCAGCTCGACGTCCAGGCGCGGCGACGTCGCGACGAGCCGCGCGTCGGCGACGGTGTCGCCACGCTCGACGTCGGCCTTGTCGACGCCGGCCAGGTTCAGCGCGCAACGCTCGCCCGCGCGGCCGGCCTCGACCGGCCGGTTCTGCGCATGAATGCTGCGCACGCGGGCCGCGCCGCCCGTGCGCACGATCGCGAGCGTGTCGCCCGTCGCGACGCGGCCCGCGAACGCGGTACCCGTCACGACGGTGCCCTGCCCGGCAAGCGTAAACACGCGATCGACCGCGAGCCGGAACAGCCCGTCGTCGCGACGCGCGCGCCATGCGATCGCCGCGTCGGCGAGGTGCTGCTTCAACGCGGCGACGCCCGGATCGTCTGCAACGGTCGCACGCGTTTCGACAATCGGCACGCCGGCCAGCGTCGAGTCGTGCAGCCACGCGGCGATCTCGTCGCGCACCTCGGCGACGCGCGCGGCATCGACGCGATCGCATTTCGTCAGCGCGACGGCGCCATGCGTGACGCCGAGCAGTTGCAGGATCGCGAGATGCTCGCGCGTCTGCGGCATCACGCCGTCGTCGGCGGCAATCACGAGCAGCGCGAAGTCGATCCCGCACGCGCCGGCCGCCATCGTGTGAATCAGTTTTTCGTGGCCCGGCACGTCGATCAGGCCGAGCACGTCGCCGTTGTCGAGCGGCGTATACGCATAGCCGAGCTCGATCGAGATGCCGCGCGCCTTCTCTTCCTTCAGGCGATCGGTGTCGACGCCCGTCAGCGCGCGCACGAGCGTGGTCTTGCCGTGGTCGATGTGCCCCGCGGTCCCGACGATCATGCGGCGGGCCCCGCGAGCGGCACGCATTGCGCGACGAACGCCGCTTCGTCGGCCGCTTCGAGGCAGCGCAGGTCGAGCCGCAACGCGTTGTCGGCGATGCGGCCGATCACCGGGCGCGGCCATTCGCGCAGCCGCTTCTCGAGCTGCGCGAGCGCGCGACCGTTGCGCTTGCCGTCCGCCGAGCGCACCACGAGCCCCGCGCTCGGCAACTGGTCGACCGGCAGCGCGCCGCTGCCGATCTGGCTGAACATCGGCTCGACGCTCACGTCGAAACCGCTGCCGAACGCAGCCTGCAACGCCGGGCGCACGCGTTCGGCCGCCTCGGCGATCTCGCGCTGCGGACGCGTCAGCAGGCGCAGGGTCGTGAGCCGGTCGCGCAGGAATTCGGGCGACTGATACAGGCGCAGCACCGGTTCGAGCGCCGCGAGCGTCAGCTTGCCGACGCGCAGCGCGCGCTTGAGCGGATGCTTCTTGATCTTCGCGATGAGCGCACGATCGCCGACGATCAGGCCGGCCTGCGGGCCACCGAGCAGCTTGTCGCCGCTGAACGTGACAACGTTTGCGCCGGCGGCGACGGTTTCCTGCACGGTGGTCTCGTGCGGCAGGCCCCATTGAGACAGGTCGGCCAGCGTGCCGCTACCGAGATCGACGGCGACCGGCACGCCGTGCTCGCGCGCGAGCGGCGCGAGTTCGGCGAGCGTCGCCTCCTTCGTGAAGCCGCTGATCGCGTAGTTGCTGCAGTGCACCTTCATCAGCAGCGCCGTGCGCGGGCCGATCGCATTCGCGTAGTCGCGCAGATGCGTGCGGTTGGTCGTGCCGACCTCGCGCAGCTTCGCGCCGGCGCGGCTCATGATGTCGGGAATGCGGAATGCCCCGCCGATCTCGACCAGTTCGCCGCGCGATACGACGACTTCCCGTTTCGTCGCGAGCGCCGACAGCGTCAGCAGCACGGCCGCCGCATTGTTGTTGACGACGGTCGCCGCTTCCGCGCCCGTCAGTTCGCACAGCAGAGCGTCGATCAGGTCGTCGCGATCGCCGCGGCGACCGGTGGCGAGATCGAACTCGAGATTGACGGGCCGCGTGAGCACGTCGACGACCGCGCGCACCGCCTCGTCGGGCAGCAGCGCGCGCCCGAGGTTCGTGTGCAGCACGGTGCCGGTCAGGTTGAACACGGCGCGCACCGCGCCCGCGCTCTGCGCGGCCAACGTATGCGAGACGGCAGCGGCGATGCGCGGCTCGTCGAGCGGCTCGGCCGCGGCGGGATCATGCTGCGCGGCCGTGCGCCAGCGTTCCAGTTCGGCCCGCACGGCATTCAGCACGCGCGTGCGGCCATAGTCGGCGACGAGCGGCTGCAGCGGCGCCGACGACAGCACGCGCTCGACCGACGGCACACGCGCCAGCACGGCATTCAGTTCATTCACACCCGGTTCGGTCACGTCGTTATCGCTCCAGTCTCATGCTTCGCAGTCGGCCGGGCCGACGCTCGCGCACCGCCCAGGCCCGTAGCGTCAGTCCGCTTCCCGCGACACGTCCGGCCACAGCAACGGGTTCGGCGAACTGCGCTGGTAGCCAGCCTCGTTCATCAGCAGGTCGAGCGTGAGGCTCGCGAGATCGTCCGCCAGCGGCTCGAACTCGTAGTCCTTCTCCTGATAGCCGATCTTGCGATAGGTCTTGCATTCGTCGCACGATTCGGCCTTGACGGCTTCGCTGCCGCCTTCGATCCCGTGATACGCGATGCCCTTCGTCGAATCGCAGTGCGAGCACTTGGTGCGCACCATGTGCCACTCGGTCGTGCACAGCCCGCATTGCAGGAAACGGTAGCCCTGATACTGGCCGCCGACCCGCACGACGCTCGCGACCGGATGCGTGCCGCACACCGGGCACAGCCCCGGCTGGTCGAGATACGGAACGTCGGTCGGCGTCACGCGGCTCGCGAGGTCCGTCCACACGACCTGCAGCGCGGCCATCAGGAACGGCGCGGTGGCCGGGTCGACCTCGGCGAAGCGCAGCGCGAGGATCGCGTCGGCTTGCGCGTCGAGTTCGGCCGGCGCCATCAGGCGCAACCGGTCGAGCAGCTTCGCCAACTGCGGATTGACGAGCCCGGCGCTTTCGACGCGGTCGAGCAGTTCATACAGCACGGCGCGCCAGCGCGAATCGCGCTCGCCGTCGAGCGCCGGCACGAGCGGCATCGAATGTTCCTGGGCGCGTGCGATTGCTTCCTTCGACGGCAGCGGCAACTCCAGCGTCTGCAGCGTCGCGTGCTGCGCCTCGGCGACGGTGGCCATCAGCCGCAGGTAGCCGCTGATCGGGTTCAGGTCGGCCAGCTTGCGCAGCCGCGCGGCGCGCGCCGCGAACGCGGTCGCGCGCTCCGGCAGGCGAAAGCGCGGAATGGCCGAATGATCGAGTGCCGAGATCTCGGTCGGCTCCAGAATGCGTTGTGTCACGAAAATATCTTCCAAAAAAACAAGCGCCGACGAATCGGCGCTTTCGGGCGATTCCTGCGGTTGGCAGAACGATACGCCGCAATCGGCGTACCGCCCCGCGCCGCTGCGTTACTTCACGCTTTCACGGAACCACTTCGGGTGATGCTTGCGGGCCCAGCCCAGCGTGACGGTGCCGCGCACCATCGCGCCGATCGAACCCTTCACCCACAACGCCGCGTAAATGTGCACGATGATGCTCGCGATCAGCACGAAGGCCGCCACGGCATGCACGACAGCGGCCGCGCGGATCACCCCGATCGGGAAGTAGAACGAGAAGTAGCGCCGCCAGATCACGATTCCCGACAGCAGGAGCAGCAGCAGGCACGCCACCAGCGTGAAGAATAGCAGCTTCTGCCCGGCGTTATAGCGCCCGACCGGTGGCAGCTTGTCTTCCTGGTTGGTCAGCACGTCGCCGATCTGCTTGAGCCACTGCCGGTCGTCCGCGTCGAGCGCATTGTGGTGCCAGAAGCGCACCACGAGAATCGCGAACGACACGAACATCACGAGGCCGACGAACGGGTGCAGAATCCGCGTCCACTGGCCGCCGCCGAACAGCGCGGTGAGCCAGAACATCGACGGATGGAACAGCGCGAGCCCGGACAACGCGAGCAGCACGAACGTGATCGCGGTGATCCAGTGGTTCGTGCGCTCGTTCGGCGTGTAGCGGACGATCAGGTTGGGGTCGTCGTGGTTCATTTCGCGTCCTCCTTGATGCGTCGCGCCTCGTCGCGGGCGGCGGCTTCCTCGTCTTCGGTGACCTCGTTCGGACCGACCCGCGTGTAGTGGAAGAACCCGGCCAGCGCGGTCAGCGCGAGGCCGGCGACCGCCAGCGGTTTGGCGATGCCCTTCCACAGCTTCACCATCGGGCTGATCGACGGGTTGTCGGGCAGGCCGTGATACAGCGACGGTTTGTCCGCGTGGTGCAGCACGTACATCACGTGCGTGCCGCCGATGCCCTGCGGGTCGTACAGCCCCGCATGCTCGAAGCCGCGCTCCTTCAGGTCCTCGATCCGCTCGGCCGCGTGCTGCTTCATGTCCTCCTTGGTGCCGAACACGATCGCGCCCGTCGGGCAGGTCTTCACGCAGGCCGGTTCCTGGCCGACCGCGACGCGGTCGGAACAGAGCGTGCACTTGTACGCGCGATGATCCTTCTTCGAGATCCGCGGCACGTTGAACGGGCAACCGGTCACGCAGTAGCCGCAACCGATGCAGTTCTCCTCGTGGAAGTCGACGATCCCGTTGTTGTACTGCACGATCGCGCCCGGCGACGGACACGCCTTCAGGCAGCCCGGATCCTCGCAGTGCATGCAGCCGTCCTTGCGGATCAGCCACTCGAGGTCGCCCGCCGGGTTCTCGTATTCGGAGAACCGCATGACCGTCCACGAATGCTCGGTCAGGTCGGCCGGGTTGTCGTACACGCCGACGTTGGTGCCGACTTCGTCGCGCAGGTCGTTCCACTCCATGCACGCCGTCTGGCATGCCTTGCAGCCGATGCACTTCGATACGTCGATCAGCTTCGCGACGCTCCCGGTCACCGGTTCGCGCACCGTGGGCGGTGGCGTCGTGGTGGCCGAGACCCGCTTGATATCCAGCGATTGCAATGCCATCTCTTTCCCCTTACGCCTTTTCGACCTTCACCAGGAACGACTTGAATTCCGGTGTATAGGAGTTGCCGTCGCCCACGGACGGAGTCAGGGTATTGGCGAGATAGCCGGGCTTCGTCAGACCCTTGAAGCCCCAGTGCAACGGGACGCCGACCGTCTGGACCTTCTTGCCGTCGATCGTCAGCGGCTTGATCCGCTTCGTGACGAGAGCGACCGCGACGATGTAGCCGCGCTTGGACGACACCTTCACGCGCTCGCCATGCGCGACGCCGACTTCCTTCGCGAGGTCTTCACCGATTTCGACGAATTGCTCGGGCTGGATGATCGAGTTCAGCCGCGCATGCTTGGTCCAGTAGTGGAAGTGCTCGGTCAGCCGGTACGTGGTCGCCACGTGCGGGAAATCCGCCACCTTGCCGAACGACGCGCGGTCGTCCGCGAACACGCGGGCGGCCGGGTTGTTCAGCGCCAGCGGGTTGTCCGGGTGCAGCGGGTTCGCGGCGAGCGGCGTCTCGAACGGCTCGTAGTGCTCGGGGAACGGACCTTCGTTCATCGCCGCACGCGCGAAGAAGCGCGCGACGCCTTCCGGGTTCATGATGAACGGATTCATCCCGTTCTCGGGCGGTTCGTCGGCCTTGAAGTCCGGCACGTCGGCGCCCTTCCACGCGCTGCCGTTCCAGCCGATCAGCTTGCGGGTCGGGTCGAACGGCTTGCCGGCAACGTCGCACGACGCGCGGTTGTACAGGATCCGCCGGTTCGCGGGCCACGCCCACGCCCAGTTCAGCGTCTGGCCGATGCCGGTCGGATCCGAGTTGTCGCGCCGCCCCATCTGGTTGCCGGCCTGCGTCCACGCGCCGCAGAAGATCCAGCAGCCGCTCGCGGTCGTGCCGTCGTCCTTCAGTTGCGCGAACGCGGCAAGCTGCTCGCCCTTCTTCACGAGCGTCTTCGCCGGGTCCTTCGGATCGGGCAAATCGGCGAGCGCTTTCCCGTTGAACTCCATCGCCAGTTCTTCGGGCGTCGGGCTTTCCGGGTTCGCGTACGGCCAGGTCAGGTTCACGATCGGGTCAGGGTACTTGCCGCCGTCCTTCTGGTACAGCTTGCGCATGCGCAGGAACAGCCCCGACATGATCTCCAGGTCGCTCCGCGCTTCGCCCGGCGGCTCCGCGCCCTTCCAGTGCCACTGCAGCACGCGGCTCGAACTCACGAGCGAACCGTTTTCCTCCGCGAAGCAGGTGGTCGGCAGACGGAACACCTCGGTCTGGATCTTCGACGCATCGACGTCGTTGTAGTCGCCGTGATGCTTCCAGAACTCGGAGGTCTCGGTCGCGAGCGGATCCATGATCACGAGCCACTTCAGCTTCGCGAGGCCCGCCGCCGTCTTCACCTTCGACGGCGCGGCCGCGAGCGGATTGAAGCCCTGGCAGATGTAGCCGTTCATCTTGCCGGCATTCATCAGCTCGATCGCCTGCAGCAGGTCGTACTGCTTGTCCAGCTTCGGCAGGTAGTCGTACGCCCAGTTGTTCTCGGCGGTGGCCGCGTCGCCCCACCACGACTTCATGAAGCTGACGTGGAACGCCTTGTAGTTCTTCCAGTAGCTGAGCTGGTTCGGCCGCAGCGGTTCCTGCGCGCGCTTCTTGATGTACGCGTCGAAATCCTGCTCGGCCTGCATCGGCAGCGTCATGTAGCCCGGCAGCAGGTTCGACATCAGCCCGAGGTCGGTCAGCCCCTGGATGTTCGAGTGGCCGCGCAGCGCGTTCATCCCGCCGCCGGCGATGCCGATGTTGCCGAGCAGCAGCTGCACCATCGCGCCGGTGCGGATGATCTGCGCGCCGATCGAGTGGTGCGTCCAGCCGAGCGCGTACAGCACCGTGCCGGCGCGGCCGGGAACGGCCGTGGTCGCGAGCATCTCGCACACCTTCAGGAACTTGTCCTTCGGCGTGCCGCAGACCTGCTGGACCTTGTCCGCCGTATAGCGCGCGTAGTGCTGCTTCAGCAGGTTGTAGACGCAGCGCGGATGCTGCAGCGTCGGGTCGACCTTCACGAAACCGTCGTCGCCGCGCTCGTAGTCCCAGCTCGACTTGTCCGGGTACGCGTGCTTCTCGGCGTCGTAGCCGGAATAGATGCCGTCGTTGAACGCGAAGTCCTCGCGCACGATGAACGAGAAGTCCGTGTAGTTCTTCACGTACTCATGCTGGATCTTGTCGTTCGTCAGCAGATAATTGATGACACCGCCCAGGAAGACGATGTCGGTGCCGGTGCGGATCGGCGCGTAGTAATCGGCCACCGAGGCCGTACGCGTGAAGCGCGGGTCGACGACGATCAGCCGCGCCTTGCGGTGCGCCTTCGCCTCCGTTACCCACTTGAAACCGCACGGATGGGCCTCGGCTGCATTGCCGCCCATCACGAGAATCACGTCCGCGTTCTTGATGTCGACCCAATGGTTCGTCATCGCTCCACGGCCAAACGTCGGGGCAAGACCTGCCACCGTCGGGCCATGTCAGACACGCGCCTGATTGTCGAATGCGAGCATCCCGAGACTGCGGATGGTCTTGTGCGTCAGGTAGCCGACCTCGTTGCTGCCCGCCGACGCGGCCAGCATGCCGGTCGTGAGCCAGCGGTTGACCTTCGCGCCGTCTTCGGCCATCTCGACGAAGTTCGCGTCGCGGTCGGCCTTCATCAGCTTCGCGATGCGGTCGAGCGCGTCGTTCCACGAGATGGGTTCCCACTTGTCCGAGCCGGGTGCACGATACTCGGGGTGCGTCAGGCGGTTCGGGCTGTGGATGAAGTCGATCAGGCTCGCGCCCTTCGGGCACAGCGTGCCGCGATTGACCGGATGGTCGGGATCGCCTTCGATGTGGATGATGCTCGGCTGTGCGTTCTTCGCGCCGTCTCCGAGGCTATACATCAGGATGCCGCAACCTACTGAACAATAAGGACAGGTGTTGCGCGTTTCGACGGTGCGCGCCAGTTTGTACTGTCGGACTTCGGCCAGCGCTTCGGACGGAGAAAAGCCCATCAGGGCAAGACTCGATCCGGCAAGCGACGTGGCCGTCACCTTCAGGAACTGGCGCCGGGACATTTGTAGCATGGCGGTCTCGGCGTTATTGTGGGGTGGGGTGCAACTGAAAGGAATTATAGACAGTTCAGGCAACTATGATCGAATCCTCGGATCAATACCGATTTGTCCGATTAACTTGCGATCCAACTGCGATGATCCGCGTTCCGCGCGCAACCGACCCGTCATGAAACGACAGATCACTTCCGAAGCCACCCGTCTCGCCCAGCAGCAGGCCAACTGGGCCCTCACCGCGTTCAAGCGCTTCTCGTCCGACCGCTGCTCCGCGATGGCCGCGGGCATCGCGTTTTTCTCCGCGTTCTCGCTCGCGCCGACCCTCGTGATGGTGATCGCGGTGGCCGGCTGGTTCTACGGCGACGACGCCGCGCGCGGCCAGGTGTTCGAACAGGCGCACCAACTGATCGGCGACGACGCGGCGGCCTCCATCCAGACGATCGTGCAGAACGCGCACCGCGCGGGAGAGCGCGGCGGCCTCGCCACGCTGATCTCGTTCGCCGCGCTCGCGATCGGCGCGTCGGCCACCTTCGCGTCGCTCAGCGCGGCGCTCAGCGTGATCTGGCCGGCCACCGAAAGCCGCTGGTCGAGCATGCTCGGCCTCGTACGCGTGCGGCTGATCTCGTTCGGGCTCGTGCTCGGCGTGGCGTTCCTGCTGATCGTGTCGCTCGTGCTCGACACCGCGATCACGTTCGTCGGGACCTGGCTGCTGGGCGATTCGCCATATGTGGTCGTCACGAACATCGTGCAGTTCTTCGTCGGCATCGCGGTGCTCGCGGCCGCGTTCGCGGCGCTGATGAAATTCCTGCCCGATGCGCGCGTCGCGTGGCGCGACGCCGCAGTCGGCGGCATCGTGTCCGCGATCCTGTTCTCCGGCGGCAAGAAGCTGTTCGCGCTGTATCTCGCGCATGCGGGCACCGCGAGCGCGTTCGGCGCGGCCGGATCGTTCGCGGTCCTGCTGATGTGGCTGTACTTCTCCGCGATCGTGCTGCTGCTCGGCGCGGAATTCGCCGCGGCCCGCGGCGACGCCCATCGGCCGGCCGCGGGTTCGGCGCCGGAGGCGTCCGCTCAAGCCGCTCAACCCGGTCAGGCCGATCACCGCCCGCGCGACGACTGATCGACCCACCGCCTGAAAACGGCCGCGCATCGATCTCGCGCGGCCGGCATAACCGCCCGCTCATTTGCAACTGTCGTGTCTGCCTCGCGTTCGCGCCGTGTCGGCGCGCGCTTGCCATGGCGTCGTGCTCCCACCTGCAACCGCAAACGTTTGCACGCCCTCGTTTCCGTGTCGCAACGGGCTGAAACAAGGAATCTACCGCCATGCGCATCAACTATTGAAACAATCGCGGCGCAGCAATTGTCAACTGTTTCATAAACAGGAACAGTTGCTGATGTGCTTGATCTATATGGACTTTTTCCCGTTGTTACCTTTTCGAGACACTTTATTTTTTGAGCTTTCTTGCGTGTATGGCACTGAGCTATTCTCCAATCCGCAACAAATAACGATGAATCACTTGCGTGGAGAAACTCAACGATGAAGAAACTTGCTCTCTCGACCCTCTCGCTCGCCCTGCTGGGCGCCGCTGGTGCTGCCCAGGCTCAGTCGAGCGTGACGCTGTACGGCGTGATCGATACGTCGATCACGTACGTTCACGGTAACGCCGGTCAAGGTAACAATTCGTGGTCGATGGGTAGCGGCAACCTGCAAGGCAGCCGCTTCGGCCTGAAGGGTTCGGAAGACCTCGGTGGCGGCCTGAAGGCGATCTTCCAGTTGGAAAACGGCTTCAACTCGGCAACGGGCGCACTGGGCCAAGGCCAGCGCATGTTCGGCCGCCAGGCATTCGTCGGCCTGCAAAGCGACCAGTACGGTACGCTGACGCTGGGTCGCCAGTACGACCCGCTGGTCGACCTGGTTCAGGCAGTCACGGCTGACAACTACTTCGGCAGCGTGTTCGCCACGCCGGGCGACGTCGACAACAACGACAACAGCCTGCGCGTCAGCAACGCGATCAAGTACACGTCGCCGGTGTTCGCCGGCCTCCAGTTCGAAGGCATGTACGCGCTCGGCGGCGTCGCCGGCTCGACCGGCAAGGGTCAGACGTGGGCGGCAGCTGCAGCCTACAACAACGGCCCGCTCGGTGTGGCTGCCGGTTACTTCCACGCGAACAACGCTTCGGCGCTCACGGACGGCAAGCGCGGCGGCTGGACCGGTACGTCCGACGCAATCTTCGACGGCGACTCGGGCACGACCTTCATCAACAACGCGTTCACGTCGTCGACGTCGATCGGCATCGCGCAAGTGGCAGCCCAGTACGCATTCGGCCCGGTGACGGTCGGTGCCGGCTACAGCAACGCCCAGTACAAGGCTGACGGCGCGTCGACGTTCGGCACGAACCAGAAGTACAACACGGGTCGCGGCTTCGTCACGTACCAAGCATCGGCACCGCTGCTGCTGGGCCTCGGCTACATCTACACGAAGGGTAGCGGCGACAACAACGCCAAGTACCATCAGGTTTCGCTCGGCGCGGACTACTCGCTGTCGAAGCGCACCGACGTGTACCTGGTTGGCGCATACCAGCACGCAAGCGGCCACAACGCCGACGGCAGCGATGCGCAAGCGGCGATCGGCTCGTACGGCATCGCCGGCAAGAGCTCGCAGGAAATCGTCGCACTCGGCCTGCGTCACAAGTTCTAAAAACGAAGTATCCGGTGTGCACGGCGTCTTCGACGCCTTGCCGCCGACCTGGAAAGCCAGCCCGGTTTCGGCCGCGGCTGGCTTTTTTTCGTCCGTCTCCGGCAGGCGAGGCCGACATCGCCGGCAGGGCCTCCGCGCCGCAGCCGGGACCCGACACAGGTCCGCGGGCCGGCAGCGGCGCCTGGCGGCTGCAATGCATCCGCAACACCGTTTCCGGGGTCCGGAGAGGTCGCCGCTTCTCCGTTGAGCGACTACCATCCGCACAGCCGGCCCTGCCCAGGTCCGACCGACGCGGGATTTGTTTACGCCGCGTGTCGATTCCGGCGGGCGTCGTCCGTCGTATCGATGGCGGCACAGGTTTGCCCCGCACCCATACAGACAGGAGACTCGTCATGACGATTCAGAAGATCACGCCTTTCCTCTGGTATTCGACGGAAGCCGAAGAAGCCGCGGCCTTCTATGCCGGCATCTTTCCGGATTCGCGCATCGTGCGCGTCACGGCGGTGCCCGGCACCGACGGCACGCGAATGGTCGAATTCGAGTTGTTCGGGCAGCCATTCCTTGCGATGAGCCACCCGCGCACGGAGGCGTTCAATCACTCGATCTCGCTGCTCGTCAGCTGCGCGGACCAGGCGGAACTCGACCGCTACTGGAGCGCCCTGCTCGACAACGGCGGCACGGCCGACGGCTGTGGCTGGCTGAGGGATCGCTACGGCGTGTCATGGCAGATCGTTCCGGAAGCGCTCATCCCGATGATGGCCGACCGCGACGCGGTCAAGGCGGGACGCGTGGCCGCCGCGATGATGCAGATGACGAAGTTCGACGACGCCGCGCTGAAGGCCGCCTTTGCGGGCACCGCAGGCTGACGACAGGCGTCCGGCTGCGCATGCGCGATGCCGCGCCGGATCGTCTGCCTATATTCGGCTCGACGGTTCGCGCATGCAGCCGGCACCACCGCGTTCGCTATCCGTGGCAGGCGGGCCGTGCGCCGCTCACGTGCTTCGTCGGCGGCCGCTGCTACGCCGACAGCATCGACTCGATCGCGCGCCGCGCGTAGCCGATGAATTCGGCCAGCGGCTCGTCCGACACGGTCGTCGTGCCCGCTTCGTCATCGAGATAGGCAGCACGCGCAGCCGCTACGACCGGCCGGTGCGCGTCCGGCAAGCGCGCCAGCACACACGTCGCGGCGACGTCCTTCGGCGCGATCCTGCCGGTCGCGGCGCTGTACCAGATGCGTGCGAGCGCGAGCACGTCGCGCGCCGAAATGCCGTTCGATTACGGCGCGTGCGGCGGCGAGCTGTGCGGCGATCTCATGCGGGATGAAGTTGGTCAAGGCGGCAAACCTGGCGAGACGCTCGCAACGGAACGCGAAGAAACGACACCCGGGAAGCACTATCGCGCGCGGCGACTTCCCCGATCCCGATTCGCCGACGACGCCGAGCGTTTCGCCCTAGCGCACCGATACCGACACGCGTCGCGCGAACGAAGCTCGCCGCTCGGCGACAGGGACGCCGATGCGCGACATACGATCCTCCGCGCGTCATGCGCGGCGCAATAAAAATCCCCGCACGCTTTCGCGTACGGGGATCTCGGGACATCGCAGCGGCTGCCGACATGCATTCGGCAGTCGCTGCGCGGCATTACGCTGCCGCGTCCTTCAGCTTCTTCAGCGCACGTGCCTTCACGCGCACGCTGGCCGGCTTCGCCGGGAACCAGCGCTCTTCGCCCGTGAACGGATCCTTGCCGAAGCGCTTCTTCTTCGCCGGCACGACTTGCGCCGTGATCTTCAGCAGACCCGGCAGCGTGAACTCGCCTGCGCCCTTCTTGTGAACCGAGCCCAGCACGACGTTCTCGAGTGCGACGAGCACTGCCTTGACCGCCTTCACTTCGACAGCTGCGCGCTCAGCGATGTGCGTTGCGAGCGATGCCTTCGTGAACTTGTCCTTCAGCGGCGTCGGAGCAGCCGGTGCTGCCTTTGCGACAGCCTTCTTGGCCACTACTTTCTTCGCGGGCGCAGCCTTTTTGGCAGCCACTTTCTTGGTCGCCGGTGCGGCAGCCTTCTTGGCCACCTTTTTTGCGGAAGTCGCCATGTTTCTCCTACCAGGTGTGGTCGTTGGATACACGAAGCGTGCAACGCGCGCGCTTCAACGCCGGATTCTACAAGCGCCTCGACGCTTCGTGCAGTACTTTTATGCGTTTTCGCGGGGTTTCCCGCAGGTTTTGTTGCGCGCGACAGACTTCGTCGACGCTCGAGGGTCTAAAAACACCTTCACGTATGGGCCCAAACGAGCCCGAACGCGAATTACGTTCGATATTTGCGCACCTATACTGGGCTTGCTCAATGCCCGGATGCCTCCATGCGCGAAGTCAGATACGTCAAAGGACTCGACGGCCTGCGAGCCCTCGCCGTCATCCTCGTTTTCCTGTCCCACAAGGGCCACGTCCTTGCCGTCGACGTCGGCAAGCTTGGCGTGTGGACGTTTTTCCTCATCAGCGGATTCCTGATCGTCGGCGAGCTGCATCGCAACCGCCAGGCGGTCGAGCGCGGCGCCATGACGCGTCGCCACGCGCTCGCGCTGTTCCTCGCGAAGCGCGCGCTGCGGATCTTCCCCGTCTACTACCTGCTGCTCGCCGCGCTCGCGATCGCGCACGCGCTGTTCTACCAGCGCGGCGTCAACCTCGGGCTCGCATGGCACGCGGTGTTCCTGTCGAATTACTGGATCGGCGTCGTCAAGGACGGCTGGCCGGGCTCAACGTCGCACTTCTGGAGCCTCGCCGTTGAACAGCAGTTCTATCTGATCGCCCCGCTCGCGCTGCTCGCGGTGCCCGCCGCGCGACACGTCGCGCTCGGCATCGCGGCCGTCGCGCTGTGCGCGCTCGCGCATCTCGCGCTCTACCTGTCCGACGCGTCGCCGGTGCTGATCTACGCGTTTTCCCCGTGGAATTTCGCGTTGATCGCGCTCGGCGGCGTCGGTGCGATGGTGCTCGCCGATCGCGGCGCGGCCGCCGCGCGCCGCGTGCCGCCCGGCTGGCTCGGCGCGGCCGGCGTCGCCTTCTTCCTCGTGCTGCCGGCCTGCACCGCGTTGCCCGATGCGGTCGCCGGGCTCGCGGATCTCGGCCTGTCGGTGTCGCTCGGCGCGCTGATGCTGTGGATCGTCAGCGCACCCGAGCATCCCGCCGTCGCGCTGCTCGACTGGGCGCCGCTCGCGTATCTCGGCACGATCAGCTACGGCTTCTACCTGTTCCACAACCTGATTCCGGCCCGCTTCGGCGCGCTGCCCGCGTCCTTCGCGCACGTGCCGATGCCGGAAATCGTCCGCGACGCGCTGCCGGAAATGCTGCAATTCGCGCTCGCCGTGCTGCTCGCGCACCTGTCCTGGCGTTATCTCGAAAAACGGCTGCTCGACTTCAAGAAGCCGATCGCCGCGATGCTGGCCCGGCACTTCGCCGCACAGCCGAGCACGTCGCCGCGCTGAGCGGGGCGCGGCGGCAACCAGGCCGGAACGCACCGATACCGGTGACGCCCGGCGGCCAGCGGTATGGCAGCCGATGCCGCGTCGTCGCGCGACACTCGCCTGCATGCCGCGGCACCCGTGCTACCCGCGCAACCCCTCCACCGATCCGGTCACGCGACGAATGCGTCGGCACCGGTTTCGCGCGCGACGCTCCGCCTCATCGGCCTGGTTCGCCCGTCGCGAGCCACCGCCGTCCGCCCGCCGGAGGTGCGGCATCCACACGTCGCGCAGCATGCCCGTGCGCCCGCCAAAAAACAAAAAAGCCCCGGCGCGCGAGCGGCCGGGGCCAACGGAACAACCACCACCTGAAACGACGAAGCGCGCGGCCGCTTAAGCGACGGCAGCCAGCGCGGGCAAGCAGGTACGCAGGTACGCCTCGAATTCGCGGCTCACCTCCGGGTGCTGGAGCGCGAGCTCGACGGTGGCCTTCAGATAGCCGATCTTGCTGCCGCAGTCGAAGCGCGTGCCGTAGTAGCGATACGCGAGCACCTGTTCGTTCGCGAGCAGCGACTGGACGGCGTCGGTGAGCTGCAGTTCGCCGCCCGCGCCCGGCTTGAGCTTGCGCAGATGATCGAAGATCGTCGGCATGAACACGTAGCGGCCGACCACGCCGAGATTCGACGGCGCATCCTCGGGCGCCGGCTTCTCGATGATGCCCGACAGCTTGATGATGTCCTCTTCCCACTCCCGGCCTTCGACGACGCCGTACGAGCGGCTGTCCTCGCGCGGGATCGTCTCGACCCCGATCACCGAGCTGTGATAGTGGTCGAACACGTCGACGAGCTGCTTGAGCACCGGCTGTTCGCCGTGCAGCAGGTCGTCGGCGAGGATCACCGCGAACGGCTCGCCGTGCACGAGCTTCTCCGCGCACAGCACCGCGTGGCCTAGACCGAGCGCTTCCGGCTGGCGCACGTAGAAGCAGTTGACGTGGCTGGGCTTGATGCCGCGCACGAGCTCGAGCAGCTTTTCCTTGCCGCGCGCCTCGAGCTCGGCCTCGATCTCGTACGACTTGTCGAAATGATCCTCGATCGCGCGCTTGCTGCGCCCGGTGACGAAGATCATCTCGGTGATACCGGCGTTGATCGCTTCCTCGACCGCGTACTGGATCAGCGGCTTGTCGACGACGGGCAACATTTCCTTCGGGCTCGCCTTCGTTGCCGGGAGGAACCGCGTGCCGAGACCGGCAACGGGGAACACGGCCTTGGTGACTTTCAACATGTTCGCATCCTGATAGCGTTGACTGCGCCGCGTCGACCCGCGACCCGGCGCGATTGTGTTCCGATCGGCATATCGAGAATCGGCGGCACTGCCAATTCCGCTCCGCTCATTTTCGATATGAACTGATTGCCCAATTATTCCCGGAAAAAATATAATCGTTTCAATCCGGTCGATATTGCCGAACCGATTCCCGGGACAGAAACAAATTACCGATTTTCCGGATACAAATTCTTACGATTCGAATTCCTCGATATAGGGCACGCCGCCCCGCTCGAGGCCCGGGCGGATCGGTTCGTTCTTCAGCGCCTCGCGGTACGCCGACAGCACGGCCATGACCAGCAGTACTGCAGCGCTCGCGATCCAATGCATGTCCATCTTGCCGCTCCTTGCATCAATCAACTGGAGCTTCAAACTATCAGAAAAAAAATCGGCAAATAATTCGCGCTCTTCGAGGGACCGCTTTCAGGCCGCGATAAACCCATGATGTGGAATAGCGATATTTCCGGGCAAGATTTTTTTATTCATTGACCGAATTCTTGCGCATTACGATTGGATGAAACTTCCCGTCCATCCGTCGCAAGGAATCGAATCGCATGCAAGCTTTCAGCGGATCGTCTCTGGCCGCGCCGCCCGTCGCCGACCACAAGGAACACGTGATCGACGCGATGCGCGGCTTCGCGGCGCTGCTCGTCGCCTATTTCCACTGCCGCCAGGTCGTCTGGGTCGGCATGCAGAGCTTCCATCACGCTTACGGTCATGCCCTCAGCCCGGGCGCGATCGCCGGCTACCTGACCTTCCCGTTCGCGTGGGGCTCGGCCGGCGTCCCGATCTTCTTCGTGATCAGCGGCTACTGCATCCACCGCAACGCGGCGCTCAAGCTCGCGGCCAATCCCGCGTACCGGCTCGACGCGCCGAACTTCTGGCTGCGCCGCTTCGCGCGCATCTACCCGGTGCTGCTCGCGGCACTGCTGTTCACGCTCGCGCTCGACGCAGTCAGCCTGCAGATCGAGCCCGTCAGCCACAAGATCCGCGACGTCGGCCTCGTCGCGTTCCTCGTGAACCTGTTCTCGTTGCAGGGCGTCGCCGGCTACACGTACGGGTCGAACGGCGCGTTGTGGACGCTGTCGCTCGAAGTGCAGTTCTACGCGATCTACCCGCTGCTGTTCGCGCTGCGCCGGCGCATCGGCATGCCGGCCGTCGTGGCCGCGGTCGCGCTCGTCAACGTCGCGTCGGCGTGGCTGCTCGAACGGCACGACCTGCAATTCTTCACGTCGTACTGGCTGTCCTGGACGATCGGCGCATGGATCGCCGACGTGCGCGCGCAGCAGTCGCGCGGCACGGCCGTCGTGCCGTCGCGCGCGTGGTACGTCGCGGCCGCCGCACTGCTCGCCGCCGGCTGCGGCGCATTCCATTTCGGCCAGTACGGCGCGTTCCAGCTGTGGTCGGCCGGCTTCGCATGCTTGCTGTACCGCGCGCTCGCCCGGCCGCCGCGCGCGACGCCGCCGCTGCGCGTGCTGAGCTGGTTCGGCGACTTCAGCTACTCGCTGTACCTGATCCACCTGCCGCTGTTCGTCTGCCTCGGCTCGGTGCTGTTCCACTCCGAACTGCAACTGTCGATCTGGCCGTCGTTCGCGTTCATGGCCGTCGCGGTTCCGGTCGCGTACCTGTTCTACCGGATGTTCGAACGGCCGGCGATGATGTGGTCGGCCAGCTTCAAGCCGACCCGCACCACCCGCGTCGTCGCGTCGACGCCCGAACAGGCTGCCTGACGCGGGCCGGACGGCTCGACCGGCCGTCCGGTTCCGGAGCCCCCGCGCAGCGCGCCGCTGCGCGGGGGCTTTTTCGTGGCCGGCACGCGGTTGCTGGCCGGGTCGACAAGGAATGGGCAGCCTGTCGCCCTCCGACCGCGCTACGGCCCGCACGGGCGCCTTCTGCGCGATTGCAGAAGCACGCGTGCGACGGCACGCTTCACGTTCGCGACGGCCCGATCCTGTTCCAGATGACGATCGGCCACGCTCACGCGCGACGCGGGTTCGGGGCGCAAACCAGCCTCCGTCAAAATCAGACGCCTCGCCCGCTGAAAAACAAAGCCCCCACGCAGCGCAACGCCGCATGGGGGCCCGTTTTCCGCCGCTTTCCGCCGACTGCTACTTCTTCGCGTTCGCGGCCTTGGCGGCCTTCGCCGTATCCGCGAGGATCTTCTCGACCCGCTCCACGTAGGTTTCGGTCCCGAACCGGCGCACCGCGGTCGCGCGGCCGCTCGCGACGAGCCGCTCGCGCAGCGCGCGGTCGCGCTTGAGCGTCGCCAGCGCATCGGCCAGCGCGGTCGCGTTGCCCGGCTCGCAGAGCAGCCCGTTGTCGCCGTCCTCGATGATCTCGACGACACCGCCCGCACGCGCCGCGACGACCGGCCGGCGCGCGAGCATCCCCTCGACGATCACGCGCCCGAACGGCTCCGGCGTGATCGACGTGTGCGCGACGACGTCGACCGCCGCCATGCAGGCGGCCACGTCGCGCTGGAACCCGAGGAAATGCACGCGCTCGTCCATCGCATGCTGCGCGACGTATTCGTGCAGTTGCGCCGCATAGTCGTCCTCGCCGAACAGCGGCGCGCCGACCAGCACCACATGCATGTCCGGATGCCGCGCGGCCGCCTCCAGCAGCACGTGCTGCCCCTTCCAGCGCGCCAGACGGCTGAACGAGCCGACCAGCCATGCGTCCGTGGGCAACCCGAGGCGCGCGCGCAGCGCGGCCTGGCTCACGCCTTCCAGCGCATCGAACGGTTCGGCCGAAATGCCGTTGAACACGACGTCGACGTGCTGCGGCGTGAAGCCCGTCAGCGCGCGGAACGCCTGCGCGGATGCGTCGGAGTTCGCGATCACGCGCGTGACGCCGAGCCGCGCGCAGTACTTGATCGCCTGCAACTGCTTGCCGCCGAAATGGTCGGTGCTGACGATGTCGCGCAAATGCCAGACCACCGGCTTGCGCGCGAGCCGCCCGGCGAGCGCGGCAACCACCATCGCCCGTTGCGTGTTCGCGTAGATCACCTCGGCGCGGCGCGCGCGCCGGGCGACGTCGCGCACCAGCCGCACGAGCTGCTTCACCGCGCCAAACGACACGCCGCCCTGCTTGCGCACGCCGGCGAGCGCGCCCTGGTCGACCACGTCGACCCGCGCGCCGATCTCGTCGAGCGCCGCGCGGAACGGGCCGTCGTCGAACAGCAGCACGTCGGCGTTCGCGCGCATGTGCTTCATGATCTCGAGCAGCGACAGCTCGGCGCCGCCGAGCACGCCGCTCTGGTCGAGCACGAGCGTCGCCGGGCCGCGCGCGGCCGGCAGCGGGGCGGCCGTGCCGCGCTGCGCGGTCGAGCCGGGCAGCGCGTGCTCCACGTAATCGAGGAAGCGCCGCCGGAACGTGTCGGCGGAAAACCGCTCCGCGTTCGCGCGGCACGCATTGGGCGTGAAGCGCAGCGGCGCGCGCTCGAAATCGTCGACGGCCGCGACGATCGCGTGCGGCGTCTGTTCATCGAAGAAAAGGCCGGTCGGGTTCAGGTTCGACTGCGGGTCGAGCACGGTCTCGAGCGCACCGCCCTTGCCATACGCGATGACCGGCGTGCCGCACGCCTGCGCCTCGACGACCGAGATCCCGAAATCCTCCTCGGCCGCAAACACGAACGCCTTCGCGCGCCGCATCCGGTCGTGCAGCACCGCGAACGGCTGGTAGCCCATGATCTCGACGTTCGGGCCGGCCTTCGCGCGAATCTTCTGCATCTCGGGGCCGTCGCCGATCACGACGAGCTTGCGCTCGGGCGTGCGCGAAAACGCCTCGACGATCAGGTCGATCTTCTTGTACGGCACCATCCGCGACGCGGTCAGGTAGAAGTCCTCCTTCACCGCGTTCAGCGAGAACGCGTCGACGTCGACCGGCGGAAAGATCACCGCCGCGTCGCGGTGGTAGACCTTCTTGATGCGCCGCGCGATGAACGCGGAGTTCGCGACGAAGCCGTCCACCGCGTTCGCGGTGCGCGTGTCCCAGTTGCGGATGTAATGAAGAATCATCCGCGCGAGCAGCGATTTCGGCCCGTGCGTGAGGTTCGACTGTTCCAGATACTGGTGCTGCAGGTCCCACGCATAGCGGATCGGCGAATGCACGTAGCTGATGTGCACCTGGTCCGGCCCGGTGAGCACGCCCTTCGCGACCGCGTGGCTGCTCGAGATCACGAGGTCGTACTCGGACACGTCGAGCTGCTCGATCGCGAGCGGCATCAGCGGCAGGTAGCTGCGGTACTTGGTGCGGGCGAACGGCAGCTTCTGGATGAACGACGTCGTCACCGGCTTGCCGCGCACGAACGCGCGATCGTCGAGGAAATCGACGAGGCTGAACAGGTCCGCGTCGGGAAAGCACGCGACGATCTGTTCGAGCACGCGCTCGGCGCCCGCATAGGTGACGAGCCAGTCGTGGACGATCGCCACGCGCAACGCACGCGCCGGCTGCCGCGCGCCGGCGCGCTCGGCCGGGTGCAGCGCGGCGGCGTCGCCGGCGTGGACCACGGCGGCGTCGGCCGTGGCGAGATTCAGGACGGCGTGTTCCGCCAGATCGCGATTCATGCGGTTCTCCTCGCATTGAGACGGACAAACAGATCGCGCACGAGTGCGCGCAATCCCGGCGTCATCGTGAGCGACCACGCGACGTTCAGCACCAGCACGACCGCGCACATGCCGATCGACTGCACCAGCCCCGGCCATGCCTGCGCCAGGAACAGGCTCGCCAGCAGGAACGCGAGGTGCGCGAGCATGTCGAGCACGATCGCGCGCATCCGGATCGCCGACAGGTACAGCAGCACGCCGTAGTCGACGAGCGCGCGCGCCGCGACGACCACCGCCGCGCCGATCAGCCCGAAGTGATGAATGCCGAACCACAGGCCGCCGACGAAGAACGGCATCTCGACGAGCCCGGCGAATGCCGCGCGGGCCGGGTTGACCTGCGACTGGATCAGGATGCGCGTGACGCTCGCCTGGCCGACGAGCCACACGCTGATCACCAGCACGCGGCCGACCGGCGCCGAATGCGCGGCGAGATCGGCGCCGACCCACAGCGTGAGGAACGGTGCGAGCGCGAAGATCGCGACGATGCCGACCGGCGTAAACACGCCGTTCAGGAATTCGAGCGACTGGCGCGCAAGCGTATCCGCGTGATCGCGGCCGACCGCCGACAGGCGCGGGAACAACGTGCGCACCAGCGCGTTCGGCAGCATGTTCAGGCGCGTGACGAGGTTCTGCGGCACCGTGTAGTAGGTGACGAACTTCGCGCCCATGCCGGCGCCGAGCATCACGCGATCGAGCGTGTCGGCGATCATGCTCGTCGTGCTCGCGATCAGCATCCAGCCGCCGAAGTTGAACAGCCCCTTCGCGGTGCCCCACTGCGGCGGATCGATGCGGCGGATCCCGAGCACCTTGATGCTGGCCTGACCGAGCATCACGGCCGCGATCAGCCGCGCGACGACGGCCGCGGCGAGCACCGTCTGCAGGTTCGGCGCGATCCACCACGCGGCGCCGAGCGGCAGCAGCTGGAACAGGAACGTGCCGATCGTCTGGTTCGTGTTGAACACGCCGAACCGTTCGGCGCCGTTGATCGCGCCGGCGAACACCCACGACACGTTCGCGAGCGGAATCGCGAGCGCGAGCCACGGCAGCGCGAGATACACCTCGTGCTGCATCGCGGCCGACACCTTCGTGAAATACGCGGTGTAGACGAACGCGCCGAAATAGATCAGCAACCCGCCGACGATGCCGGTGCCGAGATTCAGCCAGAACGCGCTCCAGAATACGCGCGCGCTCTCATCGGCGTTGCCGCTCGCGAGCGCCTTCGAGATGTGGTTCTGCGCGGCCATGCTCATCCCGAGATCGAGGATCCCGAAATAGCCGATCAGCGTCCACACGAGGCTCACGACGCCGTAGCGTTCGACGCCGAGCGCGTGGATGTACGCGGGCACCGTCACCAGCGACACGAAGGTCGGCAGGATCAGCCCGATGAAGTTGATCGAAACGTTCTTGAGTATGCCTTTGTCCATGCTTTAAGCCTTGTGTGACGTTGACGCCGACGGCGCGCCGCCCGTCACGGTTTCCAGCGGTACATGAGCACCTTGCCGCGCGCGTCTTCCTCGACGAACACCAGGTACTCGCCGTTCTCGCGCCGGAACGCGCTGATGCCGAACGGCACGTCGACCCAGCCCGACGCCTTGCCGACCTCCGCGCCCGGGCTCATCACGCCGACTTCCTTGCCGGTTTCCTTGTCGTACACGTGGATCTTGCCGACCGGCTCCACCGTGAAGATGTAGCGGCCCTCGACCGTGATGCCGATCAGGTCGAGGATCGGCTTCGCGTCGAGCTGCCACGGCAGCGCGACGGTGTAGCGCACGACCGGCGAGCCGCTCGACCACTTGTCGAAACGCACCAGCACGCGGCCGACTTCCTTGTTGATGCCTGCCTGCGGCGGCGCGTCGGCCGTGTAGCCCGTCACGTACAGCGTGTCCGTCTGCGGCTCGTAGATCGCGCGGCGCAGTTGCGTGAACGGCTGCGGCATCGGGTAGGTCGTGACCTTGTCGTACGAATAGATCGGGTTGCCGGCCTTGTCGACGCCGCCATAGCCGAAGCGATGAATCCCTCGAACGTCGCTCGTGCGCCAGATGTCGCCCTTCGTGTCGACCCACCAGCCCCAGCCGCCGGCCTTCGCCTTGCCGGTCGTGTTGATCTCGGACTCGCCGGCATCGATCCGACCGTTGCCGTTCGCGTCGCGCCACAGCCAGTCGCCGCCCGGCGGCTTGTTCGGCACCTTGTCGACCGGCCGCGCGCGACCCGCGATCAGGCCGGACGGAATCGCGACCTCGCCGTCGCGCTTCGCGTCGAAGCGGTAGATCTTCAGGTGATCGGCGTACATGTCGGTCAGGTACAGGAACGTGCGGCCGTCGACACGCCGCGCGATCGGCATGCCCGGATACTGGTCGGTGTGGAACACCGGGTCGTCCGGATACTTGAAGCGGTTCGACAGGAAGCCGACGTATTTCCAGTCCTGGCCCGGCGGCTTCGACAGGTCGAGCTCGAAGCGCTTGTTGCCCGTGTACACGCTGTTCGGCCGCGCGGGGTCGAGCCACGCGCCGTCGACGAACAGCAGCCCCTGCACCTGCCAGCGCAGCTTGCCGTCCGGCGTGTAGCTTTCCAGCACCGCGCCGAGCCCCGCGCCGATCGTGTCGTGGCGCGGCCCGATCCCGTTCATCGATACATAGATGTTGCCCGCGCGGTCGACGCCGACGCCCGTCAGCCCGTTGAAGCGCTGCGGCCCCGGCCGCCCCGGCACCGGGCCCGCAAAGATGCCGCCGCGCTCGCCGAGCGTGCCCGACGGCGCATAGCCCTTGCCGCCTTTCGAGAAGATCAGGATCTGCTGGCGCGGCCCGTTGTCCGCGACGAGCACGCGCCCTTTCGCGTCGACCGCCACGTCCACCGCGTCGGTGCCTTCCGGCAGCGCCGGCGCGTCGTCGAGCTTGCGGCCGTCGGCCCGCACATGCACGAGATGCGCGGGGCCGCCGAGCGTATCGGTCAGCAGCCACAGCGTGCCGTCGCCCGCCAGCGCGATGCGGCCCGGCTCGTGCGCGCTCCACGTGCCCTTCTGCTGCATCGTCTCCGCGTCGTAGACATCCACCACGTCGCGCGACGGATTGGTCGCGAACAGCGTCTTGTCGTCGGCCGCGAGGCCGCCTACTTCCGCCTTCGCCTCACCCACTTCCGAGCGCGCGGGGGCCGACACCTCGTTCATCATCATGAAGCTCGCGGCCATCCGTGCGCGGCCGGTATCGGCGCGCCCGCCCGGCGCGACCTGCGGCGCCGCGCGAAACGGCGCGGGCTGCTTCATGTCGCCGATCGTGCGCCGCGAGATGCCGAACCACTGCTTGCCCTTGTCCGGCCAGATGCCGGGCGACTGCAGGTGGCCGCGCTCATTGCCGACGCCGATCGCGACATACGCGTACTTGCCGTTCACCGCGATCGCGCTGCCGCCGAGGTTGCCCCAGCCGTGCGTGCCGCCGGCGAAGCCGAGCATCTTCCCGTCCTGATAGACGCTCGCCTCGGCGCCGCTCTCGTCCCACGGCGCATTCGTATACACCTTGCCCGCCGGCGTCACCGCGATCGCGCGGATGTCGATCTGCGTCCACGTGCCGTCGCCATAGCCGAACGTGTTGCCGATCCACGACGTCGTCGCGGGCAACACCGTTTCGGCCGGCACGGTGCTCGTCAGCAGTGCCGCGCATACCGTCATGCCAACCAGAATCAGACGTCGCAATGCGCTTCTCCAGACTCGATGCAACAGCGACCGGCGCCGCCACGGATCGCCCGCGGCGGCGCCCTGTCGCTAAATGGGTTTCAAACGTCGCGATGCAGGTTACAAGCAAAAATAATCACAAGAAATTTGGAAATATTTGGGGATGTTTCCGCCTGAAATATCGAGACGGAACAGCGCGTAAATGCCCGCCGAAAGCGGCAATAACGACCGCCTTTTTCGCGCCGCTGCGTAGAAAATTCCGTTCCGCGCCGCCTGCCGCGCCCCTCGGCGAGCAAACCTTTCGTCCCGTGATCGTGATAATCGGCATTTGCCTGTTTGTCCGCGGATAAATGGCCCGCGTTTTTTTACCGATTTCTTTTCCCTAGAATCGATTTCGATTTCATATTCCATTTAAAGCATGCAATACGTACACGCATCCGATGCGGGTCGTGAAGGAGCCGCGCGATGACGGCCCCGTCGCGCCCCGCCGACCTCGTCCCGCCACAACACGGCCGCATCGTGCAGCTCGACGGGCTGCGCGCGATCGCGGTGGGCGCCGTATTCCTGCAACACGCGCTGAAGGCGCCGCTATGGATGGGCGTCGATCTGTTCTTCGTGCTGAGCGGCCTGCTGATCACCGGCATCCTGCTCGATCGCAAGGCGCGCGGGCAGTCGTACTTCAGCCACTTCTACGCGCGCCGCGTGCGCCGCATCCTGCCGCCGTACGTGCTGCTGCTGCTGGTGTCGACGCTGCTGTTCGGCGCAAGCTGGCTGCCGCACTGGCCGTGGTTCGCGTTCTTCTCGACCAATATCGGGCTGTCGCTCGGCAGCATCGGCCATGACAGCCTGAACGTGCTGTGGTCGCTCGCGGTCGAGGAGCAGTTCTACATCTTCTGGCCGTTCGTCGTGCTGTGGTGCTCGGAGCGTGCGCTGCTGTGGGTCGCCGCCGCGCTGATCGTCGCGGCGCCGGTGCTGCGCGCGATCGCGACGCCGTGGTTCGATTCGTTCTGGCCGATCTACTACCTGACGCCGTTCCGGATGGACCTGCTCGCGGCAGGCGCGTTGCTCGCGATCGTGCTGCGCCGCGACCGGCGCGCGCTGGAGCCGTTCTATCCGCTCGCGATCGTCGGCGCGCTCGTGTCGCTCGCGATCCTCGGCTGGCTGCACCTGTCGTTCCCGCGCTTTCGCGCCGCGAACACGCCGCTGTCGAACGCGGCGCTCTACAGCATCTCGCTGCTGCTGTGCACGTCGATCGTCGTGATCGCGCTGCGCGGGCGCGGCCTCGTGCAGCGCGTGCTGACGAACCCGATGCTCGTCTACGTCGGCACCGTCAGCTACACCGTCTACCTGATCCACCTGAGCGTGCTGTACGCGCTGTGGCCGCTGCACCTGAACCGCTTCGTCACGGCCGCGCTCGCGCTGGCGATCACGCTCGCGTACGCGACCCTGAGCTGGTACGGCTTCGAACGGCGCCTGACGCGCGGGCCCGCGCGCCGCGCGGTGCCAGCCGCCGCCGGCACGGCTGCGTGAATTTCATCATCCAACGTTTCTACCAGGACAACGCCATGAGCCAAACGCGTAAAAAGGCCATCATCACCGGAATTTCGGGGCAAGACGGTGCGTACCTGACCAAACTGCTGCTCGACAAGGGCTACGAGGTCACCGGCACCTACCGCCGCACCAGCTCGGTGAATTTCTGGCGCATCGCCGAGCTGGGTGTCGACACGCACCCGAACCTGACGCTCGTCGAACACGACCTGACCGACGCAGGCTCGAGCTTGCGCCTGCTCGAACGCACGCAGCCGGACGAGCTGTACAACCTGGCCGCGCAAAGCTTCGTCGGCGTGTCGTTCGACCAGCCGGCGACGACCGCCGAAGTGACCGGCATCGGCCCGCTGAACCTGCTCGAGGCGATTCGCGTCGTGAGCCCGAAAACGCGCTTCTATCAGGCGTCGACGTCCGAGATGTTCGGCAAGGTGCAGGCGATTCCGCAAACGGAAACCACCGCGTTCTATCCGCGCAGCCCGTACGGCGTCGCGAAACTGTACGCGCACTGGATGACCGTGAACTACCGCGAATCGTATGGCCTGTTCGGCAGCAGCGGCATCCTGTTCAACCACGAATCGCCGCTGCGCGGCCGCGAATTCGTGACGCGCAAGATCACCGACACGATCGCGAAGATCAAGCTGGGCAAGGCGACTAAGCTCGAGCTCGGCAATCTCGACGCGAAGCGCGACTGGGGCTTTGCGCTCGAATACGTCGAAGGCATGTGGCGCATGCTGCAGGCCGACGAACCCGACACCTACGTGCTGGCGACCAACCGCACCGAAACCGTGCGCGACTTCGTGCGGATGGCGTTCGCGGCGGCCGGCTACCAGATCGAATGGACCGGCAAGGGCGAGCAGGAACGCGGCCTCGATGCGGCGACCGGCAACGTGCTCGTCGAAGTGAACCCGAAGTTCTACCGTCCTGCCGAAGTCGACCTGCTGATCGGTTGCGCGGATAAGGCGAAAAGCAAACTGGGCTGGGCACCCAAAACGACGCTCGAACAACTTTGTCAGATGATGGTCGAAGCGGATTTGACGCGGAACCAACACCATGACACGTTCTGAAACCGGGCGTCCGTCGCGCCGTGCGTTCGTCACGGGCCTGACGGGTTTCACCGGTCGCCACATGGCCGAACGCCTGCAGGCGGCCGGCTATGACGTCTGGGGCACGGTCGCGCCCGGCACGCCGCGTCCCGCCGATCCGGCATTCGCACACTGCACGCTGCTGCCCGTCGACCTGCTCGACGCGGAAGCCATGCGCGCGGCCGCTGCCGACGCACGGCCCGACGCGGTCGTGCATCTCGCCGCCCGTGCGCATGTCGCCGACGACGAACCGACGCAGACCTACGCGGTCAACATCGTCGGCACGCGCAACCTGCTGGCGGCGCTGGCCGGCCTCGACCGCCGCCCGTCGGCGGTGCTGCTGGCAAGCAGCGCGAACATCTACGGCAACTCGACGGCCGGCGTGCTCGACGAAACCGTCGCGCCCGCGCCGGCGAACGACTACGCGATCAGCAAGCTCGCGATGGAATATGCGGCGAAGCTGTGGGCCGACCGGCTGCCGATCGTGATCGCGCGGCCATTCAACTACACGGGTGTCGGCCAGAGCGATGCGTATCTGGTGCCGAAGCTCGTCGCGCACTATGCGAGCAACGCGCCGCGGATCTCGCTCGGCAACCTCGACGTGAGCCGCGATTTCTCCGACGTGCGCGACGTGACCGCCGCCTATCTGAAGCTGGTCGAAGCCGCGCCGGCCGGCGAGACGTTCAACGTGTGCTCCGAGCGTGCGTATTCGCTGAAGGAAGTACTGGCGATGCTGTCGCGGATCGCCGGCTACGTGATCGACGTGACGATCGATCCGCGCTTCGTGCGGCACAACGAAGTGAAAAGCCTGAGCGGGTCGCGCGACAAACTGCGGCGCGCGGTGGGCGAATTACCGGTCACGCCGCTCGACGAAACGCTGCGCTGGATGGTGGACGCGATGCGCGCCGCACCATCAGGGCACACCGCCGGCTGACGACGGCACAACACGCGCGCGACGGCATGCGCAGAAACGACAACGGGCCGCTCTCTCTCGAGAGCGGCCCGTTTCACCGATGCCGAGCGAAAACCGGCTGTATCGCTCAGCCGCCCAGACCACGCGCCAGATCAGCGCGAACGTCGGCTGCGTGCTCGAGGCCGACCGCGAGGCGGATCAGCCCCTCGGTGATCCCCGCCGCCGCGCGCGCTTCCGGCGTGATGCGGCCGTGCGTCGTGGTGGCCGGATGCGTGATCGTCGTGCGCGTGTCGCCGAGGTTGCCGGTGATCGACACCAGCTTCGTGCCGTCGATCACGCGCCATGCGTTCGCGCGCTGCTGCTCGGGCGTGTCGCCCTTCAGCTCGAACGACACGATCGCGCCGCCCGCCTTCTGCTGACGCTTCGCGAGTTCATGTTGCGGATGCGATTCGAGCCCCGGATAGAACACGCGCGCGACCGCCGGATGCGCGTCGAGCCAGCGCGCGATTTCCAGCGCGTTCGCCGATTGCTTGTCGACCCGCAGCGACAGCGTCTCCATCCCCTTCAGCAGCACCCATGCGTTGAATGCCGACAGCGTCGGGCCCGCGCTGCGCACGAACGGGAACACCTTGCCCATGATGAATTCCTTCGAGCCGACCAGCGCGCCGCCGAGCACGCGGCCTTGCCCGTCGAGGAATTTCGTCGCCGAGTGCATCACCACGTCCGCGCCGAGCTTCAGCGGCTGCTGCAGCACCGGGCTGCAGAAACAGTTGTCGACGACGAACAGCGCGTTCGCCGCCTTCGCGATCTTGCCGATCGCCTCGATGTCCGCGAGTTCGGTCAGCGGGTTCGACGGCGTCTCGAGGAAGAACATCTTCGTTTCCGGCCGCACCGCTTCCTGCCACGCGTTCAGGTCGGTCGGGTCGACGAAGGTCGTCGTGATCCCGAACTTGCTGAAGATCTGCGAGAACATTCCGAGCGTCGAGCCGAACAGGCTGCGCGAGCTGACGAGGTGGTCGCCCGCCTGCAGCGCGGACATCACGACCGACATGATCGCGGCCATGCCCGACGCCGTCGCGATGCACGCCTCGCCGCCCTCGAGCGCCGCGAGACGCTCCTGGAACATGGTGACGGTCGGATTCGTGAAGCGCGAATACGTGAAATAGTCTTCCGAATTCGCAAAACGCTCGGCCGCGTCGGCCGCGCTCGAGAAGCAGAAGCTCGACGTGAGGAACAGCGCTTCCGAATGCTCGTTGAAGTCGCTGCGCAGCGTGCCCGCGCGCACCGCGAGCGTGTCGAAGTTGAGGGAGTCGTCCATGTTCCGTTTTCCGTATTCGAGGGCCGCGCCGACGGTCGTGCATGAGGCGCGGCGTCGGTCAAAACCGAGGCCAAAAAGCAAAAAGCCCGCTATGCGTCGGCATCAGCGGGCTTCGGGTGCGGTACGACAGCGATCGACTCGGGCCGGCTGCCGCCGGCCTTCGCTTTAGCTGTTTTGGGAAGTTGCCCCGCGTCCGCAAGCTGATATCAAATCGACGCAAGGCCACATCCTATCACGCCTCGATCAAAGCGTGCGCCGGCGTTACTCGACCGACAGCTGCAGGTTCATCTGCGAACGCTCGGTGTCGCCGGCCGTGTCTCGATCGGCCTGCGACGCCGGCGTGAGGCGCGCGCGCTCGATCGCATCGAGGTACTCGGGCGTCACCGCGCCGGTGATGTAGTTGCCGTCGAAACACGACGCCTCGAAGCGCTCGAGCTTCGGGTTGATGTCGCGCACCGCGCGGCGCAGATCGTCGACGTCCTGATAGATCAAATGATCGGCACCGATGATCTTCGCGACTTCCTCGTCGGTGCGGCCGTGCGCGACGAGCTCACCGCGCGTCGGCATGTCGATGCCGTATACGTTCGGGAACTTCACGGGCGGCGCCGCCGACGCGAAGATCACCGACTTCGCGCCCGCATCGCGCGCCATCTGCACGATTTCGTGCGAGGTCGTGCCGCGCACGATCGAATCGTCGACGATCAGCACGTGCTTGTCCTTGAACTCGATGCTCATCGCGTTGAGCTTCTGGCGCACCGACTTCTTGCGCACCGCCTGCCCCGGCATGATGAAGGTGCGGCCGACATAGCGGTTCTTGAAGAAGCCTTCGCGATACTCGACGCCGAGCTTCGCGGCGACCTGCATCGCGGCCGGGCGCGACGAATCGGGAATCGGCATCACGACGTCGATCGGCACGTTCGGCAGTTCGCGCTTGATCTTCTCGGCGAGATAGTCGCCCATGCGCAGGCGCACGTTGTAGACCGGCACGCCGTCGAGGCACGAATCCGGACGGGCCAGATACACGTATTCGAACATGCACGGATTCAGCGTCGGGTTCTCCGCGCACTGCTGGCTGTGGAAGTTGCCGGCCTTGTCGATGAAGACGGCTTCGCCCGGCTCCAGGTCACGCACGAATTCGAAACCGATGCCTTCGACCGCCACCGACTCCGACGCGACCATCCATTCGGTGCCGTGCTCGGTTTCGAGCTTGCCGATGCAGAGCGGGCGGATGCCGAACGGGTCGCGGAACGCGAGCAGGCCGTAGCCGGCGATCAGCGACACGATCGCGTACGAACCCTGCAGGCGGCGATGCACGCCCGAGACCGCCTTGAACACCGACGCCGGATCGAGCTCGAGGCCCGTGGTCGACAGTTGCAGCTCGTGCGCGAACACGTTGAGCAGCACTTCGCTGTCGGAGTTGGTGTTGATGTGCCGGCGGTCGATCCGGAACATCTCGTCCTTCAGCTGCATCCAGTTCGTCAGGTTGCCGTTGTGCGCGAGGATGATCCCGAACGGCGCGTTCACGTAGAACGGCTGCGCCTCGGCCTCGCTCGACGCCGAGCCGGCCGTCGGGTAGCGCACCTGGCCGATGCCGTAGGTGCCGGGCAGACTGCGCATGTTGCGCGTGCGGAACACGTCGCGCACCATGCCGTTCGCCTTGTACATGTGGAAATTGCTGCCATCCGCCGTCGCAATGCCCGCCGCGTCCTGACCGCGATGCTGCAGCAGCAGCAGGCTGTCATAGATCAGCTGATTGACCGGGGATTGGGAGATAACGCCTACGATGCCGCACATGGCATGTCCTTCAGAATGACAAAATCGGTTCCGTCCTGCCCGGCCGCGTCGTCACACGCGTACGTACTGGGCCATGCCGTCGGGCAGGAGCTGCTTCAGCTCGCGCACGCCCTGTTCGGCAAAAGGACGCAATAGCGCATTGCGCCAGAAATCCTGTTTGGGCAGTTCGGTCAGCCCGGCCGCCGCGACCAGCAGCACCACCAGCACACAGCCGCGGACGAGCCCGAACATCATGCCCAGCGAGCGGTCGACGCCGCCCAGGCCACTCGCCTGCGCGATCCGCGACAGCAGCGCGTTCGCCACGCCGGCGACCAGCACGACGCCGATCACGAGCAACGCGAAGGCGATCACCCACTGCGTCAGCGCGCCGCCCGGCCAGTTCGCCGGAATGTACGGCACGACCATCCCGACGTAGCGGCCCGCGATCACGATCGCCGCGATCCAGCCGATCAGCCCGAAAATCTCGGACACGAAGCCGCGCCACGCACCGCGCAGCGCCGACAACACGATCACCGCCAATACAGCGTAGTCGAAAGCCGTCAGCATCGTGGCCTTACTGCGTCAGGCCGGCTTCGCGCACCTTCGCGATCGCGGCGGAGGCCGCCGAGCGATCCGCGAACGGGCCGGCACGCAACAGTGTAGCCGTGCTGCCGTCTGCCTGCTTGCGATGCTCGACATATGCGGGCACGCCCGCCGATTTCAACTTGGTCGCCCACGAACGGGCCGTCGCGTCGTCCTTGAACGAGCCGAGCTGTACCGCGAAGCGCGCACCGGCCGGCGACGCCGGCGACGATGCGTCGCCGCTGTCCGGGCTCGCGGCGCCGTCATTCGCGACGGTGGCGGGCTTCGGCGCGGCAGGTTTCGGCGCGGGCGCTGCGGCCGGCTTCGGCGCGGGCTTCGGCGGCGTCACGCTCGCGGTGGTGGTCGTATCGGGTTTCGCCACCGGCTTGGCGGCATCCTTCGGCGCGGGTGCGGGCGCCGGTGCGGCCGCAACGGTCGTGTCGGAGGCCGGCGGTTCGTCATGCGCGACGCCTGCCTGCACGTCGGACACATCGTCGTCGCGCGGCGCGACCGCCTGATGCGCGGGCCGGTTCGGGATGTCGATCGCGATGTCGTCGGTGACCGGCTTCGGGTGCGAATCGAGCACCATCGGCAGGACGATCACCGCGGCCACGACGAGCGCGATCGCGCCGACGAGGCGACGGCGCGCGCGTTGCTTTTCTGGAAGGGTCGGATCGAGGAGCAGGGCATCCGATTCCGGACGCTCGGTACGGCGCGAGCGTCGCTCGACGCGCTCAGTGCGCTCCGTGCGCACGTTCCGGGAGGCCCCGGTGCGACCGCCGCGCCGCGGGGGCGCGTCGTCGTCTTTCTTGCCGAACGAGAAAATTCCCATGAATGGCTGAGTCCGAAACTGCCCGTCAGTCAGTGTTGCTGCGATTTACGGTAGGCCAGCACGCCGGCAACCGTATGGAAACTGCCGAAAACCACGATTCTATCATTCTCGGATGCTCTTTTTAGTGCATCGCGAAACGCTTCCGCGGGCGACGCGTAGCGCGTCACGCTCGAATCGGGCCCCTCCTCCACGCCAGCCTTGCGCAGCGCGGCTTCGAGCTGCTCCGCCGAGGCCGCGCGCGGCAGCGGCAGGTCGGTCACGCACCAGTGGTCGATCTCGCCCTTCAGGTGCCGCAGCACACCGTCGATGTCCTTGTCGTGCATCGCGCCGAACACCGCGTACGTGTAAGGGAAGAAGCCCATGTTGCCGAGGTTCTGCTCGAGCACGGCCGACGCATGCGGGTTGTGCGCGACGTCGAGCACGATCGCCGGCTTGCCGGGCAGCACCTGGAAACGCCCCGGCAGCTCGACGTTCGCCAGCCCGAGCCGGATGTCCTGCGCGGACACCGGCAGCACCGGGCGCAGCGCCTCGAGCGCGGCAAGCGCGGCCGACGCATTGATCAGCTGATTCGCGCCGCGCAACGCCGGATAAGCGAGCGCCGGATAACGCTTGTCGCGGCCAAGGTAGCTCCATTGCTGACGCTCGGCGCCCGCCTGCGCCTCGTAGCGGAAATCGCGGCCGACCAGCCACAGATCGGCGCCGATCGCTTCGGCGTGGTCGATCAGCGTTTGCGGCGCGGCCGGATCGCCGCAGATCGCCGGCTTGCCCGCGCGGAAGATCCCGGCCTTCTCGAACGCGATCTTCTCGCGCGTGTCGCCGAGGTATTCGGTGTGGTCGATGTCGATGCTCGTGACGATCGCGCAATCGGTATCGATGATGTTCACCGCATCGAGCCGGCCGCCGAGGCCGACTTCGAGGATCACCGCATCGAGCCCGCGCGACGCGAACAGATGCAGGATCGCGAGCGTCGTGAATTCGAAATACGTGAGCGACACCGGTTCGGCCAGCGACGTGCGCGCGGCTTCGACGGCCTCGAAGTGCGGCAGCAGTTCGTCGTCGGTCACGTTCTGCCCGTTCACGCGCGCGCGCTCGTTGAATTCGAGCAGGTGCGGCGACGTATGGCAGCCGACCTTGTAGCCCGCGCGCACGAGGATCGTCTCGAGGAACGCGCAGGTCGAGCCCTTGCCGTTCGTGCCGCCGACGGTGATCACCGGGCACGCGAATTCGAGCTGCAGCGCCGCCTTGACCTGCCCGATGCGGGTCAGGCCCATGTCGATGCCGACCGGGTGCGCGCGTTCGAGATGCGAAAGCCACGCGTCGAGAGTGGGAAAAGTGCTCATCGGATCAAATCTGGATCGGTACCGCCACTACGCCAAAAAACGAAGCGCGCCGCCTGACGCTGAAGCCAGGCGACGCGCAGAGTCACAACCTTGCGCCGGTCAGGCCAGCGCGTCGGCCGGCTGTCGCTGCAGCAGCGCGAGCAACTGCGCGATCTCGTCGCGCATCTTGCGACGGTCGACGATCATGTCGATCGCGCCCGTCTTCAGCAGGAATTCGGCGCGCTGGAAGCCTTCCGGAAGCTTCTCGCGGACCGTCTGCTCGATCACGCGCGGGCCGGCGAAGCCGATCAGCGCCTTCGGCTCGGCGATCACGACGTCGCCGAGAAACGCGAAGCTCGCCGACACGCCGCCCATCGTCGGGTCGGTCAGCACCGAGATGAACGGCAGCTTCGCTTCGGCCAGCTTGGTCAGCATCGCGGTGGTCTTGGCCATCTGCATCAGCGACAGCAGGCTCTCCTGCATCCGGGCGCCGCCCGACGCGGTGAAGCAGATGAACGGCACGTGCTGCTCCAGCGCGTTCTGCGCGCCGCGCGCGAAGCGCTCGCCGACGACCGAACCCATCGAGCCGCCCATGAACGAGAACTCGAAGCAGGCCGCGACGACGGGCAGCGTGTGGATCGCGCCGCCCATCACGACCATCGCGTCGGTTTCGCCGGTTTCGTCCATCGCTTCTTTCAGACGATCGGGGTACTTGCGGCTGTCCTTGAACTTCAGCGAGTCGACCGGCACGATTTCCTGGCCGATTTCATAGCGGCCTTCCGGATCGAGCAGCCCGTCGAGGCGCTCGCGCGCGCCGATGCGCATGTGGTGATCGCACTTCGGGCACACGTGCAGGTTCGCGTCCACGTCGTTGCGATAGAGAACGGCCTCGCAGGACGGGCACTTGACCCACAGGCCTTCCGGAATGCCCTTGCGGCTTTTCGGGTCGGTCTGCTTGATCTTCGGCGGCAACAGTTTGTCGAGCCAGCTCATCGTATGGTTTCCTGTTCCGTGGCGGGGCGGGCCGACCGGCCCGTTCCCGCTTCCTGTGTTGTGTTTACCGCGCCGTGTTGCCGGCACCGTCCAGGGCGGCGCGCAGCTCGGCGATGAACGACTTCAGCGCGGCGGCGGCACCTTCCGGCGCGGCGCTCTCGAGCAGTTGCACGAGGCGGCTGCCGATCACGACGGCGTCCGATACTTCGGCCACCGCGCGCGCCGTTTCGGCGTCGCGGATGCCGAAGCCGACGCCCACCGGAACCGGCACGCGCGACTTGATGGCCGGGATTTTACCCGCAATGCTCGAAACATCCAGATTTCCCGCGCCGGTCACCCCCTTGAGCGACACGTAATACACGTAGCCGCTCGCGATCTTGCCGACGTCGGCGATGCGTTCGTCGGTCGACGTGGGCGCGAGCAGGAAGATCGGATCGATCTGCGCGGCACGCATCTTTTCCGCGAACACGCCCGCCTCTTCCGGCGGATAGTCGACCACCAGTACGCCGTCGACGCCAGCCGCGTGCGCTTCGGCCGCGAACGTGTCGACGCCCATCCGTTCGATCGGGTTCGCATACCCCATCAGCACGACGGGGGTTTTGGGGTCGGTTTCGCGAAAACGCTTCACGTCGGCGAGCACGCTCTTCAACGTGACGCCGCGCGCGAGCGCGCGTTCCGACGAGCGCTGGATCACGGGGCCGTCGGCCATCGGATCGGAGAACGGCACGCCGAGTTCGATCACGTCCGCGCCGCCTGCGGCGAGCGCGTGCATGAATTCGACGGTTTTCGCGGGATCGGGGTCGCCGGCCGTGATGAACGGGATCAGGCCCTTACGGCCTTGTTCGGCGAGCGCGGCGAAGGTCTGCTGAATACGGGACATGGCAATTTTTCCTAGATGCGTTCGGCGATGCGGCGGCGCGATTCACGCGCACGCCGGCGCGGCGAGCGCGCTCACGCGCTCGTGCGCGATCGCACAATAGCTTTCGTTGATCTCGTAGCCGACGAAGTCGCGCCCCTGCCGTGCGCAGGCCACCGCGGTCGTGCCGCTGCCCATGAACGGATCGAGCACGCGGCCGCCCGGCGGGCAGCTCGCGAGCACCATCCGCTCGATGATTTCGAGCGGCTTCTGGGTCGGATGATCGACGCGCTCCGCGTGCTGCCGGTGCAGGCGCGAGACCGACCAGACGTCCTTCGGGTTGTAGCCCATCTCCAGCCACTTGCTGCCCTCGAACAGCTTGCGCGAGCGGGCCTTCTTCGTGTCGGCGTCGTACGGGATGCGGACCGGATCGAGATCGAAGTAATACGCCTTGGAAACCGCGAAAAAGCCGATGTTGTCGTGCACCGACGTGAAACGGCGCGTCGTGCCGCCCATGCTCGGCACGCGCCGGTCCCAGATGATCTCGTTGACCATCGTGAGCTGCGTCTTCAGGAAACTGAAGATTTCCGGCGCGTACTGCCACGTGCAGAAGATGTACATCGACCCGCTCGGCTTCAGCTTCGGAATCGCCAGTTCGAGCCACCCGCGCGTCCACGCGAGGAAATCGTCGCCCGAGCGCTTGTCCGAATCGTTGCCGTAGTCCTTGCCGAGCCCGTACGGCGGATCGGCGACGATCAGGTCGATCGACGCGTCCGGCAGGTGCGCGGCATCGGTCAGGAAATCGCGGTTGTGCAGTTCGATACCGGACGGCAGCGCGCGCGGCACGGCAGCGGCGGGCTGAACCGCCTCCGCCTCGCTCGCGGCGCCGCCGCCCGGCTCTTCGATTAGGTCACGCATCGGTCGGGGTCAGAGCTCGATGCCCGATCGCTCGGCGACCGTGTGCATGTCCTTGTCGCCGCGGCCCGACAGGTTGACGAGCAGGATCTTGTCCTTCGGCAACGTCGGCGCGAGCTTCACGCCATACGCGATCGCGTGGCTCGACTCGAGCGCGGGGATGATTCCCTCGATCCGGCAGCAGTCGTGGAACGCCTTCAACGCTTCATCGTCGGTGATCGGCACGTACTGCGCGCGGCCGCTGTCCTTCAGCCATGCGTGCTCGGGGCCGACGCCCGGATAGTCGAGGCCCGCCGACACCGAATGCGTCTCGATGATCTGGCCGTTGTCGTCCTGCAGCAGGTAGGTGCGGTTGCCGTGCAGCACGCCCGGGCTGCCGGCGATCAGCGATGCCGCGTGATGGCCCGTGTCGAGGCCGTCGCCGGCCGCTTCGACGCCGATCAGCTGCACCGATTGGTCGTCGATGTACGGATAGAAGATGCCCATCGCGTTCGACCCGCCGCCGACGCAGGCGATCACGGCATCCGGCTGCCGGCCGGCGAGTTCCGGCATCTGCACCTTGCACTCGTCGCCGATCACGCGCTGGAAGTCGCGCACCATCATCGGGTACGGGTGCGGGCCCGCGACCGTGCCGATGATGTAGAACGTGCTTTCGATGTTCGTGACCCAGTCGCGCATCGCTTCGTTCAGCGCATCCTTCAGCGTGCGCGAACCCGATTCGACCGGCACGACCGTCGCGCCCAGCAGCTTCATCCGGTAGACGTTCGCGGCCTGCCGGCGCACGTCCTCCGAGCCCATGTAGACGACGCATTCCATCCCGAAGCGCGCGCAGATCGTCGCGGTCGCGACGCCGTGCTGGCCGGCGCCCGTTTCCGCGATCACGCGCTTCTTGCCCATGCGCTTGGCGAGCAGCGCCTGGCCGATCACGTTGTTGATCTTGTGCGCACCCGTGTGGTTCAGGTCCTCGCGCTTCAGGTAGATCTGCGCGCCGCCGAGCATCTCGCTCCAGCGCTGCGCGTGATAGATCGGCGACGGGCGGCCGACGAAATACTTCAGCTCGCGCTCGAATTCGGCGACGAAGTCGGGATCGTTCTGGAACTTTTCATACGCCGCGCGCAGTTCGTCCAGCGCGTGAATCAGCGTCTCGGCGACGAACACGCCGCCATACGGGCCGAAATGGCCGCGATCATCAGGAAGGTTGTACATGGTGTCTCTCTCGATCGGTCGGTGCGCCCGCTTTCGGGGCCGCACCGGCTTGCATCACCCGGCGTCCGCTTCGCGCACCGCGCGTACGAACGCCGCCATCCGGGCGTGATCCTTCACGCCCTTCGCGCCCTCCACTTCGATGCCACTCGAGACATCGACAGCAAACGGACACAGCTGGCGGATCGCATCACCGACGTTTTGCGCGTTCAAGCCACCACTCAAAACGGCCCGACGCGCGAGCTCTGCGGGAATAAGAGACCAATCGAAGACCTTGCCGCTACCGCCGTAATCCGGCACCAAAGTGTCGAACAGGAGGCCGCGCGCTTTCGAATAATGAAGAGCCGATTCTACCAAATCGGCACGCTGCGTCGAGGGGCCGACGCGAACCGCGCGAAGCCACGGCAGGCGGGCCGCGCGGCCGAGCGCGTCGCACTGCGCCGGCGTCTCGTCGCCGTGGAGCTGCAGCATCGTGAGCGGCACGTCGCGCACGACGGCTTCGATCTCGGCTTCCGTCGCATTCACGAACAGCCCGACCACCGACACGAACGGCGGCGCCAGGCTCGCCAGCTCGGCCGCCTGCGCGATCGTCACCGCGCGCGGGCTCTTCGGGTAAAACACGAGGCCGATCGCGTCGGCGCCGAGCGCCGCCGCGTGCAGCACGTCCTCGGGGCGCGACAGCCCGCACAGCTTGATGCGCGTGCGCGGCGGCAGGACGGCCGCGGCGGAAGTCGAAGAAGACACGGCGTGCTCCGTCATGTTTGTGGGTCCAGATCCGCCCAGACGCTGCTCCACGGCACGCTGCCGAGCTGCGCGGGCGGGACGGCGAATTCCGCCGGGTAGCCGACGTGGGCGAGGTACAGCCCGTCGGCCATGAACGTCGGGGCCGCGAGGTTGCGGTCGCGACCGGCCAGCACGTCGGCGAGCCAGTCGGCCGGATAGCGGCCGCGCCCGACCGCGACGAGACAGCCCATCAGGTTACGCACCATGTGATGCAGGAACGCGTTCGCGCGGAAGCGGAAATGGAGGAAATGCCCCGCGCGCCGCACGTCGATCTGATACAGGTGTTTGACCGGCGTCTTCGACTGGCATTCCGACGACCGGAACGACGAAAAGTCGTGCTCGCCGATCAGGTGCGCGGCGGCGGCGCGCATCGCGTCGTCATCGAGCGGCGTGTGGATCCAGCCCGCGCGCCCGGCCAGCATCGGCGAACGCACCGGATGCACGTACAGCGCGTAGTAATAGGTGCGCTCGAACGCCGAGAAGCGCGCATGGAACGTGTCCGGCATCGGCTTCGCCCACTGCACCGACACGGTCGGCGGCAGGAACGCATTGGTGCCGCGCACCCACGAGAACACCTCACGCTCGAGATCCGTGTCGAAATGCACGACCTGCCCGAGCCCGTGCACGCCGGTATCGGTCCGCCCGGCCACCGTCGTATGCAGCGGCACCCGCGCGAACTCGGCCAGCGCATGTTCGAGCCGGTCCTGCACGGTCTTGCCGTGCGGCTGCGCCTGCCAGCCGCAGAACGCCGCGCCGTCGTACTGGATGCCCAGCGCGATCCGCATCACGCCTCGTCCGCCAGTTTCGCGAGCAGCGCGCGGGCATCGTCGCGCGTCGCGGCGTCGTTCGCGTCGACCACTTCCTGCAGCAGCGTCCGCGCGCCGGACAGGTCGCCCAGTTCGACGTACTCGGCCGCGAGGTCGAGCTTGTTGCGGGCGATGCGCGCGAGCTCGTCCGGCGTGAGCGCGGGCAACGCGACGCCCGGCGTGGACGGGAGGTCGAGATCGAAGTCGAGCTTCAGCGCGCCGAACTGCGCGCCGCCAAGCGGCGGCAGCGAAGTTGTCGCAGGCGGGATACCCGCCTGGCCGACAGGCGTCGCCGCGTCCGGATCCCAGTCGAACTCGTCGTCCTGGTCGGCTGGATGTTCCGGTGTCGTTTCAGCCGCACTCATCGGCGGGTGCTGGGCGGCTTGACCGTTAGTTGCAATTTCATCGGCGTCGGACTGCGGTGCGCGCGCAGACGGTTCCTCCGCCGCCGTCGACGGCTCGTCCCCCGTCCGCGGCGGCAACGGCATGTCGAGACTGTTGAGCGCGCTGATCGCGTTCTGCATCAGTGCCGCGTGCTGCGCGTCGGTGCTCGAAGGCGCAGCAGGTGCGGTAGGTGCGACGGTCGGCTCGGCCGGCTCATCGGCGGCAGGAGGTTCTTCCGCCGGTTCTGCGTCGTGCGGGGTCTCAGCCGAAACCGGGGTCACCTCGTTCGCGGCCGACGCGACAGCGTCAGCAGCCGGCAATTCGGGCGACTCGTCGCGCAGCGCCGCCATTTCGGGCGCGGGCGACGTATCCGCTGCCGGCGGCTCGATCGTCTCCGCCGCGGCAGCAGTCGCCTCGGCGAGATTCATGTCGGCTGCCGCATCGCGTGCGACCGGCATCTCGGGCGTGATCGGCAGTTCGCGTTCGACGGACGGCGCGGCTTGCGCTTCTGCAGCCGCGGCGGCGCCTACTGCAGCCGCGGTCGCAGCAGAACCCGCCTCACCCGCGCGGCGCCCCTTCCGGCGCTTGCGCCATGCGAAGCCGGCCGCGAGCACGATCACGGCAGCGCCGGCCGCGGCGGCCGGGCGCCAGTCCATCTGTTCGGTACGACGTGCCGGAGTCGCGACAGGCGCGACCGGTTGCACGGAAGCCGATGCCGGTTGCGGCGCACTGGCTGCCACACCCGACGCGGCTTCGTCCGCCCTTGCTGCAGCGGCCGATGCACCCGCGTCATTCGCGGCCGCACGCGGCGCGGCGGGCGCCGGAGCAGGCGCGACGCCGGTCGTCGTCGCCGGCTTGCCGATGCCGTGCTTTTGCAACTCCATCAGCACGCGGTTCTTCAACGCAAGCAATTGCTGCAGGCTCGACGGCCGCGGCTGCGACGCACCCACCGCGGGCGCTGCGCCGGCCGGCTCGCGCACGCCGGAAACGGGGTTGCCCGGCACTGACTGCGCCGTGGCCTCGCTCGCGGACGACGGCGCCGACTGGATCGCACCGCTCCATACATGCGGACCGCTCGCACCGCCCGTGGGCGCAGCCGGCTGCGTGCCATCGACAGCCGACGCGCCATGGGTAGCCGACGCGCCGATCGACGCCGAAACGCCGCTCGAAACGGACGCGCCCGCCGCTGCCGCCGTCGCGGCACTCGCCCCGCTCGCCGAAGCCGCATGCGCGGCCGGCGCCACCGGCGCGGGTTGCGCGGCCGAACCGGGATGCGGCGCGGATGCGCCGTACTGCGCGATCGCCGCCCCGCCCGATGCGGCGGCGGGCGCGGACGCGGCCGCCGTACCCGACGCAGCGGATGCGCCGGCCGGCGCGAGCGCCGCGCCGGTGGCGTCGAGCGCGGGCACCGTCAGCGTCGCGCCGACTTTCAAACGGCTCGCATCGCGCTTCATGAACGCCTGCGGATTGGCGTCGAACAGCGCACGCCCGGCGCGCGCGAGCACGGCCGGATCGTGCGATTGCGTGGCCGCCTTCGCGATGTCGTTCAGCGACTGGCCCGGCTGGACCGTCACGGTAAGCGGTGCGGCGGCGCCAACGCCGGATGCCGGCAGGTCGCCGGTGCCGACGGCCCACGCCGATGCGGCTGCGCCGAGCGCCAGGATCGCCAGCGCGCCACGCACGGCGCGCGACAGACGGGACCGGCGCGGAAACAAGGAAATTCGGGACATCGTTGGCTCTATCGCCGCGCACGGGCGCGGCTCGGATTCGCGGTTGGAAGCGTCAATAAAGTGCCGCAGAAATGCAAAAGCGTCGCGCGGAACGCGACGCTTTCGGCGGGTCTGTGCGTCGTAACCGCGTAGTTTACTTCACACGATCGGATTCCGGCCGAATTCGTCGCCCGACACGTACGGCCGGGGTACGGCCGGGCGCAGGCGGGCGCTCGTGCCGCGCGAGTCCGCGTGCCCGCAGCCCATGTACCCGATCGGTCAAAACGACCTGCGTACCTCAGTTGAAAGCCGTCTCGCGGCAGCCTCGCGCCCCGCTCGAATGACGCAGCTTTCTTGCGCTCAGCGGGCGTCCGCCGCAGGGACGCAGCGACAGAATCGAAAACGCGGCCCCGACAATTCACCTCGCCCGTCGTTAATGAATGAGCAGCCGTAAAAATCAAAACCCATTTCGACCGACGCCCCACTCCGCTCCAATCAATTCCAATTCGTCGATAAGAAGGCAATTTCCCTCTCTTATAGGAGAAATAAAAATCCACACCGCCAAACCCCCGCTCCGTATGGCTTTGGCCGCCTTCCGCACGCTCCATTGCCCATACAAAATCGATTTTTTCTGCATTAATTCAATTGCATCACACAAAATTACACAGACCCAATAATTCCCGTCGATACGATCGCCTTCAAACAGGAATCGGCACATGTCGACCCCGCGCTCGCCCATGCCGGAAAGGCCGGAATTACCAGGCGAATGCGCAGACGATCAAGACCCAGCAAACCGTCGACCACACGCTGCTGAACCTGCGCTGAATCGCGCATGAAAAACGCGCCGCGCCGGCCCCGAATCTCGAGGCCGACGCGGCGCGTCGTATCGTGCAGCCGGCCCGCGGGCCGGACAGCCGGCGTGCTTACTTGTCGAGCAGGATGCGCAGCATGCGGCGCAGCGGCTCGGCCGCGCCCCACAGCAACTGGTCGCCGACCGTGAACGCCGACAGGTATTCGCCGCCCATCGCGAGCTTGCGCAGGCGGCCGACCGGCACCGTCAGCGTGCCGGTGATCTTCGCCGGCGACAGGTCGCGCATCGACGCTTCACGCTCGTTCGGCACGACCTTCACCCAGTCGTTCGCCGAGGCGAGGATGCCGTTGATCTCGTCGAGCGGCACGTCCTTCTTCAGCTTGATCGTCAGCGCCTGCGAGTGGCAGCGCATCGCGCCGATCCGCACGCACAGGCCGTCTACCGGGATCGAACCCGGCTCGCCCATCGCCGGCTTGCCGAGGATCTTGTTGGTTTCCGCGCCGCCCTTCCACTCTTCCTTCGACATCCCGTTGCCGAGATCCTTGTCGATCCACGGAATCAGCGAACCGGCGAGCGGCACGCCGAAGTGGCTCGTCGGCATCGCGTCGCTGTTCATCGCGGCCAGCACGCGGCGGTCGATGTCGAGGATCGCGGAAGCCGGATCGGCGAGCTGTTCCTGCACCGCGCCGTTCAGCGTGCCCATCTGCGACAGCAGCTCGCGCATGTTCTGCGCGCCCGCGCCCGATGCGGCCTGGTAGGTCATCGCGGTGATCCAGTCGACGAGGTTCTCGCGGAACAGGCCGCCGAGCGCCATCAGCATCAGGCTGACCGTGCAGTTGCCGCCGATGAAGTTCTTCGTGCCCTTGACGAGCGCGTCCTTGATCACGTCGAGGTTGACCGGATCGAGGATGATGACCGCGTCGTCCTGCATCCGCAGCGACGATGCCGCGTCGATCCAGTAGCCGTTCCAGCCGGCCGCGCGCAGCTTCGGGAACACGTCGTTCGTGTAGTCGCCGCCCTGGCACGTGATGATCACGTCGCACTTCTTCAGCTCGTCGACGTTGGTCGCGTCCTTGAGCGTGGTCTCGTTTTTCGCGAACGACGGCGCCTTGCCGCCCGTGTTGCTGGTGCTGAAAAACACCGGTTCGATCAGGTCGAAATCGCCCTCTTCCTGCATGCGCTGCATCAGGACGCTGCCGACCATGCCGCGCCAACCTACGAGACCTACGTTCATGACTAACCCTTTGCTTTGAATGGAGCTTCCCCGCCATTTCCGTCCCCGCGTGACCGCGCGGGGAAACAGGCGGGCACGACGGCGATCAGCGTTTAATGATCGTTTTCGTGGTAATGGTTTTCGTGATGACGATGGCGCGCGCACCCGCACGGGCAGTGTTGCCGTGGAGTTTCAGGACCGGGGAGATCAGGGAAATCAGCGCCATCATTCGAGTCTACACAAAGCCGGTGGCCCGCACAACGGCCAACCGCACGCGAACCAGCCGATTTTGACGGCCCGTTCGCGCCCTTTTCCACATGAATCAATTACCGCACTTCATCGCCATGCGCTTACAGCGCGGCGACCACCGCATCGCCCATCGCGGCCGTGCCGACCTGCTTGCAGCCCGGCGTCGCGATGTCGCCGGTGCGGTAACCCTGTTCGAGCACCGTTTTCACCGCGCGCTCGATGCGATCGGCCTGCTCGGCGCGATTCAGCGAGTAACGCAGCAGCATCGCGGCCGACAGGATCGTCGCGAGCGGGTTCGCGATGCCCTTGCCGGCGATATCCGGCGCCGAACCGTGCGACGGCTCGTACAGGCCCTTATTGTGCTTGTCGAGCGATGCCGACGGCAGCATGCCGATCGAGCCCGTCAGCATCGACGCTTCGTCCGACAAGATGTCGCCGAACATGTTGCCGGTGACGATCACGTCGAACTGCTTCGGCGCCTTCGCGAGCTGCATCGCCGCGTTGTCGACGTACATGTGCGACAGCTCGACGTCCGCGTACTCCTTCGACACGTCGATCATGATGTCGCGCCAGAACTGCGACGTTTCCAGCACGTTCGACTTGTCGACCGACAGCAGCTTCTTCGCGCGCTTTTGCGCGGCCTGGAACGCGACGTGCGCGATGCGGCGCACTTCCGGCTCCGAATAGCGCATCGTGTCGAAACCTTCGCGCTCGCCGGCGAACGGGCCGTCCGGCGCCGCGCGCACGCCGCGCGGCTGGCCGAAGTAGATGTCGCCGTTCAGTTCGCGCACGATCAGGATGTCGAGGCCCGCGACGAGCTCCGGCTTCAACGGCGAAGCATCGACGAGCTGCGGATAGCAGATCGCCGGGCGGAAATTCGCGAACAACTCGAGATGCTTGCGCAGCCCGAGGATCGCCTGCTCGGGGCGCAGCGCGCGCTCCAGCGAGTCGTACTTCCAGTCGCCGACCGCGCCGAACAGGATCGCGTCGGCCTGCTTCGCGAGCGCCAGCGTCGCGTCGGGCAGCGGATGGCCGCTCGCCTCGTAGCCCGCGCCGCCGACCGGCGCCTGTTCGAGTTCGAACTTCTCGTCGAGTGCGTTCAGCACCTTCACCGCTTCATTGACGATTTCCGGACCGATGCCGTCGCCGGGCAGCACTGCAATCTTCATGCGAAATTCCTGACTGGGTAGATGGTGATGGAGGCAGGCCGGCGAGCGCGCGAAAAGCGCGCCCGCCTCGAACGCGACGTCAGCCGACCAGCTTGGTGTTGAGCCAAGGCTGCTTCACGAGCCGCTCCGCCTCGAACTGGCGGATCTTGTCCGCGTGGCGCAGCGTGAGGCCGATGTCGTCGAAGCCGTTCATCAGACAGTACTTGCGAAACGCGGCGATCTCGAACGGATACTCGCGGCCGTCGCCCGCGCGCACGACCTGCGCGTCGAGATCGATCGTCAGTTCAAACCCGTTGAACGCGACCGTCTCGTTGAACAGGTGATCGACCTGCTGTTCGGTCAGCACGATCGGCAGCAGACCGTTCTTGTAGCAGTTGTTGAAGAAGATGTCCGCGAAGCTCGGCGCGATGATCGCGCGGAAGCCGTACTGCTGCAGCGCCCACGGCGCGTGCTCGCGCGAGCTGCCGCAGCCGAAGTTCTTGCGGGCGAGAAGCACCGATGCGCCCTGGTAGCGCGGCTGGTTCAGCACGAAATCCGGGTTCAACGGACGCTTCGAGTTGTCCTGGCCCGGCTCGCCGTGATCGAGGTAGCGCCACTCGTCGAACGCGTTCGGACCGAAGCCCGTGCGCTTGATCGACTTCAGGAACTGCTTCGGGATGATCGCGTCGGTGTCGACGTTCTCGCGATCGAGCGGCGCCACGACGCCGGTATGTACAGTGAATTTTTCCATGATCCGTCTATCCGGTTGAAGGGCCGGCAGTCAGCCGGCGCACATCGACAAATTCTCGGCGGGAAACGTCACTCCGCGGCGCGCTTCAGCGCGTTGCCGGCGGCGTTGACGTCTTCCCCGAAGCCTTGGACGGTATTGCAGCCGGCCAGGCCGAAGCCCAACCCCGCCAGCGCCAGCGCGGCGACCAGCCGCGCGATGACCTTCGATGCCGTCACGTGTTACCCCAGCTGGCGAATGTCGACGAAGTGACCTTCGATCGCCGCGGCCGCCGCCATCGCGGGGCTCACGAGGTGCGTGCGACCGCCCGCGCCCTGCCGCCCTTCGAAGTTGCGGTTCGACGTCGACGCGCAACGCTCGCCCGGCTCGAGCCGGTCGGCGTTCATCGCGAGGCACATCGAGCAGCCCGGCTCGCGCCATTCGAAGCCCGCATCGGTGAACACCTTGTCGAGCCCTTCGCGCTCGGCCTGCGCCTTCACGAGGCCCGAGCCCGGCACGACCATCGCGAGCCGCACGTTCGACGCGACGCGACGGTTCAGCTTCTTCACGACGTACGCGGCCGCGCGGATGTCCTCGATTCGCGCATTCGTGCACGAGCCGATGAAGATCTTGTCGACCTTGATCGATTCGATCGGCGTGTTCGGCTCGAGCGCCATGTACGCCAGCGCGCGCTCCATCGCGTCGCGCTTGACCGGATCCTTCTCGCGCTCGGGATCGGGCACGCGGCCGTCGATCGACGTGACCATTTCCGGCGACGTGCCCCACGTGACCTGCGGGACGATCTCGGCGGCGTTCAGCTCGACCACGCGGTCGAACTGCGCGCCGTCGTCCGACTTGAACTGGCGCCAGTACTCGACGGCCTGATCCCATTCCGCGCCGGTCGGCACGAACGGACGGCCCTTCAGGTATTCGATCGTCGTGTCGTCCACCGCGACCATGCCTGCGCGCGCGCCGGCCTCGATCGCCATGTTGCAGACGGTCATGCGGCCTTCCATCGTCAGCGCGCGAATGGTCGACCCGCCGAATTCGATCGCGTAGCCCGTGCCGCCCGCGGTGCCGATCTTGCCGATGATCGCGAGCACGATGTCCTTCGCCGTACAGCCGCGCGGCAGTGCGCCCTCGACCTTCACGAGCATGTTCTTGCTCTTCTTCTGCAGCAAGGTTTGCGTCGCGAGCACGTGCTCGACTTCCGACGTGCCGATGCCGTGCGCGAGCGCGCCGAATGCGCCGTGCGTCGACGTATGCGAATCGCCGCACACGATCGTCATGCCCGGCAGCGTCGCGCCCTGCTCCGGCCCGATGATGTGGACGATGCCCTGGCGCATGTCGTTCATCTTGAACTGCGTGATGCCGAAAGCGTCGCAGTTCGCGTCGAGCGTGTCGACCTGCAGCTTCGAGACGGGATCGGCGATGCCGTGGCTGCGGTCCGTCGTCGGCACGTTGTGGTCGGACACGGCCAGGTTCGCGCTGATGCGCCACACCGGACGCTGCGCGATCTTCAGCCCTTCGAACGCTTGCGGGCTCGTGACTTCATGCAGCAGCTGACGGTCGATGTAGAGCAGGGTCGTGCCGTCTTCCTCGGTGTGGACCACGTGGGTGTTCCACAGTTTGTCGTAGAGAGTCTGTGCCATGGGTATGCGGGGTCGTTGTGACTACAAGCCTTACGGATGCGGTCGATTATGCCACGCAGAACGCGTGCCGGCGCGGGCCGGACGCGAAAAAACCCATTAAAAACAGTGGTTTGGCTGGTAGTGCCAATACCTGTATCGGCATTACCAGCCAAAACGGGCACACACGATCCGGCGCGAGACGATTGCGCGTGCGGTGCCCGTGTTCGCCCCTCGCCTACCCGTTCGGATATTCGCGATTGATCAGCGCGAGCCGCAGCATCGAGAGTTGCATGCCGGCGTTGCTCATCAGGTAAAGATCGCGCCGCCGCATCGCCGGCTGCTGGGCCGATGCATCGTAGATGCCCGGCAGCGCCAGTCCGGCCGGCACCGCCGCCTGCATCCCCGCCGCGTTCGACACGCGCACGGCGAGCGACGCCTGGTCGCGATGCGTGACCACGCCGACCTTGCCGAGCGCCGTGGCCGACCCAGCCTGCCTGACGATCGCGGCGACCACGCCGTCGGGCGTCGGTATCGGGCTGCCGGCGACTGCGGCGGGCGTCGCGATCGACGTCACGCCAGCCGTCAGTCCGTATTTCGACGCGAGCATGCTTGCGACTTCCTGCTGCGCGAAGACCGGCGCCGCGACTTTCTGCCGAAGCTGGAACACCGCATCGGCGATCGCCTCGTTCACGGGGTCCGGCACCGGCGTAGCAGCCGATGCGCCGGCGCGACCGCCGAAACCGAACGCGGCAATCGCGTTGATGGCGGCAGCATCGACGGTCGGCGGCGTCCACGAGAAAAACGTGTCGAGCAGGTAACCGGTTTCGTCGGCGGCGGTCGCGCGATCGTTCAGTTCGTTCGTCAGCTTGCCGAGCATCTGGCGCTGCAGTTCCGCGTCGGAAACGGGCGCGTCGTCCGCGAAAGCAGGTGCGGCGGCGGCGCACGACGCGGCGAGCAATGAAGTGGAAGCCAGGAAATGGCGGCGGTTCGTCATGGTCAGGGATAGGGAATTCGAATGAGAAACGAGGGAAGGTCTCAGCCCTTCGGGAACGCCTGCATCGTCGCGGTCATCGCGCGCGTCAGCATCTGCGCATACATGTCGTGCACGAGATAGAGGCTGCGGTTGCGCGTCCACGGCTGGCCCGACTGCGGGTCGTACGTCGTCGGCAGCGGCACCTCGGCGACCGCGGCCGCCTGCATGCCCGCCTGCCGCGACGTCTGGATGCAGCGCTTCGCATGATCGCGATGGCCGACCACCGCGACGGCGCCCATCGCCGCCGCTCCGCCCGCGCGCGATACGGCCACGGCCGCGACGCCCGCGGTGCTCAGGTACACGATCGAGCCGTCGCTCGCGGTCACCGGTTCGATCGACGACAGCACGTCGGCGCCCAGCCCGTATTTCGATACGAGAAAGCGCGCGATTTCCCACTGCGCGTACACCTTGACGGGCTTCAACTGGCGGATGCGGAACACGGCGTCCGCAAGCGCTTCGTTCACGGGCCCCGGATCGGGCAACGCGGACTGGTTGCCGCCGGTGCTCGACGTATTGCCGCTCGCCGCGTTCGGACGATTGCCGAAGCTGTACGCGACGATCGCGCCGATCTGGGCGGCCGGCACCGTCGGCAGCGCCCACGTGAAGCCGACGTCGGTCATCGCCGGCACGATCGCATCGACGGTCGCCGCATCGCCGAGCTGGGCGTTCAGTTTCGCGGATATCTGCGCGGCCAGCGCGGCGTCGCCGATCGGCGCCGACGTGACGCCGTCGCCGCCGCATGCGCCGAGCAATGAAGCCGCCGCGGCCGGCGCGGTGCAAAGGAACGTTCTGCGGGACGAAGCCGGGGTATGTTGACTCATGAGTGCGGGACGAAAGGATGCGAACCACGAACGCGCCCGACCACAGGCGCGACCGCCGGATTTCGCGGGGTCAAGAGGAAAGGCCATCGAGCAACCACGCACGCATCGGCATCGCGACGCATCGCCGGCTGGTGAAGCGCGATCGTAGGCGGCGTTGGTTAAATTGCGGTGAAAACACCGATCGAATCCGTTCGGCCGCCGCTGCGCTTCGCCGATGGACGAATCCGTTTCATCGGTGGCAAGCGCATCGCACTGTTGTTTCGCCGGTGGCCGGCGCGTGGCGCACGACGCACGCGGAACTTTTCCGACGATCTCCTAGACTGTCTATTCGCAGCGGGCGCCGCATGGCCGCCCCGTCGTCACGCAGCCGACAGCATTCGGCGCAACGAACAGGAGAACAGCATGCGATACGAACTCTATTACTGGCCTGAGATCCAGGGCCGCGGCGAGTACGTGCGGCTCGCGCTCGAGGCAGCCGACGCCGACTATGTCGACGTCGCGCGCGAATCGGGGCGCGGGATGGGCGTGTCGGCCATGATGCGCATGATGGACAGCGCGAAGGCCGAATGCGTGCCGTTCGCGCCGCCGTTCCTGAAGGCGGGCGACGTGGTCGTCGGGCAAACCGCGAACATCCTGCTGTTTCTCGGCCCGCGGCTCGGGCTCGCACCCGACGACGAAGCCGGCCGGCTGTGGGTGCACCAGATCCAGTTGACCGCCGCCGATTTCATCACCGAGATCCACGACACGCACCATCCGATCGGCAGCGGCCTGTACTACGAGGACCAGCAAGCGGAAGCGGCCGAGCGCGCGGCCGATTTCCTCGAGAACCGGCTGCCGAAATTCCTCGGCTACTTCGATCGCGTGCTCGAACAGAACCCGCACAAGAGCGGCTATATCGCGGGCAGCGCGCTCAGCTACGCGGACCTGACGATGCTCCAGCTGATCGAGGGCCTGCGCTATGCGTTCCCGAAAGCGATGAAGCGCGCGGAGCGCAAGATCGCGGCGCTCGTCGCATTGCACGATCGCGTCGCGCAGCATCCGCCCATCGCGCGCTACCTTGAGTCGGAACGCCGCATCCCGTTCAACGACATGGGGATCTTCCGGCACTATCCGGAGCTGGACAAGTAACGGCCCGGCACGTACCGAAGAACGTACGCGCGCCGGTGGGATCGCACGCAGGATCAGTGCGGCGGCCCGTGCCGCGCGGCGGCCGCGTCGCGCCCCACCACACGCCCGGCACCGACGGAAACCAGTAGCGCATCACGATCTGCGCGGCGACCAGCTCGATCGCGATCGTCACCGCCCAGCTGTACCAGTAGGTCCAGCCGAGCGCGACGCCGAAGCCTTCGTCGACGTACTTCTCGCCGTAGATCGTGAACGAGCCCGATACCGGCATCAGCGCGGCCATCTCGCCCAGCCCGGTGACCACGAAGTAGACCATGATCCCGATCGCGATCATCGCGATGTGGCGGCCCTGCAGACGGCGCTTCAGCGTCGTCCCGGACGGTGCGGCCGTCTCCGCTGCCGCTTGCATGGCATCCATAGTGTTCACCCCGATTGTGAGCCGGCCAGCCGATTTCATCTGGAATGCAAATCGATTGCCTGGTCATTCGCATCGAAACCGGCCCTGCCGGGGCCGGTCGCATCACACGACGCTGCGCTTGATCGCCTGCAGTTCGGCCGTCGTCACGATCTTCTCGATCCGGAACCGCGGGCTTTCCAGCCACGCGTTCGCGATCCGCCGGTACTCGTCGAGATCCTCGCACGCGAGCCGCACCAGAAAATCGAACGTGCCGCTCACCAGCCAGCAATCGAGCACGGCCGGACTCGCGCGCATTTCCTCTTCGAACGGCGCTTGCGAACGCCCGTGGTCGGCCAGCACGATCTGCGCGATCACGACGATCGGCTTGGTCGCGCGCGGCGCGTTGATCACCGCGCGGTACCCTTCGATCACGCCGAGCGCCTCGAGCCGCTCCACGCGCGCCTGGCACGGCCGCGGCGTGAGGTTCACGCGCTCCGACAGCTTCCGGTAGGAAATCCGCCCGTCGGTGCGCAGAATGTCGAGAATCCGGAGATCGATCTTGTTGAGCCGCATCTTCCTGTCGGTCATCCGCGTTCGCTCCGGTCGGGTCGTGGCTCATGCGCGGGCCGCCTGCCGGTCCGCATGCGGGCCACATTATCCGGCCGAAGCCGCCGCGCGCCAATCGGCTAGAACCGCAGCGACAGGCAGGTCAGGCCGCCGTCCATCTTGCGGAACTCGCTCGTGTCGATCACGTGCAGCGGCATGCCGAGCGACGCGATCGCGTCATGCACGCGCGGATAGCCGGCCGGCGTGATCAGCGTGCCGTTCACGCGCAGCGTGTTGCCCGCGTATTCGTCGGCGGCCGGGATCGCGATCCGGCGATAGTCGGCGAACGCCGGATGCGCGGCCAGCGCGTCGGTCACGAGCAGCGTGTCGTCGCCGAGCGCGTTGACGACCGATTTCAGGTGGAGGCCGGCACCAACCGGCACCGCGACGACCGAGTAACCGTAGCGCGACACCAGCGACTCGAACGCGGCGATGCCTTGCGCGTCGGTACGGCTCGTCAGGCCGATGAAGAAGCGCTTGCCGACCAGCATCACGTCGCCGCCGTCGAGGCGGCCCTGCTGCATCGGCAGCAGTTCGCGATGCACGCGCAGCGCCGCTTCGATGTGCGCGATCTCGCCGCGCCGGGCGGGCGCGCCGGGGCGCGTGATCACCGCGAATTCGGGCGTGACGACCGCGACGTCCTCGACGAAATGCGAATCGGGAAACGCATCGAGCGGCGGCAATTCGGTCAGCTCGACGCCGAGCATGCGCAACGCGTCGCAGTATGCGTGGAACTGCGCGAGCGTCTTGTCGTAATCGGGTGCGCCGAGTTCGGCGGTGGTCAGGCCCGCGCCGCAGGACGGCGCGGGACGGCGAACGATCGCTTGCGTGAATTGCATCGACTCCTCCATGATCTGCGCCGCCTCCGTGCGACGCACGGGCCGGCGGCGTTGTATCCGGACCATTATCGGAAGCCAAATTACGCAATTCGCGTCGATTTCGGCGGCGCCGACAGCCGATTGCGTCGAATTGCGCGCAACACGCAGCGGATTCGGCAGACAGACCGCCCGCCGTCTCGCGAACGGCCGTTTCGCCGCCTGCATGCGCGTTACGCGCCCGGTTCGAATCCCATCTGCGAACGGCCGAGCGCCGTGAGATCGCCCTCCCCGGCGCGGCCGTCGAAATCGACCTCGAAATGATCGGCCGGGAAATCGGGCGGGCTGTCGCCGCGCAGGAACGCGCGCCGCTGCCGCTGCAGGTACGCATCGTTCTTCGCACAGCCGGGCGCGGCCGCGATGTACATCACGTTGCTGTCGCCGCTGCCGCGATGTGCATCCTCGACCGCATGCACGACATCGCCGTGCCAGAACACCGCGTCGCCCGGTTCCATGTGCGGGATCGGCACCAGTGCGTCGAGCAGCAGCGCGTGCCATTCGGGGCGGATCGACAGCGCGCGGCCGGGACGCGCGCCGCACAGGTCGTCGTCTGCGACGTCGTCCTGCAGCGCGCGCAGCACGACATAGGCCATCGCGTTCGCGACCGGAATCAGTTGCAGCGTGCCGTCGCCGGGCCCCTGCGGCGTCAGCGCGGTCCAGCCCTGGAACGTGCGAAACATCGAACACACGGCCGGCGACGGAATCTCCTCGACGTCGGGGCGGAACGCCGCATCGAACGGATCGTAGTCGCGCCACCGGCCGGCCAGCACGTGGCGATAGACCTGGCGGAAATTCGTGCCCAGCCAGCGCTCGACGGAGCCGCCATCGACATGCGGCGACAGCCCGAGCGACGTCGACCCGGGCGGCCGGCGACGAATCCGGTCCGCATACGCGGGCACCTGGTCGGGATCGAAATGCGTGCGCGCACCGTCCGCGTGCCGCCACAGACGGTTCAGGAACACCCGTGCCTGCGTGAGCGCCGGCGACTGGCGCGCGGCCACCTGCGGCTTCGACCAGTAGACGCCGTAGATCTGCGGCTTGCCCGACGCGAGGTTGCCGAAATAGCGATCTTCCGCGCGCGCATGCAGCCGGTCGGTGAAGCGGTTCGCATCCAGATACGCGCCGATCTCGTCGTTCCAGTCGCGTGCCTGCCGCGCATCGAACACGCCGCGGATCACGACCGCACCACGCGTGCGGATCGCGGCGATCGCGAGCGGATCGACGGTCCCGCCCGCGATATCCGCGAACGGCACGACCGGAATCACGTCGTCGCCATGCGCGTGCGCGCGGCGAATCGCATCGACCTGCCGCGCGATGTCGCCTTCCACTTCGCGGAACGTGGCCGCGTAGCCGGGCAGGTCGGTGCGCAGCGCCCGTTTCGCCGTGCGGATCGCGGCCGGCAGATCGTCAATCGTCAGATGCATCGCTTGTCTCCTCGCTGAATCGCGTTCTGATGAGCACTCAGCGTACGGCCGCCGCACGGTCGCCATCGACACTATTCGGTCAACAATCGATACAATCCTGACAACCGCGTGTTACTCGGGACGATGGCAGACCACGCACAGCTTGTTGCCGTCCGGGTCGCGGAAATACGCGCCGTAGTAGTCGCGGTGATAGTGCGGCCGCAGGCCCGGCGGCCCTTCACAGGTGCCGCCGTGCTGCAGCGCCAGCGCGTGGCAGCGATCGACGTGCGCGCGGGTCGGCGCGTCAAACGCGATCGTGTGGCCGTTGCCCGGCTCGGGCGGGCGGCCGTCGAGCGGCTCGCCGAAGAAGAACAGCGGCCGATCGGCGTCGGCCGGCATCCAGCCCGACCAGCCGTCCGGTTCGCGGAATTTCAGGCGCAGCCCGAGTTCCGCGAACAGCGGCGCGTAGAAATCGTAGGCGCGCGCCGTATCGCCGACACCCACGCAAACATGTGAAAACATGGCATCGCTCCGTCGTGAAGATCGTTCACGATCATGCCACGGCGCGCTGCCCGCTCCCACCGGAGGCGCGATGAAACCGCAATACGAGCACGTAACGTTCGCGTCCGGCTGTTCGATCCGTGTGTATCACCGCCAGCTCGCACGCATTCCGTTCGAGTGGCATCGCCATCCCAAGTACGAACTGACGCTGACGCTCAACAGCCGCGGCCAGCGCTTCATCGGCGATCACGTCGCGCGCTACGCGGATGACGATCTCGTGCTCGTGCCGCCCAACCTGCCGCATACGTGGTCGTCGAACGCGCGCATCGATCGCGACGCGCCCGAGGTCGCGCTCGTCGTCTGGTTCGACGGAGACTGGGTACGGCGGCTGGCCGACTGCTGCCCCGAATACGCGCCGCTGCGCTCGCTGCTGCGGCGCGCGGCGCCCGGCCTGCGCTTCGACGTGGAGACGGCCCGCGCGATGCGCGCGCGGCTGTCGCGGTTGCTCGATCCGTCGCCGCGCATGCGGCTCGCGGCCACGCTCGATACGCTGGCCGATCTCGCGGAAGCCGGCGGCGAACCGCTCGCCACCGCGCAGGCGTACGAGCGGCCCGACGGCGCTCCATCACCCGCCGGCCCGGTGGCCCCCGAAACCGAACGCCTCGACCGCGTGCTCGACGCGATCGACCGGCAGTTCCACGAACCGCTGCGCATCGACGCGCTCGCGGCCCTCGCGCACCTGTCCGAACGCACGCTGCAGCGGCTGTTCGCGCGCCATCTCGGCGAAAGCGTCGGCCGCTACGTGCAACGGCTGCGGCTCGCGCACGCGTGCCGCCATCTCGTCGGCACCGACTGGCCGATCGCGACGGTGGCCGCGCGCTGCGGCATTCCGAATGCCGCGAACTTCAACCGCCAGTTCCTCGCCGCGCGGGGCATGACACCCGGTGCGTACCGCCAGTTCTTCAAGCAGCAAGGCCACGCATCCGACGACGGCGCGCCCGCGCTCGACGCGCGACCGCCGTCGCTGGAGCGTCGCGCAGGATCGCGCGAGCGCCGGCCGCCCAAATGAAAACACCCCGACGGGCGGACCCGTCGGGGTGTCGTGGCGTGGCGATTGCCCGACGCGAGCGGCCTGCCGGCCGTTCGCGCCGCACACGATTTAACGTGCGTCGATCGGCTTCGCTTCGCGCGGCGTATCGCCGATGAACAGCTGGCGCGGACGGCCAATCTTCTGTTCCGGATCGGCAATCATTTCGTTCCACTGCGCGATCCAGCCGACCGTACGTGCCATCGCGAAGATACACGTGAACATCGACGTCGGGATGCCCAGCGCGCGCTGGACGATACCCGAGTAGAAGTCGACGTTCGGGTACAGCTTGCGCGACACGAAGTATTCGTCCTCCAGCGCGATCTTCTCGAGCTGCATCGCGAGCTTGAACAGCGGGTCGTCGTGCAGGCCCAGTTCGTTCAGCACTTCGTAGCACGTTTCGCGCATCAGCTTCGCACGCGGGTCGTAGTTCTTGTACACGCGGTGACCGAAGCCCATCAGCTTCACGCCCGAATTCTTGTCCTTCACCTGCTTGATGAATTCGGGGATGTTGTCCGGCGAACCGATCTGCTCGAGCATGTTCAGCGCGGCTTCGTTCGCACCACCGTGCGCCGGGCCCCACAGACAGGCGATACCGGCCGCGATACACGCGAATGGGTTCGCACCCGACGAACCGGCCAGGCGGACCGTCGACGTCGATGCGTTCTGCTCGTGATCGGCGTGCAGGATCAGGATACGATCGAGCGCGCGGACGAGCACGTCGTTGACCTTGTACTCTTCGCACGGGTTCGAGAACATCATGTGCATGAAGTTCGCGCTGTACGACAGTTCGTTCTTCGGATAGACGAACGGCTGGCCGATGCTGAACTTGTACGCCATCGCGACGAGCGTCGGCAGCTTCGCGATCATGCGGATCGCCGACACTTCGCGGTGACGCGGATCGTTGATGTCGAGCGAATCGTGATAGAACGCCGACAGCGCGCCGACGGCCGCCACCAGCACCGCCATCGGGTGCGCATCGCGACGGAAGCCACGGAAGAAGAAGTGCATCTGCTCGTGCACCATCGTGTGCTTCGTGACGGTGTCGACGAATTCCTTCTTCTGCGCGGCGTTCGGCAGTTCGCCCTTCAGCAGCAGGTAGCAGGACTCGAGGAAGTCCGCGTTTTGCGCGAGGTTGTCGATCGGGTAGCCGCGATACAGCAGTTCGCCCTTGTCGCCGTCGATGTACGTGATCGCCGAATTACAAGCTGCCGTCGACATGAAGCCCGGGTCGTACGTGAACTTGCCGGTCTGGCCGTACAGCTTGCGGATGTCGATCACGTCCGGGCCCATCGTGCCCTTGTAGATCGGCAGTTCGACGCTCGGCGAGTTGTCGCTGAACGATAGCGTGGCTTTAACATCAGACGGAGTCATGGCACATCCTCAATCGAAATAAAGAAACGGGATTCGATAACGGGCGCAACGTGTTACACCTTGGCGTTACACGTTGCGCAGCATCTCCAACAGCCGGCGAATGTCCGGGCTGTCTAGGTCGCCCTCTGGTTCCTTGCGCGCGAGGAGCAAGTCCATCAGGTCGTTGTCGCTCAGATCGAGCAGGCGCGACAACGCGCCTACGTCTGCATCGGTGAGGTCATGCTCGTATCGGCTGAAGAAACGCTCGAATACGATGTCGTTCTCCAGCAGACCCCGCCGCGCGCGCCAGCGAAGGCGCGCGCGGCGGTGCGGGTCGGATTGATGCGAATCGTCGCTCATCAATCTTTATACCGCGCGGCGAACCATCAGTTCCTTGATCTTGCCGATCGCCTTCGTCGGGTTCAGGCCCTTCGGGCAAACGTCGACGCAGTTCATGATCGTGTGGCAACGGAACAGACGGTACGGGTCTTCCAGGTTGTCGAGACGCTCGCCGGTGGCGGTGTCACGGCTGTCCGCGATGAAGCGGTAAGCCTGCAGCAGGCCGGCCGGGCCGACGAACTTGTCCGGGTTCCACCAGAAGCTCGGGCACGACGTCGAGCAGCTCGCGCACAGAATGCACTCGTACACGCCGTCGAGCTCGTCGCGCTCTTCCGGCGACTGGAGACGTTCCTTCTCCGGCGGCGGCGCGTCGTTGATCAGGTACGGCTTGATCGAGTGGTACTGGTTGAAGAAGTGCGTCATGTCGACGATCAGGTCGCGCACGACGGGCAGGCCCGGCAGCGGACGCAGCACGATCTTCTGCGGCAGGTCGTTCAGGTTCGTCAGGCACGCGAGGCCGTTCTTGCCGTTGATGTTCATCGCGTCCGAACCGCACACGCCTTCACGGCACGAGCGGCGGAACGACAGCGTCTCGTCCAGTGCCTTCAGCTTGACCAGCGCGTCGAGCAGCATGCGCTCATGCTGGATCTCAAGCTCGTACGTCTGCATGCGCGGCGCTGCGTCCTTGTCCGGATCGTAGCGGTAGACTTCAAAAATGCGTTTTGCCATTTCGGATTCCTTTGACTCGGCTTAGAACGTGCGCGGCTTCGGCGGCACGGATTCGACCGTCAGCGGCTTCATTTGAACCGGCTTGTAGTCGAGGCGATCGCCTTCGCTGTACCACAGCGTGTGGCGCAGCCAGTTGTCGTCGTCGCGATGCTCGTAGTCGCTGTGCGCGTGTGCGCCGCGGCTTTCCTTGCGCGCTTCGGCCGACACCATCGTGGCGCGAGCCACTTCGATCAGGTTCTCCAGCTCGAGCGCTTCGACGCGCGCGGTGTTGAACACCTTCGACTTGTCCTTCAGGTGGATGTTTTCCACGCGTGCCGCCAGGCCGGCCATCTGCTCGACGCCTTCCTTCAGCAGCGCCGACGTGCGGAACACGCCTGCGTGCTTCTGCATCGTTGCGCGGATGTCGTTCGCGACGTCCTGCGTGTACTCGCCCGAGCTCGACTTGTCGAGCTTCGCGAGGCGCGCCAGCGAGAATTCGCCTGCATCGGCCGGCAGCGGCTTGTGTTCCTTCTGGTTCTTCACGTGCTGAACGATATGGTTGCCGGCCGCACGGCCGAACACCACGAGGTCCAGCAGCGAGTTCGTGCCGAGACGGTTCGCGCCGTGCACCGACACGCACGAGCATTCGCCCACCGCGTAGAAGCCGTTGACCGGCTCCTTGTGATCGCGCGACGTGCCGACGACCTGACCGTGGATGTTGGTCGGGATGCCGCCCATCTGGTAGTGGATCGTCGGGACGACGGGAATCGGTTCCTTGATCGCGTCGACGTTCGCGAACTTCAGCGCGATTTCGCGGATCGACGGCAGACGCTTCATGATCGTCTCGGCGCCGATGTGCGACAGGTCGAGCAACACGTGATCCTTGTTCGGACCGACGCCGCGACCTTCCTTGATTTCCTGGTCCATCGAACGCGACACGAAATCGCGCGGCGCCAGATCCTTCAGCGTCGGCGCGTAGCGCTCCATGAAGCGCTCGCCGTTCGCGTTGCGCAGGATACCGCCTTCGCCGCGCACGCCTTCGGTGATCAGCACGCCCGCGCCGGCCACGCCGGTCGGGTGGAACTGCCAGAACTCCATGTCCTGCAGCGCGATGCCCGAGCGTGCCGCCATGCCGAGGCCGTCGCCGGTGTTGATGAACGCGTTCGTCGACGCCGCGAAGATCCGGCCTGCGCCGCCCGTCGCGAACAGCGTCGTCTTGCCTTCCATGATGTAGACGTCGCCCGTCTCCATCTCGAGGGCCGTCACGCCGAGCACGTCGCCGTCTGCATCGCGGATCAGGTCGAGCGCCATCCATTCGACGAAGAACTGCGTCTTCGCTTCGACGTTCTGCTGGTACAGCGTGTGCAGCAGCGCGTGACCGGTACGGTCGGCGGCCGCGCAAGCGCGCTGGACCGGCTTCTCGCCGTAGTTCGCGGTGTGGCCGCCGAACGGGCGCTGGTAGATCGTGCCGTCCGCGTTGCGGTCGAACGGCATGCCGAAGTGTTCGAGCTCATACACGACGTTCGGCGCTTCACGGCACATGAACTCGATCGCGTCCTGGTCGCCGAGCCAGTCGGAGCCCTTGATCGTGTCGTAGAAGTGGTAGTGCCAGTTGTCTTCGCTCATGTTGCCGAGCGACGCGCCGATACCGCCTTGCGCGGCCACCGTGTGCGAACGGGTCGGGAACACCTTCGACAGCACGCCGACCGACAGGCCCGCGCGCGACAGTTGCAGCGCTGCGCGCAAGCCGGAGCCGCCTGCGCCGACGATCACGACGTCGAATTTGCGGCGCGGGAGGGAAGTTTTGATTGCAGCCATTCTTTACACTCTCCAGAGAATCTGCGCGGCGTAGCCCGCACATGCGAGCAGCCAGACGATGGTCAGCGATTGCAGCAGCAGGCGCACACCGACGGGCTTCACGTAGTCCATCCAGATGTCGCGCACGCCGACCCATGCGTGGTAGAAGAGGGAAAGCAGCATCACGAAGGTCGCGAGCTTCATCCATTGCGCGGCGAAGATCGATGCCCAGCCTTCGTACGAAAAATCGTGCGCGCCGAAGAACAGGACGAGCAGAATGACCGTGTAGACCGCCATGATCGTGGCGGTGACGCGCTGCGCGAGCCAGTCGCGCAGGCCGTAGTGAGCGCCGACGACGAGGCGCTTCGAGCCGATTCGGTTGTTGGCTGCCATTTTCTTAGAATGCTCCGAACAGTTTGAGTGCCATGGCGATCGTCAGCGCGATCGAGACGACAAAGACGACGACGGCCGTCCGCTTGCCGCCTTCCTTCGAGACGGCGTCGTGGTTGACGTCCATCAGCAGGTGGCGAATGCCGGCGCAGAAATGGTGGAAGAAGGCCCACGACAACGCGAGGACGATCAGCTTGACGACGATGTTGGAGAGGAAAGCCTTGAAGACTTCGAAGCTGAGCTCGGAGGTGAGGCTCTGGTCGAAGAGGAACAGCAGGAACGGCAGGAACAGGAACAGCAGCGCGCCGCTGACTCGGTGGAGAATCGACAATATCGCCGCCAGGGGCATGCGATATTTCAACGTGATGTCGCCGATTCCGATGTTCCGGTATTCCGGCCTCGGCTTTCTTACTGCGTCAGTCATGCTAGACCCCTACTATGTTGTCACACTAATCCGCGATTTTAGCGCCTTTTTATATCGCGCTGCAGCGAAAGTCTGCTCTGGATAATTGCGCGAATACGAACAAAGGCGGCCCGAAACGTGCTCCGCGAGCGTGGGAAACGCGATGCACGCGGCTGAGCCGAACGTCGTCAGCTCAAGTCATTCTGATAGTAGTACCCGGTTGTGACATACCAGCCGCGACGCACCTCCACCGGCCGGTCCCCATACGTATAGGACACGCGCTCGACCGACAGCAGCGGGAACCCGGCCGGCACGTGCAGCAGGTCGGCCACCGCCGGATCCGCCGCGACCGCGCGGATCTTCTCCGTCGCGCGGATCATCCGCGTCCCGAACTCCGTCTCGAACATCGCGTAGAGCGGCCCCTTGTACTCGCTCAGCCGCTCGAACGTCAGCCCGCGGAACATCGCGCCCGGCAGCCAGATCTCGTCGAGCACCGTCACTTCGCTGTCGAACTCCAGCAGGCGGCGCACCTGCACGACCGGATCGGCGGGCTTCAGGTCGAGCTGCCGCGCGATCTCGGCCGGCGCGCGAAGGCGCCGGCATTCGAGCAGCCGGCTCACGTGCGGGTGCTCGGCGCCGTCGTCGGCCAGCAGACGCAGAAAGCGGAATTGCGCGCGATCTTCGTTGTGCGTTGCAACAAAAGTACCCTTGCCCTGCCGCCGGACCACGAGGTTTTCGGCGGCCAGCTCGTCGATCGCCTTGCGCACGGTGCCCTGGCTGACCTTGTAGCGGGCCGCGAGCTCGACTTCGCTGGGGATGATCTCGCCCGGCTTCCATTCGCCGGATTCGAGACTTTGCGTGATCAATGACTTGATCTGCTGGTATAACGGGCTGAACGTCGGCGACGCGGAGGCCGCGGGCGAGGCTGCGGGATCGCCCGCGCCCGGCTGCCCTGGGCTGCCTGCGCCGGTCTGATTCGCGGTGTTCGCCTGGTTCGATGTCATGGCGCGCATTTCATCACAAACCGCACTTTTTCGTCCACTCAATTTCCGCAAAACATCTGTCTTATATAAGACATATGATACCGTTTGACTTTGCGCGTGACGGCTCCTACACTCCCGGTCGAGCAAGGGTTCGCGGGTGCAACAGCGCGTCCCCGGCTACGTGCCACGGCCGTCTCCAGGTTCACCGCGTCCGCCATCGCGAGTCCTCCGCCCTGCTTCAATGCAACGCTACGCACAACGCGCATAGAATGGCGTTTTCGCTCGCGTCCAACGCTTCATCCGTCCTGGAGATTTTCAATGGCTAAGCCCGCAAAGCGCGTTGCCGTCACCGGCGCCGCAGGTCAAATCGCTTACTCCCTGCTGTTCCGCATCGCGAACGGCGACCTGCTCGGCAAGGATCAGCCGGTCATCCTGCAACTGCTCGACCTCCCGCAAGCCCAAGGCGCCGTCAAGGGCGTCGTGATGGAACTCGACGACTGCGCGTTCCCGCTGCTCGCCGGCGTCGTGATCACCGACGATCCGAAGGTTGCATTCAAGGATGCAGACGTCGCGCTGCTGGTGGGTGCACGCCCGCGCTCGAAGGGCATGGAGCGCAAGGACCTGCTGTCGGCGAACGCCGAAATCTTCACGGTTCAGGGCGCCGCGCTGAACGAAGTCGCGAGCCGCGACGTGAAGGTGCTGGTCGTCGGCAACCCGGCGAACACGAACGCGTACATCGCGATGAAGTCGGCGCCGGATCTGCCGAAGAAGAACTTCACGGCCATGCTGCGCCTCGACCACAACCGCGCGCTGTCGCAGCTCGCCGCCAAGTCGGGCAAGCCGGTCGCGTCGATCGAGAAGCTCGCCGTGTGGGGCAACCACTCGCCGACGATGTACCCGGACTTCCGCTTCGCGACCGCCGAAGGCGAATCGCTGCTGAAGCTGATCAACGACGACGTGTGGAACCGCGACACGTTCATCCCGACCGTCGGCAAGCGCGGCGCGGCGATCATCGAAGCGCGCGGCCTGTCGTCGGCCGCGTCGGCAGCCAACGCGGCGATCGACCACGTGCGTGACTGGGTGCTCGGCACGAACGGCAAGTGGGTCACGATGGGCATCCCGTCGGACGGCTCGTACGGCATCCCCGAGGACATCATCTACGGCGTGCCGGTCACCTGCGAAAACGGCGAGTACAAGCGCGTCGAAGGCCTGGAAATCGACGCGTTCTCGCGCGAGAAGATGGACGGCACGCTGGCCGAGCTGCTCGAAGAGCGCGATGGCGTCGCCCATCTGCTGAAGAACTAAGCATCACGCATCGTGCCGGGCGGCCTTCGGGGCGCCCGGCTTCGGCACGGGCCGGCACGCCGCCGGCCCTGCCGGCCGATCCGATTCGCGCACGCTTTGCCGCCCGCGCTTCGCCGCGCACCGGCCCAGAGCCTGCCCGAATCCGATTTCCGCCACGTTGACCCGCTTCCCTGACGTAGAAGAGATGGCCGCGCTCACTCCTGCACAAGTGCTGTACGACAGGGCGTCCCCGCCCGCGATCCTGCCCTGCTGCGATCACTACGCGGGCAGCGAGAAGCTGATGCGCAAGTCGCTCGCGCTGCAGGCGGAGCTGGGCCCCGTGTTCGACCTCACGCTCGACTGCGAGGACGGCGCGGCCGTCGGCCAGGAAGCCGCGCACGCGGCGCTCGTCGCCGATCTGCTCGGCAGCGCCGAGAACCGCTTCGGCCGCGTCGGCGTCCGCATTCACGACTTTTCCCACCCGCACTGGCGCGACGACGTGCGTATCGTGCTGCGCGCATCGCGCGCCCCCGCCTACATCACGCTGCCGAAGATCGCGAGCGCCGCCGACGCGGCCGAAATGACCGCGTTCATCGAAGGCACGCGCCGCGAGCTCGGCATCGCGCAACCGATCCCGGTCGACGTGCTGATCGAGACGCACGGCGCGCTCGCGCAGGCAGCCGCCCTCGCCGCGCTGCCGACGGTCGGCACGCTGAGCTTCGGGCTGATGGACTTCGTCTCCGCGCACCACGGCGCGATTCCCGATTCCGCGATGCGCTCGCCCGGCCAGTTCGACCACCCGCTCGTGCGCCGCGCGAAGCTGGAAATCGCCGCCGCCTGTCACGCGCACGGCAAGACGCCGTCGCACAACGTGACCACGGAAGTGCGCGACATGGCCGTCGTCGCAGGCGATGCACGCCGCGCGCGCGACGAATTCGCATTCACGCGGATGTGGAGCATCCACCCCGCGCAGATCCGTCCGATCGTCGACGCGTTCGCGCCGCGCGTCGACGAAGTCACGCTGGCCGCCGAGATCCTGCTGGCCGCGCAGGCCGCCGACTGGGGCCCGACGCGCCACGGTGATACGCTGCACGATCGCGCGAGTTATCGTTATTACTGGTCGGTGCTGCGTCGTGCGCGGGCCACCGGCCAGCCCTTACCGGACGAGGCCGCGCCGCTGTTCGGCCCGGCCGCCGCGGGCGTCGCGCCGTGAGCGTGCGCCGCCCGTCGATACACGCATTTCATGCATTCGCGGTTTCGCCGACCGGACAGACGTTTGCGAAACGACAAAAAACGTAACGGAGCCCGAAAACCTGATATATGCGCGGCCAAATAGGTGAAAATAGCGGCCGCTGCGCGCTTTCGGGGCGCGTGCAGTTTCAAACCGGCCGGCAGTTTCGATTGCCGGCCCTTGTCAACTGATTATCGAAAGGTTCTGACTCCATGAAGAAACTCCTGATCGCTACCGCCATCGGCGCCTTGTCCGCCACGATGCTGGTGTCGGCTCCGAGCGCGTTTGCCCAGGGTACGGCCACCACCGCGAAGAAGGCCACGGCCAAGCGTCCGGCGCCGGCCAAGCGCATCATCCCGCGCAGCAAGAAGGCGCAGGCACGCGCGGCCGCCAAGGTCGATCCGGTACCGGACGGCGCGGTCAAGTGGTCCTGTAAGGAAGGCCTGTCGTTCGACCTCGCCGGCGACATGAAGCGCGACCAGGTCGTCACGGTTCACTGGGCGAAGAAGAACTACAAGCTGCCGCGTCAAGCCACGACGACGGGCGCCGACACGTTCTACGATCCGGCCGCGGGCTTCAAGCTGGTCGTGATCCCGACCAAGGCGATGCTGTTCTCCGACGCAAACGGCGGCGAGCGCCTCGCGGACGAATGCGTGACGCCGGAAATGGCGCAAGGCACGGCAGCACCGACGCAGTCGAACGAGCTGAAGCCGGCCACGAACTAAGCGCGCGCGTTTTTCCGCTCCCGGCCCCTCGATGTCCGCCCCGGTCTCCAACGTCCGCCCCGCGCCGGATTCGGTACTCGTCGACATCGTCGACTACGTGCTGAACACCGGCATCGACAGCGCACTCGCGCTGGAGACGGCGCGTCATTGCCTGATCGACACGCTCGGATGCGGACTCGAGGCGCTGTCCTACCCTGCCTGCACCAAGCTGCTCGGCCCCGTCGTGCCCGGCACGATCGTGCCGAACGGCGCGAAGGTGCCCGGCACGTCCTTCCAGCTCGATCCCGTCCAGGCCGCGTTCGGCATCGGCGCGATGATCCGCTGGCTGGACTTCAACGACACCTGGCTCGCCGCCGAATGGGGTCATCCGTCCGACAACCTCGGCGGGATCCTGGCGACGGCCGACTGGCTCTCCCGCACGGCCCGCGCGGCCGGCCGGAAGCCGCTCGCGATGCGCGACGTGCTGATCGCGATGATCCAGGCCCACGAGATCCAGGGCTGCCTCGCCCTCGAGAATGCGTTCAATGCCGTCGGGCTCGACCACGTGCTGCTCGTGAAGGTCGCGTCGACGGCCGTCGTCGGGCGCCTGCTCGGGCTCACGCGCGACGAGCTGATCAACGCTGTGTCCAACGCGTTCGTCGACGGCCAAGCGCTGCGAACCTACCGCCATGCGCCGAACACCGGTTCGCGCAAATCCTGGGCGGCCGGCGACGCGACGTCCCGCGCGGTGCGCCTCGCGCTGATCGCGAAGACGGGTGAAATGGGCTATCCGTCGGCGCTCACCGCCAAAACCTGGGGCTTCTACGACGTGCTGTTCGACGGCAGGCCGTTCCGCTTCCAGCGCCCGTACGGCACGTACGTGATGGAAAACGTGCTGTTCAAGATCGCGTTCCCCGCCGAATTCCATGCGCAGACGGCCGCCGAGGCCGCGCTGCAGCTGCATGCGCAGCTCGCCGCGACGGGCCGCACGACTGACGACATCGGCCGGATCACGATCCGCACGCATGCAGCGGCGATCCGCATCATCGACAAGCAGGGCCCGCTCGCCAATCCGGCCGACCGCGACCACTGCATCCAGTACATGGTCGCCGTGCCGCTGCTGTTCGGCCGTCTGACCGCGGCCGACTACGAAGACGCGGCCGCCGCAGACCCGCGCATCGACGCGCTGCGCGCGAAAATCGTGTGCGTCGAGGATCCGCAGTTCACGAAGGATTACCACGATCCGGACAAGCGATCGATCGCGAATGCGCTGACGATCGAGTTCAAGGACGGATCGAAGCTTGCCGAAGTGGCGGTCGAGTATCCGCTCGGCCATCGGCGGCGCCGGGCCGAAGGCGTCCCGCTGCTGGTCGATAAATTCCGGACCAACCTTGCGCGCCGCTTCCCGGCCAAGCAGCAACAAGCGATTCTCGACGTGTCGCTGGACCAGGCAAAGCTCGAAGCGATGCCGGTCGATGAGTACGTCGACTTGTACGTGATATAGCCGTCATTTACAGGACTCTTTGTTTCCTAGCCTTAAACCCAGGAAAATCACCATGGCCCACAATCTCCACAAGACCCTCAAGGAATTCGACAGCGGTTCCGGCAAAGGCAAGTTCTACTCGCTGCCGCAGCTCGGCAAGGAACTGAAGACGAAGATCGAACGCCTGCCGGTGTCGATCCGCATCGTGCTCGAGTCCGTGCTGCGCAACTACGACGGCAAGAAGATCACCGAAGAGCACATCGAGCAGCTCGCGAACTGGAAGCCGACCGCGAAGCGCGTCGACGAGATTCCGTTCGTCGTGTCGCGCGTCGTGCTGCAGGATTTCACGGGCGTGCCGCTGCTCGCCGACATCGCGGCCATGCGCGGCGTCGCCGAGCGCACGGGCAAGAACCCGAAGAAGATCGAGCCGCTGGTGCCGGTCGATCTCGTCGTCGACCACTCGGTCCAGATCGACTACTTCCGCCAGAAAGACGCGCTCGACCTGAACATGAAGCTGGAATTCCAGCGCAACAACGAGCGCTACCAGTTCATGAAGTGGGGCATGCAGGCGTTCGACACGTTCAAGGTCGTGCCGCCGGGCGTGGGCATCGTCCACCAGGTGAACCTCGAGTATCTGGCGCGCGGCGTCCACAAGAAGACGGACGGCGCCGACACCGTGTACTACCCGGACACCCTCGTCGGCACGGACAGCCACACGACGATGATCAACGGCATCGGCGTGGTCGGCTGGGGCGTGGGCGGCATCGAGGCGGAAGCCGGCATGCTCGGCCAGCCGGTGTACTTCCTGACGCCGGACGTCGTCGGCGTCGAGCTGAAGGGCAAGCTGCGCGAAGGCGTGACGGCCACCGACCTGGTGCTGACGATCACCGAAATGCTGCGCAAGGAGAAGGTCGTCGGCAAGTTCGTCGAATTCTTCGGCGAAGGCACGCGCTCGCTGTCGCTGCCGGACCGCGCGACGATCGGCAACATGGCGCCCGAATACGGCGCGACGATGGGCTTCTTCCCGGTCGACGAAAAGACGATCGACTACTTCGAAGGCACGGGCCGCACGAAGGCCGAAATCGCCGCGTTCGAAAACTACTTCAAGGCGCAGAACCTGTTCGGCATCCCGAACGCCGGCGACATCGACTACACGAAGGTCGTGACGCTGGATCTGACGACGGTCGCTCCGTCGCTGGCCGGCCCGAAGCGCCCGCAGGACCGCATCGAGATCGGCCACGTCAAGTCGACGTTCACCGACCTGTTCTCGAAGCCGGTCGCGGAAAACGGCTTCGCGAAGAAGGCGGACGACCTGGGTACGCAGTACACGACGAGCAACGGCGTCGACGTGAAGAACGGCGACATCCTGATCGCCGCGATCACGTCGTGCACGAACACGTCGAACCCGAGCGTGCTGCTGGCCGCCGGCCTGCTCGCGAAGAAGGCGGTCGAGGCCGGCCTCACGGTCGATCCGAAGATCAAGACCTCGCTCGCACCGGGATCGCGCATCGTCACCGAGTATCTGACGAAGACGGGCCTGCTGCCCTACCTGTCGAAGCTCGGCTTCGAAGTCGCGGCGTACGGCTGCACGACCTGTATCGGCAACGCGGGCGACCTGACGCCGGAACTGAACGAAGCGATCACGAAGAACGACATCGTCGCGGCGGCCGTGCTGTCCGGCAACCGTAACTTCGAAGCGCGTATCCACCCGAACATCCGCGCGAACTTCCTCGCGTCGCCGCCGCTCGTCGTCGCGTACGCGATCGCCGGCAACATCACGCGCGACCTGATGACCGAGCCGGTCGGCAAGGGCAAGGGCGGCCGCGACATCTACCTCGGCGACATCTGGCCGACGAGCGAAGAAATCCACGCGCTGCTCAAGTTCGCGCTCGATCCGAAGAAGTTCGAGGACAACTACTCGAAGCTGACCAAGAAGGGCGACCTCTGGAGCAAGATCGAGGGCGAGACGGGCGAGGTCTACGACTGGCCGAAGTCGACCTACATCGCCGAGCCGCCGTTCTTCGGCAACGACTTCTCGATGGAACCGGCTGCGTCGATCCCGACCGTCAAGGGCGCGCGCGCACTGGGCATCTTCGGCGATTCGGTCACGACCGACCACATCAGCCCGGCAGGCTCGATCAAGGAAGACTCGCCGGCAGGCAAGTGGCTGAAGGAAAACGGCGTGCAGAAGGCCGACTTCAACAGCTACGGCTCCCGCCGCGGCAACCACGACGTGATGATGCGCGGCACGTTCGCGAACGTCCGGATCAAGAACCTGATGATCCCGGCGAAGGCGGACGGCACGCGCGTCGAAGGCGGCCTGACGATCCACCAGCCGAGCGGCGAACAGCAGTCGATCTACGATGCAGCGATGCAGTACGTCGCCGCCGGCACGCCGACCGTCGTGTTCGCGGGCGAAGAGTACGGCACGGGCTCGTCGCGCGACTGGGCCGCGAAGGGCACGCAACTGCTCGGCGTGAAGGCCGTGATCGCTCGCAGCTTCGAGCGCATCCACCGCTCGAACCTGGTCGGCATGGGCGTGCTGCCGCTGCAGTTCAAGGGCGCGGACAGCGTGCAGTCGCTCGGCATCACCGGCGAAGAGACGTACGACATCGAAGGCCTCGGCGACGACTTCAAGCCGCAGCAGGACGTCACGCTCGTGATTCACCGCAAGAACGGCGAAACGCAGCGCGTGCCGGTGCTGCTGCGTATCGATACGCCGATCGAAGTCGACTACTACAAGCACGGCGGGATCCTGCCGTTCGTGCTGCGCTCGCTGCTCGCCGCGTAAGCGCCCTGCTTTTGCAGGTGCCGCAGCCGCCTCGCGGGCGGTTGCGGCCGATTTGGATGCCCGACCTCGTGTCGGGCTTTTTTTCGCCTGCCGCTCGGTTGGCGCGCGGCGTAGCGCCGACCGCGCGGCAGCGCCCTGCTTTCGCGGGATGCCACCGGCCGGCATCCGGCTCGCGCGTCACGCCACCTTGCTGCTTCGCACCTTCGCGCCCGCGGAGGAACCCGCCCGCGCGTTCTTCTTCAGATGCGTGCGGTTGTATTCGATCGCCGCGCGCACGAGGTTTTTCAATGCCCGCTTGTCGAGCTTATCGCCTTCGAAGAAATCGATCGCGCGCCGCGCATTGCCTTCGAGACCGTCGTTGAACAACTGGTCGGGATCGGGCAATTTCGCGCCGTGCATGAACGTCAGCTTCACCTTGCCCTTGTGCGCGTTCGCGACCGCGATCATCCCGTCGCACGACCACACGGGGCTGCCCATCCACTTCCATTCCTCGACGATGCCGTCGTCGCTCGCGAGGATCGTCCGGCGCAGCTCGGCGAAGGTCTTGCCGCGCCAGTCGGCGATGCCGGCGATCAGCGCATCGATGCGCTCGGCTGGCGTGAGGTTCGTTGCACTCATGCGTGGGCCTCCGTTTGCGAGTCAGGACGCGACAGCACCTGTTCGAGCGATTCGAAGAACCGTACCCAGCCGTGCTGCGCACCGCGATACGCCTGCTCCTGATCCGCGCGGAAGCCGACCTGCTCCATGCGCAGGTGCGTGCCGGCCGGCGTCGGCGTGAGTGTCCACGTGACGACGCTTTCGAGGCCGTGGGCCGCCCACGTATAGGACAGCGTACGGTGCGGCTCGATCGCGAGGACCGTGCAGTCGACCGAGCCCCAGTCCGCGCGAAAGGTGAACGCACGGCCCGCGACGGGCTCGAAATCGCTCGTCATCAGCCACGCCTCGATCAGGTGCGGTTGCGTGAGCGCGCGCCAGATCTTCTCCGGCGGATGCTGCAGTTCCCGGTCGACAACGACGGAGCGCGTTTCGGTAGAGGCTTGGTTCATGACTGATCCATCCTTTTGAGCAGATCTTCGAGGGCATCGAACCGGCTCTGCCAGAAGCCTGCCATCTGGCTCGTCCAGTCGATCAACGGGGCCAGCGCCTGCGGCTGCGCGCTGTAGTGCGTCTGCCGGCCTTCGTGACGGTCGTTCACGAGCCCGGCCTGCTTCAGTACGCCCAGATGCTTCGATACCGCCGGCTGCGACACACCCGCATGGGTCGTCAGCGCGGCAACCGTCAGTTCGCCCTCCGCGCAGAGCCGCTCGAAAAGCGCACGGCGCGTGGGGTCGGCGAGTGTCCGGAAAAGCGTGTCCTGAGCGTTTTGCATAGTGTCCAAAATCCATAACCAACTGGTTATGGATGGAAGGATAGCGGCCAGGCAGCGAGTGTCAAGGAGGAATTTTGCTGACGTCCACGATCGTGGCGACGGGGCCTGTGGCAAGGAAGATTGCGAGAAGTCTCCACACTACGCAGCCGGAATCCAGTCCTTTCTATTTCTTATTCAATCGTCGCGTACAGTCCGGCGCCACGCATCAAGCGCTCTCATGTTCGGGCTTCCATGCGTTGCAGTTGTCGGAAAAAGTCATCTTCCACCAGGTTACGCCTTAAAAACGAGCCGCCGAGTTGTATCAGAAACAGCAAGACGAACCCGCCTATACAGGCCCAAAACCAGCCTTGAGATGCGTTGAGGGCATGCAACGCAATCATCATCACGAGCAGGCAGCAACTCCCGCCCACGGTGACAGACAAGCTCAGCAGACGCGCATAGGCTGCATCGACGCGAGGCACAGGAACGAACTCGGTTCCAACCAGGTTCAGCCGCACCTTTTGGGCGCTAACTGAAGCAATCAGTTGCGCGCCCTGGCCATGCGCGACCATCTGCGCCGCGAGCGCCTGAAGCAAGAGCGCATTTACCGGCCCCGGTTTGCCGATCGCGCGATCGACGTCGTGCACCGGCAGCTCCGGGCTTACGTCCTTGATGGCGCCCAGCGTTGCATGACGGCCCTGGGACGGTAGATCACTCATCCATGCGTGCCGGATTCTCCGGCGTGGCGTCTGCTCCGAGGACAGCAGCGTCTCCAGCCCGTCCACCACGGAATCGGACGGCATCGCGATCGGGCGGAATAATCGCGCCTGCGGCAAGACCGTTGCCTTGAGGCTCGCGGCTACACGCGGCGACGTAAGCAACATCGCCACAGCGGCCTCGGACCAGACCGGCTCGATGCGCTCCGCATGCAGTTGGCAGGCCAGCAACAGCCGGAAATCGGACGTCCAGCCCTTGTCGAACCACGTGTCGATATTCGCCTCGTTCGCATCGAACGGCACCCACAAGAACTGCACGAGATTGGGTAGATTCAGTTTTTTCCAGACCGCTCGCAGTTCGGCCAGATCGTCCTTGTTGGCGGATTGCAGGATCACGTCGATCGCATGACCCGACGCATCATGACGCACGAGGCTGGCCGAGAACCGGCTCGTCAGTTGCTCCAGTACCACCGCAAGCCGCGATACGCCTGCCGAGCCTTCCGTTTGCGGCAAAGGCAGGATCTTGCCGGGGTTGATCGGCGCGCTGCCCTCCAGGCCAAGCAGACGTTCGCCCAACTCGGGCTCGGCCGTCAACGCGATGCTATCAACGATCATCACATGAGCTTGTGCCCATTGCCGCCATGCAGCCCGCTCGGCGCGGCACAGGAAATTCCACCAATCAACCCGCTCGATCCAATCCTCGTAGCCGGAATAGATCGCCGAGCATACGCCGCCCGATATCAGCAGCGGCAACAGGAACGCGCGCACGAAGAATAGTTCGGACATCACCGGTTTACCCTGCTCCCAGTTGAATACCGTGATGAGTATGCCGGCGGTCTGTATGACGACTACGGCAAGCACACACCACCAGATCGAGGGCGGCTTGCCGTACTGATACTCAGCGACACCTGGGAGGGCCCATGTTCTGCTCATACGATTTTCATCCCCGTGCTGCTGGCGATCACCTGGCTGCCGCACCGCGTTCGGCACATATGCACAGCCCATTTCCGGCCGCCTTCGCTGTAGCCCTCGGCACATTCAACGATCGCGTTGTCACCGTGCTCCGGACACGAGACGATGTCATGCAACAACGCGACCTTGCGGCCGTCGAGGTCGAACGTCGATGAAGCGGTCTTTACGATGCCGCCGTGTGTCGTCGCATCGCCTATGCATATTGGGTTCTTCATGATGATGTAGTACGTGTACGGTGATATGAATTGAGCGTCTCATTGAAGCATCAGGGGCATATTTTTCATCGGCGTTTGCACTTCACTGAGGTATCAACGGCGCATCCGGGTTGGTTGGTTTGATCGATGTGTCGCAGGTGATTCGGTCCTGGCCGGAGGGTGTGCGAAGATTGGACGGCATCTTCGCATCAAACTCGATGCGCTTATGCATAGAATTAGAAATGAGCGGATAGCGATCAGTGTCCAACACGTCCACCGTCTCGCTGATTTTTTTTGAAACAAAAATACTATCTCGCGTAACTGCGAATGCATATTTCTTCGAATCCTCAAACGGGTTGAAGCTATGATCCGCGTAGACCTTCGTGGCGAAAGTTTTCCCACCATTTAGCGAGTACCAAAACGGTACCGCACAACCTTTTTCGCCATTCCCACAAACCATTTCATTCGGGTAGGCCAAAGGCAACACAATATTCTGACCGCTCGGATCGGCATTAATGATGCGGCCCTGGAAATTTTCAAACATGCCTCGCCCTAAAAATTTTCGAATCCCAGCGCGGGTGTCGTTGTAGTACGATTCCCCATGATGACAGTCCCGGTAACGTTCCAACGTTACAAAGCGATGATCGTCAATCCGATAGATCACTTGTGGCGGCGAGTCATACGGCAACTCCTTGAGCGCTGAGCTCATGAAATCACCAAGCCCGAAGGCCGGACGGCGCGGAGTCTGCGCGGTGCACCCTTGCATCAGGGCAATCAGCGCAATTATGGTCATGACGTTTTTCATCGGCGTTTGCACTTCACTGAGGTATCAACGGCGCATCCGGGTTGGTTGGTTTGATCGATGTGTCACAGGTGATTCGGTCCTGGCCGGAGGGTGTGCGAAGCTTTGAGAAAACACTAGGCCGCTTTGATGCAGCGAAACTCCCGCCCCGGACGCCAGGAGGATAGGGTTTGCTTAAATCAATGCCTGGCACCATCGGATATTCGACAACGTAGGCGTCATTGTCTGCCGATCTATTGGAGACATAGAGTCGGTCGCCGGTTACAAAGACCGAATAGTCCCGCGAATCCTCGAACGGATCAAAGCTGTGTTTCATATAAACCATTGCGGAAAAGTTCCTCCCACCGTCCGTCGAATACAACAATCCAACGTCAACTCCATGATCTGATGTTCCAAGATGCGGTGGCGCACCGGACGGAAATGCCAAATTTTTCCCGGTCATATCGGCATTAATGAGTCTACCTTGGTAATCTTCGATACTAGCCCTACCCAGGCCCGTTTTTATACCAATGCGCATATCGTTGTAATAGGCTTGACCATAATTGCAGTCTCGATAGTTCTCGAGCGTAACAAAGCGATGATCATCGATCCTATAAATTATCTGAGTCGGCGAATCATAGGGAAGTGCATTTACACGCAAAAAATTACCCAATGAGAATATCTGCCTTTGCTGTGCCGCACATCCCTGCATCAGGGCTACCAGTACAACGATAACAATCGAGCACTTCATCACGCTCCTCCTTTCCACTGCTGCTGCCGCAATTGTTCAGCTTCGGCCTTGCTTTGTTCCTCGGCCACCGTGTCCCAATCGATATAGGCAGGTTTAACAATGCTTTGGGGAGCGCCAAGCTCGAAATAATCGTCATAGCCCTGCGTCCAGTCGGCAGACTTCATCAGGAGGGTCCAGAACGCCGGCTTCTCATATGCATCACAAAAGCCGATTGGGAGATCGTAGGCCACCACTCGGCGCATGAACGCCTGATGCTGCGGCAACGTGCTGTGATTAGTCGGCTCGGCGAGATAGGTATCGAGTCGGTGCAGCATTTCGTCTTGGGTCTCAAGTCGATTTGCGCGTTTGGACCTGTAAATATCCTCGGTAGTAACGGTACGTGCGGGCTGAAAAATCGAGCGCATGTACCGGTAGTCGGGATCAGCGTATTGGCCCTGGTTCGGATCGATTGGATTCTTGACCCACTTACCCATCTCTGGTGCGGTCAGCCGAGATAAATCGAAGTATTTCATTTCCTCTTCCGTGACCGGATTCGGCACCTGCTCGGCATTGATCGTCACCGTTTTATCGGGATGCGGTACCGCCCATAGCTTCACGAGGGGCGTAAAGATATTCCGGTTGCCGTTCCAGAAATCGGTAGACTTTGCTCCAGGTACAAGTTTGTCTTCGGGAGTCGGTGGCAGCGTGCCGAATCTCTTTGCACCAGGCGCATCGCCCACCGGCGTACCGCGCGCCAGCATGCGCTGCTTCACGATGTCATCCAACTCTTTAAGCAATTCGTCATCCACGCCCTGCCAGCCGATGCTTTGCAGCGGCACCGCGCCCATTACTCGATCATGCGGCGTGAAGTACACGTACAGCCGGCCATGATTGTCGCGCTCATGCAGGCCGGACTTGCGCTGGTTGTCAGGCCGCCAGAAATCCATGTCTTCGGACGCGCCGCACTGAAGCTGTTTCAATTCCGTCTCAGTGAAAACACGCTTGTCCTGCTTGATCCGGCTTGCGATATTCCTGAACGTGTTGACGCGTGCCTCCGGTGTGGGACGCTCCGCACCGCAGGCCAGCGCGTCCGTGATCTTGTCATCCAGGGCATAAGGCGAATTCATCACGAACACGGCATCGGGCGCGCGCGTCTTGCATAAGGCGGTCGCCGCCAGCGCGATCATCGTCCCTTGGCTATGCGACATCACTGACACCGTATCGCGCGGGCACTCGTTTCGAATCCGATCGATCAGGTCGGCCAGCCGTTGAGCCGCGTGCGCGTAGTACGTGCGCGGAGGGGCGTCCTGCAATTGGCGATCAGCCTCCGTATTCAACGACTCCATGTCGAACCTGAACACATGACGCTTGAATCCCTCGCAACTCCACAACTGCGGCAGGTTGTTGGTGCCATTCTGGAAAGGGCCGCCGCCCCAATACCACGGACCGTTCTCGTTCGTGCACGCTGGCGCCCAGATATCGAAGCCGCGCGGATTGCGCATCGGGATGCGCCAGTTGCGCTCGGTCCCAGGAGCTGCGCTGTAGCCCCAATAGAAGCGGATCACGGGAGAATGGCCGCTCCACTCTGGATCAAGCTGGCGAGCGATCGGCATATCAGTTTTCTTATCGTAGGTAATGTATCTGTTCTCTCTGAGCTTCCAACCGTCAGCACGATTCAAGCGCACATTTAGTCCTTCACACAACGCCTTTTCAGCCGCGTCATACCACTCCCCCGTGGAATTAACGCCATGCACAAAGATGATGACGCCAGGCATATGAGGCGGAATTCGACACTCTGCCCGCACCTGAAAACTGCTCGGCGTGTGATAAGACTCCCAATACGGTTGCCCAAGATGATCGCGCTTCATCGGCACGATGCGCGTTGCAGTGTCATGTTGATAGAGCTGCGCCGCATCGTCATCGTCGCCCGTACCATCTGACTGGTTTGACTGGTCGGTCATGAATCAGGCTTCCTTATTGTTCTGAAGCAGCAGCTTGAGCCCTCGCGCAACGTCCTGCCGGCTCAACGAAGTCTCCCCCTTGCCGTTGGTGACCCCCTCGATAATCTGCCCGCTAGCCAACTGAATCTTGTACGGCCGGTTCACAATTGGTCGGCCGGTGATGTCGTCGCTGAGAATGAAGCGCTCATCGTTCGCGATATCGGTCTGGCTGAATTTCGGCAGTGGCAGCGACAGCGCACCCGGTCCTTCCTTCTGGATTTCGATGATCTTGAGGATCAGGCAACCAGCCCCGCCAATCTCGACGTTATCGCCGTGTACCTTGATGTAAGCCGTGCCGCCGCCGCCGAGCACGACCCCGTTAGCGGCATTGACCGTTGTAGTACCGTCGGCACTGGTGATTCGCACGTCTTTCTGCGCCACCATCTCCATTGCATCCGACTGCGCCTGGATTTGAACTCTCCCGCGCGCGGCATAGAGCTTGATGCCGAACTTGTGCGCAAACAGCGACAGCACCTCGCCTGCCGCAATAGCAACATTCCGAAGCGCATTCACGTTGAATCGCGCCGACGTACCGACGCTCACGTCCTTGCCCGCCGACACCATCACCCGATCCGGCGTCGCCAGGCCAATGCCGTTCGGTGCGGACAACGCGATCACGGCCGTCTTCAGACTAGCGAGTTCGTCCTTCAGCCACGCGTTCTCGGCCTTCAGGTCCGCGATCTCCGCATGCGCGACGGCTGCGGCGTTGGTCAATCCCTGAGCCTGTGCCTGCGTCAATGCAAACTGGTTCGTCATCGGCCGCGTGTCGGACGACTGTCCGATCGCCTTCTCCTGCCTGTCGGACGACACCAGCAGGCCGCCACCCGCACGGACGTGCCCCCGCTCGTCGGTACGCAGTTCGAAGCCCTCGCCGCGCAGTCGCTGGTCCCGGTCCACCGTATAGCCGAGATTGAGCTGCGTCTTGCCGTGCTCTGTCGCGACCTTGATGTGTTCCTGGCCCTCCCGGTCATCCAACTCGACGGTGTTGTTCGAGCGCGTGCGGATCGTATTGCGCGTGCCCCACGGGACACCTGCGACGATCGGATCCGTGTGTTGGGCGGTGTGCAGCACATGGCTGATGAACGGCAGATCCACGCAGCCCCACAGGAAGCTCACGCCGACCACCGTCCCTTCGACAAGGCCGAAGTGAAAACCCGTCTGGTTCGGCCCCGCGAACGGCTTTGCCAGCCGCATTGGACAGCTTTGCAGACCGGGCGCCCGCGTGTCTCGATCCAGATGGAGATCCACGATGTATTCGCCCTGACCATCCAGATAAGGATCCCTCCAGCCTCCCGACGAAGCGATCGTCCCGGTTATGACACCGTCGATCCGCGGCCACGTTTCTTCCATCAGCGGCATTCGATACTGGCGATCGGACGGAATCGCGTCGAATTTCACGTGATACGCACTCTTCCGGCTCGCGCCGCACGTCACCCGCACTACAAGCAGGCCATGCTTCGCATCAGACAGCGTCCGGTTGGACAGTTTCAGCACCGAACCGGGCGTGAGGTCCAGCATGTCGCACTCGCCGCGATATGCGACCTGTCCGGTCAGCGCTGCTTCGCGACGCAATTGCGCTTCCTCCTTCGCCTCGTCCTCGCTCTGATTCGGCATCCCCCAGGTATACGCTTCACCATACGTGGTGCGGTCGTCGCGGATCGGGCTGACAGCCTCGATCGGATTCGAGATCGCCGTTTCGGTATTGAAAGTGCGCACGATGTAGGTTGCCGGCAACGTCGTCGCGCGCATTTCGAGCGCGCTGACCGATTCGACACCTCCCGCCTCCAGGCCGCTGTACGGCCGGTACGCAACTGTTAGACGCTCGGGATCGCGGCGGTAGTGCGCATAGTCGTCGCCGAAGCGCACCTGCTCGCAATGCTTGCCTTCCTCGCACACGAACCAGATGCCAGAGCGTCTGCACAAGCGCGTAATGAACGCCAGGTCGTCCTCATCCCATTGCATCACGAAGCTGCGCTTGCGATAGGTACGATGTAGCTGGAATTCAAAGCGCGCGAAGATCTGATTGAACTCATGCTCCCGCAGAATCTGCTCGATGATCTCGGGAATGGTTTTGTCCAGGAAGAACCGGCATTTGGGCGCATTGCGCAACAGCGCCAGACGCGATTCCAGCACAATCTCGTACAACGACTGGTCGCGGTTGGTCGCCTTGAGTGCGAAGCCCGTCACCACGCCTTGCACGCGGCGTGCGCTTTCAGGCTGGCTCCATCGGTCACGCGGCGGCGGCTGAATCACAAACGCTCCGATTCGGTTCAGGAATTCAGTGCGTGACAGGTCATGGCGAGGGTGCGTGAACTGGATCGTGTACTTCGTCGGCTCTCCGATTCCGCGTGCCCCATCGAACTCATAGACGTCCGCTAGCGCGGCGGCAGGCATGCCCTTGAGATCAAGGCTATAGAACTGATGGATGTTGATACCCGCACGTGCGGGCGTGTCGAAATTGGCCGTGCTCGGGGTCAATCAATCCTCCGAAAACGTTTGCGGAATAGGCCGCGCGACTTTAACCGAGCAAGGGACAAAGCCGCCATAGGACGAATATGAAATTGGTAAGAACCGGGATTTGAAGCCGAATCCATTTACGCGTTCCGATGGAACAAAAATGGATTTCGTGTTTTTCCGATACCGATTCTCTCGGTCGCAACCCCCGGCTGACTCATAGCCGTTCGCCACGCGACATGTCCGAGCCCCCCGAAGGTCGAGTCCAAATGGAGCAACGGCGGAAATCGGACGTAGGTGAGCGCTACCGATTTCATTGCGACCGTACCCGCCCGGCCACGTAACGGCAGCTTCGTTCCCTCCCGAACAGCAAGGGGTTCCACCCATTACATTCGAATATTTCCTCTAATCCGCAATTGCGGCTCGCGATCCGAAAGCAGCCTGCAAGACTGGCCGCCGCGCTGTTCCACAGTTCGGGAAACGTTCGGGTTCGGCTGGCCCCATTTTTGTGCCTGCGCGAAGCGGTTCCTGACGAGTCGCTTCCAATGACCACATAGTGCGATACGGCGTGCCGCCATTGACACGCAAACGCCATGCATCCACGTCGCGCTCTCGTCTACGGCCACGCACATTCCGGCGCTGCAACGAACGACTCGTGCGTGTGAGCGACGCGCGTTGCCGCGCCGTCGTGCCGCGAACCGGTTCCCGTCCACCGGGCCCGTCATTGCCCGCGTGAACGGCGCTGCGCGCGCAGTCATGCGCCCCCGTTGTCAGAACTGACAGCTATGGAAAATGGCAGCTACCCGAACGGCACCGACGCCCTACGCTCGTCACCGCTCGCGGCCCCACAAGGGCCGGGGTTCCAGTAACGTCGCCTCTCCTAAAAAGGACTCCCGATGAAAAGGAACGCCTGGTTTGCCCTTCCCCTTCCGTCGCCCCGCCGCCTCGCGTGCGTGGCACCGCTCGTGTTCGCCGCCGCAGCGGCGCACGCGACGACGGATTGGGTCGATACTCATACGAACGCCTTTCTGACCGGCCCGCAGTTGATGGCGCGCAGTGCGGCGCCGTCGCGCGAACTGGCAGCCGGTGAAACGACCAATGTCGTCGTCAGCCTGAAGCTGCGCAACGCCGCGCAGCTCAAGCAACTGGCGCGCGACGTGAACCGGCCCGGCAGCGCGCATTACCGCCAGTACCTGACGCACGAGCAGTTCCTCGCGAACTACGCGCCGACCGACGCGCAGGTGAAGTCGGTCGTCGATTATCTGCACAAGAGCGGCTTCACGAACGTCGAGGTCGCGCCGAACCGGCTGCTGATCTCGGCCAGCGGCACGGCCGGCACGGTGAAGGCCGCGTTCAACACGTCGCTCGTGCACTTCGACTACGCGGGCCGCTCGGGCTTCGCCAACACGTCGACCGCGCAAGTGCCGCGTGCGCTCGGCGACGTCGTCGGCTCGGTGCTCGGGCTGCAAAGTGTCGCGCGGGCGCGGCCGATGCTGCGCATCGGCAACGTGGCGAAGCCGCAGGCGCTCGCGGCCGGCACGGCGACAGGCCACTATCCGAAGGAATTCCCGGGCCTCTACAACGCGACCGGCGTGCCGACCGCCGCCGGCGTGACCGTCGGCATCATCACGATCGGCGGCGTATCGCAGACGCTGCAGGACCTGAAGCAGTTCACGTCGAGCAACGGCTACGGCACGGTCACGACGCAGACCGTCAAGACCAACGGCACGGGCGGCAGCTACAGCGACGACCAGGACGGCCAGGGCGAATGGGATCTCGACAGCCAGTCGATCGTCGGCTCGGCCGGCGGCCAGGTCGGCAAGCTGGTGTTCTACATGGCGGACCTGAACGCCGCCGGCAACACGGGCCTCACGCAGGCGTTCAACCGCGCGGTGTCGGACGACACCGCGAAAGTGATCAACGTGTCGCTCGGCTGGTGCGAAACCGACGCGAACGCGGACGGCACGATCGACGCCGAGGAGCAGATCTTCACGACGGCAGCCGCGCAGGGCCAGACGTTCTCGGTATCGTCGGGCGACGAAGGCGTGTACGAGTGCAACAGCCGCGGCTACCCGGACGGCTCGAACTACACGGTGTCGTGGCCGGCTGCGTCGCCGCACGTGCTCGCGATCGGCGGCACGACGCTCTACACCACGTCGGCCGGCGCGTTCTCGAACGAGACGGTGTGGAACGAAGGACTCGATTCCAACGGCAAGCTGTGGGCGACGGGCGGCGGCGTCAGCACGATCCTGCCCGCGCCGTCGTGGCAGTCGGGCAGCAATCGCCGGTTGCCGGACGTCGCGTTCGATGCCGCGCAAAGCACGGGCGCGTACATCTACAACTACGGCCAGCTGCAGCAGATCGGCGGCACGAGCCTCGCCGCACCGATCTTCACGGGCTTCTGGGCACGGCTGCTCGCGGCGAACGGCACGGGCCTCGGCTTCCCGGCCGGCAACTTCTATGCGGACATTCCGTCGCATCCGTCGCTCGTGCGCTATGACGTCGTGTCGGGCAACAACGGCTATCAGGGGTACGGCTATACCGCCGGCACCGGCTGGGATCTGACGACCGGCTTCGGCAGCCTGAACATCGCGAACCTCAACCAGCTGATCAAGTCGGGCGGGTTCTGAGCGATGCATGAAAGCCGGCGCGCGGCGAGGGTGTGCCGTGCGCCGGTCGCGACCGTGCCGCGCCCTACTCCGCCGCCGGTTCCTTCACCGGCTCCGACACGACCGGCGCGCCGGCCCGATGCGACGGCGCGAACAGCCGCAGCCCGCTCGCGACGCTCGCCGCGCCCGCGAAACCCGCACCGAGCATCAACGCCAGCGTCGGCCCGTGGCGGCCCGCGATCCCGAACGACAGTGCAACCAGCGCCGCGCCCGTCGCCTGCCCGATCAGCCGCGCGGTCGCGATGATCCCGCTCGCGCCGCCGCTGCGCTCGGGCGGCGCGCTCGACATCAGTGCTTTCAGGTTCGGCGACTGGAAGAAGCCGAAGCCCGCGCCGCACAGCATCATCCGCCAGCCGATGTCGACGACACCCGGCGACACCGGCAGCGCGGCGAGCGACACCATCCCCGCACTCAGCAACGCAAGCCCGATCGCGCCGAGCAGCCCGGGCGGATAACGATCCGACAGCCGCCCCGCGATCGGCGCGGCGAGCGCGACGATCGCCGACCACGGCGTCATCAGGAATCCCGTCTCGACCGCGCTGCGATGCAGGACGGTTTCGAAATAGAACGGCAGCGACACGAACGCGAGCCCCTGCGCGGCGAACGCGCACACGGCCGTCAGCGCGGACAGCGTGAACACGGGCCGGCGGAACAGGTCGACCGGCAGCATCGGCGCCGGATGGCCGGCCTGGCGGCGGATCAGCAGCCAGCCGAACGTGAACGCCACCGCGGCGGCAGTGCACACGACCGAGAGCGGCCCGCGCTGCGCGAATTCGCCGAGCGCGAAGATCAGCGACGCGAACGTAATCACGTTGAACAGCGCAGCCACCGGATCGAATACATGCTTGCCGCGCGCCGTCTGCGGCAGCGAAGGAATCGCCACGGCCAACGCGAATACGCCGAGCGGCACGTTCACCGCGAACAGCCACGGCCACGCGGCCACCGACAGGATCAGCGACGCGATCGTCGGCCCCACCGCGAACGACACGCCGACGACGAGCGCGTTGAAGCCGACGCCGCGCCCGAGCCGGTGCGCCGGGAACAGGCCGCGGATCAGCGCGACGTTGACGCTCATGATCGCGCTCGCGCCGAAGCCCTGCACGATGCGTGCGGCGGTCAGCATCGGCAACGTCGACGCGAGCGAACAGCCGAGCGACGCCAGCGTGAACACCGCCAGCCCGGCGACATACACGCGCTTGTGGCCGACGATGTCGCCGAGCGACGCGAACGGCAGCAGCGTCGCGACCATCGCGAGCTGGTACGCGTTGATGATCCACACGGAGGCGGCCGGCGACGCATGCAGGTCGGCGGCGATGGCGGGCAGCGCGGTGTTCGCGATCGCGGTGTCGAGCGTCGCGAGCGCGACGGCCAGCAGCACGGCGGACATCGCGCGCCAGTTGACGGCCGGCTCGTGCGCGCCGGCGGGGGAAGCGAATTCGGACAAGATGGGCTCGGCTGACGAGCGACGCGCGGCGTCGCGGATTGAGCGGCGCGGCGGCGGCGTGCCGGACGGCAAGACCGGCGCGCGCGTTGCCGCGATCCGTATTGTTGCAGAGCCGCATCAAACCTGCAGGCGGCCGCCGCGTCAGTCAGCGAAACGAAAGCTGGCGAGATGCCGTGCCTTGCGCCCGGCATCGTCGATGCGCACAACGATCGACGATCCGGCGGCTGCCGGGCGGCCGTTCGAGCTCGCGTCCCGCTTCGTCGTGTCGGCGCTGGGGGCCGGCCCGGCCGCGTCTGCCGGCGACATCACGCATCGGCAATGCGCCGATGCGTGGCATGCGCGCGCCGCCGTCGCGCCACCACGTCAGGTCAGGTCACCGCACGCCGCGCATTGCGGCCGCGCAGCCATTCGAGCGCGAGCAGCAGGCTCGTCGAGAAGATGATCAGGATCGTTGCGAGCGCAGCGATCGTCGGGCTGATGTTCTCGCGGATGCCCGTGAACATCTGGCGCGGCAGCGTCGTCTGGTCGGCGCCCGCGAGAAACAGCGTGACGACCACTTCGTCGAACGACGTCGCGAATGCGAACAGCGCGCCCGACATCACGCCCGGCGCGATCACCGGCAGCGTCACGCGGAAGAACGTCGTGACCGGGTTCGCGCCGAGCGACAGGCTCGCGCGCACGAGGTTCTGGTTGAAGCCCTGCAGCGTCGCGGCCACCGTCGTCACGACGAACGGCACGCCAAGCGCCGCGTGCGCGGCGATCAGCCCCGTGTAGGTATTCGCGAGCCCGAGCGGCGCGAAGAACAGATACATGCCGACGCCGACCACGACGACGGGCACGATCATCGGCGACAGCAGCACGGCCATCAGCAGCCCCTTGCCGCGGAAGTCGGCTTTCGTCAGGCCGATGGCCGCGAGCGTGCCGAGCACGGTCGCGACGATCGTCGCCGACGGCGCGACGATGAAGCTGTTCTTCGCGGCCATCCGCCACTCGTCCGATGCGATCAGGTTCTCGTACCAGCGCATCGAGAAACCGGGGATCGGATACACGAGGAACGTGCTCGACGAGAACGACAGCGGCACGATCGCGAGCACCGGCAGGATCAGGTACAGCAGCGTCAGCACGACGAGCACGCGCAGCGCGACGTACCACGCGCGCTCGACGAACGACATGTGCGGCGCGAACAGCGGCCTGGCGAGTTTCATGGTCGGCATCCCCTTCCCGTTTCCCTGTGCCCGGCGCTCAGCCGAGGCTCACGTTGGTGCGCGTGAAGCGCCCGTACACCGCATACAGCACGAGCGTCGCCGCGAGCAGCAGCCCGCCGAGCGCACACGCCATGCCCCAGTTGATCGTCACGTTCGTGAAGTACGCGACGTAGTAGCTGACCATCTGGTCGTTCGGCCCGCCGAGCAGCGCGGGCGTGATGTAGTAGCCGATCGCGAGGATGAACACGAGCAGCGCGCCCGCGCCGACGCCCGGATAAGTCTGCGGCACGTACACGCGCCAGAACGCGGCGAACGGATGGCTGCCGAGCGACACCGCCGCGCGCTGGTAGGTCGGCGGAATCGACTTCATCACGCTGTAGAGCGGCAGGATCATGAACGGCAGCAGGATGTGCGTCATCGAGATGTACACGCCGACGCGGTTGAACAGCAGCGAGAGCGGGTGCGAGATCAGCCCGCTGCCGATCAGCGCCGTATTGATCAGCCCTTCGCTCTGCAGCAGCACGATCCACGCGGCGACGCGCACGAGCACCGACGTCCAGAACGGAATCAGCACGAGGATCATCACGAGGTTGGCGCGCCGCTCCGACAGCGTCGAGATCCAGTATGCGAGCGGATAGCCGAGCAGCAGCGCGAACAGCGTGACGGCCACGCCGATCACGAACGTGCGCCCGAAGATCGCGAGGTAGATCGACTGGTCGGGATCGGCCTGCACGATGTGGCCGAAGCCGTCCTGCTTGTGGTCGAGCGCGGCGAGCAGGTAGAACGGCGACACCTGGCTGCCGTTCTTCGCGATCGCCTGCCAGTACGCGACGTCGCCCCAGCGCGCATCGAGATCGATGAATTTCGCGCGGGTCTGCGCGGGCGTCGGCGCCGCGTCGCCGTCGCCCTTCAGCGGCATCGCGCGCGCCGTCTTCGCGACGAGCGAGCGATAGCCGGGAATCTCGGTGTTCAGGCGCCGTGCGAGCGCGCCCATCGCCTCGCTGTCGGCCACCTTCGTCATGTCGGCCGCGAGCGCGACATACGCGGCGTCCGCCGGCGGCGTCTTGCGGTCCCAGCCCGACAACGCGGCGATCGTGTTCGGCAACGCGGTCGCGATCTCCGGGTTCTGCACCGCGCGCGTGAGCAGCGTGCCGATCGGCACGACGAAAATCAGCAGCAGGAAAATCGCGAGCGGCGCGATCAGCAGCAGCGCCATCGTGCGCTTGCGGGACTCGGCGGCCTTCAGCTCGCGCTTGAGCGCGGCGGTCGACGGCGAGGAAGGCGCGATCGTCATCGTGTTCAATGGTTCTCTCCGGCCGGGCACGTTCCGGCGGAATGCCGCGCGACGCGATCGACGCGTCGCGCGGCCGGTTGCATCACGACACCCGTGAGGATGCCTGACCGCTTACTTCGTTGCCCACGCGGCGAAGCGCTGTTCGAGCTCGTCGCTGTGGTCGGTCCAGAAGCCGATGTCCTCCAGTACCGCGTTCTTGCCGTTGGCCGGCGAGTTCGGCAGGTTCGCGAGCGTCTTCGCGTCGAGCGACTTGATCGCCGCGACGTTCGCCGGGCCATACGCGATGTGCTGCGCATACGCCTGCTGCGGCTTCGGCGTCAGCGTGTACGCGATGTACTGCTCGGCCAGCGCCTTGTTCGGCGAGCCCTTCGGAATCGCCCAGTAGTCGAGGTCGTAGATGCTGCCGTTCCACACGACCTTCAGGTTCTTGCCTTCCTTCTGCGCGGCGTCGATGCGGCCGTTGTACGCGGTCGACATCACGACGTCGCCGGCGACGAGGAACTGCGGCGGCTGCGCACCCGCTTCCCACCACTGGATGTACGGCTTCAGCTCGTCGAGCTTCTTGAACGCGCGATCCTGGCCGGCCTTCGTGCCGAGCACCTTGTAGACGTCCTTCGTCGCGACGCCGTCGGCCATCAGCGCGAATTCGAGGTTGTAGCGCGCACCCTTGCGCATCCCGCGCTTGCCGGGGAATTTCTTCACGTTCCAGAAATCGGCCCAGCCGGTCGGCGCCGACTTCAGCTTGTCCGCGTTGTACGACAGCGCGGTCGACCACACGAAGAAGCCGACGCCGCACACCTGCGGCGCTTCCGGAATCAGGTCGGCTTTCTTCGCGATCTTCGACCAGTCGAGCTTCTCGTACAGCCCTTCGTCGCAGCCGCGGTTCAGGTCGCCCGATTCGACTTCGACCACGTCCCAGTTGACGTGCTTCGCCTCGACCATCGCCTTCACCTTCGCCTGCTCGCCGTTGTATTCGACGGCCGTGACCTTGTTGCCGGTCGCCTTCTCGAACGGCTGGTTGAACGCGGCCTTCTGCGCGTCGCCGTTCGCGCCGCCGAAGTTGACGACCGTGAGCTCGGCAGCGGCGGCCGATGCGCCGAACGCGACCAGGGCCAGCGCGAGCGCCGTGCGACGCGCGGTAAAGCTTGCTCGTTTCATGATGGTTCCTCTCCTCTCGTGGTGGAAGTGGGCTTTGTTGTTGACGACGTGCTGCGGAAAACCGGGTGAGCCATGCTCACGCGAACACGCGCAGGTGTTCGGGCGAGAATGCAAGCGAAACCGGCGCACCGGGCGAGAACGCATCCAGCGCGCCGGTGCCGAGCGGCACCTTCACGAAGCATTCGTCCTGGCCCGGCAGTGCGCAGCGCATGCGCACGTGATCGCCGAAATAGATGAGGCTGCGCGCCTCGCCGCTCACGCAATTGGCGGCGCCATTCGTGCCGTTCGCGCCATTCATGCCGTGCTCGGCGAGGCTCATGCGCTCGGGGCGGATGCACGCGACGGCCGATGCGCCCTCGGCGGCTTCGCCGATATGGCGGCCGACGAGCTTCGTGCCGTCGTCGAGCCGGAATTCGCAGAATTCGCCGTCGACGCGCGCGATGGTGCCGCGCAGCCGGTTGCTGTCGCCGATGAAGTTCGCGACGAATTCGTTGCACGGCGATTCGTACAGGCGGTCGACGGTGTCGAGCTGCTGCACGATGCCCTTGTCGAACACGGCGACGCGATCGGACATCGTCAGCGCCTCGCCCTGGTCGTGCGTCACGTACACGAAGGTCACGCCGAGCTTTTCGTGCAGCGCCTTCAGTTCGTATTGCATGTGTTCGCGCAACTGCTTGTCGAGCGCGCCGAGCGGCTCGTCCATCAGCACCAGCTTCGGCTCGAACACGAGCGCACGGGCCAGCGCGATGCGCTGCTGCTGGCCGCCCGACAGCTGCGCCGGATAGCGTTTCGCGAAGCGCTCCATCTGCACCATCTTCAGCGCGTGCGCGACGCGCTCCGCGCGCTCGGCGGCCGGCAGCTTGCGCACCGTCAGCGGATACGCGACGTTCTGCTCGACCGTCAGGTGTGGAAACAGCGCGTAGTTCTGGAACACCATGCCGATGTTGCGCTTGTGCGGCGGCACGGTGTTCAGCAGTTCGCCGTCGAGGCGGATCTCGCCGCCGGTCGGGAATTCGAAGCCGGCCAGCATCATCAGGCAAGTCGTCTTGCCCGAGCCGGACGGCCCGAGCAGCGTCAGGAATTCCCCGCGGTAGATGTCGAGGTCGAGCGATTTGACGACGAGCGTCTCGCCGTCGTAGGTCTTCCGCACGCCGCGAAAGCTGACGATCACATCATCGGACTTCATCGTGGCTATCCCCTGGTTCCGCGACAATTGATTTTGAGATGCGAGCCACTATACGGCCCGCACGGTTCTATACTAGGGAACCATTTCAATATTCCTAGTAGGACCACTTTGGATACCGTGATCCTCGCCGACTGGCTGTCCGCCCGAGTGGACCGCAACTCGCCCGAACCGATGTACCGGCAACTGCTGCAACTGATGCAGCAGGCCATCCTGACCGGGGAATTGGGGCCGGGCACGAAGCTGCCGAGTTCGCGTACGCTCGCGGGCGACCTGTCGATCGCGCGCAATACCGTGCTGCACGTGTACGACCAGCTGACGGCCGAAGGCTACGTGCTGACGACGACCGGCAGCGGCACCTACGTGGCCGACACGCGGCCGGATGCCGCCGCGATCCGCGTGCCGGGCGCCGCGCCGCCGCCGTCAACCTTCGATGAACCGCCGCCGCCCGACGCGCAGGGCAGCCTGTCGATGCGCGGGCGGCAACTGGTCGAGCATGCGGGCGTGTCGCGGCGCCAGTGGGGGGCGTTCATGCCGGGCGTGCCGGACGTGTCGGAATTCCCGAGCCGCACGTGGAGCCGCCTGCAGGCGCGACTGTGGAAGGAGGCCAATCCGGAGCTGCTGACCTATGCGCCGGGCGGCGGCTACCGGCCGCTGCGGCGCGCGCTCGCGGATTACCTGCGCGTCGCGCGCTCGGTCAAATGCTCGCCGGACCAGGTGATCATCACGACCGGCATCCATCAGTCGATCGATCTCGCCGTGCGGCTGCTGTCCGACATCGGCGATCGCGCGTGGGTCGAGGAACCGTGCTACTGGGGCGTGCGCAGCGTGCTGCAGGCGGCCGGCCTCACGCTAGCGCCGGTGCCGGTCGACCAGGAAGGGCTGGATCCGCGCGCGAGCGACATGCAGCATCCGCCGCGGCTCGTGCTCGTCACGCCGTCGCATCAGTACCCGCTCGGGATGGTGATGAGCCTCGCGCGGCGCCGCATGCTGCTCGAATATGCGCGCCAGCATCGCTGCTGGATCATCGAGGACGACTACGACAGCGAATTCCGTTACGGCAGCCGCCCGCTCGCGTCGCTGCAGGGGCTCGACGAGGGGGGCCGCGTGATCTACGTCGGCAGTCTCGGCAAGATGCTGTTCCCGGGGTTGCGGATGGGCTACATGGTCGTGCCCGAGCATCTGGTCGACACCTTCCGCACCGGGCTGTCGGAGCTGTATCGGGAAGGCCAGCTGATGCAGCAGGCCGTGCTCGCCGAATTCATCATGGACGGCCACCTCACTTCGCACGTCAGACGAATGCGCACGCTGTACGGCGAGCGCCGGCAACTGATGATCGACGCGATCCGCGCGCGCTTCGGCGACGCGCTGCCGGTGATGGGCGACGAGGCCGGCCTGCATCTGGTGCTCGGCCTGCCCGACGCTTGCGACGCTTGCGACGATCGCGCGGTCACGCAGAGCGCATTCGACGCGGGCGTGATCGTGCGCCCGCTCACCAGCTACTACAGCAACCTCGATACCGCGCGGCAGGGTTTGCTGCTCGGCTATGCCTGCGTCGCGCACGAAGGCATTCGCCCGGCGTTCGACACGCTCGCCGATACCATCGAGCAACACCTGCCGCGGAACGTCACGCGCGCGGCGTGAAGCCTGCCGCACGCGGCGGCACCCGGTTCGTCAATGCGCGCTGCCCGCGCCACGATCGAGCGACGCTGCGCGCACGGCTTCGCCGGGCTTCGTGAACACGCGCTGCCGCAGCGCGGCAATCTGCGCGTCCCGATCCTGCGGCGACAGGCCGGCCGACTCGATCTGCGCACGCTGCGCCGCGTAGTCCGCGTAACGGCTCTGCCACGACGCATCGTCCTGCTGCATCTGCGCGACGCGCGCGGCGGCCGCAGGGCCGAGCGTCTGCGTCAGTTGCGCGCGCATCGCGTCGGGCGTCGCGCCGCTCTTCTGCAATTGCGCGATCTGGTCGATCGCGGCGCGCTGCCGGTCCACCCGCTGCTGCGCCGCGCGTTCGTCGGCCGGCATCTGCTGCTCGAGCGCCGCGAGCCGCTCCGCCTTCTGCGCGTCCGTCAGTGAGCGATCCTGAACGATCTTCAATCGTGCGAGGTCGTAGCGCTGCCGCCACTGCTCCGCGCCGAAGAACGGCTGGCTCCAGTCGCCGAGCGTGCGGTACGCGATCGATGCGCGCTGGTCGAGCGCGAGTTGCAACGCGCCGAGGTCGGACTTGTCGACCGCGCCGGCGTCGGGTAATTGGGCGAGCGCGTCGAGATACGCGCGATACCGGTGCCACACGTCGAGCGCCTCGGCCTGCGCGACCGTGCCGTCGAGCTGCGCGGCGATCTCGCGTACGACGAACGCATCGAGCGCGGCCGCGCTCAGGTCGCTCTGCGCGGTCAGGCAATAGTCGAAGAAATCGCGCACCGCGCGCGACTTCGCGAGATGGCCGCCCGCATCGAGCGGCAACCGCGGCGCGCTTGAACCGGCGAGCGACGGCGGCAGGCCTGCACTCGCCGGCACCGCCGGCTGCGGCGCGGCGGCCGCCACGCCGCCCACCGCGGCCGCATCCGGCGCGTCACCCGCGGCGCCCGTGCCGCGATGCGATCCCGCACCGCTCCACATCGCGACGCCGGCAATCGCCGCCAGCCCGACGACACCATAGATCGCGGCGCGCCGCGCCAGCGGCGCGCGCCCTTCACGTGCCGTCATCGATCACACGCCCGCGAGTTTCAACCGGTTCGCATGCGTGCGGATCACCGCGACCGGATCTTCCGCATACGCGCCGCGCACGCCGAGCAACTGGTTGATCTCGTCGAGGTGGTTCCATTTATAGGTCGTGCTCAGCACCTTGCCGTACAACGCACTGCACTTCGACACGAGCCCGTCGTTCTGGCCCGAGCCGCGGTTGATCATCACCGTGCCCGTGCCGAGCAGCGCGAGTGTCGACAGGTCGAGCGCGTTTGCCGGATCGACGACCGGAATCGTGCTCGTGTCCGTCGCGCCCGTCACGCCGAGCACGGAAAGCGTCGGCTGCACCGCCGTGCCGGCCCACGAATACAGCAGATGCGTGTTGCCGCCGACGGTTTCCGTGGGCGCGCCGGTCTGGCAGCTTCCTGGCGCGCCGAGGCCCGCGCTCGGATAGTTCTGGTTGTAGATGGCGGCCTGCGCGGTCGTCAGCGTCTTCAGCGACGCGAGCGCGTCCTGATTCGTGTTGTGGCTGCTGCTCGTCAGGATCCCGAACACATTGACGAATGCGGCGATCACCGTCGACGACAACCCGGTCGGATCGTACGCGAGCACGCTCTGCACGAAGTCGGCGAACTCGGAGCCGCGATGCGGCGTGCCGATCGTCGTCACCGACGCGACGAGATCGGGCGCGACGGCCGCGACATAGCGCGACGTCAGGCCGCCCTGGCTGTGACCGACGAGATTGACCTTGGTCGCGCCGGTCGCGGCGAGCACCGTCTTCACGTAAGCGAGCAGCTGTTCGCCGCGCCCGTTCGGGCCGTCGTCGCTCTGGAAGCCCGACAGGTTCGCGACGTAGACGGTCGCGCCATGCTGCTGCAGGTCTTCCTGGATGCCGTACCAGTACTCGAGTACGCCCGCATACTTGTCGGTGCCGGTCAGCCCGTGCACGAGAATGATCGGATAGCGCGTCGCCGCATAGTCGTCGGCGGGCGCGGTTGCCGCCATCGCCGTGTGCGTCGTCGCGAGCGTCGTCACCGCGGTCGTCGCCGCGAACGGCGCGACGCTCATCGCGCATGCCACTGCCCCTGCCATTACCCTGGAACGCATCGATCTGGCCATGCATGTTCTCCTGATTATTGTGCTGCCGGTGCGAATGACACCGGATCGACACGCACGCCGCATTGCGCGCACCGCGCGGGTCGAATGCGGGAGTGAAGCACGACTGGCGAACGTTTGAGCCTCGACTAGATACGGTTCTCTAATCGGTTGACGCGCGCCGCCCGTTCGGGCGGTGCGGCGTTCAGGCATGCGGATGCTGCGACGCACACGCGCGTTGCGGGCTACAGCTTCGCGCTCACGCGCACCCATGCGGTACGCCCCGGCTCCATGACCGGCGCGTTCGCCGGATAGCCGAAACCGGCATTGCCGGCGAGATTCAAATGCTCGGTGTAGGCCCTGTTCAGCACGTTGTCGACGCCGACCGAGATCTGTACGGTCTTGCCGACGTTGTACTGCGTATGCAGCGACAGCACGCCGAATCCGGCGCTTGGGCCGAAGTCCTTGCCGACCACGTTGCCCTCGTTCATCGCATAGCGATGCTGCGGCGCAACGATGCGCCACAGGCTGCCAGCCGACCACGCGCCGCGCGTGTATTCGAGCCCGATGCGCGCTTCGAGCGGCGGCATTTGCGGCAGCGGATCGCCGCTCGCCACGTTGCGCCCCCACGCATACGCGAGCGACGTCTCGACGCGCAGCGGCGCGACGGGCCGCCACGACACGCCGGCTTCGCCGCCCACGATCTGCGCGTTGACGTTGGTGGCCTGCGTGGTCGGGCCCATCATGCCGGCCGCATAGTTGAACAGGATGAAATCTTGTACGTAGCCCGCGTACGCGGACACCCACGCATCGAACCGGTCGCTCTTGTATTGCGCGCCGATATCGAGCTGGGTGGTCTTCTCCGGCTGCACCGCCGAGAACGCGTTGACCGAACCGGCCGGCCCGCGCGTCGCGGAAAACAGTTCCCAGTAGTCCGGATAACGCTCCGCATGGCCGATTCCCGCGTACCACGTAACGGGCAACGACGCGAGATCGCGCTCATAGCGCATGAAGCCGCTCGGCAGCACCTTCGTCCGATCGTCATCGAAAGTCGGATTCGGCTTGCTCGTCATCATCCCGCTCTTCATCGGGCGCTTGTCGCGTGCGCTCGCATAGTCGATGCGCGCGCCGCCGATCACGCGCGCGACGTCGCTCGCATACCAAGTCAGCTCGCCGAACACGCCCGCGTTCCACATCGTCGCCTGGGCATCCCACGGCAGGTCGCGGTAGTTCTGCCGCCCCATCGACGAACGCGAGTCGAGCCGGTTCGACTGCGCATCGACACCCGTGACGAGCTTGACGTCGTCGCCAAAACGGAACGTCGCGGCCGCACGCGCGCCGACCGTGCGGCGCCGTACGTCGGCTGCCATCCGCATCGGCATGCTGCTCGTCGGGTCGGGCTGCCGCAACGTGGTGTTGTCCATCACGTGATCGGCTTCGTTGTAGTACACGCGCGCCTCGATCCGGTCGAGCACGTCGCCGAGATGCCGCTTGTCGAACGACAGGCCGAACGTCTCGCGGCGGAAATGCGCGCCGTCCATCCCGCGGCCCGCGTAGCGCGCATAGCCGTCGCCGGTGCCGGCCGTCAGCTCGACGCGCGTATGGTCGTCGGGCGTCCAGCCGAGCGCCGCGTCGGCGTTCCACTTGTCCCACTGCGACGGCACGGTGTCGCCGTTGCCGTCCCGGTAGTCCTGCGCATGCGCGTGGTTCGCTGTGACGCGGCCATAGACGTCCGGCGTGCCGGCGGTCAGGTCGACGTTCTGGTCGTTGCGGCCGAACGACCCGCCGACGAGGCTGCCGTCGAAGCGCATGCCGGGCCGCTCGAAACGCGGCGTCACGCGTTCGAACAGCACGGTGCCGGCCGACGCGCCCGGACCGTACAGCACGGTCTGCGGCCCCTTCACGACGGTGACCTTGTCATAGCTTTCCGGCGCGATGTACGACGTCGGCGCATCCATCCGGTTCGGGCACGCGCCGAGCGTCGGCATCCCGTTCGCGAGGATGTTCAACCGCGATCCGAACATCCCGCGCAGCACGGGGTCGCCGTTCGTGCCGCCGCTGCGGATCGACGTGAAGCCCGGAATCGTCTTCAGGTAATCGGCGCCGTCGCTCGCGGGCAGCGGCTGGCGCGGCGCCTTCGGGTCCGTGACGACGACGAGCGGTGTCGACAGCGGCGATGCGACGACTTCGACGGGCGGCAACAGCATGGCCGCATCGCCCGTCGGCGCACTTGCGGCACGCGTGGTGTCGGCGGCGGCAGCGTTCGCGGCCAGCGCGCCGACGGCCAGCGCGGGAACGGCGAGTTTCAGCATGCGCGGCAGAGGCCGCGCACCGGCATTGCGTGGCGCCCGCGGCGCACGCAACTGGAAATTGGTCATGATCGAAAGCCCGAGTGACGCCCTCCACGCGGCCTCGACGGGCCGCACGGATATCGGCGGTAACAAGAACGGAATAAACGCGTCAGGCGCGCTCGGGCGGTGCGCGCGGATAGGCGCGCGGATAGCGGTCGCCGCGTGCCGCGACGGCAGGCGACGCGGCGGCGGAAACGAAAACGACGGGAAGGGAGCCGACCGATGCGGCGGCAGGCGCGCCGATGGCCGGGCTATGCGCGAAGAAACCGCAGTAGCCGCACGCGTCGAGATGCAGCGCATGATCGTGCATGCCGCGTGCATTGGACGAACGATTCGCACCATGCTCGGTACTGCAGACGATCGCATCGGGCGTGGCCGCCCGCGCGATACGCCACTGCGACACCAGCGGCGCCGCGATCGCGATCCAGATCGCGAGCAGGCCAAGCCAGGCAGTCAGGTGACGATGTCGGTGCAGCATGTACGGCAACGAGTCGGCGGAATGTAAAAAACAGCCGCGATGTTACAGAATGTTCTACGCGATGGCCAGTGCGGGCGACGGTAAACGAACCGGGGGCGCATGGTTGTCAACACAACCATGCGCCCCCGCGTGCCGCGCGCGCCGGCAGCCGAACGATCAGGGCATCATGCGCCGCAGCACGTCGTCGCGCCGGATGAAATGATGGTAGAGCGCGGCCAGCGCATGCAGGCCGATCACGAAGTAGAACGCATTGCCGATCAGCTCGTGCGCCTCCTTGATCGTCGGTCGCAGCGCCTTGTCGGGGCCGAACAGCGTGAACGACACGCCGAGCCAGTCGAGCGACACCGGCTTGCCGCCCATGTTGATCATCATGATGCCGAGCAGCGGCTGCGCGATGATGAACGCGTAAAGCGCGAAATGCGCGAGCTTCGACAGCCAGCGCAGCAGCGTCGCCTGGACAATCGCCTCCGGCACGCGGCTGACGACTCGCCACAGCACGCGCAGCACCGACAGCACGAGGACGCACGTACCGGCCGTCAGGTGCACGCTCATCCAGAACGCCCGGCTGTCGCTGCCCTTCGGGCCGCGGATTTCGATGGCCAGGTAAGCCAGCGCGACCAGCAGGAAGATGGCCCAGTGGAAGAAGATCGCGGGGGAGCTGTAGCGCGTCTGTTTCGCGAGGATGTTTTTCATGCTTCGTCTCGTGTCGTATGCGGGGAGGGCGCCCACTGCAAACGGCCTGCGCCCGGCAAAGCTGTGGCGATTGTAGCCGCACGGGCGTCCGGTTTTGCACGGCGCGGTCAAATATCCGATGAATCGTCGGCGCGCGCCGCGCGATGGCTCGCCCTATGGAAAATCCGCATCGCGCGCGCGAGCCGCTGTGGCACGATGAAGCTTTGGTGCGACGGCGCGCGGGCATCATGAGCAAAGCGTTCTTCGTTGCGGCCTACCGGCTGCTCGCCGCGCTACTCGCGGTGTCCACCACACTGCACAGCGTCGCCAACTATTGGCGCCTGCCAAGCTTCCATCTCGGCAACTACCTCAGCTACTTCACGCAACTGAGCAGCCTCTACGCGGCCGCGATACTGGCCGCGGGGCTGTGGCGCATCGCGCGCCCCGGCTCGACCCGCTACGAATCGATGCGCGGCGCGGCGGTGCTGTACGTGCTGATCACCGCGATCGTCTACGAGCTGCTGCTCGCACGGCTCGATGCGCTGCACCACGTCACGCCGGCGCTCAACAACTGGGTACTGCACCGGATCGTGCCGCTCGTGATGCTGTGCGACTGGTTGTATGTCGAGCCGCGCTCGCCGATTCCGCGCCGCAGTGCATTCGCGTGGCTCGGCTTTCCGGTCGTCTATCTCGGCTATACGCTCGTGCGCGGCGCGGTGGAGAACTGGTATCCCTACCCGTTCGTCGATCCGCGGCCGCACGGCTACCTGCCCGTCGCGATCCAGTGTTCGCTGATCGCGCTCGGCGCGGCGGCGCTCGCGTTGGGCATTTGCTGGCTCGGCAATCGTGCGAGACAGTCCGGCGGCGCGACGCTCAACGACGGATGAAAGCGGAAAAGGTGAAGGAGGCGGGAACGTGTGCGCCGCCCGGCGCACACGTGGCGATGCCGACGATCAGCCGCCGTTGCGCGGCAGGAAGTTCATCGGATCGACGACCTTGCCGTTCTGGCGCACTTCGAACTCGAACGTCGAGCGACCGCTCGCGTCGGTGCCCATTTCGGCGACCGGCTGACCTTGGCGCACCGCGTCGCCTTCGTTGACGAGCAGCTTGCCGTTGTGCCCGTAGGCCGTGATGAGCCCGTTGTCGTGCTTCAGGATTACGAGCGGACCGTATGTCTTGACGCCGGAGCCGGCGTACACGACGCGCCCGTTTGCCGCGGCCCGCACCGAATGATCGGGCCCGGATGCGGCGATCACGACGCCGCGCGTCTTGCCGGCCGAGAATGGCGTCGCGACGACGCCCGTGGCCGGCCATGCGAGCGAGCCCGGCTGGGCGGCCGCCGCCGGCGGTTGCCCGTACGAGGTCGCGGCCTGCGGCGGCGCGACGCGCAGCACCTGGCCCGGCGACACGGCGTCGGTGGGCGCCATGCGGTTCCAGTTGGCGACGTCCTGCACGCGTTGCCCGTAGGCGTTCGCGATGCCCGCCAGCGTATCGCCCGGGTTCACGCGGTAATAACCGGCAATCACGCCCGGCGTCGCCGCCGACGTGGACGCCGGCTGGCGCGTGGGCTGCCAGTTGTCGGTCCATGGCGTCATCGTGCAGCCCGTCAGCGCGATGGCCGCGGCGACGAGCGCCGCCTGCGGCAGCCAGCGCGTGAGCGCGTCGTGGATGGGAATAGTTTCTCTCAAGGGTCCTCCCGGATTTGCGTCGTTGCGCCGCCCACCGCCCCCCGGCGTGCGACGCACGATGTCCGGCCGAACGGCCGGATCAATCAGTATCCGACCGCTTTCGCGGCCGTCAGTTTCCACAGCGGAACGTGGGTGCGAAGCGCTCACCGGCCCTTTTTTCGCATCGTCCCGATCGGCAAAGATACCATTTGTCGCGGTCAAGGCCCCGATAGTTGCCCGATCCGGACACAATCTTGCGGCGCCGCGCGGGCGCCGGCGGCCTGCGAGCCGTGCCGGGCGGCCGCTTGCGGCTTTTTCTTCGGAGGCGCCCTCATCGCGTGCCGCCTCGGCGCCGTCATATTGTCCGCTTCGATCGCCGCCTATACTCGGTGATGCGCAGCGCGATCCAACGACAACGAGGAGCATGACAATGAACAACGCGACGTTTCTCTCCGTGCAGCTCGACGCCGACGATTTCGCCGGTTCCAGCGGTCTGGTCGAATTGCTCAACCGGCACCTGCTGTTCGCAACCGACGTCGCCGAAGCGGCCGATGCGCTCGTCCAGCTGGCGAGCGTCACGCACCTGACCGGCGCCACGCGTCACAGCGTCGAGTTGCCGGTCCTCGCGATCGAACGGCTGCGCGACGCGCTCGACACGCTGAGCGGTTACGACGAAACGTGGCTGCAGGTGCTGGAACCGGCCGAAGCGCTGTTCCGCGATATCGGGCGCGGCAGACGCCCGCTGCACTGAATACCGGCGCATTACGCGCCGCCCATGAAAAAGCCCGTCGTTCCGCTATGCGGAACGACGGGCTTTTGTACTACAGGGGGTCGGATGCGGTCGCCAGCGCGGCCGTACCATTAACGACCCTTGTAGACCGGTGCGCCATCCGAGATGCGCTTGACTTGCCAGCCGGTCTTGGCGGCAGCCGGTGCGCCCGATTCCTGGCCGGCGGCCGGTTGTGCGCCGTAGCCGGTCGTGTCGGCGGCAGCGACGTTCTGTTGCGGGTTCACACGCGCTTCAGCAGCCTGGATGCTTTCCGGGTAGTTCGTCCGGTCGCTGCCCAGCTTGTAGCCGGCCTGTTGCAGTTGAACCAGTTCGGCCTTCACCTGGGCACGGGTGACGGGCGCGTTCTGTTGGGCGAACGAGACGGCGGGGACGGCGAGGACAGCAGCAGCAGCGAACGTTGCGATCAGCGATTTCATGATTACCTCCGAGGATTTTTTTGCTCCGCCGCACACACCATGTCTGCAGCGATGGAACAGAGTTTAGTCCCGGCAGCACCTAGGGAAAACCATGAAAGAACGAAAACACTGTTTCCTGGGAGCCAACAATGCTGGCATCCGGAATAGAAAAACCCTATTCAGAGAATAGATTTTCGCAACAATGCTGCCCCCGCCCGCCGGTTACGACCAGTTCGCGTGGAAGCTGCCCGGCTTGTCGGTGCGCTCGAACGTGTGCGCGCCGAAGAAGTCGCGCTGCGCCTGCACGAGGTTCGCCGGCAGCCGCTCGGAACGGTAGCTGTCGAAATACGCGACCGCCGATGCAAACGCCGGAACCGGCACGCCGGCCTTCACCGCGGCCACCACGACGTCGCGCAGCGCCGTCTGATAGTTCGCGGCGATATCCTTGAAGTACGGGTCGAGCAGCAGGTTCGCGAGCGCCGGATCCTTCGCATAGGCGTCGGTGATCTTCTGCAGGAAGCGCGCGCGGATGATGCAGCCCGCGCGGAAGATCTTCGCGATCGTCCCGAGATCGAGGTTCCAGCCGTATTCTTCCGACGCCGTGCGCAGTTGCGCGAAGCCCTGTGCGTACGAGATCACCTTGCTCAGGTACAGCGCGCGGCGCACCGCTTCGACGAACGCGGCGCGATCGCCGTCGAACGGCGCGGCGGCCGGGCCCGACAGGATCTTGCTGGCCGCGACGCGCTCGGTCTTCAGCGACGACAGCACGCGCGCGAACACCGACTCGGTGATCAGCGGCAGCGGCACGCCGAGATCCAGCGCGTTCTGGCTGGTCCACTTGCCGGTACCCTTCTGCGCGGCGCGATCGAGGATCACGTCGACGAGGTGCTTGCCGGTCTCTTCGTCCTGCTTGCCGAAGATCTTCGACGTGATCTCGATCAGGTAGCTGTCGAGCTCGCCCTGGTTCCATTCGGTGTACACCGCGCCGAGTTCGTCGTTGGTCAGGCCCGCGACGTCCTTCAGCACCGAGTAGCTTTCGGCGATCAGCTGCATGTCGCCGTATTCGATGCCGTTGTGGACCATCTTCACGTAGTGGCCCGCGCCGTCCGGGCCCATGTACGCGACGCACGGCTCGCCGTCCGACGGCGCCTTCGCGGCGATCTGCTTGAGGATCGGCTCGACGAGATCGTACGCGTCGCGCTGGCCGCCCGGCATGATCGACGGGCCGCGCAGCGCGCCCTCTTCGCCGCCCGACACGCCGGTGCCGATGAAATGCAGGCCCGATTGCGCGAGTTCCTGGTTGCGGCGGATCGTGTCGGTGAAGTGCGTATTGCCGCCGTCGATCAGCACGTCGCCCTTCTCGAGCAGCGGCTTGAGCGATGCGATCGTCGCATCGGTGGCTTCCCCGGCCTTCACCATCATCAGGATCCGGCGCGGCGTTTCGAGCGACGCGACGAATTCCTCGAGCGTATAGGTCGGCACCAGATTGCGGCCGGGGAATTCGGCGATCAGTTCGTCGGTTTTCTCGCGACTGCGGTTGAACACCGACACCGCGTAACCGCGGCTCTCGATATTGAGTGCGAGATTGCGGCCCATCACCGCGAGCCCGATCACACCGATTGCTTGTTTGCCCATTAGTCAATTCTCCGGAAAAAACGGGGCGCGACCCGAGCCGGGCCGCGCGCACAGGCGAAAGGATAGTGGAAACCCGGCGGCGCTGCCCGCTTGCGTATCATTGCTCCGCGTGCGGCAGGCGCCGGAACGCGACGCTCAGGTTGTTCGCCGGCATCTCGACGACCTCGATGCAGTCGAGCCCGCGATCGAGCCCCAGCGCGACGACGGTCTCCAGATCGCGCACGCCCCACGACGGGTCGCGGCTGCGCAACTGCCGGTCGAAGGCCTCGTTCGACGGCGCCGTATGGCGGCCTTCGCGACGGTAGGGGCCGTACAGGAACAGCACGCCGCCTGGCCGCAGCACGCGCGACGCGCCCGCGAACAGCGCTTCCGTACAGGCCCACGGCGAGATGTGAATCATGTTGATGCAGACGATCGCGTCGAGCGTCGCGGCCGGCCACGGCGTGTCGCGCACGTCGAACGCCAGCGGCCCCGCGACGTTCGCGAGGCCCGCATGCGCGACCCACGCGGCGATCGAACGCCGCGCCTGCGCGTCGGGATCGCTCGGCTGCCAGTGCAGGCCCGGCAACGCCTGCGCGAAGTGAACGACGTGCTGCCCGGTGCCGCTCGCGATTTCGAGCACGCTGCCGGTCGCCGGCAGCACGCGGCGCAGCACGTCCAGGATCGGCCCGCGATTGCGTTCGGCCGCCGGCGCCGACAGCCGCGCGGACGGATCGGGCGAAGCAGCGGCGCCGGTCACGATGCAGGCTCCGTCATGTTGCCGTTGAGATTGCTTCCGAACCCCAGCCGCGCCACGAGTGCGTCGAGCGCGGGGGCGCAGCGCGCCTCGACCTTCAGCGTCAGCATCGGGTCGGCGCGCGTATGGCCGAAATTGAGTGCGGCCACCGGCTTGTGCTGCGCCTGCGCCCACACGCAGAAGCGGTAGCCGGAGTACACCATCAGCGACGAGCCGACGACGAGCAGTGCGTCGGCCGTGTCGAGCGCCTGCGACGCCAGCGCCACACGCTCGCGCGGCACGTTCTCGCCGAAGAACACCACCGCCGGCTTCAGCAGGCCGCCGCACGCGGGGCACGCCGGGATGCGGAACGTGTCGAGCGCAGTCCATTCGAGATGCGCGTCGCCGTCCGCGGCCGGCTCGGCTTGCGCGCCCAACAGATCGGGATTGTCGGCTTCGAGCACGGTCTGGATCGCCGCCCGCGCATGATGCGCGCCGCAGTCGAGGCAGGTCACGCCATTGATGCCGCCGTGCAGCTCGATCACGTCGTCGCTGCCCGCGCGTTGATGCAGGCCGTCGACGTTCTGCGTGACGAGGCGCTCGATCCGGCCCGCGCCGCCGAGCCGCGCCAGCGCGACATGCGACCCGTTCGGCCGCGCGCGGCCGACCACGGGCCAGCCGATCATGCTGCGCGCCCAGTAGCGGCGCCGCGCGGCATCGGAGCCGAGGAATTCCTGAAGCTGGATCGGCGGCGAGCGCATCCATTGGCCGTGGCGGTCGCGGTAGCCGGGAATGCCGGAATCGGTGCTGATGCCCGCGCCGGTCAGCACGAGCAGGCGCGGATGACGCTCGACGAACGTGTGCAGCGCGTCGAGCGCGGCCGGATCGACGTCGGCGAGGGAAGAGTCGGGCAAGGCTGTGTCGTTCATGTTGGCAACGTGATCGATTGCGCCGGCAGACCGTGCACCCGCACGGGCGGCCACGCACGCCAGCACATGATACAGAACGCCGTGCGATCGGGCGGGCTGCCGCCACGGCAAGCCGGCGCACGCAAAAAGACGCCCATCGCCGCTCGGCGACGGGCGCTTCAACAATTGATCCATCGGGGTAGTGGATCAACTGACAGCACAATGTTGCGACGTCCTTCGTACCGCGATCGACGGACGCTCCCCCGGACTTCATGTGTCCCGCACTGCCGCGCCCATCGGCGCGTCGCCGGCTTTCCCGACCCGCTCCCGTTCGTCGCGTTCGTCGCGTTCGTCACGTCGGCGCCATGCGCGGCTTGCAAACGCATTCGCCGCGACGACGTGCGTTGCGCCATGGCATGACGATTCGGGATCCGGGTCGCGGCCATCCGCCTGCGTTCTCGGTTCATCCTGGACGGCCGACCGGCACCGGTCGGACGCGTGCGTCACGCATGCACGCCGTCGTTCACAACGAACCCGATTGCTCGGATGGAACGGAAAGCCGCTCGCTCACGTCGCCGCGATCAACGGCGAAGCGAATACCCAGGGAGGTCGGGGATTCATGTTTGCAACATGGCATGTTGCGTTTCGGTCTTTTTTCATTCTCTTGTCCCCGTCTTCGATATATCCGACCCACTGAAGCGATTGCCGGGCCCACTGCACCTGCGATCGCGCTCACGGCCCATACAACCATGCAAGGAGCGCACCATGCTTCATGCCGCAAGGCCTCGCGGGCCCATCCGGGGCAGCGGGCAGGCATCGCGCCCCGTCAGAAAGCGCGAATGTTTCGAAACTGAAACGCACCGCGGGCGTCGCCGGTATCGTCGGGTCGGCGCTTTGCCAGGCGGCCAGTCGTCTTACAATCGCCCCACAATTAGCGTCGCGCGTAACGCCCGGAGTGGGCCTTTCCCGCAGTGCGCCTCCGACCGGAACCCGCACTCGCCGCCTGCCCGACACCCGGCACGGGCTGATATCGACTACCGCATGCTGTTCTACGGCGCCGATCGCGACAACCGCGCGTCGCAATGCGTCGCGTTCCGCCCCGGGCACACGTGGCGGAGCGGGTAGCGCGGGGTTCGCGTCGTCCCGCTCGTGCTTCGCGCAAACACGCTAGCATTCGGACACGGGGCGCCGCGCGCGCCCGCTGCCTCGCCGCCCAGGACCCGACATGCCCCCACCCGCTTCCGCCCATCCCGACGTCGCGCATCGTGTCTTCTCGGCCGGGCGGCTGTCGATCGGCCTCACGCTTCCGCTCCTTCGCAGCGGCCACCTCGTCGCGGACTTCAACGAGCAGCTCGAACTCGCCGCGCTGGCTGATTCGCTCGGCTTTCGCGCGCTGTGGATTCGCGACGTACCGCTGAACAGCGCCGACTATCCGGACCCGGTCGGCCACCTCGACCCGTGGGTACTGCTCGGCGCACTGGCGTCGCGCACCCGCCGGATCGCGCTCGCCAGCGGCGCGATCGTGCTGCCGCTGCGTCATCCGCTGCATATCGCGAAAGGCGCGCTGTCGGTCGCGACGCTGTCGGGCGGTCGCTTCATCCTCGGGCTCGGCTCCGGCGACCGGCCGCCCGAATATGCGGCGTTCGGCGTCGATGCGGAAACCCGGCGCGAGCGCTATCGCGCGCACTGGGACGTCGTCGCGGCCGCGCTCGACGTGCCGTCGCGCGTGCTGCCCGACCATGCGCCGCCCGATGCGCCCGCCTTCGCGCTGCTGCCGCAAACCGGCGACGCGGTGCCGATGCTGGCGGTCGGCTCGGGCGGACAGAGCGTCGACTGGATCGCACGGCATTCGATCGGCTGGATGACGTATCACCGCGATCCGGAGACGCAGCGCGCCCGCTATTCGATGTGGCGCGCGGCGGTCGACCGGCTCGCGTCGCCGGCATTTCGCGCGTTCGGCGTATCGATGCGGCTCGATCTCGCCGCGCATCCGGATACGCCCGCCACCGCGCTGCCGCTCGGTTATGCAACCGGGCGCCGCGCGTTGGTCGACATCCTGCAGGACATGCGCGCGGCCGGGACGCATCATGTCACGCTGAACCCGGGATCGGACCGGCCGGTGCGCGACGTCATCGAGGAAATCGCCGCGCATGTGTTGCCGGTGTTCCACGACGAGCAAGCGTGATTCATCAGGAATCCAAATTCACAGGATGCGACGCGAGCGCTGATCGTGGCCGAGCGAACGCGCGGGCAGCGGCGCATCGCTGACCGGAACCGCCATCGGCAAACGCGCGTTACAGACGCCTTACGTCCGGGCCGGCATGACGTTCCCGCCGCTATCGGGCGACCGACGGACCGTGTCCGGCACACGGCTTGCCGGCATGTGCCGCCGACGCCCACGCCGGCGCCTTCATGCCGGATTCAAAATGTCGGCGACGGAACTATTCGGTTTCGATCGCGATCATGTTAACTTCCGTCCATCGTTCAGTCTGGCGGGCCGCGTGACGAGACGCACCCGCATGCCCACTCCATGCGACATATCTTCCTCGGCTGGCTCCTCGCCGCCGTCGTCTCGGCCGCCCACGCGGCCGCTCCCGCGCCGACCGCCGCGTCGGCCGCCTCCGGCGCCGCGCCCGCACTGACGCCGCAAGAAGCGCGGCAGGCACTGAATGTGCTCGAAAACCCGAGCGAGCGTGCGCAGGTCGAAACGACGCTGCGCGCGATCGCGGCCGTCGGCGCGTTGAGCGCGCCGGCGGTGCCGGCAAGCGCAGCGCCCGCGGCCAGCGGCGCATCGGCTGCCGCGGCGCCGGCCGCGCTCACGTCGAACGGGCTCGCCTCGATGCTCGTCCGCCAGGGATCGCGCTGGGCCACGCAGATCGGCAACGCGCTGCAGGAATCGCTGCACTCGCTGCTCGATATCGGTTCGGTGGGAAGCTGGTGGCATGCCAAGCTCGTGCGCGCCGACGAACGTGCGGACCTGACTCGCACGCTCGGCATTCTCCTCGCGGTGCTGCTGCCTGCGCTCGTCGTCGAATGGCTCGCGAAGCGGCTGCTGCGACGCGCACTGGCCGGGCTAGCCGCGCGCCGCGCGGTGCCCGATGCCGCCGCATCGGACGAGGACCCCGCGCCGCCGCCCGACACTTCCTCTCCGCCCGATACGTCCGCCCCGCCCGACGCCGCAGCCGCGGCTGCGGACACTGCCGACACCGCGCCCTCGCAAAGCCGAGGCCACGCCCGCCGGCACACCACGCTGCTGCACCGGATGCCGCGCGCACTCGTCAGTCTCGCGCTGCGCGCGGTGCCGCTGCTCGTGTTCGTCGGCGTCGCGAGCCTGACGATATCGTTGCTCGTCGAAGCCGACACGCCAATCGAATCGGCGCTCGAAGCGTTGATCGACACCTACGTGATCTGCCGGCTCGTCACGATCGTCAGCCGGCTGTTCTTCCAGCCGGACGCACGGCAGTTGCGGCTGCTGCATATCAGCGACGCATGGGCCGAGTTCGCGCAACGCTCGATCGGGCGGATCGTGATCGTGGTCGGCGCGTGCACGGCGGCCGTCGAGATCGCCGCCAACTTCGGCCTGACCGAAGCCGGCCACGTCGCGCTGCTGAAGGCCGTCGCGCTGGTCGGGCACGTGATGATCTCGGTGCTGATCCTGCGGTGCCGCCGGCCGGTCGCGGCACGCATCCGCGCCGCCGGCGCGGATCGTCCGACCTTCACCGTCGTCGGCAACGCGCTCGCGGACGCATGGGCGCCCGTCTCCGTCTTCATCGTGATGGCGCTGTGGTTCGTGTGGGCGCTCGACGTCCACAACGGCTACCGCGTGCTGATCACGCTCGGCGGCCGCTCGATCGCCGTGATGATCGCGATGCGGATGGTGTCGATCGTCGTGTTCGGCGCGCTCGCGCGGCTGTTCCAGCGCCGCGAGGACGACCGCACGCTCGTTCATCTGCACGCGTACCGCTACTACCCGCTGCTGCGCCAGATCGTGTCGGCCGCGCTCGGCATCGTGACCGTCGTGCTGCTGCTGCAGATCTGGGGCGTGCCGATCTTCCGCGCATTCGAGACGGGCACGATCGGCCACCGGCTCGCGTCCGCGCTGGTCACGATCGCGATCGCGGCGATCGTCGCGCTCGTCGTGTGGGAAGCGGCCAACATCGCAATCGAGCGCCGGCTGCAACGCTGGACGCGCGAAGGCAACCTGGTGCGCGCCGCGCGGCTACGCACGCTGCTGCCGATGCTGCGCTCGCTGCTATTCGTGATGATCGCGCTCGTCGTCGTGCTGACGGGCCTCAGCGAACTCGGCGTGAACGTCGGCCCGCTGCTGGCCGGCGCCAGCATCTTCGGCGTCGCGCTGGGTTTCGGTTCGCAGAAACTCGTGCAGGATTTCATCACCGGGATCTTCCTGCTGATGGAAAACGCGATGCAGGTCGGCGACTGGGTCACGCTCGCCGGCGTGTCGGGCACGGTCGAATACCTGTCGATCCGCACCGTGCGGCTGCGCGCCGGCGACGGGTCGCTGTATACGATCCCGTTCAGCTCGGTGACGACCGTCAACAACACGAACCGCGGGCTCGGCAATGCGGCCGTCAAGGTCAGCATCGCGTATGGCGAGGACATCGAGCGCGCGATCGCGACGCTGAAGGAAATCGGCGCCGCGTTGCGCGACGATCCGAAGTACCACGACGGCATCCTGTCGGACTTCAGCTACTGGGGCATCGACCAGGTCGACGGCGCGGCGCTCGCGCTCGCCGGACAGATCCAGTGCACGGACTCGGCACGCTGGAGCGTGCAGCGCGAATTCAACCGGCGGATCGCGGAGACGTTCCGCGAACGCGGGATCCGGATCGCCAATCCGCAGCGCAGCGTCGTCGCCTATGCGGACGGATCGCGGCCCGTCGGCCACGATGAAAACGATCCGCGCGCCGACGCGCGGAATACCGCCGACCCGGCAGTCCCGCCGCCGTCGCCCGACGAAGCGGAGCGCAAGCCGGGTTGATCGCGATCGCCCGGGGCCGGTGACCGGCCACGCTCAACGGGCGGCAGGCTTCTTCACGCGCGCCGTGCTTTTCGCGGCGGGCGGCGCGGCCCCCGGCTTCGCCGCACGTCGTTTCGCCGCGGCACCCTGCCCGCGCTTCGGCGCGGATTCCCGGCCAGCGGCACCCGCATCGCGCTGCGCATGCCATTGCTCGAGCAGCACGCGCGTCTGGTCGGCAATCGTGTCGGTCACCAGCGCCGCGCGCTCGCCCTCGAACGCGTCCCATTCGAGCAAATGCAGCGCCGAACGCTGCGCGATGTGGAACACCGTGATCTGGCCGAACAGGCTCAGCGCGCGCAATCGCGTGACGGGATCGTCGGCCGGCCGCCCGGAGATGCGGCCGATCAGCTCGGCGCTCACGTCGTTCAGCGGCTTGCGCATGCGCGTCATCAGGATTTCGCTCGCGCTCGCCGGTTCCTGGCCGCCCTGCTCGCGCGCGAAGAACATCCGCTGGTTCATCGTCTTCGGCGCGGTGAACATCCGGTCCGACAGTGCACGCAGCAGCCCGATGAATGCGTCGATCAGCGCGTCGACGCTCGCGTGGGCGTCGAGCATCGCCCGCGCATGGCCGACCGCCGGCGCGAATACCTGCCAGCCGGTCTCCGCGATCGTCTCGACGCACGCGCGGTACACGCCTTCCTTGTTCTCGAAGTAATACTGGAGCGCTGGCGCGTTCACGCCTGCCATCGCGGCGATCTCGCGCGTCGACGCGCCCGCGAACCCGCGTTCGCCGAACAGTTCGATCGCCGCCTCGATGATCCGCTGGCGCGTTTCGTCGCCGCGCGCGTAGCCGCCCGCCGACGTGCGGCGCAGCTTCTTCGCTTCGTTCATGCCTTCCTCGTCATTCGCTCGATCGACATTCTACTTGACACAATTTTATCAACTGGAATAATTCTTCCACTTGGAATAAATTGGATCCCGCATGTCGACGCCACAAGACCCGCCACAGAAAGCAGATCGTCAGGAAAACGGAACAATGCCGCGCGGCGGCAACGGCGGAACGAGGCGGCGCATCCTGCTCGTGGTGGCCGTGCTCGCGGCCGTCGGCGGCGCGGTGTGGCTCGGCCGCTGGTGGACGGTCGGCCGCTTCATCGAAAGCACCAACGACGCGTACCTGCAGGCCGACAGCATGACCGCCGCGCCGAAGGTCGCCGGCTACGTGACCGACGTCTACGTGCGCGACAACCAGCCCGTGAAGGCCGGCGATCCGCTCGTGCGGCTCGACGTCCGCCAGTACCAGGTGGCGCTCGCGCAAGCGCAGGCTACCGTCGACGCCCGCCGCGCCGATATCGCGCGCGCCGAGGCCGACATCAGCCAGCAGCGCGCGAATCTCGACCAGGCCGACGCGCAAGCCAAGGTGTCGCGCATCAACGCGCAGCACTCGAGCGACGAATACACGCGCTATGCGCCGCTCGCGGCGACCGGCGCCGAAACGCACGAACGCGTGGCCGACCTGAAGAGCACGCGCGACCAGGCGCTCGCGACGCTCGCCGCGAACAACGCGTCGATCGCCGCCGCCCGCACGCAGATCGCGTCGTTCACCGCGCAGCTCCAGCAGGCGCGCGCGCAGCTCGAGGCCGCGCAGGCCAGCGCCGCGCAGGCGCAACTCGACCTCGACAACACGATCGTACGCAGCACGCTTGCGGGCCGCGTCGGCGATCGCACGGTGCGCGTCGGGCAATACGTGCAGCCCGGCACGCGCCTGCTGACCGTCGTGCCGGTCGACTCGATCTATCTCGTCGCGAACTTCAAGGAAACGCAAATCGGCAACATGCGCATCGGCCAGCCCGTCGAGCTGCATGTGGACGCGCTGCCGGACGGCCCGCTGTCCGGCGTCGTCGACAGCTTCGCGCCCGGCACCGGCGCGCAGTTCGCGCTGCTGCCGCCGGAGAACGCGACCGGCAACTTCACGAAGATCGTCCAGCGCGTGCCGGTGCGCATCCGCCTCGCCGCGAACGCCCGCGCGCAACGCATGCTGTTGCCCGGGCTGTCGGTGACGGTCGACGTCGATACGCGCTCGGCCCGCGACGAGCAGCATCATGGCTGATACGCCCGCCACGATACCCATGCCGCCGCACGAAGGCCGCGCGAGCGTGACCGACTGGATCGCGGTCGCGGCCGGCGCGCTCGGCGCGCTGATGGCGACGCTCGACATCTCGATCACGAATTCCGCGCTGCCGCAGATCCAAGGCGAAATCGGCGCGACCGGCACCGAAGGCACGTGGATCTCGACCGGCTACCTGATGTCGGAAATCGTGATGATTCCGCTCGCCGCGTGGCTCACGCGCGTGTTCGGGCTACGCAATTTCCTGCTGACGAACTCCGCGCTGTTCATCGCGTTCTCGATGATGTGCGGCTGGTCGCATTCGCTGCCGATGATGATCGCCGGCCGGATCGGCCAGGGCTTCACCGGCGGCGCGCTGATCCCGACCGCGCAGACGATCATCCGCACGCGCCTGCCGCTGTCGCAGTTGCCGGTCGGGATGACGCTGTTCGGCCTGATCGTGCTGCTCGGGCCGCTGTTCGGCCCGGTGCTCGGCGGCTGGCTCGCGGAAAACGTGAACTGGAGCTGGTGCTTCTTCCTGAACCTGCCCGTGTGTCTGCTGCTGATGGCGCTGCTGGTGTTCGGCCTGCCGTCGGACCGCCCGCAATGGAGTGCGTTCTTCAACGCGGACTGGCTCGGCATCTTCGGCCTCGCGATCGGCCTGAGCTCGCTGACCGTCGTGCTCGAGGAGGGCCAGCGCGAACGCTGGTTCGAATCGCAGATGATCGTCACGCTGAGCGTCGTGTCGTTCGTCGGGATGGTCCTGATCGCGCTGTCGCAGCGCTTCGCGAAGCGGCCGATCATGCGGCTGTCGCTGATGCGCAACCCGCGCTACGCGAGCGTGATCGTGATCGTGTCCGCGGTCGGCGCCGGGCTGTACGGCGTGTCCTACCTGCTGCCGCAGTTCCTCGCGATCGTCGCCGGCTACAACGCGGAACAGGCCGGCGCGATCATGCTGCTGTCGGGGCTGCCGGCCTTTCTCGTGATGCCGATCCTGCCGCGCCTGCTCGGCAAGGTCGATTTCCGCATCCTCGTGATCACGGGGTTGCTGCTGTTCTGCCTGAGTTGCATGCTCGACATCAGCCTGACCGCGCAGAGCGTGGGCCACGATTTCGTGTGGTCGCAACTGATCCGCGGCCTCGCGCAGATGCTCGCGATGATGCCGTTGAACCAGGCGTCGATGGCGGCCGTGGCCCGCGAAGACTCCGGCGATGCGGCCGGGCTCTACAACATGGCGCGCAACCTCGGCGGCTCGATCGGGCTCGCGATCATCGGCACCGTGATCGACCGGCGCACGACCTTCCATACGGCCGCGCTGCGCGAATCGGTGACCGCGAATTCGCTGATCGGTCAGGACCGCCTGTCGGCCTATGCGGCCAACTGGTTCGCGCACACCGGCGATCTTGCGTATTCGAACATGCGCGCGCTCGGCCAGCTGGCGCAGCAGATCCAGATCCAGGCCGTCGTGATGACCTACTCCGAAACCTTCTACCTGCTGGGCCTCGCGCTGCTCGCCTGCGTGCCGCTCGCGCTGCTGCTGAGAACGCCGCGCGGGCCGCAACCGATGTCGTCCGGCCATTGACCCGTCATACGCGATGAAATCCTTTTCCCTGCCCCGCCGCCCCGCGCTCACCCTGTGCGCGGCCGCGTGCCTGCTCGCCGGCTGCACGGTCGGCCCCGACTATCGCGGCGCGCCCGCCGCACCGGATGCGCCGACCTTCGTGCGTGCGCCGGCCACCGGCGTCGACACCGCCGCGCCTGCACCGAGCGCGTGGTGGCACGCGCTGAACGATCGCCAGCTCGACGAGCTGATCGTCGCCGCGCTCGTGTACAACCCCGATCTGCACGCGGCACAGGCCCGCTTGCGCGCGGCGCGTGCGCAGCTTTCGCAACAGCGCGCGACGCAGCTGCCGAAATCGTCGGCCACCGTCGCCGCCATCCGCATGCGCGAACCGGACGTCAGCGCGCTCGGCTCGCTGTTGCCGTCGAACGGCTCCGGCCAATCGAGCGGCACGTCGCCGTCGCTCGGCGGCTCGGGGCCGCTGCAACTCTATTCGGCGGGCTTCGACGCGACCTGGGAAATCGACCTGTTCGGCGGCACGCGCCGCGCGGTCGAAGCCGCATCCGCGCAGGCCGAGGCCGTCGACGCCGATCTCGCCGACACGCAGGTATCGATCGCGGCCGAAGTCGCGAATGCGTACGTCGACCTGCGCGACCAGCAGCAACGACTTGCGTTGTCGCGACGCACCGCGCAATTGCAACAGCAGATGCTCGAACTCACGCAGCAGCGCCGCGCGCGCGGCGTCGCGGCCGATGCGGACATCGAGCGGCTGACGACGCAGGTCGAGAACACGCGCGCGTCGCTGATCCCGCTCGATGCCCAGGTGACCGAATCGCTCGACCGGCTCGCGATCCTGACGGGCCGCGCGCCCGGCGCGCTCGACGCCGCGCTGTCGGCACCGGACGCCGCGTTGCCGACGCTGCCCGGCAGCGTCGCGATCGGCGATCCGGCCACGCTGCTCAAGCAACGCCCCGACATCCGCGCGGCCGAACGCCGGCTCGCGTCGAGCAATGCGCAGATTGGCGAGCATATCGCCGACTATTTCCCGAAGGTAACGTTGCTCGGCGATCTCGGCTTCAGCGCGACCGACCCCGGCCACCTGTTCCGCAAGCAGAATTTCACGTGGGTCGGCGCGCCGTATCTGCAATGGAACATTCTCGATTTCGGACGCACGCGCGGTGCGGTGCGCGCGGCCGAAGCATCACGCGACGAAGCGGAAGCGAATTATCAAAAGGCCGTGCTCGGTGCCTTGCAGGATGCCAACACTGCACTGCAGCGTTACGGGCATCAGCGCGAGCATGTCGTCGCGTTGACGAAGGTGCAGACGTCGGCCGTGCATTCGCGCGCACTGATGGACCAGCGCTATCGCGCAGGCGTCGCGTCGATGATCGACCTGCTCGACACGCAACGCGAAGCGCTCGCCGCGCAGCAGAACGTGATCGCCGGGCAGGCCGAACTGATCAAGGATTACGTGTCGGTGCAGAAGAGCCTCGGGCTCGGATGGCAGGCAAGCGCCGGTTGACGGCGCGGCCACAAATCATGCACGACCGATGCGTCATGCTCGTCGAAACAATTCGGCCATCGCTCATTGCGCGCGCAACAATACTGCTGCGTTCCCTGCGCGACGAGCAGGCTCGCGCCGCATCGACGCCGCGGCTATCGAAAACATATCGAATTTCAATTAGCCAATCGTCTGACGATATCTTCTAATTCAGTCGGCTTCCCCACCACCGATCGGATTCAAGGAGTTCCATCGTCATGTCCTCATCTTCCCATCGCGTGCTGCGGCACGCAGTCGCCGCGATCTGCGTCGCACTGTCCGCCTCTCCGTACGCCGCCGAACTCACGCGCGACACCGGCGCGCCCGTCGGCGACAACCAGAATTCGCAGACGGCCGGCCCCGCCGGCCCGGTGCTGCTGCAGGATTCCGCGCTCATCGAGAAGCTGCAGCGCTTCGATCGCGAGCGCATTCCGGAACGCGTCGTGCATGCGCGCGGCACCGGCGCCTTCGGCGAGTTCGTGCCGAGCGCCGACATCTCCGACCTGACGAAGGCGAAAGTCTTCACGCCGGGCACCCGCACGCCGGTGTTCGTGCGCTTCTCCACCGTGATGGGCTATCGCGGCTCGCCGGAGCAGGCACGCGACCCGCGCGGCTTCGCGGTGAAGTTCTATACGCAGCAAGGCAACTGGGACATGGTCGGCATCAACTGGCCGGTGTTCTTCATTCGCGACGGCATCAAGTTCCCCGACTTCGTGCACGCGAACAAGCCGAGCGCCGTGACCGGCGTGCAGGACCCGAACCTCGCGTTCGACTTCTTCGCGCACACGCCCGAAGCGACCCACATGCTGACGCGGCTGTACACGGACGAGGGCATGCCCGATTCGTATCGTCACATGGACGGCTTCGCGGTGCATGCGTTCAAGTTCGTCAATGCGCAAGGCGACGTGCACTACGTGAAGTTCCACTGGAAGAGCCAGCAAGGCGTGCACGGTCTGCGTCCGCAAGAAATCGCCGCATCGATCGGCCGCGACTGGAACCTGATGACGAACGACCTGTACGGCGCGCTGAAACGGGGCGATTTCCCGAAGTGGGACCTGTACGTGCAGGTGCTCACGCCGAAGGACCTGAACCGCTTCGACTTCGACGCGCTCGACGACACGAAGGTGTGGACCGGCGTGCCTGAACGCAAGATCGGCACGATGACGCTCAACCGCGTGCCCGACAACTACTTCCAGTCGACCGAGGAATCGGCGTTCGCGCCGTCGCGGCTCGTGCCGGGGATCGAGCCGTCCGAAGACCGGATGCTGCAGGATCGCCTGTTCGCGTACGCCGACACGCAAATGTACCGGCTCGGCGCGAACTACATGGATCTGCCGATCAACCGCCCGGTCGTGCCGGTGGTCAACAACAACCAGGACGGCAAGATGAATGCCGGCGACCGCAAGGGCGAGGTGAATTACGAGCCGTCGACGCTGAACGAACTCGCGCAGGATCCGCAGTACAAGTCGGTCCGCATGGCGCTCAGCGGCACGACGCAGCAGGAAGCGATCCGCAAGAAGCTGCCGTTCCGTCAGGCGGGCGAGTACTACCGCAGCCTGTCGCAGCAGGACAAGGACGACCTCGTCACCGCGCTGTCCGGCGACCTCGGCCAGGTGAAGAACGCGCAGAACCAATACGCGATGCTGTCGTACTTCTACAAGGCCGACGCCGACTACGGCACGCGCCTCGCACAGGCCGTTCACGCGAACGTCCAGCAAGTGCAGTCGCTCGCGGCGAAGCTGGGCGACAACTGATCTCGCGACGCCGGTCGCCGCCGACGTGTGCGCTCCCGCCGCGCACGTCGGCCCGCCCCTTTCATCAGGACTTCCCCATGCGATCCGAACGCTTCACCCACGCGATTCGCGCGGCCGCGGCGGCGCTCGCGCTGACTGCGCTCGCCGGCTGCGCGCACCTGCCCGACCAGCCGACGTACGGCAAGGCCGACCCTGCCGCGCTGCGCCGCTATGACGACGACTGGTTCGACGCCGCGCGCGTCGGCCGCGTCGATATCCTCCGCGCGCTGCATGACGCCGGCTATCCGGTCGACGCGACCGACAGCCACGGCTATACGGCCGTGATCCTCGCGTCGTACGACGGCCAGCCCGCAGCGCTCGACTACCTGTTGTCGGCGGGCGCGGATGCGTGCATCGGCGATCGTCACGGCAACACCGCGCTGATGGGCGCGCTGTTCCGGAACGAATCCGACATCGCGCGGCGCCTGATCGACACGCGCTGCCCGATCGACCAGACGAACGGCGCCGGCGAAACCGCGCTGGGGTTCGCGACGCTGTTCAACCGCTTCGAGCTGATTCCACTGCTCGTCGCGCATGGCGCGAATCCGAACCATGTCGACCGGCGCGGCCAATCGCTGCTTCAGCTCGCGCTGACGCACGACAACACGTATGCCGCGGACGCCCTGCGCAATGCCGGCGCCAAACCGTAGCGCGCCTGCGCGTCGAATCGCGCGCCCCATTCGCTGACCCGATCGGCGTCGCCGATCGCGCGAGGCGCCGTGCCCCCCACGCGTGTGCCCAGCGGCCCTGTCGTCGCCAGCCAGTTGCCGGCGCGCCGCCTCGTCGGGTGGTTCGCCCGGCGCCGACGAGCCCCGGCGATTCGAACGTTTCCTCGATAACGAACGGCTGTTTCAATACGCATCGGAAAGGATCGGCGAGTCGCTTTCTGCATTACCTGTCATGCCGGTTTCGAACATTACAAAATGCCGCCGATCTTTCAAAATCATTGCGTCTTATTCGATTTAATATTGTTTCATATAATCAAAAAAAGTTTGACACCGTACTTTCGTTCTTGATACCGTCCGATGCAAGCAATCCGACGGATTGCCCGCCACGCAATCGATTCCGCTCCACGTTTTTTCGCTTCCGCTGCACCGAAGTACGCGCTGCCGAATGACTCGTTCGCTCGCCGGCGCGTGCAGCATCCCGATGCATTTCACTGGACGGCTGCCATCCGGCAGCGGGCCGAAGGATCGAATCAAATGAGCAGGATAACGAAGCTGTTGCTCTAGCAATCCCGCCCGCGCCGACTCCGGCGCGACTGCCCCGCCCTGCGGTGCAGCCTTTCCCGTTACCGCGTTTTCCGTATTTCGCCCCCGGAGAAAAACCGCTTTCCGGATCGGGCGAAAGGCCCTGTCGCGTCCGTGCCATCCGCCTGCATGCGACAGAAAACGGCGGTGCATGACCCGCACCGCCGTCGACCGTTGTTGTTCGTGCCGTTCGTTGTTCAACCGGAGGGGTAATTCAAATGAATCAGGTTGCAAACAAGAAACAAAAGCACATTCGCACCGTCAATCTCGCACTCGCCGTCGCCGCAGCCGCCGCTTCGTTCGGCATGGCGGCCGCCCATGCCGCGCCTGCGGCCGGCTGGACGGAAACGCGCACCAAAGGGTTCCTGCCGCTCGTGCAGCAGAACGAAGCCGGCACGACCGGCGCGCCCGCCGCGAGCACGGCCGCCGCTGCCGCCTCGGCCATCGACATGGCGCCCGGCGAATCGGTGGACATCGTGCTCGGGCTGAACCTGCGCAACGAGGCCCAGCTCGACCAATACCTGCGCGACCTGCATACGCCCGGCTCGCCGTACTACCGGCAGTTCCTCACGCCTGCGCAATTCGCCGCGCAATACGCACCGACCGACCAGCAGGTCGCGTCCGTCGTCGCCCACCTGCGCAAGGCCGGCTTCGTGAATATCGTGGTCGCACCGAACCGGCTGCTGGTCTCCGCGTCCGGCACCGCGGCAACCGTCCAGGCCGCGTTCCGCACGACCCTCAAGCGCTTCACGCGCAACGGCCGCAGCGTCTATGCGAACACCGACGCCGCGCAGGTGCCGAATGCGATCGGCAACGTCGTCGGCTCGGTGCTCGGCCTGCAGAACGTCGAGCTCGTGCATACGGGCGCGGGCAGCAAACCGCAAGGCAACACCAGCAACCTGACGATCCCGGCCGGCGCGTCGGCGGTGCCGCACAATCCGACCGAGTTCTCGTCGATCTACGGCGGCGACGGCACGCCGACGGCCTCGCAGACCACGGTCGGCATCATCTCCGAAGGCGACCTGTCGCAGACGGTGAGCGACCTCAATACGTTCGCCGCGAACAACGGCCTCGGCACGATCAGCAGCAGCATCGTGAAGACGGGCCCGTCCGGCAGTTCGTACACCGACACCGACGGCACCGTCGAGTGGAACCTCGACAGCCAGTCGATCGTCGGCGCGGCCGGCGGCAGCGTGAAGCAGGTCGTGTTCTACGTCGCGCCGTCGATGACGCTCACCGCGATCACAGCCGCCTACAACAAGGCCGTGACCGACAACGTCGCGAAGGTGATCAACGTATCGCTCGGCGTGTGCGAATCGTCCGCGAACAGCACCGGCTCGCAGGCGACCGACGACACCATCTTCAAGCAGGCGGTCGCGCAAGGGCAAACCTTCTCGGTTTCCGCCGGCGACCACGGCGCGTACGAATGCGCGAGCGGCACGCCGTCGCGCTCGACCTACACGGTGAGCGAGCCGGCCACGTCGCCGTACGTGATCGCGGTCGGCGGCACGACGCTGTTCACCAATACGTCGACCAATGCGTACAACAGCGAAATCGTCTGGAACGACCCGAGCTGGCAGCCGGGCACCGTGTGGTCGACGGGCGGCGGGTACAGCAAGTACGAGACCGCGCCGACGTGGCAGTCGTCCACCCTCACCGGCTCGACCAAGCGCGCGCTGCCCGACGTCGGCTTCGACGCCGACCTGCGCACGGGTGCGATTCTCGTCGTGAACGGCCAGACGTCCGACACGCTGTGGGGCTCGGGCTACCTGAACAACGAAGGCGGCACGAGCCTCGCCGCGCCGATCTTCACCGGCATCTGGGCGCGGCTGCAGTCGGCCAACAACAATGCGCTCGGGTTCCCGGCGTCGAGCATCTACAAGTACTTCCCGACCAACGCGGCGCTGCTGCACGACGTCACGTCCGGCAACAACGGCAGCGGCACTTACGGCTACAAGGCGAAGGCCGGCTGGGATGCGACGACGGGCTTCGGCAGCGTGAACATCTCGAAGCTGAACGCGTTCATCCAGAGCACGTCGGATTTCGCACGCTGATGAATCGCTGACAGAACCGGGGGCGGGAGCGCGACGTATCACGCGCGCCGGGGCCGCACCCCACCCATCGCGTTGAATAAACCCGCGAAGGCTGCGAAGCCATCGCGGGTTTCTGCATTCAGCACCCAGTCGCCACGCGCGGCGAGCGACACGCGCGCCCCAACCTTGCAATCGTTGCGCAAACAACTTTCATGTGGGTTACCGCGCGCCCGCCTGCCTGCTTACGCACTGCAAGGTACACACTGTTACACAACACCGCGACAACTTCCGTGCATATCGTGCGTTTAACTAAAGGTATCGATTCGTCGCGGGCCAACCACCATGCGAACACGATCCAGCCGCCCGATCCGGCCAATGCCACCGGAATCTGCGCGGACGTCCGCAACACGGTGTTCAAGTCGATCGCGCGGCCCGCGTGCCTGCCAACGCTGCCATCACACAGAACGAACAACATGAACCACACACGTGCACACCGCCCCGTCAGGACGCTGATCGCGTCGTCCGTCATCGTGTCGCTGCTCGGCCTGTCGGCCTGCAAGCACGACGACGGCAGCACCGCCGCGCCGGCCAGCGATGCGAACGCCGCCTCGGCGGCCCAGCCCGCGTCGACGCCCGTCGCGTACACGCCGCCGAGCGCCGACCAGCTCTATCAAATGGTCGCGCCGATCGCGCTGTTCCCCGACAAGCTGGTCGCATTGGTGCTGGCGGGCGCAACCTATCCGGACCAGATAACCGCCGCGAATACATGGGTGACGCAAAATCCGTCGTTGAAGGGCCAGGCGCTAGCGACCGCCGCCGATGCACAACCGTGGGACCCGTCCGTCAAGGCGCTGACCGCGTTCCCCGCGGTGCTGTCGCAAATGGCGTCGAACCCGGCCTGGACCACCTCGCTCGGACAGGCGTACTACAACGATCCGACCGACGTGATGAATGCGATCCAGGTGATGCGCCAGCGCGCGCAGAAGTCCGGCCATCTTCGCTCCAGCGGCCAGATGCGTGTCACGCAAGTCGCGCAGGCTGCGCCGGCGGGCTACACGCCGGCCACCGACGCACCGGTGGTCTACAGCGGGCCGGCGATCGTGCCGCCGCCCGAACAGGCGATCGCGATCGAGCCCGCGCAGCCCGATGTCGTGTACGTGCCGTCGTACAACCCGGCCGTCGTCTACGGCGAGCCGGTTTCGTCCTATCCCGGCTACGTGTATCGGCCGCCCGCCTACAACACCGGCGAGATCGTCACGGCCGGCGTGATCACGTTCGGCGTCGGCGTCGCCGTCGGCGCCGCGATCTTCGGGCATCACGACTGGGGCTGGCATGCATGGGGCGTGAACTGGGGCGCGCCGCGCCCGGAAGGCCCGGCATGGCACGGCGGCTGGCAGCGCCCGGCCGTGGTGTACAACCACACCACGTACGTGACGAAGTCGACCACGGTGATCAACAACATCACGAACATCCGCAACACACGCATCACGAACAACTACGGCGGCAACGTCACCAACCATAGCGCGACGATCGAGCGCAATACGATCCGGCCGGGCGCGGAGCCGATGCATGGCCAGGCCATGGCGCGGCATCCGGGCGCCGCGCCGATGACGATGCCGCACTTCGTTGCAAACGACGCGCGCCCCGGTGCGCGACCGGCGCCCGAAGCATTCGCGCAGAATCGCGCGAATGCGCCGCATGCCGAGGCGCCCGCGTCGCATCCGCCCGGTGCGACGCACGACGAGCGGCAGCAGGCGATGCAACGCGAGCGGGCCGCGCAGGAAACTCGCGCGGCGCAGCAACAACGGCAACGCGAGGACATGCAGCAACGCGACGCAGCCCGGCAGCGCGAAGAAATACAGCAACGCAATGCCGCGCAGCAGCAGGAACGCGCTCAGGCGCAGCAACGCAACGAAGTGCAACAACAACAGCAGCGCATGGAAGCGCAGCAACGTAACGAGGCTCAGCAGCAACAGCGGAGCGAGGCGGCCCAACAGCAACAACGCAAGGAGATGCAGCCGCACCCCGAAGCGCCGCCGCACGAACATGCGTCACCGCAGCCTCGGCAAGCGGCGCCCGAGCATGCGCACACGTCGCATCCGGCCGAGTCGCACCCGCAACACGAGTCGCGCGAACATCGGCCGGGCTAACGCACGACGCGCCGGCATCTCGGCCATGCGGGCGCGATACGGCCCCTCATGCCATTCAATCGGCCCAGTTCCGGACATAGTCCGGCACCGGCACGTTGCCGCCCGCATGAACCGGTGCGCCACGTGCCGTCTTCAGCGGCAGGATCCCGGCCCACACCGCCAGCCCGAGATCCTCTTCCTTGTCGGACGGCAGCGAATCGCTGATTTTCACGGCCGCTTCCGCCATCGAAATCCGCAGCACGCTCGTCGCATTGGTTTCCTTCGAATTGCCCGGCCGCGCTTCGTGCTTGCGGCCTGGCGCGATCTTGTCCATCAACGCATCCAGCGCGGCGAGTTTTTCCGCGCTGCCTTCGATCATGTCGAACTGCCCGTAGATCACCGCGGACCGATAATTCATCGAATGGTTGAAGGCGGCCCTGGCCAGCACGAGACCATCCAGCAGCGTTATGGCGACGCACGCCTGCGCGCCCGCCGACAGCGCCTTGATCATCCGGCTGCCGTTGGACCCGTGGATATAGAGCACGTCGCCCGTCCTCCAGTGCGCGGTCGGGATGCAGTGGGTGCTCTGCCCGTCGCCGAACGCGACGTGACAGACGTACGCGTCGTCCACGATGCGGTAGAGCATCGTGCGATCGTGACTCGCCAGTTCAGGCAGGCGGCGAATGGTCGTGCGTGGTGTGGAAGAGAGCGTGGTCTGTTCATTCATATATCTGTACTGCAAAATTAATTGTATCGGTATCGTGCAGTATCCCGGCGTGAGCACGCGATTGCCTAGCCCATCGACAGTTGCTCGCCGAATCGAGCCAAATACACGCACATCGAAAGTGGCTAGTCGCGCCGCTCGCCGGCCATGTGCGGCGCTGAGCATCGCTCACAGTTGCGATTCGATCGGAAACAGCCCAAGGAACCACACTTCCATCCGTCGCCCGGCGGACACCTCCGGCTCGTGATCGATTTCGGTGACTTTCCCGTCCGCATCGGTCTGAACCCACTTGAGCCGCCCTTTGCCCGCGGGATCGGTTCTGGCTTCGACACGCCACGCGATCCGGTCGAGCCGCGATTCCAGATCGTTGGCCACCTGCGATGCAATCACAGGGCTCTCGCAGTAAAGGCCGATCTCCGTATTGAGGTTCAGCGAACGCGGATCGAGATTCATCGATCCGATGAAGATGCTCGTGTGATCGAACACGTAGGTCTTCGCATGCAGCGACGCGCGCGACGAGCCGATGATGACCTGCTTCGAAATGCTCTTGTCGCCCGAGGGCCGGCGCTCGTAAAGCCGCACGCCTGCGTTCACGAGTTCGCTTCGATAGCGCCGGTAGCCGGCATGTACGGCCGCCACGTCGGTCGACGCGAGCGAATTGGTCAGCACCGTCACGCGCACGCCGCGCGCCACGAGCGCGCGCAGCCGCTCGACGGCGTCCTTGCCCGGCACGAAATACGGCGACACGATCAGCAGGTCGTGCTGCGGCTGCAACGCAAGCGCACGCAACTGCGGCATCAGGTGCCCGTCGCGGTCCTTCGGCGGGTGCGCGATCTTCGACGGATCGTCGTACAGCACCGTCGCATGCCCCCACGACAATTCCGTGCCCTGCCCGTGGACGATCCGGTCGAGCCGCTGGCGGGCCTCGAGCACGTACGGATTGTCTTCCATCTCTCTCAGGTAGTCGCGCAACCGTTCGCGCTCGTGGTCGAGGCCGCCCGGCGCCGCCTCGTGCCCGACCAGCGTATCGACCGGATACGCATACGGCGAATTCCAGAACGTATCGAATTCGGTCGAGATGTCCTTCACGACAGGGCCGTGGACGACGACGTCGAGATCGCCGAATTCCAGCATCGACGATGCGCCGAAATATTCGTCGCCGATATTGCGGCCGCCGACGATCGCCGCCTGGTTGTCCGCGATCATCGCCTTGTTGTGCATGCGCCGGTTGACGCGCGAGAACTCGAACACGGTGCCGATCTTCTTGAACCGGCGCGTGGCCACCGGATTGAACAGCCGGATCTCGATGTTCGGATGCGCGCTGATCTCGAGCAGCTTGCGGTCGTCCGCGTTGGTGCCGAGATCGTCGAGCAGCGCGCGCACGCGCACGCCGCGATCGGCCGCACGCATGATCGCGTCGGCCAGTTGGTGCCCGGTCAGGTCGTCGTGCCAGATGTAGTACTGAAGGTCCAGCGAGCGGTCGGCGCGGTCGGCGAGCAACACGCGCGCGTCCAGCGCGTCGACCGGATCGGTCAGCAAATGAAACGCGTCCTGCCCCGGATGCGCGGCAGCCTGCTGGCGAAATGCCACGCCGAGGCGCGTGTCGTCGGTATCGGCGAATGCATGCGTCGGTGCGCGATCGGCCAGCGGCGGCAGGCTCGCGCAGGCGGCAAGCATCAGCAACGACAGAATCGCACTCCACGAACGCAGCATGATCATGTTGGCCGCCCCCACTGTCGGGCGAAGTCGGATTGTGTTTGTTCTGGCTGGGCTGCCGGACGGAGCGCGGCGCGGGTCCACGGTGCCCGCTACGGAGCCGCGTGCGACCGGATCGCGCTACAGCATACTTCGATTGATATCGGGGCGGCACGCTTTCCGTGTTTCCGCGGTGGCGAAGATGCGACAGGCGGCGCCGGCGCGCCAAAGAAAAACCCGCGACGCCATGCGGCATCGCGGGTTTCGCGGCTTCCCCGGGCAACCGTGGAAGCGAATCTGGTGGGCCCCCCGGGAGTCGAACCCGGCACCAACGAATTATGAGTTCGCTGCTCTAACCAAGCATGAGCTAGGGGCCCAGACGAGAAGCAAGGCGTGCTACACGCCACCCCGGCAACGAGGCCGGGCCGGCATTGTAACAACAAAGACGACAAAGGGAACGAACGCCACCGGCATCATGCGGATACCGGCGGCGTTCGTGGCAGAGACGCCGGAAATCAGTTCCCTTCGAGGAACGACTTCAGCTTGTCGGAACGGCTCGGGTGACGCAGCTTGCGCAGCGCCTTGGCCTCGATCTGACGGATCCGCTCGCGCGTGACGTCGAACTGCTTGCCGACTTCCTCGAGCGTGTGATCGGTGCTCATCTCGATACCGAAGCGCATCCGCAGCACCTTCGCCTCGCGCGGCGTCAGCGAATCGAGCACGTCCTTCACGACGTCGCGCATGCTCGCATGCAGCGCGGCATCCGCCGGCGCGACCGTGTTGGTGTCCTCGATGAAGTCGCCGAGATGGGAATCGTCGTCGTCGCCGATCGGCGTTTCCATCGAGATCGGCTCCTTCGCGATCTTCATGATCTTGCGGATCTTGTCTTCCGGCATCTCCATCTTCTCGGCGAGCGTTGCCGGATCCGGCTCGAGACCGGTTTCCTGCAGGATCTGCCGCGAGATGCGGTTCATCTTGTTGATCGTTTCGATCATGTGAACCGGAATACGGATCGTGCGCGCCTGGTCGGCGATCGAGCGCGTGATGGCCTGACGGATCCACCACGTCGCATAGGTCGAGAACTTGTAGCCGCGACGGTATTCGAACTTGTCCACCGCCTTCATCAGGCCGATGTTGCCTTCCTGGATCAGGTCGAGGAACTGCAGGCCGCGGTTCGTGTACTTCTTCGCGATCGAGATCACGAGACGCAGGTTCGCCTCGGTCATTTCACGCTTCGCCTGACGTGCCTTCAGTTCGCCGGCCGCCATCTGGCGGTTGGTTTCCTTCAGGTCCTTCAGCGGCAGCACGACGCGCGCCTGCAGGTCGAGCAGGCGCTGCTGCTGTTCGCGGATCGCCGGAACGTTACGCGACAGCACCGCACTGTACGAATGGCCTTCGGCCGTGATCTTCTCGGCCCAGTCGAGATCGGTCTCGCTGCCCGGGAAGCGCGCGATGAATTCCGAGCGCGGCATGCCGCACTTGTCGACGACGATGTGCAGGATCTGACGCTCGACCTGACGCACTTCGTCCACCTGCGCACGCAGCGTGTCGCACAGGCGTTCGACGGTACGCGCGGTGAAGCGGATCGTCATCAGCTCGCTCTGGATCGTTTCCTGCGCCTTCAGGTAGGCCTTCGACTTGTAGCCTTCCTTTTCGAACGCGCGGCGCATCTTGTCGAACCACTCGCTGATCTGCGAGAACTTCTCGAGCGACGCACGCTTGAGGGCTTCGAGTTGGGCGGCGTTGGCCGATGCCTGCGCGGCACCGTCGTCTTCCTCCTCTTCCTCTTCTTCCTCTTCCTCTTCGGCTTCCTCGTCCTCGTTCTCGATGGCTTCCGCTTCCTTCGCGGAGAAACCGTCCGTATCGGCGGAGTCCGAAGCATTCGGATCGAGCAGGCCGTCGACGAGCTCGTCGACGCGGATCTCTTCGTTCGCGACGCGTTCGGCCATCGCGAGGATGTCGGCAATCGTCGTCGGGCACGCGGAGATGGCCATCACCATGTGGCGCAGGCCGTCCTCGATCCGCTTCGCGATCTCGATTTCGCCTTCGCGCGTGAGCAGCTCGACCGTGCCCATCTCGCGCATGTACATCCGAACCGGATCGGTCGTGCGGCCGAATTCCGAATCGACGGTGGACAGCGCGACTTCCGCTTCCTCCTCGACTTCGTCGTCCGACGACGCGGCGGGCGCGTTGTCGTTCAGGAGCAGCGTTTCCGCGTCCGGCGCCTGCTCGTAAACCGCCACGCCCATGTCGTTGAACGTGCCGATGATGCCCTCGAGGGCTTCCGTCTCGGTGAAGTTGTCCGGCAGGTGGTCGTTGATTTCGGCGTACGTGAGGAAGCCGCGCTCCTTGCCGAGCTTGATCAGCGCGCGCAGCTTCACGCGGCGCTCTTCGAGCTCCTCGGCCGTGCCCGGCGTGCTCGTCGCGAACGCTTCCTTCAGCAGCGCCTTTTCCTTGGCGCGACGATCGCGCACCTTGGACTTGCCCGGTGCAGCCGCGGCTGCGGGCTGCTCGTCGCTCTGATTTGCGTCGTCTTCGACGGATACTTCGTTCAGCTTTTTGGTCATGGAGTTCGCCGTACCGGCTATATCGACTCGCGGCTGCTGGACGACAGCCGGTTGAACCGTGGGTGCATGAGTAGTACGTACTGCCGTTTCGTCCGCGTCGGCAGTCGTGTCCCTTGCGCTTTTCGCACTTGCCCGCTTCGCCGCCGGCTTGGCCGGCCCGGAGTCGGGTCTCGCGGCAGCCCGTGTTCTGGCTGCCGGCGCCGGCGCAGCCTGAGCAGTGCCGGCCGCGGTTTTCTTTCCTGCAGGGGCTGACGTGGCTGAAGACGTTGTCCTGGCGGAAGAAGCAGACTTGGCCGCTGTGACCTTCTTGGTCGGCTCCGTCGAGCCCTTGGCTGCTGCTTTCTTTCCGCCTGTCGTCTTTGCCATCGCGATTCTCGCCTCTGCTTGGAAAACAAACCGCTGGAAACCTTATATTATAGCACGCTGGGGAGCCCTCTCTAAGCGCCCCGGCCGCCTACAGCCCGAGCCGACGCTTCATGTCGGTTCGCTGCTGGTTCAAGTCCGTCAATTCGGCCAATTCCTCGGGGGTGAAGGTGGATTGCCGCGCCAGCCTGTCCAGCCGGTCGCAGCAGGCGTCATAGCGCATCTTGAGCACCGCTGCCTGCAGCTCCTCCCCCGCAATCCGCTCCTGCTCACGCTGCCGCTCGGGCACCGTCTCGTCTTCCGGATTCTGTAACAGCAAATCGCGGACGTTTTCATCATAGTCCAGAATTTCGCGGAAGATTTCCTCGTAAGTCGCCCCATTCGAGGACGTCCTCAGGACATCCGACAGCAGCCGGAACTCCGCGCCGTCGCCCAGCGCACGCGCATGATCGACGACTTCCGCGAACAGCTCGCCGATGCGCGGCAGCGCGCGCAGGGTCGCAATCTGTTCGTCGTCGAGCTGCGATGCGACGCGCGGATGCATCACCAGCGTACGCAACGCGCGCTTTTCGCTGTCCGTCACGCGGCGCCGCTCGCTGCGCGCGGGCGCCTGCCGCGGCGGCGTCGCGATGCGCGTATCGACGTCGGACAGCGCAGCGACCTCTTCGAACGGGATATCGAGGCGATCGGCGAACATGTGCATGATCTGCGCGCGCAACGCGTTCGCGGGCAGCGCCTGCAACAGCGGCTTCGCATCGAACAGCGCCTTCGCGCGGCCTTCCGGCTGATCGAGCGCCTTGCCGGCAATTGCTTCGTTCAACAGAAATTGCGACAGCGGCATCGCGCGTTCGACCTGCTCGGAGAACGCATCCGCGCCGAACTCGCGCACGTAGCTGTCCGGATCGTGCTCGGTCGGCAGAAAAAGGAACCGGATCGTGCGGTTGTCGCCCGCATGCGGCAGGCAGGCCTCGAGCGCGCGCCGGGCCGCGCGCCGCCCGGCCGAATCGCCGTCGAAACTGAAAATGACCGTGTCGGTCTGGCGCAGCAGCTTCTGCACGTGAATCGGCGTGCACGCGGTGCCGAGCGTCGCGACCGCGTTCGGAAAGCCGAGCTGCGCGAGCGCGACGACGTCCATGTAGCCTTCGACGACCAGCACGTACTTGCGCTCGCGAATCGCGAGGCGCGCCTCGAACAGCCCGTACAGCTCGCTGCCCTTGTTGAACAGCGGCGTTTCCGGCGAGTTCAGATACTTCGGCTCGCCGCTGCCGAGCACGCGGCCGCCGAAACCGATCACCTGCCCCTTCACGTTGCGGATCGGGAACATGATCCGCTCGCGGAACCGGTCGTAGCGGCGCGCGACGCCCTGCGCGTCGGTTTTCTCGCTGACGATCACGAGCCCCGCCTCGACAAGCGATTCGTCGCGATAGTCGGGGAACGCGGCTTCGAGGTTCTGCCAGCCGTCCGGCGCATAGCCGAGACCGAAGCGCGCGGCGACTTCGCCGGTCAGGCCCCGGTTCTTCAGGTACTGGATCGCGACGGTCGCGCCGCGCAACTGCTTGCGGTAGTAGTCGCACGCGGCCGTCATCGCATCGGACAGCGCGGTCGCCACCGATTTCGACACGGGCGCCGGATAGTCGCCGCCACCGCCTCCGCCGCCACCGCGCATCGACGGCTCGTGCGGCACGGTCAGCCCGACGGATTGCGCGAGTTCCTGCACGGCTTCCGGGAACGTGAGCCCCGCGTGTTCCATCAGGAAGCCGATCGCCGTGCCGTGCGCACCGCAACCGAAGCAGTGATAGAACTGCTTGGTCGGGCTGACGGTAAACGACGGACTCTTCTCGTTATGGAACGGGCACAGCCCCATGAAGTTGGCGCCGCCCTTCTTGAGCTGCACGTACCGGCCCACCACGTCGACGATATCGACGCGGTTCAGCAAATCCTGCAGGAACGAATGCGGAATCACCGTGGGATCGAGCGAAAAAAGACAATACGACGCCCGGCGCACGCATCGCTGGGCGCGCCGGGAACGGGTTTTACTTCGTGAGCGCGGCCTTGACCTGCGCGGAAACGGCCGTCATGTCGGCACGGCCGGCGAGCTTGCCCTTCAGCACGCCCATCACCTTGCCCATGTCCTGCGGGCCGGCTGCGCCGGTTTGCGCGACCGCCGCCTGGACCTCGGCCGCCACTTCGGCGTCCGACAGCTGCGCGGGCATGTAGCCGCCCAGCACGGCCAGCTCGGCCTGCTCCTTCGCGACCAGATCGTCGCGGCCGGCCGCCTGGAACTGGCTGATCGAATCCTTGCGCTGCTTGATCATCTTGTCGATCACGGCCGTGATGCCCGCGTCGTCGAGCGTGACCCGGTCGTCGACTTCGCGCTGCTTGATCGCGGCCATCAGCAGGCGAATCGTTGCCAGGCGCTCGCTTTCCTTCGCGCGCATCGCGGCCTTCATGTCTTCGCTGATCTGCTCTTTCAAACTCATCTTTCACCCGGGATGGAAACGTGAATCCGACGCCCGCGAACGGGCGTCAACACAAAAACCCGCTTGGGACAGTGTCTCAAGCGGGTTGCTCGAATCCGGCATCGGCGACTCGCCGCCTGATCGGCTGCGCGACCGCACCCGATCGCACGGAGTCGCCGGTGCGCCGCTCAGCGAACCGCGCGGCGCCCAATCGTTCAGTACAGTTTCTTCGGCAGCGTCTGGCTGCGAATACGCTTGTAATGACGCTTCACCGCAGCGGCCTTCTTACGTTTGCGTTCTGCGGTCGGCTTCTCGTAAAACTCACGCGCACGAAGCTCGGTCAACAGACCGTTCTTCTCGATCGTGCGCTTGAAGCGACGCATTGCAACTTCGAACGGCTCGTTCTCTTTAACGCGAATGATCGTCATGATCCGACACGAATAAAGGTTTGCAGGGAAAGACTACCGAGTATAGCAGAGCGATGGGTCAAAGGCACGGACCCCATCCCCGCCGGAACGGCGCCGGCCGGCGCGTCAGCCGCCTCGCGCGTACTCGGCCGCGGCCTGCCCGGCCGCCGTGCCGGACGCCCACGCCCACTGGAAGTTGTAGCCGCCCAGCCAGCCCGTCACGTCCACCGCCTCGCCGACGAAGAACAGCCCGGGCACGCGCGCGCTCATCATCGTCGCCGACGACAGCTCCCGCGTATCGACCCCGCCCTTCGTCACTTCGGCCTTCTTGTAGCCTTCGGTGCCGTTCGGCGTCAGCGTCCAGCCGGACAGCGCGTCGCCGATCTGGCGCAGCGTCTTGTCGGGCAGATCCGCGAGCCGCGCGTCGGCCGCGACGCGATGCGTATCGAGCCACGCATGCGCGAGGCGCGACGGCACCCACTCCGCGAGCAGCGAACCGATCTGGCGCTTCGACGTGCGTTTCGCGTCGAGCAGGTCGGCCACCGTGTCGCGCTGCGGCAGCAGGTCGATGCGGATCGGATCGCCGGGCTGCCAGTAGCTCGAGATCTGCAGGATGCCCGGCCCGGACAGCCCGCGATGGGTCAGCAGCAGGTCCTCGACGAATTCGCCACCGCGTTTTTTGTCGCCGGTCGATACGCGCACTTCGAGCGACACGCCGGACAGCGGCGCGAACGGCGCCCAGTCCTGCGGCGCGAACGTCAGCGGCACGAGCGCGGGCCGCATATCGACGAGCTTGTGGCCGAACTGCTTCGCGAGCCGGTAGCCGAAGTCGGTCGCGCCGATCTTCGGGATCGACAGGCCGCCGGTCGCGACGATCAGCGCGCGCGCGCCGATCGGGCCGGCCTGCTGCGTGTCGAGCGTGAAGCCGCCGGCCGGCGCATGGCGCACCGCGTCGACGACGACGGGCCGGCGCCACGCGATGCCGCCCGCGTCGCACTCGTGCTTCAGCACGTCGATGATCGCGTCGCTGCCGTGATCGCAAAAGAGCTGGCCCTTGTGCTTTTCGTGCCAGCTCACATGATGGCGCTTGAGCAGCCCGAGGAAGTCGCGCGGCGTATAGCGCGCGAGCGCCGAACGCGCGAAATGCGGATTCGACGACAGGTAGTTGTCGGGCCCGGCGTACAGGTTCGTGAAGTTGCAGCGGCCGCCGCCCGAGATGCGGATTTTCTCGGCGAGCCGCGGCGCGTGATCGATCAGCACGACGCGGCGGCCGAGCTGCCCGGCAACCGCGGCGCTCATCATGCCGGCGGCGCCCGCGCCGATCACGGCGATGTCATAAGTTTCCATGGCGCGGATTGTACCTGTCCACCCTCGGGCTCGGGCCGCCCGCGGCGGCCGCGAGCCCCGGCCTGCTATAATTTCGGGTTACGTCGACCTACCCGCGGCACGCCCGAACCGGCGCGCCCTGCCCTCACCCATGCTCGTTCTCGGCATCGAAAGCTCCTGCGACGAAACCGGCCTCGCGCTCTACGACACGCAGCGCGGCCTGCTCGCACACGCGCTCCATTCGCAGATCGCGATGCACCGCGACTACGGCGGCGTCGTGCCCGAACTCGCGTCGCGCGACCATATCCGCCGCGCGCTGCCGCTGCTCGAGGAAGTGATGGCGCAAAGCGGCGCGCGCCGCGACGACATCGACGCGATCGCGTTCACGCAGGGGCCGGGCCTCGCTGGCGCGCTGCTGGTCGGCGCGAGCATCGCGAATGCGCTCGCGCTCGCGTGGAACAAGCCGACCGTCGGCATCCATCACCTCGAAGGCCACCTGCTGTCGCCGTTGCTGGTCGACGAGCCGCCGCCGTTCCCGTTCGTCGCGCTGCTGGTTTCCGGCGGCCACACGCAACTGATGCGCGTGACGGACGTCGGCGTGTACGAGACACTCGGCGAGACGCTCGACGACGCGGCCGGCGAAGCGTTCGACAAGACGGCGAAACTGATCGGTCTCGGCTATCCGGGCGGCCCCGAAGTATCGAAGCTCGCCGAAACCGGCACGCCGGGCGCGGTCGTGCTGCCGCGCCCGATGCTGCATTCGGGCGATCTCGACTTCAGCTTCAGTGGCCTGAAGACGGCCGTGCTCACACAGATGAAGAAATTCGAAGCGGCGAAGCTCGAGGGCGAAGCACTCGAACGCGCGAAGGCCGACCTCGCGCGCGGCTTCGTCGATGCGGCCGTCGACGTACTCGTCGCGAAGTCGCTCGCCGCGCTGAAGCAAACGAAGCTCAAGCGCCTCGTGGTCGCGGGCGGTGTCGGCGCGAACCGCCAGTTGCGCGCCGCCCTGTCGGCGGCCGCGGCCAAGCGCGGCTTCGACGTGCACTATCCCGATCTCGCGCTGTGCACCGACAACGGCGCGATGATCGCGCTCGCGGGTGCGCTGCGGCTCGGCCGCTGGCCCGGACAGGCGAATGCCGACTACGCGTTCACGGTGAAACCGCGCTGGGATCTCGCGTCGCTCGCGAGCTGAATCGCGCCGCGCAACGCCCCAGACAGGAAAACAAAAGGCCGCTCGGTTCCGAGCGGCCTTCGTCATTGGCGCGACAAAACGCCGCGGCGTTATGCCGCCAGCCGCTTGTCGCGCTCGATCAGCGCATACGCGCTGTGATTGTGGATCGACTCGAAATTCTCGGCTTCGAGCACGTACGCGATCACCCGCTCGTCCGCATCGAGACGTTGCGCGACGTCACGCACGAGATCCTCGACGAACTTCGGGTTCTCGTATGCACGCTCGGTGACGAACTTCTCGTCCGGACGCTTCAGCAGCCCCCACAGTTCGCACGACGCTTCCTCTTCCGCGATGCGAATCAGCGCCTCGACCGGCAGATCGGCGGCCAGCTCCGCATCGATCGTCACGTGCGAGCGCTGGTTGTGCGCGCCGTACTGCGAGATCTTCTTCGAGCACGGGCACAGGCTCGTCACCGGCACGAGCACCTTCAGGAACACGCGCGTGTCGCCGTCGCGGCTTTCGCCCGCGAGCGTCACTTCATAGTCGAGCAGGCTCTGCACGCCGGACACCGGCGCCGTCTTGTTCACGAAATACGGGAACGTGACTTCGATGCGGCCGGCCTCGGCTTCCAGCTTTTCGAGCATCGACGCGAGCATCGCGCGGAAGCGCTCGACCGTCAACGGCGCACGATTCTCTTCGAGCAGCGCGACGAAGCGCGACATGTGCGTGCCTTTCTGATCGGCCGGCAGACGGACGTCGAGGTTCCAGACACCGACCGTCGGTTGCACGTCGCCGCTTTCGGTACACACCGTCAACGGATGCCGAACCGCCTTCACGCCCACGCGCTGAATCGGGATCTGACGGGTATCCACCGTGCTCTGCACGTCGGGCATCACGAAGGCGGGATTCATCTGGTTCATTTGTTCAATCCTTGTAAGCCGCGCGTCCGACGACGCGCACGCCGCATCATGCGGCGGCCGGAAAAGCAACATGGGCCCGCAGGCCCATGTTTTCCGCATCAATGAAGAGCGGTTGCGCCAGTCGCACCGACGCCGCCCACGGGCGGCGTCGACTTATGCGACGCGCTTCGCCTGGCCGGCGACATCGGCCGCCGGATTCAGAAAGCGTTCGCGAATCGATTTCGCGATGCCCGCGCCGTCGAGGCCGCATTGCGACAGCAGCTTCGCGGGGTCGCCGTGATCGATGAACAGGTCAGGGAGGCCCAATTGTAGTACGGGTCGGATAACCCCACTCTCCATCAGGGCTTCGACGCAGGCCGAGCCCGCGCCGCCCATCACGCAACCTTCCTCGACCGTGACGACGTAGTCGTGCGTTTCGGCAAGCTCACGCACGAGCGCCGCATCGATCGGCTTCACGAAGCGCATGTTCGCGACCGTTGCATCGAGCTCCTCCGCGGCGGCGAGCGACGGCGCCACCATCGTGCCGAACGCGAGGATCGCGACGCGCTTGCCTTCCGGCTGCGACGTGCGGCGACGCACCTCACCCTTGCCGAGCGGAATCTCGGTGAATTCCTTCACCGTCGCCACGCCCGTGCCCGCGCCGCGCGGATAGCGCACCGCGGTCGGGTTCGGTTGCTGCAGCGCCGTGTGCAGCATCTGACGGCATTCGTTCTCGTCGGACGCGGCCATGATCGTCATGTTCGGGATGCAGCGCATGAACGCGAGATCGTACGCGCCCGCATGCGTCGCGCCGTCCGCGCCGACGAGGCCCGCGCGGTCGATCGCGAACACGACCGGCAGGTTCTGCAGCGCGACGTCGTGAATCAACTGGTCGTACGCACGCTGCAGGAACGTCGAGTAGATCGCGACGACGGGCTTCAGCCCTTCGGTCGCGAGACCGCCCGCGAACGTCACCGCGTGCTGCTCGGCGATGCCGACGTCGTAGTAGCGATCCTTGAAGCGCTTCTCGAATTCGACCATGCCCGAGCCTTCGCGCATCGCGGGCGTGATGCCGACCACGCGCGTATCGCGCTCGGCTTCGTCGCACAGCCACTCGCCGAACACCTGCGTGTACGTCTTCTTCGCCGGGGTGGTCGACGGCTTGATGCCTTCGGCCGGATTGAACTTGCCAGGGCCGTGATAGAGCACGGGATCGGCTTCGGCGAGCTTGTAGCCCTGACCTTTCTTCGTCACCACGTGCAGGAACTGCGGGCCGCGCAGCTCGCGGATGTTCTGCAGCGTCGGGATCAGCGAATCGAGATCGTGACCGTCGATCGGGCCGATGTAGTTGAAGCCGAACTCCTCGAACAGCGTGGCCGGCACGACCATGCCCTTCGCGTGCTCCTCGAGCTTGCGCGCGAGTTCGAGCACCGGCGGCGCCACGCTCAGCACGCGCTCGACGCCCGCGCGCGCGGCCGCATAGAAGCGGCCCGACATCAGGCGGGCGAGATGGCGATTCAGCGCGCCGACCGGCGGCGAGATCGACATGTCGTTGTCGTTCAGGATCACGAGCACCTTCGCGTCTTCCGACACGCCCGCGTTGTTCATCGCCTCGAACGCCATGCCGGCCGTCATCGCGCCGTCGCCGATCACGGCGATCGAGAAGCGGTCGTCGCCGTTCAGCTGGCTGCCGATCGCCATGCCGAGCGCGGCCGAGATCGACGTGCTCGAGTGCGCGGTGCCGAACGTGTCGTATTCGGATTCGCTGCGGCGCGGAAAGCCCGAGATGCCGTCCTGCTGACGCAGCGAATGCATCTGGTCGCGGCGGCCCGTCAGGATCTTGTGCGGGTAGGTCTGGTGGCCCACGTCCCAGACGATGCGATCGTTCGGCGTGTTGAACACGTAGTGCAACGCGATCGTCAGCTCGACCGTCCCGAGGTTGGACGACAAATGGCCGCCCGTCTTCGACACGCTGTCGAGCACGAACGCGCGCAGTTCATCCGCGAGCGGTTGCAGTTGGCGACGATCGAGGCGGCGCAAATCCGCCGGGTCGTCGATGGTTTTCAGCAAGTCGTACATCGTCGTTCCATTGTAGGAAATCAAACGCGCCCGCATTCTTTTGCACGCACCGTAGCGTGTGCGCGGCGGCGGGCTTTCGCGTCAGCTGACCCGGTTCACTACCAGGTCGGCAAGTTCGGCGAGACGCTGTGCGCGTGCGCCGAACGGTTTCAGCGCGTCGTGCGCTTCGGCGCGCAGTTGCGCCGCCAGTTCGCGCGACGCCTCGAGACCGAGGATCGATACATAGGTCGGCTTGTCGTTCGCCGCATCCTTGCCGGCCGTCTTGCCGAGCGTCGCCGAATCGGTCGTGACGTCGAGAATGTCGTCGACGACCTGGAAGGCCAGACCCACGGCGCCCGCGTAAACATCCAGCGCGGCCATCGTTTCCGCCGACGGCGTCTCGCCGGCCAGCGCGCCCATCCGCACGGCCGCGCGCAGCAAGGCGCCCGTCTTCATCCGGTGCATCGTCTCGAGCTGTTCGCGCGTCAGCTTCAGGCCGACGCTCGCCAGGTCGATCGCCTGCCCGCCGGCCATGCCGATCGAGCCGCTCGCGAGCGCCAGCTCGCGCACGAGCGCCGCCTGCTGCACCGGCGACAGCGCATCGGCGTCGGTCAACGCGACGAACGCCTGCGACTGCAGCGCGTCGCCGACCAGCAGCGCCGTCGGCTCGTCGTACTGCACGTGCACGGTCGGCTTGCCGCGACGCAGCGCGTCGTCGTCCATGCACGGCATGTCGTCGTGCACGAGCGAGTAGACGTGGACCATCTCCAGCGCCGCCGCCGCCGCGTTGCGCGCCGCTTCCGTCGCGCCGGTCAGTTCGCCCGCCGCATGGCACAGCAGCGGGCGAACGCGTTTGCCGCCACCGAGAACCGCATAGCGCATCGCCTCGTGAAGTTTCGCGGGCGTCGCGGTTTCAGCCGGCAGATAGTGGCCGAGTGCGTCCTCGACACGGTCGAGCACGGACCGCATCCATTGTTCGAATGTCATAGATCGTCGTCTTCGCCGTCCGTGGCGGCCGTTCCGGACGAAAGCGGCTTCAGCGTCGCGCCGTCGAGCACGCGAACCTGCTGCTCCACTTTCTCGAGCTGCTGTTGGCAAAACGCAACGAGGGTCGCACCGCGGCGATACGCCGCCAGCGAATCCTCGAGGCTCAACGCGCCGCCTTCCATCCGGGCAACCAGCGTCTCGAGTTCCGCGAGCGCCATCTCATAATTGTCCGGCAACGGTTCGGTGCCATTGCCGGGCGGCGTGGCGCCTGGGGATGCGGTTTTCGCCATGGACGAGGTGTCAAATTTCAAAACAAGTCGGACATTCTACGGCAAAAGAGAATTTTCCGACCTGCCGTCGTGGGCGCCCGCGCACAATTCCGGCCCCATCTACGACGCACAGTGTGCGCCTTTCGACGGTCGCCCGACAAAAAATTGACACAAATCAGGCACTTAATCCTAGCCTTGCGGGGCGAACCGGGTATAATTCTCCGTTTCCCTAAATCGATTTTTCGATGGTTGGGTTGTTCACTGCTTTCACGCTAACACCGGGAGTGGGAATGTCCAATCTGAGCGATGCGCTTCAGTTGAAGTCGGCCCACAGCCAGCTTCCAGTCACTGCATATTTCGATGAGGCGCTACTCGAGCGCGAGATCGAAACCCTCTTCAAGAAAGGTCCTCGCTACGTCGGGCACGAGTTGATGGTGCCCGAGGCGGGAGACTATTTTGCGCTGCCCTCCGAGAAGGAAGGCCGCGTGCTGGTCCGTAACCAGACGAACCAGATCGAACTGTTGTCGAACGTGTGCCGCCACCGGCAGGCGATCATGCTCAACGGGCGCGGCCATGCGCAGAACATCGTGTGCCCGCTGCACCGCTGGACGTACGATCTCGAAGGCCAGTTGCTCGGCGCGCCGCACTTCCCCGACAAGCCGTGCCTGAACCTCGGCAAGAGCCCGCTGCAGAACTGGCAGGGGCTGCTGTTCGAGGCCGAGGGCCGCGACGTCGCGCGCGATCTCGCGAACCTCGGCACGAAGCATCATTTCGACTTCTCCGAGTACCAGTTCGATCACGTCGAAGTGCACGAGTGCGACTACAACTGGAAGACGTTCATCGAGGTCTACCTCGAGGATTACCACGTCGTCCCGTTCCACCCGGGCCTCGGCAGCTTCGTGTCATGCGACGATCTCAAATGGGAGTTCGGCGACTGGTACAGCGTGCAGACGGTCGGCGTGCACAACGCCCTCGCGAAACCGGGCAGCACGACTTACCAGAAATGGCACGAGCAGGTGCTGAAGTTCCGCAACGGCGTGCCGCCGGAGTTCGGCGCGATCTGGATGGTCTACTACCCGGGCCTGATGATCGAGTGGTATCCGCACGTGCTGGTGGTGTCGTGGCTGATTCCGCGCGGGCCGCAGAAGACGACCAACATCGTCGAGTTCTATTACCCCGAGGAAATCGCGCTGTTCGAACGCGAATTCGTCGAAGCCGAGCGTGCCGCCTATATGGAAACGGCCGTCGAGGACGACGAGATCGCGATGCGGATGGACGCGGGCCGCCGCGCGCTGATGGCCCGCGGCGAGTCGCAGGTCGGCCCGTACCAGAGCCCGATGGAAGACGGCATGCAGCACTTCCACGAGTTCCTGCGCCGCCACCTCGGCGACCTCTGACAGCGGCTGCGGCGCATTGACGCCGCGCGGCATCCGGCAGACGAAAAGACGGGCTTCGGCCCTAATGCCGTTCAGTTAAGGTTCTTTTTAAGGACACGGACGGCATAGCGTTTTGGCACAGCCTTCACGGCCCGCTCGAATTTTCGAGCGGGCCGTTCTTCTTTGAGTAGCGCGACCAGACGTAGTCGCAGTCGTTGCAGCAGGGCTGGGAGTTTGCCCTGCGCACGGGTAACCGCGGCCCAGTGCA
>NZ_JAUJPV010000013.1:0-192038 GCF_030481585.1 Burkholderia sp. AU45388 | reverse complement strand
GTGCGGTCCGCATTCGACTGGAAATCAGCAATGAATCAGTTTGCTATCCTGTTCGGAGAGCGATTTATGCAGGCGCGTGGGTAACACGTTGTTCAACCGCCTCGCCCACAAAAATGCGGACAGGTTCGATTTCGGCAATGCGAAAGCGGGTGACGACACCACGACGAAAGCAACGATGCCGCTCGCTTACTACAAGCTGTCCATCAACGGCGACACCGTGATCGAAATCGACGCGCAAAACTTCATCGAACTGACGGGCGGCAAGGATGCGCTCGCGCAGGTGCGAAAGATCATCGGCGTCTAAACCAAAGGCGCGGCGTGTCCGCGCGCTGACACTCACCATACGGAGAAACGATAGTGAAAGAACTGAACACGGAAAACACCCATACCCTCGACCAGCCGATCCGTCAGGGCGACAACGAAATCAAGGTGATCACGCTGCGCAAGCCGGGTTCCGGCGAACTGCGCGGCGTGTCGCTGTCCGATCTCGTGAACCTCGATGTGTCGGCGCTGCACAAGGTGCTGCCGCGTATCACCACGCCGACGCTCACCGAAGCCGACGTGTCGAAGCTGGACCCGGCCGATTTGCTGCAACTGGCAGGCATCGTCAGCGGTTTTTTTATGACGAAAGCCATGCGAGCAAGCATGGGCTCCCCGGCATAGTCGAGGACGCAATGGCAGACGTGGCGCTAGTTTTTAACTGGACGCCCGCTGTCATGGACGGGATGTCTGTTTCTGAACTGATGGATTGGCGCGAGCGGGCGCGAGTGCGATACGAACGGAATGAATAACGAACTGAAACTGCGCGTTGTGTTCGATATGGTCGATCGCATGACGCGCCCGATTCGCCAGACGCTCGCCGGTAGCAAAAGCCTGTCGCGCGCGCTCGCCGACACGAAGAAACAGCTTTCTGAACTGCAGAAGCAACAGAAAACCGTCGCCGTAGTCAAGGCCATCCGTGCCGAAATGGGGCAGACCGCTACGAAGCTGAAGGCGGCACAGGAGAAGTTCGCCGGGCTGCAAGCGCAGATCAAGGCGACGGAAAATCCCACAGTGCGGATGCAGAACGCGATGCGCCGGGCATCCGCGTCCGTCGCCACGCTCACGCAGCAACAGGAGAAGCAGCGGATCCGGCTTGGCGAGTTGAACGCGCGCATGCAGCAGGCCGGGCGTGGCACGCAAACGCTGACGGCATACGAGAAATCGTTGCAGTCGAGCATCGCGAAAACGAACGATACGATCGCGGAACAGGGGCGCCGGTTGCAGGCTGTGCATGGGCGCCGCGCGGCGCTCACGCCCGCACGTGATCGCCTTCAGGCCGCGCGCGGTGCGGCGGCCGAAATGGCGGTCGGCGGCTACGCGTCCCGCGCCGTCGGCGGTCGTGTACTCCGCGGGGTAGGTGCGGTGCTCGATGAGTCGAAGCACGCGAAGCTGGAAGAGGTGCGAATTCAAGCGCTCGGCGCCGGCGACCACGATACGGCGAAGGCGATCGATTTCGCACGGAAACACAAGTCCTACGGCGTCAGCACGACGGAAAACCTCACGCTCATGCGTGACGCCATGACGATCCTCAACGACGAGCATCACGCGGAAATGATTCTGCCGACGCTCTCAAAAATGAAGTTCGCGAACGATTCGCTGTTCGGCGCCGAGCAAGGCGGCGACAACGAACAGAAGTTCATCAACATGTTGAAGGCAATCGAACAGCGCGGCGGCACGAACGACGCCGCAACGTTCAATCGCGAAGCGAACATGGTGCAGAAGGTCATCACGGCGACCGGTGGGCGAGTCGGTGGCGACCAGTGGCAGGAGTTCATCAAGACGGGCGGCACGGCCGCCAAGATGCTGCGTTCCGATGCGTTCTATTTCCAGATGGAACCGTTGATTCAGGAAATGGGCGGCGACACGGTGGGTAGCGCGCTCATGTCTGGGTATCAGAACCTGATTGAAGGCCGCACGACGGTGCGCGCGACGCGCAAGCTCATGTCGCTCGGCCTGCTCAACAAAAAGAAAGTCGAGTTCGACAAGATCGGCCGCGTGAAGGCGTTCGCCGATGGCGCGCTGCTGAACACCGATCAGTTCAAGTCGTCGCCGTTCGAGTGGATGGAACAAACCCTGCTGCCGCTGTTTGAGAAGAAGGGCATCACGAAGGAACGCGACGTTCTCAGTGCGATCAGTTCGATTTTCACGAACCGTCGTGCGTCGAACCTGTTTGCCACGATGTTCCTGCAACGCAAGGCGATTCATAAGAGCGTTGCACTGAACGAGCACGCATACGATATCGACCAGGGGTTCAACGTCGGCCAGACGTTGCCGCAGGGCAAGGAAATCGACGCGTTGTCGAAGAAAGCGATTCTTGAAGAACAGCTAGGGTCGAAAATCCTGCCGCTGTATAACCGCGGGCTCGAAATGACCGCAAACCTGATCGAGCGTGTGAGCGGGTGGACCGAGCGGAATGCGGGCACGGCGCGGGCACTCGCGATCGGTCTGGCTGCGCTCGGCGCGGTGCTCGTGGTCGGTGGCTCACTGACGATCGGGCTCGCGGCAATTATCGGGCCGCTCGCGTTGACCCGGTACGGGCTGGCGATGCTTGGGGTTCAGGGCGGTTTGTTGCGCGTGACCTTGGGTATGTTGGGGAGTGCGTTCCGCATCTTCGGCACGGTGCTATTCACCGTGGGTCGCATGCTGCTGCTGACGCCGATCGGGTTGGCAATTACCGGGATCGCGCTCGCTGCCTTCCTGCTGATCCGGTATTGGGAACCGATCAAGGGGTTTTTCGGGGGCTTGTGGGCGGAGGTCAAATCAGCGTTCGACGGTGGTATTGGCGCGATCGTCGCGCTCATTCTGAATTGGTCGCCGGTCGGTCTTTTCTACCGCGCATTCGCGGCGGTTATGTCGTGGTTCGGTGTCGAGTTGCCTGCGAAATTTACCGAGTTTGGCGGCAACATGGTTGCCGGGCTCGTGAACGGCATCACGGGGGCGCTCTCTTCGGTTAAGTCGGCGATCACGTCGTTGGGCGACTCTGCTATCGGCTGGTTCAAAGAAAAGCTCGGCATTCATAGCCCGAGCCGCGTTTTTGCGGCGCTCGGCGGGTTTATCGGGCAAGGCGCGGCGCAGGGGATCGAGGGCGAACGCGCGAGCGTAGTTGGTGCTGCTGCCCGGCTCGCCGGGGCTGCGTCGATCACGTTCGGCGCACTGACGGCGAACGCTGCGCCGTCGCCGCGAGAAATGCGGCCATTGATCGACACCCGGCCGCCGCTGTCGGCCGCGAGCGCGGCGCCGTCGGCGTCAGTCGATAGCGGAACGCGGAATTACTACATCACGATCAACGTAGCGAATGGTGACAACGTGAAGGAATTCGAGGCGGCCGTGCGCCGTGTGATTGATCAGGTCGAGCGCGAGGATCGCCGCCGCGTCAGCTCGCGTCTGTCCGACTGAGGCCGCCATGCTGCTTTCTCTCGGACAGTTCGTTTTCGGCACGCTTACCGCGCCGTTCAGTGAAATGCAGCGTCGGCGCACGTGGAAGTTCGCGAGCAATTCGCGTGTGGGCGCCCGCGATGCGCGTCAGTTCGCCGGGGTGGGCGACGACACGTTCACGATGCAGGGCATGATCGCAACGGGCGTGCTCGGCTCGCCTATCTCGATGGACCTGATTTCAGAAATGGCGAACACGGGCGATGCGTACGTGCTGGTGGACGGGCGCGGCATCGTCTACGGCGCATACACGATCGACGAGCTACACGAAACGCACTCGTATTTCACGATCCTCGGCGTGCCGCAGAAAATCGAATTCACGCTGACGATCACGCGCGTGGACGATCGCGCACTCGCGGCTTCGGTTGACGGCGGCGCCGCGACGAGCGAGCCGACGAGTGGATCGCTCGACAAGGCGCCGCCGAGTGCGACACCGCCATACGTCAAACCGAAGAAGCCGAAAGCGAAGAAGGGTTAGGGCGATGACGGATTTTGTGCAATCGGCGAAGCTGCCGACGCGGCGACTCGTCCCATACGCTGACTACCGCATCACCCTCGACGGGCGCGACCTGTCGCGCACGATCGCGCCGTATCTCGTCTACCTCACGTTGAGCGAGTCACGCGCCGACGAAGCTGATTCGCTCAATCTCGTGTTGGACGATTCGCGCGGCGTTCTCGAACTGCCGAAGCGCGGCGCGGAACTGAAGCTGTCGATCGGGTGGGAGGGCGAAACGCTCGTTGACAAGGGCACGTTCACGATCGATGAATTCGAGTTCCACGGTGCGCCCGATCAGATCACAGTCAGCGCGCGTTCGGCGTCGATGACGGATGCCATGCACGAGCGGCGCGACAAAAGCTGGCACGGCCAGACGATCGGCGATATCGTCAAGACGATCGCCGCTCGGCACAAGCTGACGCCTGCGCTTGGCGACGCGCTCGCGAAAGTCAGGATCGTGCATATCGATCAGACGAGCGAAAGCGACATGTCGTTTTTGACCCGGCTTGCGAAACGGTACGACGCGGTGATGACGGTCAAGGATGGGCGACTGCTGTTCATGCCGATCGGGGCAGGCACGAGCGCGAGCGGTAAGCCTCTGCCGTCGCTGGAGATCCGGAAGGCGAAGGGCGATTCGTATCGCTATCACGTCTCGCAGCGCGAAAGCTACGCGTCGGTGCGCGCGCGTTGGCACACGTCGAAGAAGGGCAAGCAGGAATCCGTGATCGTCGGCGGCGAAAACAACCGCAGCACGAAGCTGTTGCCGGAAATCTACGGCTCGCGCGCTGATGCGGAGGCGGCGGCCAAGGCTGAATACGCGCGCACGCAGCGCGGACAGGCAACGTTCGATATGACGCTCGCGCTCGGCCGGGCCGACGTGTACCCGGAAATGACCGTGAACGCGAAGGGCTTCAAACCGGATATTGATTCAACGCCGTGGCTCGTGAAACGCGTTGTGTCGCGGATCGACGGTAACGGCGGGTTCACGTCATCGCTCGAAATGGAGATGCGCGACGACCCGACGACAGATCGGCACCGGACGCATTTCCGGCAGGGAGGAAAATAGAAAAAGCCCGCACACGTGCGGGCTTTTTTGTTGATCGCGATCGCGTCAGATATGCAGAATGCGAACCCCGATGAACCACAGTACCCATTGCGCGATCACCGCGCCGACAAGGTACGCGCCGACGATATGCGCCGGTCGGCGACGGGCAAACACGGAAAACCCAAGCGCGGCGAACAGGATTGGCGGGCCGAACAAGTAGACGAACAGATCGATTGTGGCGTGTGTCGTTGCGGCGCATGCGTCGACGCCGCCGCCGCATGTCCCGGCCGGTGGCGTACACCAATTTTTGATCACCGTGCATAGGCGAGAATCGACCGCGGACCACGCGATCACGCTCACGAGCCCCGCAATCGCAAATCCGATCGTTCCCAATAGGCGCCGCATTATTTGATTTCCCAGAAAAGGATCTGCTTCGAATTCCGAAGGTCGGACCACCCGAACGATGTTCCGGGCGCGAACGACTGAAAACCGAGCACCCGACTGAAGGTCGCGACCGCATCGGGCGCGCTGCTCACGGTCAGGCGCGAACCGTTCCACAGGTCGATGTGCCCGCCGCTCGCGTTCGCCGTGGCTTCGCCGTCACGTGTCCAGTAGCGCGAGAACTGGATTATGCCGGTGCGCCCCTTCACCTTCGACTCCCAATCGGCGCCGGTGATGTTTTCGGCCTTCGGTAGCCCGGCGAAGGGCTGATGCTCCAACCATTCCCCGAGTTCATCCGCGCGCGTTGCCGTCGGCTTTCCGTCGAGGATGATTCGACCGATGGTCGGTGAGCCGGACATGGGCTTTACCGTTTTCTGCGAAAACGACTTCATGCCGACGCCGACCCGATGCAAGGTGACGCTCATGCGAATGGCACACTGGTTCGTGTAGTCCGGATTGTCGTACGGGTTGCCGGAAGGGTAGGCGTCCCAAAGCTCTTTGAACGTGATCGCCTTCACGGGGATTTCTTTCTGCGAGCCCGCTTGGGTGTTCGTGTCGATCTTGGTTGGTTTCGTGTGCGGCATCGATCATTCCCCGTGGTGCATGGCGAGCGCGTCGTCGCCCCAATGGACGGTGTAGGAGCCCGGATCGTCCCCGGTGTAGATGCGCGGCAATATTCCGCTCGCGTCCAGGCGGCCGAAATGGACGCGGCCGTCGGCCGTTTCGATGTAGTACGGCAAGCCTTCAACTTGATGCTCGGTTGCCTTCACCTGCTCATCGAATGCGCCTTTCTTGACCGCTGCAACGCCGCCCGTGGCGGTCAGGCTCGATACAACCTTGCCGTGCCCCTCAACCATGTCGTCGCACCACGCTTCGCCGCCGAGCGCTGCAATGATTTTCGGTGGCCGAGGGCATCCGCATAGCACGATGTCCTGATCGAGCGCTGATTCGCCCGCCATGCTCATGCGGTACGGCCCGCCAGCCTTGGCGATAACGCCCGTCGTCTTGCAAGCGGCGCAGAAAGCCGGGCCGCCGATCAACGCGACCTGATGCCCGTTCATGGTGATGGGTGGCCCGCCGTGCGGCAGGACGTTACCGCCGCTCGACAACGTATCCCCGACGACTGCGATTTTTCGCAACATGCGTGTGCCCTCGAAATATGCGGCGTCAGCGCGTAGCGCCTCAACCTCTCTCAGCTTTGTTTGAATGATGCGACGGGGATTCTACCCAATCAGGATCGCCCGGGACTTGCAGTAGCCACGTGTAGAAGCGCCCGGCGCGCTCGGCTTCGCACTGCGCCGCCCACCACATGGTAAGCATGGGTGACGGCGCACGGGAAACTTACAACCGTTCCCGTGCTGTCGTTCCACCCGAATTCGCTCTTCCAGAACGACGAAAAATAGCTGCCCGACGGCATCGGGATGCCGCGTGGCTCGAAGTACATGCGAGTGCGAACCATCGCGCGAAAATAGGCGTCATAGCGCGGCAAACCGCCGTCGAAGGTCATGATCGCGGCGCGCTCATCGAAGAATTCCAAGACGTTCGCGTCGTCGTCGCTCGGCATGATGCGGAAACAATTGCTGTGTGGATATACAGTATTTCGGGTGCATTAGCCGCTGTCAACGTCGTGAGCCGCGATGTTGGGTGCCGTTTATGGGGGCACATAGGCCGGTGAGCCGATGCAGGTCCAGAGGGGGCCAGATCGCCACGAGCGCGGCAGATCGAGTGCGAGCGTGCGCCACTTTGCGAGCACGGCCGCGAACGTGCCTTCGCGCTTGGCTCGGCGGATTTTGTCCACTACGCTCCAACCGCGAATGTAGTACGTGAGGCTGCGCTGGCTCGACAGGTAGTGCGGCGCATGAACCGCGACCCATGCCAGCATCTCATCGGGTGGCACGTCCGGAGCGTTCGGGTCCGGCTCGATGTTCGCGCGGACTGGCGACGGCGCGTCGACGCGCTGGCCGGGGCCGGTCGCTTCGTTTGCGGCGCGATTGGATTCCAGCGCCAGCAGGCGCAGGACTTCGATACGGTGCCACGGGATCGGCGAGCGACCCGCGACATAGTTGCGGACGGTGCGGGTGCAGCAGCGGAGTGTTTCGGCGATTCGAGCGATGGACAGACCGTCCGTGAGCGCGAGAAAATCGTCTAGCGCGCCGTGACGGCAGGCGGCGGCATTCATAGGCGTTGCGAGAGGCGAAACTGCGTAAGCGATTGTAAGTATGTTTACAAACAGTTTCCTTCAACCTGACAGAAGTACCGGTTTTTAGCTAGCCACCACATTTGACATAATTAACATTATCGTTATTTTTCGTGTAAGAGCAAAGTTGTAATGTCGTATCTGGGCAAAGTTGAAATGTCGTAGTTCGAGGGTTTCGGCGCATGCTGGCGGCGGTTTGAACTGCCAGAGCGCATCGTGGGCCAACCTGGACTGATCACCATGAGCACGCGGGAGAACGATCGTCGTCACGAAAGAACGGGCTCGTCTTCTCTGCTGGACATACGCGCCCGCAATAGTTCGAAAGCCTCGTTGCTTGTAACTGCTTTCCCGAACAGATAGCCTTGCCCATAAGTACAACCTCGCTCTCTAAGTGCATCCTCAAGCTCGATGGTCTCAATCCCTTCAGCTAAGGTTGACAACCCGAGCCCGCTGACAAGGTTGAGCATCGCGTCGACGATCTTTTCGCTTTCCCTATCAACAAGCATCGATTGAATGAAAGATTTGTCGATCTTGACCTTATCGAAATGCAATTCCCGAAGATGATGCAGACTTGCGTATCCCGTACCAAAATCATCCAGCGACACCCGTATCCCCCATCGCTGTAAATTCTCGATTGTTGATTTTGTCGCCTCAATATCTCCTACCAAGGCTGACTCAGTCATTTCAATCTCCAAACGTTCTGGCTGAAAATCTTCCTCATTAAGAATCGAAAGGATTTGGGATGGAAAATGTGCGTCGGCGAGCTGTTGAGGAGACACATTCACCGCCAGCGATGGAGTGCCTGGCCACTGCCGGGCATCCCGGCAAGCCTGCCTTAATATCGCGAGCGTAAACGAGGCCGCCAAGCCGAGCCGTTCAATGACTGGGACAAACACCTCCGGGGTGACGGGCCCGCGCGTAGGATGAGTCCAACGCGCAAGCACTTCAAAGCCATGAATCTCTCTTGTGGAGAGGTCGACGAGCGGCTGATAATACGGACAGATTGCGTGAGCCGTAACCGCCGTCCGTATGTCAATCTCGAGTTCAGCTTCTTTCCGAAGTTCCTCTCGCATGCTTTCCTCGAAAAACTGGTATTCGCAGATCGACTTTCCTTTGGCACGATACATGGCGGCATCCGCAGATCGTACGAGCGAGTCTGCATCAGATCCGTCACGGGCGTACATTGCCACGCCGATACTTCCACCCATCTCGAGATGAATTCGCTCAATATCAAACGGTGCCCGCAGTGCCTCGATTACACGGATTGCGAGTGCCTCCGCGCTTTGCTGCGCTGCGTGCTCGTCGAAACTGACAAGGAGGGCGAACTCGTCGCCGCCGTGACGGGCGACGATGTCGGTTGTACCTACAAGCGCGCGCAGCCGGTTCGCGATAGTACACAGAACAGTATCACCCGCGGCGTGACCATAGAGGTCATTGATTGGCTTGAACCGAACAAGATCAATTACGTACAAAAAGTGCTTCCGGCCGGACGTGTCGTCTTTGAGGTGGTCAATGCGCGAGCGGAGATGCCTTCGGTTGAACAGCCCGGTCAGAGGATCATGATGTGCAAGGCGTGTGGCGGTTTCCTCGGCGAGCTTTGTCGCAACGTAGGTTTCACGGAGCACTTCCGTGTTGAGTCGGAAGCGCTGGAACGCGCAAATGAGGCCGCCAATTTCATCTCTACGATCGGTCACCGGAAACTGAGTGTCCTCTTGACCTGAAGAAAGGCGGCTAAGTGCGTCGGTGATTCTTTCCAAGGGATGAAATATGAGCAATTCAAGCCGACGCGTCGTCCAAAACTGCACGGCGCATGCCAGGATGCCGACTCCGATAACCAAGAAAAATAATGCCCGTGACGTGCGGACGATTCGAAATGTGTCTATATATGCAGCCGCCGCGTTGGCGTCAATGAGTGTGTCGATTGCCCCGTCAGCCGCTTCGTACAGATTTTTGGTTTCACCTTCAAACGCGGCTTCTGGTGAGCTGCTATTTTCCCAGTCACTCTCAGAGACAATATACGCGTTCGTCCTTTCGAGTGCATGGCTGAGGTCGCCCGGCGAGTATGCCGCGTTACTCGCGGCCAGCACGGCCTTTGACTCGGTAAGTGCACGTCGGTGCTCCGCTGCGCGGCTTATTGCCGTCTGCAGATCTTCTGCCTTCCTAGCCAATAGAATTTGAGCTTGCGCCAGTCGAAGTTCAGTGACTCGGTCGCCCATCTCACCCAATAATTTCGTGTTTGCAATCCATACGCTATTTAACCAATAGGCTTCATTCCGAGTACTGCTGAGCTGTATGCAGACGGCAGCGAATGAGCAGCAGAACAAAGTCGCGATCACAGCGCCGAATACTCTGAATCGTAATCTCGTTGACGCGTTGAGTCTGTCAAAAAAGCTCGTCTGCATCCGGCCTCCGTAATTTTTGTACGTGAACAGCAGTCTGTTTACAGGGTGATCTCACCAGTCTGTACAGGCATTTCTGCTGCGGTTCTCATGCACGACTCTGAAAGTTGCCGCTTCCATATACGGTGCGTCCACGGCGCGCCGACAATTTGCGAGTTCAATCAATACAGAGCGAGATCGAAACGAACGCCGACCGCAGGATTGGTTGGCAGAATCAGGAGACTGGTCGCTTGGGCATCACGCCGGTCGGGAGTCGGATCTCGCTGCCTGCGAAGACTTGGCCGCCGATCCAGGGAGCTGCCGTGTCAAAGTGCACAGGCCACCACTTAGAACGACCGCCAACCAGCACTGCTTTCGTTGGAAGGCAGTGCGGCTTCGGGCCTACGTTGAGCAATGCTCCTCGCCTTAGGCATTGGCCGCCGCGCAAGCTCGGGCAGTTGCCCGGGCACACTGGTAGTGCCACCGGTCGAATCAGGCAGGCGGAAAATCGAGACGAGGTCGCGAAGGGTGCTTGACTGCGATGCCATCGACTGGGCCGCTGCCGAAGCTTCCTCCACGAGCGCCGCATTCTGTTGCGTAACTTCGTCCATTTGCATGACAGCCTGATTGACCTGCTCGATACCGGTATGCTGCTCAATCGATGCAGACGCAATTTCCCCCATGAGGTCAGTGACCCGCTTTACGGATTCAACCACGTCCTTCATGGTGGCGCCCGCGTTGTCCACAAGCGATGTACCCGCTTCAACCTTGGCCACCGACTGGACGATTAGCTCCTTGATTTCCTTGGCAGCCGAAGCACTTCGCTGCGCAAGTCCCCGCACCTCGCTCGCCACTACCGCAAAGCCCCGGCCCTCCTCACCCGCACGTGCGGCTTCAACGGCCGCATTCAGCGCGAGTATGTTCGTCTGGAAAGCGATGCCTTCGATGACCGCAATGATCTCGGCGACCTTTGCCGAGCTTTTGGAAATGTCGTGCATGGTGTCGACGACTTCCGCGACCACCCGCCCTCCTCTGGCAGCGATCTCCGATGCGTTGCTGGCGAGTGTGTTTCCCTGCCTCGCGTTGTCCGTGTTCTGTTTGACCGTCGCTGTCAACTGCTCCATGCTGGCCGCGGTCTCCTCAAGAGATGCTGCCTGCTCCTCAGTCCGTTGGCTAAGGTCAGTGTTACCTGCGGCGATCTGCGCGGAGCCTGTAGCGATGCTCTCGCTACTCGCGCGGACGCGGCTCACCACATCCAGCAACCGTGCGTTCATATTGCGTAGCGCGAGCAGAAGCTGGCTCGTTTCATCGCTACCGGATACCTCAATGTCGGATGTCAGGTCGCCGCGCGCCACAGTCTCGGCAATGCCGACCGCTCGTCCCAGCGGAGTGACTATGGAACGGGTAATCAACCATGCGACAGCGACGGACAGCAGCAGCGCTGCGCCGCAAAGCACACCGGTCAGCACGATCGTCGCGTGATAGTTATTCGCCGCTTCGCTCGTGGCAGCATCTGCTCCAGCGCGATTGAGCTTCACGTCCTGCTCGACCAACTGCACTGCTTGCGCGAACAGCGCTGCAGATTCGCCTGTCGCGAGCGATCTGGCGGCGGAAAAGCCGACATCGCCCGATTCCGAGAGATCAAGAAGTTTCGTGTCGGATATTTCGTATGCAGCCCACGCCCTGTTCAGATCGCCGAAAGCCTGTCGCTCCTCGGGCGATGAAAGGAGCTTCTCGTAGCTTGCCATAGCAGCTTTGAGGGATGACAACGCAGCGTCGTGCTGTGCGCGCTGGTTTCGCTTCGCTGTCGCCTCGCTCTCCATGACGGAGCGCAAGCTCGCTCGCCGGACGCCGTTAGCAAGCGCCCTGATTTCGCCTAGTTTCTGAACACTGGAGAGCCAGTTGTCAGCGATGTCCTGAGTACCCGCATAGATTCTCGACGCCTGCAGCATCGCCAGGCCCCCCGTCATCATTAGAAGCAGCAACGTGATGCCGAACCCGACCCGCAGGCGAGTACCGATCCGTAGGTTTCCTAAATACCTCATTAGCTTTCCCCAGTTCAATATCCGTTTTTAGTGGTGTTGCTCTGCAACTGCCTCCGTTCCGCAACTTCAGCTCATAGGCGCCCCGTTCCTGTCCTGTCGAAAACGGGCTGGCGCGCCATGAATGTTGGAGTATGTTTGGTCGTTCGTTTGGCCCCGTGGGGCTCGTCAGTTTCCCCCTTTGTTTTTGCGGGTCTTGATGCACGCGTACAGCGCCAAGTTATATCGACTATAACGGCAGCTATTTGAAAGGCTTTAGGATATTTTGCCGATTTTTCCGTTTTAAGTGTTTACTGCTTACGGAATCCCCGAGGGCGTTGCGCCGACCGAAGCGATCCTTCGCGGCCTTGAATTTCAACTTCCTTGGCAAAAAAATCACATAGGCCGGTCCCCGCTCCCTTCCCACAGGGGCGGGGGAAGCGAATCAAGGATCGATGCGCACGCGACATCGTAGGTTAAATTGCCGAATTTGCCATATTTGATTTCCCGGGTGCGGTATACCCTTGCATCAGGTATTCTGCGAGCAATGTAGACAGGAACCTCATGGAAGACCCCATCATTACCACCCGGGAAGCAGCGGAGATCCTCGGCGTGTCGGTGCGTACGGCCCAGACATGGATCGAAGAGAACGCGCTCGACTCCTGGAAGACACCCGGCGGACACCGACGCATCCGGCGCAGCGCTGTCACGGACCTCAAGGCTAGGCTTGCTGAGGAAAAGATCGATGTGCCCGCGCTGTTGCTCGTGCATGCGCCACAGCATAAGACCCAGCGTCTTGTGGAAATGCTCGGCGTTCTGCCCGAGTGCGCGGTGCACGCGAGCTCGGACGCCGTTCAGACCTCGCTATGTGCCGGTCATCTTCTGCCCTCAGTGATCGTCGTTGACGACGACAGCGCCGACTGCTTGACCCTTGTGGAGCACATTCTGGAACATCCTGCGCTCGGCCACACTCACGTTGTCATGGTTGGCCATCCCAAAGGCACAGAGAACCCCGCATTCCAAGGCGTCGGACGGCGTTTACACCTGCTAGACGTCGGCAGGTCCGCGAGCGTCATTCAGACCACGGTCCGCCGGTTGCTTGCCGACGACGGAGCACTAAATGAGCTTGCAGCCGGTCCGCTGAAGGGCAGACCGGCTGGCAACGAAGTGCAAAGGCTGAGGGCAGTGACTGCTTCTGGCCTGGTAGATACCCCGACCGAAGAAGCCTTTGATGAAATTACGCGTCTCGCCGCGGCCATTCTTGAGGCCCCCATTGCGCTACTGACTCTTCTCACGCCCGACAGGCAATGGTTCAAGTCACGTTGGGGGCTTGAAACGACGGAAACGCCGCGCTCATGGGCGTTCTGTAACTTCACGATCCTACAGGATGACGTGTTTGTCGTTGAGGACGCGACCATCGACGTGCGCTTTGCCGATAACCCCCTCGTGACGGGCTCGCCGCACATCCGTTTTTATGCCGGGGTCAACATTCGTGACAGTCAGGGGTATCCACTGGGCTCGCTATGCGTGATCGACCGCATGCCGCGCAGACTTCCGAAATCGCAGCGCGACGCACTGAACACGCTTGGGCATCTGGCGTCTGACCGCATTAATCTGCGCATCATGGAACGTAAGCTCCGCTGGGCCACAGGGCAACTGGCCAGCCATACCGCCATATCGGGGCGCTGATCGCCGCCGCTTCCCGAGTTCCACGATCGCGCCGATGTGATCTGGCCAAGTCGCGAGCAGTCATTCAGCTTGCACGCACGGCACCACGTGGACGCAACTGCTGATGCACTTCATGACCGAGAGATCGCTGTTGATGTCATAGCCAGACTTGCCGTCGAGGCTGTCTAACCCGAGAAAGCGTATGGAAACCATACCGTACCGCAACTAGTGGGTCCGGTTTTGGCCTGTAGTTTGATCGCCTGCACCCTTGGGAGCGCCGGCGAAGAACGCGACTGGGACGATCACGATGACGATGCGTGAAGTGGATCGACTCGAGGTAATGCCTTCAGGCAGCCAACGCCGGCGATGATTCCTCCGTGACATCCGGGTTGAAACGGGTCATGCAGTTCAGGTCAAGTGCGCGTATCTGCTCGGTCATGAAGTCGACGAAGATACGAATGCGCGTCGGCAGATGTTGCCGACTGAGATAGCAGATATAGTGGCCGCGATCTTCCGGCAAATACTTCGCCAGCGCGACTACGAGCTCGTTCGATGCAAGGTGGTCGCGAATCTGATAGCCCGCCATCTGCGCGATACCCGCTCCGCGTAGTACCGCCTGCAACACCAGATCCGCGTCGTTGAACGTGAGGCGGGACGTCGGCAAGTACTTTTGTACTCGGCCGTCGACGTTGAATTCCCATTCGAAAATGCGGCCGTTCGCGAATCGGAAGTTGATGCACTCGTGCCGGTCGAGATCCGCCAGACTCTTCGGGAGCCCGTGCCTCGCCACGTACGATGGTGCTGCGCAAAGCGCCATCTGCATCGGAATCAGTTGCCGCGCGATGATGCTGGAGTCCTCGATGCGGCCATTGCGAAACGCCACGTCGATCCGTTCCGACACCAGGTCGAGCGGCCGGTCGTCGAGCAGCAGGTCGAAGACGATGTCGGGGTACGCCCGTGCAAACGTTTCCAGCAACGGCGCAACGATTTTCCGGCCAAACCCCACCGCCGAGCTGATACGGATCAGGCCGCGCGGCGGCCCCTGCCGCAGTTCCAGCATGTCGTTCATGGCCTCGACGATCTGCGCGACGCCCTGGTGGCAGTTCTCGAAAAATCGCTGGCCTTCGCTCGTCAGCTCGGTCATGCGCGTGGTCCGCTGGAACAGCCGCGTACTTAGTTGCGTTTCGAGCTTCTGGACATTCCGGCTCACGGCTGGCCGTCCGACGCCGAGCCGTTCGGCGGCCTTGGTAAAGCTTCCCTCGCTCGCCACTGCAACGAAGGCAAGGATGCCTGCATAGCTCGCCCCGAAGCTCGCGGACAGTGCATCGGCGCGACCGGTCAGGTCGCGACAAACGCCCTGCCCCGAAGGTTCCGAATGATTCATTTCCGCTTCCTCAGACATGTCGCTCACTCCGATTGCCCGTTGCCGGCGTGCGCCGGCGAACCACTGCACACGCGAATCAGCTTCTTGCGAGCCACGGGTCGAGACCGATGCGGCCGAGTCGCGCACTCCCGAGCGGCACCAGCGATTTCTCCTCGACGCGGCCGCCGTAGTAACGGGCATCGCGATCGGTCACCACCGTACGCGTATCGCCGACCGATTTCAGATACCGCGCGACGATCTCCGCGAACGGCGCGCGATCCGGGCCCGCGATTTCGACCGTGCCGTTCCGCGGCCCGGTGAGCGCGATCTGCGCGACGAGCGACGACACGTCTTCCGCGGCGATCGGCTGAAACAGGCCGTCGCCGATGCGGACCGTGCCGTCCACCGTGCCGGCATCCGCGATGCCGCCGATGAATTCCATGAATTGCGTCGCGCGAACGATGGTGTACGGAACGCCCGCCGCCTCGATCGCCTGTTCCTGCGCGACCTTCGCCGCGAAATAGCCGTTCTCCGGCATGCGGTCGCAACCGACGATCGACAACGCGACATGGTGGCGCACGCCGGCCGCCACTTCCGCCTTGCCGAGATTGCGTGCCGACGTGCGGAAGAAGTCCAGCACCGCCTGCGGCTCCCATGACGGCGCATTCGCCACGTCCACGACGACGTCCGCGCCCGTCAATGCGTCAGCCAGGCCTTCGCCCGTGATGGTATTGACGCCGGTGCGCGGCGACGCAGCCAGCGCACGATGACCGGCTTCGCCGAGCAGCGCGACGACATGCGAGCCGATCAGGCCCGAACCACCGATGACAACGATCTTCATCGCAAAATCTCCTGACGAATGGATTGCATTGAACTGCGAGGGGGTACGCGGCGGCGTCGGATCCGTTGAAAGGCGATCGTGACCGTCGCATGCCGTGCCGCAATTGTGGAAGAATCATGTCCTATCCATAAGTGCCAAGAATCGTCGATCGGACTGGTCCATGCGGCATCGATTCCCGTCCTGTTCGCGCTACCCGGGAGACCGTGATGTCCGCGCAAACGCCCCCGCTGTCCATCGAAATCGACCGGCACCACCAGTTGCCCGTCTATCTGCAGATTTGCGAGCGGTTCAAGGCCGCGATCGCCGCCGGTCATCTGCGCCCCGGCGATCGCGTGCCCGCGCTGCGGGGCCTGGCGACGCAACTGAATACGGCGCGCGGCACGGTTGAGCAGGCCTATACGGTCCTGGTCGACGAGGGCTATCTGCAAATGCGCGGCGCGGCAGGCACGTTCGTCTCGCCGTCCCTGCCGGTCTCGCTGACGCAGTCGCTGCCCGCCTCCGCCGAACATGCCGACCCGCAGCGTGCGTCGGTCGGATCGAACGACACGCCGCCACGCCGAGCGCAGCCGATCGCCGTCGCGCTGAGCGGCGAGCCGCGCCCGCTGCAACCCGGGCTCCCGGCGCTCGATGCATTTCCGCGCAAGGTCTGGCACCGGCTCGTGTCGCAGCGCGCGCGCAGCAGCGAACGCGCACTGCTCGGCTATCCGGATCCGGCCGGTTACCGGCCGCTGCGCGAACACATCGCCACCTATCTGACGCTGTCGCGCGGCGTCACCTGCGTGCCGGAACAGGTGTTCGTCACCGGCGGCTACCGCGCCACGCTGGAACTCATACTGCGTAGCCTGGCACGGGCAGACGAGCGCGTGTGGTTCGAGGATCCCGGCTATCTGCTCGCACGCGGGTTCCTGTCCGAGACCGGCGTACAACTCGTCCCCGTGCCGGTGGACGCCGACGGGATCGACGTCGAACGCGGCATGCAGCTGGACGCGCAGGCACGTTTCGCCGTGGTGACGCCGTCGCATCAGAGCCCGCTCGGGCATACGCTGTCGCTGTCCCGCCGCATCGCGTTGCTCGACTGGGCGGAAAAAATGTCGGGGTGGATCGTCGAGGACGACTACGACAGCGAGTTTCGCTATCTCGGCCGCCCGCTGCCCGCGTTGAAGAGTCTCGACCGGCGCGATCGCGTGATCTATTGCGGCACCTTCAGCAAGGCGATGTACCCCGGTTTGCGGCTCGCCTACGCGGTCGTGCCGGAGCGCGCCGTGGAGCGCGTCGAACGCGTGGCGTGCAGCATGAATGCCGGGTCGCCGCCGCTCCTGCAGGCGGCGCTGGCCGATTTCGTCGAACAGGGGCACTTTGCCCGCCATCTGAAGCGCATGCGCGCGCTGTACGGCGAGCGCCGCATGCTGATCGTGCATGCATTGCGTCAGGCGTTCCGCGAGCGGCTGATCGTCGAGTCGCCGGTGGGCGGGATCCAGTTCGCGGTGCGATTCACCGACGGGCCCGATGGGCCGGTCGACGACGTCGCCGTCGCCGCACGCGCGCGCGAGGCCGGGCTCGCGGTCGTGCCGTTGTCGGTCTGGTATACGAACAGCCATACGCAGCTCACGCCGCGCGGCCTCGTCATCGGGTTCGCGAACATCGTCGACGCGGACGAAGCGCAGCGTCACGCGACAACGCTGCGCGCCTGCGTCGGCCGCTGACGCGCGGGCCGCAGCCGGCCGGAGTGTCACAGTCCTGCGTCAGGGTCCCGATTGGTGTCCGACGGGAAACATTGAATCGCCCGCGACGGCCATACCGTCGCACGGTGCGCTCCGCTAGCATGGGGGCGCCCTTCTCGATGGACGAACCTGGATTCGGGCTGCACCGGAAGATCGCCGCGCTCCGCATACGATCGTTCGCTCCACCTGTTCGTGAAGACGCCATCTGCCCGGCCGTGCAGCCCCCCTTTGCAACACGCTTCGACAAATGAACGACCGGCAATCGAAGCGTCGCCGAACTCGAGCACGCATCATGAATGACAACACGCTGCAGGCCCCTCCGCTCTCCCTCCTCGACAAGTATCGGGGTCGGGATTTTCAGCCGCTCTATACGACGAGCGTCACCGTGTCCGGTGGCGAGACGGGACACGGCCGCGCATCCGGCGTCGTGCGCTCGGACGACGGAAACCTCGCCGTCGATCTGCGCCTGCCCGCCGAGTTGGGCGGGCCCGGCAACGGGACCAACCCCGAGCAATTGTTCGCGGCGGGTTTCGCCGCGTGCTTTCACGGTGCGCTGAACCTGCTCGAGCAACGCGCCGGCATGGAACCCGCCGATACGGTCGTGGAGGTGCGAGTTTCGTTTGGCCGCGATCCGATGGACGGCGGCCATGCATTGCTCGTCGACGTTCGCGTCCGGATGCCCGGCGTCGATCAATACATCGCGGAAGAACGGGTTCGAGCCGCGGAGCGCCTGTGCCCGTACGCGAAGATGGCCAGACAAGCGATCGTCAATATCGTGACTGTCGTTGATTGACGCGACGCCCGTCGGGCGGTAGCGGCACCTGTCCGCTGAAGACCTTCGTTGCGGCTCTGTCGCGCGTGGCCGCTGCGCCCTGAATTCGGTGGCGCGCCGAGCCCTCGATGAGGCAAATGAAATGCATCTCGGAAAATCGTACAAGTTGTCGGAGTTCCTGATCTGGACACGCTGGAACATCTACGCGCTTTTCGTCTTCGGGACTGTGCTGGTCATTTTGTACAAGTTCCTAGATGGTCGTCGATCCCGCTGACGATCGTGGTCTCCTCGGAACCGCGACGTCGTTCATCGTCGGCTTCAAGAATGTCCAGACGTACAACCGCGCCACGGACGCGCTGGACATCTGGACCGAAATCGTGGGCGAGAGCCGTCGCTGGGGCCAACTCGTGCGACCACACGATCATCGCGTTATAGCAACGCGAGCGGCTCGATATCCGCGACGCCACCGTGGCCGTCGAAGTCACGTTCGGTCGTGATCCGATGGATGGCGGATATGCGCTGTTCGCCAATCTCATCGTCCGCATGCCGGGTATCGACCGGCAGTTCGCTGAACGTCTTGTCCGCGGCACGGAATGCCTGTGCCCCTATACGAAGATGGTGCGACAGGGAATCCGCAGCGTCCTCACCGTGTCGGCGTGACTGAATCTCGCCGGCATACGTGGCGCACGATTGGTGCCGAAGCGACAACAGAGTGCAGGCGCGCCCGGTACTACTGCCCCGCGGAAGCCGCGATTACGATGGCTGCCACGCGGGTCGTGCGATCGATCGCGATACGCAGGGCCGGTAGTATCCACGTCAACAAATCAGGAGAACGGATCATGACGCAACGTATCAACTACTTTCAGCAATCGCCGGAATTCACCAAGAAACTCGTCGAGCTCGACGGGTTGTTTCAAAAGACGACGATCGAAGCGCCGGTCCGCGAGCTCGTCGAGATTCGCGCATCACAACTGAACGGCTGCGCGTTCTGCGTCGACATGCACGTCAAGATGGCCCGGATCCACGGCGAGCGCGAGCTGCGCATGCATCACGTCGCGATCTGGCGCGAGTCGACGCTCTTTTCGCCGCGCGAACGCGCCGCGCTCGCATGGACCGAAGCGCTGACGCAGCTTTCGTCGGATGGCTTGCCGGATGATCTCTACGAACGCGTGCGTACCCACTATTCCGAAAAGGATCTGTCGGATCTGACCTTCCTCGTCGGTGCGATCAACTGCTGGAACCGGCTGAATGTCGCGTTCCGGATCGTGCCCGGATCGTTCGACAAGACGTTCGGGCTCGACAAGGCCAACCTGGAGTAACGACATGAAACGCAACATGCTCGCACTTGCACCGCTCGCACTGTCGCTGCTGATGCCCGTTCAGCCGGCTGCCGCCGCGCCGCACGCGACCGTTACAACGCTGACCACGGAGCCGTTGCCCGAGTATCCGGGCAAGGAGGTCGAGATGATCGTCGTGGATTATCCGCCCGGCAGCGTCGATCCCGTTCATCGTCACGACGCGCACGCATTCGTCTATGTGCTGGACGGCAGCATCGTGATGGGCCTGAATGGCGGGAAGGAGGTTACGCTCCATGCCGGCGATACGTTCCACGAAGGCCCGAAAGACCTGCACACGGTGGGCCGAAATGCCAGCAGCACGAAGCCGGCAAGATTCGTCGTGTTCCTGATCAAGAACAAGGGCGCGCCGGTCCTCACGCCGGTGAATTAGCGCAATCGTCGTCGAGGCCCGGCAACGCCGGGCCGTTTCCCCGGTTTTGGTCGAGCGAATGCGTCGCGATCGCGCGCGACCCAGGTCGTACTTCTTGACCATGCCGTTCTGTTCAGATTGCCCAACTTAATCAATAGGATTATTGAAGATGAGCGAAAAAATCCGCAATGTGCAGCCGGTCACCGCCAACCTTGGAAAAGGCGGATCGGGCGAACTCGTATCTTCCCGCTATGCCGTGCGCGTGGGCGACGTCGACGTCGTGTTGATTAGCGACGGCGTTTTGCCGCTGCCGACGTCCACCATGTCGACCAACGTGAGCGAAGCCGACCGCAACGAATGGTTCGACGGTCGTTTCCTCCAGCGCGACATGTTCGACTGGGCACTGAACATCGCGCTCGTGCGTAGTGGTGAACGCCTGATCCTGATCGACTCGGGCGTGGGTGACGGATTCGAATACTTCTCGCGCGCCGGTCGGTCGGTGATGCGTCTGGAAGCGGCCGGCATCGACCTGGCGGCGATCACCGATATCGTGATTACACATATGCACATGGATCATGTCGGCGGACTGAACGTCGATGGCGTCAAGGCCAAGCTGCGCCACGACGTGCGCATTCACGTGTCGGCCCCGGAAATTGAATTCTGGAAAAACCCCGACTTCAGCAAGACGGTGATGCCGGAAGCGGTACCTCCCGCGCTGCGCAAGGCTGCTGCAAAGTTCGTGGAACTCTATCGCGAGAACATCGCGCAGTTCGATCGGACCGTGGAAGTCGCCGCGGGCGTGTCGGCCCGCGTGACGGGTGGTCACACGCCGGGACACTGCGTCGTGGACATCGCGTCCAACGGCGAGAAACTCACGTTCGTGGGCGATGCGATTTTCGAAGTCAACTTCGACAATCCCGATTGGCAAAATGGCTTCGAGCATGATCCTGAAGGCGCTATCGACGTCCGCATGGCGTTGCTCGACGAAGCGGCTGAATCTGGCGCACTGCTGGCCGCGGCACATGTCGCGTTCCCTTCCATCGGTCACATTGCGAAGCGCGGTGAAGGTTTCCGCTTCGTGCCGGTGCAGTGGGACTACTGATCGATACTCGACTCTCGACCATCGTCGTATAGGTGCCTTGACGGTTGCCGGAGAACTGCCGCGAGCTCACATGACTCGCGGCGGCTTTTTCGTCAATAGTCGCCGGCACGAGCGACGATCGAATCGACTGAAAGTCCTGCCAGCGGCGTTGCAGCGAAGGCAACATCGTGGTTCGCGAATCTGCCTTCCGACGCGAATCGCTACACGATACGGTTGATACCGGCGTACTGAATTCCCACCCTTCAACGGAGCACATCATGCGATCGAGAATTTTATTTCCCGCGCTGCTATGCACTTCAGCAGCACTAGCGGTCATCCCGGCGACAGCCGGCGCGGCGCCGTTCACCATCAGGGTCGATGACCTCAGTCGCGGACACTTCACGAACGAACATGTGTACGGAGGTTTTGGCTGTCACGGTCGGAACGTTTCGCCGCGCATTTCGTGGACTCACGTTCCGCGCGGCACGAAGAGCATCGTCGTGACAATTTTCGACCCCGATGCGCCGACCGGCGGCCTCGGCTGGACTCACTGGGCGATCGTCAATATTCCACCTTCGACGTCGTCGATCGAAAAAGGCGCTTCCGGCAATCCGACGTTCTTGCCGGCGGGCGCGGTCGAGACGTTGACGGACTTTGGCGAATCCAGATACGGTGGGCCCTGCCCGCCTGAGGGGGCATCGCATCGATATGTCGTGACGGCGTCGGCCCTGGACGTGGCAAAAATTGACGTAGCGTCGGCGGCGAGTCCTGCGCTCGTCGCCTATCAGATGCACGGGAAAGTCATCGCTCAGGCCAAGTACGTCGCCAGATATCGTCGCGCCTTGACTGACGATTGATGGGTGCAATTACGCGGGGCGATCGGCTGCGTCGATACCCAATCTGGAAAGACTGGGCATGTCGACGGAGCCTGGACTCATCACATTGGCCCCGATACCGCGCGCTTTGAATTCGAGCGCCCAACTGCGAGCGAAAGCTTCGAATACTTTCGCGCGGGAGCCGGCCATGCAGCTCGCCGGATGGGTGACGCCGACGATGCGCGAACTGCACCGATTCAAGGTCATTCGCCGGAACTAGAAATTGCGCGCGACGCCGACCATGAACATGTCCTGATCCTTGTCGTTGCCGGTTGCGACACGATTGAAGCGCAAGCTTGCCGCCCAATCGTTCGTGATCTGATAGGCCACTTGCGCGCTGAGCAACGCATTGAGTCGTGTCGTGCCCGAAACATCGTTCCGATCCCGCGACAGATACGGACCGACGCCTGCCGAAAGCGTCCATTTGCTCCTGATCGGCGCGACGTACCACAATTGCGCGGCCACGCCGCGTCGGCCGGCAACGCCATTGTTGCCTTCATAGATGAAGCTGGCCGAATAGGCCCACGCATTGCCGAGCGGCCGCTTGACTTCGACCATGTATCCCTTCTCGATCGGCACTTGAGGACGGTTCGTCTGCGACGTCCCGGCCCAAACGCCGACCTGCGTCTTGCCGTCCGAAAACGCCGGGCCCGGATCGCCGCCGAAATCCGAGCCGATACCGAAGAGCACCGCGTCGGAATTGAATCCGCCGATCATCTGGACGTGGTTGTACTGCAGCTTGAGGAAGAAGCGGTTGGGAACGACGTAATACCGCACCGCTGCCGACGCGCGTACGCCCCAGCGCTTGTCGTTGCGTGGCTGGCCGTCGACATGCGTCGTGTCCATGCTGAAATACGGGCCCGCCGAAAATTCGAGCGCCACACGACTGCCGACCGGCCAACGAAACGAACCCAGGGCGGCAAAACCGTCACGGTGGTGATCCAGCGGATGCCCCTCGTTCAAATATGCAAGGTAGACGGAGAGGTAGTCATTCAAGACGTCGCCGAAGCCGACTTCGTACGCACGCCAATGCATGTCGCCGCCCTCGGTCGCGCGTCCGCCGCCATACACCGCATAGACGTTGAGCGTTCTCCCGGATGGTTGGGGCCCGCTCGGCGAGCGCGAAGGACCCTCCTCGGCGTGCGCGTGTCCCGGCCCCGCCAGTATTGTCAGACCAGCGATCGAGCTTGCGAGGACGAAGCGCGAACAGATGCGACGGCACTTTCCCATTTGGACACCCCCACCCTGGTCAGCACGATTTACTGGAAAAGCTGATAGCGATTATAGGCGGCGTCCGATCAGGCGGAGGACGTGCAGCGAGGCTGAAATGCGACATATCGCCGATCCCGCCAAACCGCTCATTCGCCCTGCAACTACCACTACTGCCAGTACCTGCGCTGTCCCTGCCCCCTTAACCTTGTCGTCATCGCTGGCGCGCCGTCGAAGGCCGCGCCGCTTCGACCGGAGAGGACAGATGCCATTCGACTGGACACAGGAACAGCACGCGACGCTTGCGCGGTTTCGCGAGATCGGCGCGGGGATCGCCGCTGCCGTGGAGCAGGACGGCCGCGCCCCCGCCGCATTCGACGAAGCCGGCTGGACGCGGCTCGGGCACGAAGGGCTGTGGGACATGATCGTGCCCGAGACGTATGGCGGAGACGGTCACGGCTGGTGGCATTTTTCCGCGGCGCTCGAAGGGCTTGCGTCGTCGATCCGCCGCCCGGCGCTGCTGCTGTCGGTGATCGCGCAGGCCGGCATGGTGCGCGCACTCGAGCGCCATGGCACGGCGGCGCAGCAGGACCGCTATTTCGGCGCGATCCTGCGTGGCGAACTGAGCGCAACCGCGATTGCCGAGCCGGGCACCGGCACCGACGTACGCAGCATCGCGACGACGCTCGCCGAGCACGGCGACGGCTACCGGTTGACCGGCAGCAAATTCAATATCGCGCATGCGCCGCTTGCGCGTTTCATCCTCGTCGTCACGCGCATCGAAACGCCGGGCCGGCGCAATACCGCGCTCGTGATCGTCGATCGCGACCAGCCGGGCATGACGGTGGCCGTGCCCGACCGCAAGCTCGGCCTCGAAGACCTGCCCACCGGCGCGCTGCATTTCGACGACTGTCCGATTACGCGCGGCCAGTTGCTCGGCGAACCGGGCGCCGGGCTCGGCAACCTGATCGACATCATCTCGCTCGGCCGTCTCTATTACGGCCTGGTCGCGGCCCAGGTGACGGCGCCCTATCTGCGCGATGCGATCGGCTATTGCCGCGAGCGACGCAGCTTCGACAGCACGATCGATGCCCACCAGTACGTGCAGCGCCGCCTCGTCGACCTGCGGATCGGCATCGAGCGCGGCACGTGGCTCGCGCGCGGCGCGCTCGCGCAGTTGCTGACGGATCACCCGCAGGCGTTGATGACGTGCTCGATCGCGAAGCTGGTCGGCGCGCAGGATCTCGTCGACGGCGCGATCGGTCTCGTGCGGCTGTACGGCAGCCTCGGCTATCAGGCCGGGCCCATGGCCGCGTTCGCGTCGGACGCGCTCGGCTTCATGAGCGTCGGCGGCACCGAGGAAATGCATCGCAAGAACATCTTCAACCAGATGATGCGCGCCGGCTGAGTGCCGCGCCATCGCCACGCGCTCCATGCGCCCTACAGGAAACCACGCATGACACCGACGAACCGACGCCCTTCCCGCCTGCGCCGCTCCTGGCTGTTTCTCGCCGGCGCCGATCACGATGCGCTCGTTGAAGGCACCGCGAGCGGCGCGGATGTGCTGATCCAGGAACTGGAAACCTTCACCCCTCCCGACCGGCGCCCGGCCGCGCGCGAACTGAGCGAGCGCGTGCTCGCGGGCTGGCGCGACGCCGGCGTGCTGGCGTCCGTGCGCGTGAACCCGCTCGACGCGGGCGGCATCGACGACCTGCGCGCCGCGATGCGCGGCCGCCCGGACATCGTGATGATGTCGTACGTGGCGACGCCCGAGCAGGTCGTCGCGCTCGACGAGGCCGTCACGCGCTTCGAGCGCGAATACGACATCGCGCCGGGCTCGACCGAACTGGTGCCGAACGTCGAGACGACGCTCGGCCTCGTGAACACGATGGCGATCGCGCGCTCGAGCCCGCGTGTGTCGGCCGTGCTCGTCGCGACCGAGGACATGGTGGCCGACATGTGCGCGGAACGCACCCGTGCGGGCCGCGAGCTCGACTACGTGCGCTCGCGCTTTCGCGTCGAATGCGCGGCGGTCGGCGTGACCGCGATCGACTGCCCGTACAGCTATGCCGACAACGAAGGCGCGGAACTCGACATGCGCGTGTCGCGCGGCCTCGGCTACCAGGCGAAGGCGATCGTCAACGCGCAGTTCGTGCCGGTCGTCAATCGCGTGCTGACGCCGACGGCCGATGAAGTCGCCGTCGCCCGCCGCGTGATCGACGCATTCGATCACGCGCGGCGTACCTCCGGCGGCCGCCGCGTGGCCGCCGCCGTCGTCGACGGCTTCCTCGCGGAAGTCCCCGACTATCTCGCCGCGCATCGGCTGATCGCCCGCGCGACGCAATTCGGCATCGCATGAGTGTCGCCATGGATACGATCGCCACGCGCCTGAAGGCGCTGAAAACCCTCGCGTATGCCGCACCGCACGTGCCGGCCGACAACTGGGCCGATACGCCGCACGCGCAGTTCGAACGCTGGCTTGACGAGGCCGTGACCGCGGGCGCGCTCGAACCGCAGGTGAGCACGCTGTCGACGGTCCACCCGGACGGACGGCCCGATGCACGTTCCGTCGTGCTGCTGAACCTCGACGCTCGCGGCTGGCATTTCGCGGCGAACGCGCGCAGTCCCAAGGGGCGCCAGCTCGCGAACCGGCCGTTCGCGGCGCTGACGTTCTACTGGCCCGCGATCGCGAGCCAGATCCGGCTGAGCGGCCCGGTCGAGCGATTGCCGGACGCCGAAGGCCATGCCGATTTCGCGAGCCGCCCCGAGCGGTCGCGCGCGAGCATCCTGGCCGGACGGCAAAGCGAACGGCTCGACGATCCGGCCGACCTGACGCGTGCGATCGACGCGCAGCTCGAACGGCTGGCCGCCGATCCGGCGCTCGTGTCGGCCGATTGGCACCTGTATGCGCTGGCACCCGACGAAGTCGAGTTCTGGCGGGCCGACAGTTCGCGCCGGTTCGCGCGGCAGGCTTATCGTCGCGCCGGCGAGCACTGGGAGCGGTGTGCACTATGGCCGTGACGCCTGACGAACCGCCGTCGCCGGCGTGCGACGGCGCGCACGACCGCCTGCACGACGACACGCGGCTCGCGCACGCGGGCCGCGACAGCGCCGCGTGGCACGGCTTCGTCAATCCGCCCGTGTACCACGCGTCGACCGTGCTCAGCCCGACGGTGTCGGATCTGCTGAACCGCACGCAGCCGTATATCTACGGCCGTCGCGGCACGCCGACGACGGACGCGCTCGAGCGCGCGGTGACGAGCCTCGAAGGCGGCGCCGGCGCGGTGCTGTGCCCGTCGGGCCTGTCTGCATGCACGCTCGCGTTGCTGTCGTGCCTGAAGCCCGGCGACCATCTGCTGATGACCGCATCGGTGTACGGTCCGGTGCGTCACGCATGCGAAGGCGTGCTGGCGCGGCTCGGCGTCGAGACGACGTGGTACGACGGCAGCACGCCGGTCGCCGCCGCGTTTCGTCCGAACACGCGCGCACTGTACGTCGAGGTGCCCGGCTCCTACACGTTCGACATGCACGACATCCCTGCCCTCGTCGGGCTCGCGCATGCACACGGCGCGCAGGTCATCGCGGACAACAGCTGGGCCACGCCGCTGTTCTTTCAGCCGCACGCGTTCGGGATCGACGTGTCGATCCAGGCCGGCACCAAGTATCTGGTCGGGCACTCGGATGCGATGCTCGGCACGGTGTCGGCCAACGCGCGCGCATGGCCCGCGCTGAAGCAACTGCATGGCGATCTCGGACTGTGCGCGGGCCCCGACGACGTGTATCTCGCGCTGCGCGGGTTGCGCACGCTCGGCGTGCGGTTGCGGCAGCACCAGCGCAACGCGCTCGCGGTCGCGAGCTGGCTCGAGCGGCGTCCCGAGGTGCAGCGCGTGCTGTATCCGGCGTTGCCGGGCGACGACGGCCACGCGCTGTGGCGCCGCGATTTCCGCGGCGCGTCCGGGTTGTTCTCGGTCGTGCTGCAGCCGGCGCCCGCGCATGCGATCGACGCGTTTCTCGATCACCTGGCGTTGTTCGGGCTCGGCTATTCGTGGGGCGGCTACGAGAGCCTCGCGCTGCCGTTCGAGCTGGATGCGCACGGCCTCGCGGCGCGTTGGCCGTCCGGCAGCCGCGGCGTGCGCCTGCACATCGGCCTCGAGGATGCGGGCGACCTGATCGCCGATCTTGCGGCGGGCCTCGACCGCTACGCGGCATGCGCGTCGATCGCCGCCTGCGAGGATGCCGCGCGATGCTGACCGTCTGGGGCCGCCGCACGTCGTTCAACGTGCAGAAGGTGTTGTGGCTCATCGGCGAGCTCGGCCTGCCTTACCGGCATATTGCGGTCGGCGGCGAGCACGGCTCGCTGCAGACGCCCGCATTCGCGGCGCTGAATCCGACCTGCCGGATTCCGGTGATCGACTGGGACGGCGACGTCGTGTGGGAGTCGCACACGATCCTGCGTTATCTGGCCGCGCGCGTGCCGAACAATCCGTTCTGGTGCCGCGACACGTTCGCCCGTTCCCGCGCGGAGCGCTGGATGGACTGGTCGCAGACCGCGCTCGAACCCGACGTGATGACCGGGTTGTTCTGGGCACTCGTGCGAACGCCGCCGGAGCGGCGCGACGACGCGATCGTGCTCGACAAGGCCGCACGCAGCGCGACGCATTACCGGCTGCTCGACCGGCTGCTGTCGACCCAGCCGTTTCTCGGTGGCGCGTCGCCGGGCCTGGCCGACATCCCGGCCGGCGCGACGCTGTTCCGCTATTTTTCGCTCGACGTCGAGCGGCCGCCGTTGCCGCACGTCGAGGCCTGGTACGCCCGCCTGTGCCGACGGCCCGCCTACCGCGAACAGGTGATGGTGTCGTTCGACGCGTTGCGCGGCCAGCCGGGCTGACCTTCTACCGACCACACGACATGACGCACTTAGCCCTTCGTCCGATCCTGATCGTGCTGCATCGCGAGCAGTCGAGCCCCGGCCGGATCGGCCGGCTGCTCGCCGCCCGCGGCCATCCGCTCGACATCCGCCGCCCGCCGCTCGGCGATCCGTTGCCGGCGACGCTCGCCGACCATGCGGGCGCCGTGGTGTTCGGCGGCCCGATGAGCGCCAACGACGGCGATCGCTGGATCCGCGACGAGATCGACTGGATCGGTGTGCCGCTGCGCGAGGCGGCGCCGTTTCTCGGCGTCTGCCTCGGCGCGCAGATGATGATTCGCCACCTGGGCGGCCGCGTGAACGCGCATCGCGACGGGCGCGCGGAAATCGGCTACTGGCCGATCGCCGCGACGCCAGCCGGCCGGCGGCTCGGTTCATGGCCGTCGCACGTGTACCAGTGGCATCGCGAGGGCTTCGAGCGCGTGGCCGGGCTCGAGATCCTCGCGACCGGCGAGCATTTCGAGAACCAGGCGGTTCGTTACGGGCCGCGCGCGTACGGCGTCCAGTTCCATCCGGAAGTGAGCTATCCGATGATGCGGCGCTGGAGCACCGCGGCCGCGCACAAGCTGACGGCGCCCGGCGCGCAGGATCTGGCGACGCAGGCCAGCGAAGGCCACCGGCACGATCGCGCGACGGCCGCGTGGCTCAGCGCGTTTCTCGACCGCTGGCTCGACGAGACGCCGGCATCAGCGTCAGGTCGGCACCGTCACGTCGGAGATGCTGATCAGCCCCCACTCGACCGCGCGCAGCACGGCTTCGTGCCGACGTGACACGTTGAACTTGCGGCGGATGTTCATGAAGTGGAAGTTGATGCACGACTCGGTCACGTTCAGGATGTGGCCGATTTCCCACGAGGTCTTGCCGGCCGCATGCCAGCGCAGGCATTCGACTTCCCGCCGGCTGAGGCGCGGCACGCTGTCGGGCGGTGTGTGGCAGCGCGTGCCCGCGATCGCTTCGCAGGCGATGTCGCGCAACAGCGTGAGCGCCGCCAGATGCCGGTCGCAGCGCTCGCGCGTGGCGGCGAGATCGTCCGCGCTCGCGCACGACAGCATGCCGACCTCCCCCTTCGGGCCGCGCACGGGCAGCACGACGCCGCTGCGCATGCCGTACGCGGCCGCCGCTTCGTAGCATGGCCGTTGCCCGGCCAGCCCGAACAGCGTGTCGTCCCAGACGAGCGGCAGCGCCGAGCGGAAGCAATGTTGCAGCGTCGGATCGATGCGGTCGAACTGCCGCTGCCGGTACAGCGCCGTCCAGCCCGGCACGCCGCTGCTCCACTTGCGCGCGAGATCGAACGATGCGCCGGTAAACGGCAACACGATCAGCACGACCTTGTCGAATCCCATGCCGGCGGCCGCGTCGGTCATCCGCTGCCATGACGCATCCGTGTCGCCGGGTACCAACCATTTCAGGCAATCCAGTCCTTTCATACAAGCCACCCCGTTTATTAGCTGGAATCTGCAATCAGGCGGACTTGCGCAACCGGTTCGAGGCGTTGCGCGCGAACGGGCCGCGCTAGACCGCCTCCGTCAAGCGTCGCCGACCCGCCTGCTTCGCGTCGTCGAGCGAAGCCGTCACGTCGAACGGAATCCCGAACGCCTTTTCGATGCCGGCCGCGTTGGCGATGGCCGCTTCACGCTCGCGCGGGTCCGGTTCGACCGACACGAGCGCGCGGCAAACCGCGGCGAGCGCGGCGCGGTTCTGCTTGAGCCACATGCCGCGCTCCTTGCGGTCGTCGTGCGGCTCGTCGGGGCGGGCCGGCGGAAAGATCATGACAAACGGCTCGCCGTGCCGCATCAGCGCGTGCATGTCGTCGAGCCAGCGCTGCGCGTAGCCGGCGGATGCGATTGCATCGTTGCGCACGACGACGAGCGGAAATTCCGTGACGTCGAACACGGCGAGCGCCGCCAGCGCGGACGGCGCGTTCTGAGCGTGGTGGGTAGGCATCGGGTCAATCTCCATCGAATTGAACAGCATGGGTCGGAACGGGCCGCGCGGCGCCCGCTTCATCGTTTCGCGGCGGCGCCGGGGCCGAACGGCGGGCGGGCGAGCCACACCACCGCGATCACGGCGAGATACACGCAGCCGAGCGCGAACGACACGTCGTTGAACGAAATCTGATATGCCTGCGCGTCGACCAGGTTGCCGAGCAGCGTCGCCGCGCGTTGCGGATCGCCGCCGCCGAGCTGCGCGAGTTCGGCGCGAACGGCCGGATCGAACGTGCTCAGGTGTTCGCTGAGCTGCGCGTGATGCAGGATCGCGCGCCGGTCCCACAGGAACGACGTGATCGACACGGCGAAGCTCGCGCCGAGCGTGCGCAGGAACGTGGACAGGCCGGAGCCCGCGGCGATCTCGTCCGGCTTCAGGTCGGACAGCAGGATGCTGTTGATCGGCATGATGAACAGCGCGAGGCCGAGGCCCTGCAGCAGCTGGATCAGCGCGATGTGCGTGAAGTCGACGTCGGGCACGAAGCCCGCGCGCAGGAACGACGACGTGCCGAGGATCGCGAACGCGCAGCACACCAGCACGCGCATGTTGAAGCGCGGCGCGTACTTGCCCATGAACGGCGTCATCAGCACGGGGATCACGCCCATCGGCGCGACGGCCAGCCCGGCCCAGAACGCCGTATAGCCGAGCGTGCGCTGCAGCCATTGCGGCACGATCACGTTGACCGCGAAGAACGCCGAGTACGCGAGCACCAGCGTCAGCGTGCCGGCCGCGAAGTTGCGATGCGCGAACAGCCGCAGATTCACGATCGGGTTCGGCTCGTTGAGTTCCCAGATCAGGAACAGCGCGATCCCGAACGCGGCGACCACCGACATCACGACGATGAACGTCGAGTTGAACCAGTCGGCTTCGTTCCCCTTGTCGAGCACGATCTGCAGCGCGCCGACGCCGACGACGAGCGCGGCGAGACCGACGTAGTCGACACGCGCGGCGACCGTCGTCTCGACGCGCGCGCGCATCTGCGCGAACACGCACATCGCGGCGAACACGCCGATCGGCAGATTGATCAGGAACGCCCAGCGCCACGAATAATGTTCCGTCACCCACCCGCCGAACACGGGGCCCGCGATCGGCGCGACGACGGTCACCATCGCGATCATCGACAGCGCGAAGCCGCGCCGCTGCGGCGGGTAGATCGACAGCATCAGCGCCTGCGTGGTCGGGATCATCGGCCCGGCCACGAGGCCCTGCAGCGCGCGGAACGCGACGAGCTGCGGCAGGTTTTGCGCGAGGCCGCACAGCAGCGACGCGAACGTGAACGCCAGCGTCGCCCACACGAACAGCCGGACCTGCCCGACACGCTTGACGAGAAACCCGGTCAGCGGCAATGCGATCGCATTGCTGACCGAGAACGTCGTGACGACCCATGCGCTCTGCGTCGTGCTGACGCCGAAGTTGCCGGCGATCGTCGGCAACGACACGTTCGCGACGGTGCCGTCGAGCACCTGCATGAACACCGCGAGCGCGAGGCCGAACGTCGTCAGCGCGACGCTCGACGGACGAAAGCCGGCGTCCGCGGCCGGCATCGGGCCGCTCATCGCACACGCTCCGTACGCGCGGCCGCCGGCAGGTTCGCATGCACGACGTCGGCGATCAGGCTGTCGGCGCGCGCGAGTTCGTCGCGGTACACGTCGGTCCGGAACACCGGCGTATCCTGCGCGCGATGCGACAGCATCGCACCGCTGCGGTCGTGCTGGTCGACGCGCGCATGCATCGACAGGCCGATGCGCAGCGGATGCGCGTCGAGTTGCGACGGGTCCGTCAGTTCGATGCGCACCGGCAATCGCTGCACGATCTTGATCCAGTTGCCGGTCGCGTTCTGCGCGGGCAGCAGCGAGAACGCGCTGCCGGTGCCGACGCCGAGGCTCTGCACGCGGCCCGTATAACGCACGGCGTCGCCGTACAGGTCGGCGCTCAGCTCGACCGGTTGGCCGATCCGCATGTGCTCGAGCTGCTTTTCGGTGAAGTTCGCGTCGACCCACAACTGGCGCAGCGGCACGACCGCGAGCAGCGGCACGCCCGGCGACACGCGCTGCCCGACCTGCACCGTGCGCTTCGCGACATAGCCGGTGACGGGCGCGACGATGTCGGTGCGCGCACGGGCCAGATAGGCGGCGCGCAGCCGCGACGCCGCGGCCTGAACGTCGGGATGCGACGCGACCGCGGTGTCGTCGACGAGCGCCTTGCTCGTCTGGTGCTGTTCGCTCAACGTCGCGAGCGCGCTTTGCGCGGCGGCGTACGCGCTTTGCGCGGACGTCAGCGTGTCGAGCGCATGCGCGAGCTCCTCGCGCGAGATCGCGCCGGAGCGGCCGAGATCCTCGCGGCGCCGGTAGTCGGCCTTCGCCTTGTCGAGCGCGGTGCGCCGCGCGTCGAGGTCGGCGCGTGCGCCGTCGATGCTGTTCGCGAGCCCGCGCTCGTTGCTGTACAGGCCGCGCACCTTGCGCACCGTGGCCGCGAGGTCGGCCTGCGCGGCCGCGAGCGCGATCTGCGCGTCGCTCGCGTCGAGACGGACGAGCGGCGTGCCGGCGCGAACGAGGTCGCCGTCGTCCGCGTCGATCGACACGACGGTGCCCGTCACCTGCGGCGTCAGCTCGACGACGTTGCCTTGCGCGTATGCGTTGTCGGTGGATTCGTACCAGCGGCCGACGAGCCCGTACCAGATGCCCCAGCCGACGATGCCGAGCGCGAACACGCCGACGAGCGCACGCACGAGGTGCTTGCGTCGTGCGGGCGGCGGCGTGGCCGGTGCGGCGCCGCCGGGCGCCGGTTGCGTGCGGGCGTCCGACCCGCCTGGCGCGCGCGGCGCACCGGTGTGGTCGGCCGACGGGGGCTGCCGGGCAGTGGCGGGATCGGTGGTCGCGGGCCGCGCGGGAGTCTGCAAGGTGTTGTCGCTGCTCATGGTTCGATGTCAAGGACGGTGGGAAGGAGTGGCGGCGAGCGCGACGTCGTCCGGCTCGGCGTGGAAGCCGCCGCCGAGCGCGGCGACGAGCTGCAGCGACTGGTCCGCGCGCTGGGCGCGCAACGCGGCGACTTCGCGGCTCGCGATCAACAATTGCTGGCGTACGACGAGCGCATCGAGGTAGCTGCCGACGCCGGCCCGGTAGCGCGCATCCGCGAGCCGCCATGCGTCGGTGGCGGCGTCGAATGCGCGCTGCTGCGCATCGGCCTGCACCGTGAGCGAATGCACCCGGTGCAGATCGTCGGCCACCTCGCCGATCGCGCCGATCAGCGTCTTGTTGTAGCTGGCGACCGCGACGTCGTATTGCGCGTCGCGCTTGCGCAGCACGCCGCGCCGTTCGCCGCCGTCGAAGATCGGCAGGCTCACGGCCGGGCTGACGTTGTAGGTGCGCGAGGCGGCCTGGAACAGCGATGCGCCGCCGCGCGTCGCGAGACCGATCAGCGCGGTGAGGCTCACGTCGGGCAGGAAGTCCGCGCGGGCGGCCGCGACGTTGCGGCTCGCGGCTTCCACCCGCCAGCGTGCGGCGACGAGATCGGCGCGCCGGCCGAGCAGCGCGGCCGGCAGGTCGGCCGGCACCGCGAGCGCGGCGGTGGGCAGCGGCGCGGGCCGCACGAGCGCGAGACCGCGATCGGGGCCGGCGCCGAGCAGGATCGCGAGCGCGATGCGCGCGCTGTCGATCGCCTGCGCCGCACGTGCCTGCTCGCGCATCGCGGCCGCGACTTCGCTTTCGGCCTGGCGCTGCTGCGCGACGTTGTCGATGCCTTTCGTGACACGCTGACGCGTGAGCGACAGCGCTTCGTCGGCGCGGTCGTATTCGGCCCGCGCGACGTCCTGCTGATCGAACGCATAGGCAAGATTCACGTAGGCGCGCGCGACGTTGACGGATAGCAGCACGCGCGCGGCCCGTGCATCGATCCGCGCGGCCCGCGCTTCGCCGAGCGCGGCCTCCCACGCCGCGCGGCGGCCGCCCCACAGATCGAGATCCCAGCTCAGGCCGAGATTGATCTCGCGCGTGTGGCTGAAGAAACCGCCGCCCTCGGCCGTCGAGAACTGCGTGCCGGACGTGCGTTCCCCTTTCGCGCTGGCGCGGCCGACGAGGTGCGGCAAGCGGGCAGCCTGGGCTTCGATCACGAGCGCCTGCGCTTCGCGCGCACGCGCATCGGCGGTCGCGAGATCGGGATTGCCGGCAAGCGCTTCGTCGATCAGCGCGTTCAGCTGCGCATCGTTCAGCGCAACCCACCAGTCGGCGGCCGGCCAGTCGGCGACGGGCGCCTGCGCGAGGCTGCGCGATGCGGCGAGCGTATCGGCGCCGCGCAGCGTGCCGGCGGGTGTGAGCCCGTCGCGGCTCGCGCATGCGCCGAGCATGACGAGCACGACGGCGACGGCCATTCGCGACAGGACGCGCGGCGCGACGGCATCGCGTGGCGGCGGAGCAAGTGCTGCATGCATCGCATTCCTCGGATTCGTTTTGGTTTGAACACGACACGCATTGTTGGACGCTCCCCGGCAAAGCTGATAATGTTGTTTAGACAAAAAATAATGAATTCCGGCCATGCCCATCCGAGAAGCTTCTCCCGCCCGCGCGGTGCAACGCGCCGACGCCGATCCGAGCGAACGCGCGGACGGCCCGTCGCTGATCGCCGTCTGGGGCGAGGACGACGGCAGCAACGCCTACCAGCTCGGCACGCGTGAGGTCGATTGGCACAGCCATCTGCGCGGCCAGGTGTTCTGCGTCGAAAGCGGGTTCGCACACGTGCGCACGCCGCACGGTTCGTGGCTGCTGCCGCCGCATCGCGCGGGCTGGATTCCGCCGGGCGAGCAGCACAAGGTCAGCATCAGCGGCGCGTTGAGCGGCTGGAGCGTCGTGATCGCGCCGGCCGCGAGCCGCCGGATGCCCGGCCAGCCGTGCGTGATCGCGATCAGCGAACTGATGCGTGCGCTCGTGCGGCGCGCCGTGTCGTGGGCCGACCAGGACCGGCTCGACCTCGAGCAGGCGCGCATGAGCGTCGTGCTGCTCGACGAGATGCGCCGCGCGCCGCACGAACCGCTGCACTTGCCGATGCCGCACGACCGGCGGTTGCTGCGGATCGCCAACGCGATCCTCGGGCAGCCGCACGACAGCCGGACGCTCGACGCGTGGGCCGAATGGGCCGGGCTGTCCGCCCGCACGCTGAGCCGGCTGTTCGTCGCCGAAACGGGCACGAGCTTCGCGCAGTGGCGGCAGCAGGCGCGGCTCACGCATGCGCTCGAACGTCTGGCGAACGGCGACAGCGTCGCCAACATCGCGGACGCGCTCGGCTATGCGACGCCGAGCAATTTCATCGCGATGTTCCGCCGCGCGTTCGGCGATTCGCCCGCGCACTACTTCGCGAAGCGCAAGCAACCGTAATGCCGCGCGGCATCGCCCGGCCCCCTATCACCCCTGCCAGTACTGCGCGCGCGTCGACGTCGCTATAGTCGCCGTGCGACCGGCCGGTCGGTCGCCCAATGTGACCTGTGGAGGGTGTCGATGTCGAATGCCGTCGGATCGGACAACACGCCGATCGTCTCCGAGCAGCAGCTCGCCGATCATCTCGCCGCCGGCTGCAAGCCGGCCGCGCAGTTCCGGATCGGTACCGAGCACGAGAAGTTCGTCGTTTCCCGCGCGACGCACGCGGCTGCGCGTTATGAAGGACCGGCCGGCATCGCCGAGGTGCTGGCGCGGCTGCGCGGCGACGGGACGCCGATCGTCGATGCCGGGCAGACCGTCGGCGTGATCCAGCGCGACGGCGCCGCGATCTCGCTCGAACCGGCCGGCCAGCTCGAACTGTCGGGTGCGCCGCTCGATACGCTGCACGACACGCACGCCGAACTGCACGCGCACCTCGCCGCGGCCCGTGCGGCATGCGACCCGCTCGGCCTGCGCTGCGTGCCGCTCGGCTTTCACCCTCACCTGTCGCGCGACGCGCTGCCGTGGATGCCGAAGCAGCGCTACGCGATCATGCGGCGCTACATGCCGCGCGTCGGCACGCGCGGGCTCGACATGATGCAGCGCACCTGCACCGTGCAGGTCAACCTCGATTTCGCATCGGAAAGCGACATGGCGCGCAAGCTGCGCGTGTCGCTCGCGTTGCAGCCGGTCGCGACCGCGCTGTTCGCGAATTCGCCGTTCCTCGACGGCCACCCGTCGGGCCTGCTGTCGACGCGCGCCCACACGTGGCTCGATACCGACGGCGATCGCTGCGGCGTGCCGGCGCTGTTCCTGTCGCGCAGCTTCGGCTTCGAACGCTACGTGAGCTGGCTGCTCGACAACGTGCCGATGTACTTCGTGCGGCGCGGCGATCGTTACGCGGACGCGACCGGGCACACGTTCCGCGATTTCATGCGGCGGCGCATTCCGCATCTCGAAGGCGAGATGCCGACGCTGGGCGATTTCGCGGACCACCTGACGACGGTGTTCACCGAGGTGCGGCTGAAGCGCTATCTCGAGATGCGCGGCGCCGATGCCGGCTCGCCGGACATGATGGTCGCGCTGTCCGCGTTCTGGACCGGCCTGCTGTACGATCCGGCCGCGCTGTCGGAAGCCGAGACGCTGGCCGCCGAGATCGACCGCGGCACGCTGCTCGCGCTGCGTCGCGACGTGCCGCGCACCGGGCTCGACACGCCGGCCGGCGGCCGGTCGTTACGCGCGATGGCGGCCGATGCGCTCGCGATCGCGCATCGCGGCCTGCGCGCGCGGGCGCGCACGGATGCGGCCGGCCGCGACGAATCGATGTATCTCGCGCCGCTCGACGCAATCGTCGCCGGCGCGCCGACGCAGGCCGAACATTGGCTGGCCCGCTATCGCGATGCGTGGGCCGGCGACGCGACGCGGATCCATGACGAAGCCGCTGTCTGAGCGCATCGCGCCGGGCCGCTCACGCGCAGCAGGCGAGCAGCGGCTCGTGCGCGAACTCCGCGCCGGGCGGCAGCGCATGGCCGCGTCGCCGGGTACGCACGGCGTGCGCGAGCGTCTCGAACAGCCGCGCGGTATCGGCGAACGACAGGCACGCGTCCGTGATGCTCTGCCCGTAGCGCAGCGGCACGCCGGGCACGAGGTCCTGCCGCCCTTCGATCAGGTTCGACTCGATCAGCACGCCGACGATGCGCGTATCGCCGGCCGCCACCTGCGCGGCGACTTCCGCGCCGACGGCGAGCTGGTTCCGGTACTGGCGGCGGCTGTTGCCGTGACTGACGTCGATCATCACGCGTGGCGCGACGTGCGCGGTCGTCATCCGCTCGCAGGCGGCATGCACCGCGGCCGCGTCGAAATTCGGCTCGCGCCCGCCGCGCAGCACGACGTGCGTATGCGGATTGCCTTGCGACACGCTCGCGCATAGCCGGCCGTCGGCATCGATCGACAGGAAACGGTGCGCGTGCGCCGCCGCGCGCATCGCATCGACGGCGACCTGGACATTGCCGTCGGTGCCGTTCTTGAAACCGATCGGGATCGGCAGCGACGACGCCAGCTCGCGATGCACCTGCGACTCCACGGTGCGCGCGCCGATCGCGCCCCACGCGACCAGATCGGCCAGGTAGCGCGGCGACAGCGGATCGAGAAACTCGGTCGCGGCCGGCATCTCCGTGCCGTTGACGTCGCATAGCAGCGCGCGGGCCGTCTGCAGCCCGACGTCGATCCGGTCGCTGCCGTCCAGCAACGGGTCGTTGATCAGCCCCTTCCAGCCGACCGTCGTGCGCGGCTTCTCGAAGTACACGCGCATCACGATTTCCAGCTCGTCCGCAAAGCGCGCGCGTTGCAGCGCGAGCCGTGCCGCGTAGTCGCGCGCGGCGTCGGGATCGTGTATCGAGCACGGGCCGGCGATGATCACGAGCCGGTCGTCCGCGCCGTCGAGCACGTCGACGATCGCGCGGCGGGTCGTATGAACGGTGCGCGACGCGCGCGACGCCGGCGGCAGTGCGCCGGCCAGATCCGCAGGGGACGGCAAGCGCAGCACGGGGTCGCGGTTTGTCGTCCAGGCGTTTGCATGCATGGGGACTGCCCTCCTGTCGATAATGAGCGGGATTTTTTACTACAGCGCGACTGTATTGAATGGCGCTTTCGATGCGCAACTAACATATTTATCAGTTTCTCATTCATAACGTTATGAATGAGAAGAATAAGCGTCGGGTCCGATAATCGGGGAACCCGGCTTGAGAACGTTTGCAGTGTGCGAAATGGCGCGTGAATCGGGTTTAATTCGAAAATGCGGATGTGATTCTGAAGAGGGGAATGGAGGCTGGTGCGACTTTCCGCCACGCGTCGCTATTCGTTCTGATAGTGGCGACCCGATATTCGTTCGATTAATTTTCGGATGCTCGACAGGCCGTTCGGGCTCGAAAATATAAATCAACCCAGTCATCGCGGAGAGTCACCATGTCGAAACGACATTACGAAACCCCCATTCACGTCAAGTATCGCGATACGGATTCGATGGGGCATGTGAGCAGCCCCGTCTATTACGACTACCTGCAGCATTCGTATCTCTGCTACATGTTCGACCTGCTCGGCCTGCCGCGCAGCGAGAAACTGCCGCACATCATGGTGAAGACGCAGTGCGAGTACCTCGCGCCGGCGCAATTCGGCGACAACCTGACCATTCGCTCGAGCATCGTGCGCTTCGGCAGCAAGAGCTTCGATCTCGAACACCTGATGGAGCGCGATGACCAGACCATCGTCGCGCGCGGCGTGTCGACGCACGTGATGTTCGATTACGTGAACAACACGACGCTGCCCGTGCCCGACGAATTCAAGACGCGCGTGCTCGAATTCCAGGGGTCGCTGTGATGCGTGCGCATCCGTTCGGGAGCGACACGTGAGCTGCGCGGTGGCGCGCGCCCGGCGCCGGATCGGCGCGATCGTGGAGCGGCGGGACGATCGCGCGATCGTGATCGTCCGGCAGGCGGCGCAGGCCTTGCTCGAGCCGGCTGCGCTCGAGCGGCACCGTGCGCTCGCGTCCCGCCACGAGGACGAGCTGGAGGTGCTGCTGCAGCCGTGCGGTGGCGCGCACGACGGCGTGCGCACGCTGCTCGGCCGGCTGCGGGACGCCGGCGTGGCCGTCGCGCTCGATGCGGCGACGGTCACCCACGATGCGTCGCTGCTCGAATTCGCGAGCTGGGTCACACGGTGTACGACGCCCGACGGCTCGGCGACGGCACCCGACGACGCGGCCGTGCCGGGCGGTGCGCTGCTCGCCGGGCTGGTCGTGCGATGGCGCGATCTGCACGGCAAGTGGCGGCGGCCCGAGCGCGACGCGATAGCGGAACGCACGCCGCGGACCATCGCGGCGGATGCGGCCGAGCACATCGCAGCCGGCGATCCGGACGAGCCGATACTCGGCGCGCTGCTCGACGCCGATGACGCATCGACCGGCGCGGCGCTCGACACGCTGTCGGACGCGGTGCGCGCGCGACGGATCTGCATGGCGACGCGGGCGCGCTGGCCGCTCGCGCGACGGTTATGAACACCGCCGTCGCGACGGCCGGCGGGCGCGCGTTTCTGGTCGGCATGATGGGCGCGGGCAAATCGACGCTCGGCCGCGCGCTCGCGGCTTCGCTCGGCTGGGCGTTCGCCGACAGCGACGACGAGATCGAGCGGCGCACGGGGCGCTCGGTCGCCGCGCTGTTCGACCTCGTCGGCGAAGGCGGCTTTCGGTTGCTCGAAACGCAGATCGTCGACGAGTTGACGCAGCGCGCGAACGTGGTCGTGGCGACCGGCGGCGGCGCGGTCCTGAATCCGCGCACCCGCGTGCGCCTCAGCGAACGCGGCAGCGTGATCTACCTGCATGCGGACCCCGATGTGCTGTGGCGGCGGACGCGCGACGACGCGCGGTGTCGGCCGCTGCTGCAAGCGGGCGAGCCGCGGCAGACGCTCATCGCGCTGTACCGGCTGCGCGACCCGCTGTATCGCGAATGCGCGCATGCGCTGGTCGATACGACCGCACACGGCGTCGCGCACGCAACGGCGGAGGTGTTGACGCTGCTGTTTGCGCGGATGAACGCGCCGGCGTGACGGCGCGTTCACTTCCCTCCCCTTCGAATCGACCGCACGCCCGGCGTCACGCGCGTTTTTGAAACGACGAGTTTGGATTATCGATAGTGCTATTGTGATAAGAAAAGTTATCCGGATGGCGGTATTTTCTTATCCAACTACGCGTTTGCGTAGCCAGCGAATCGACGCTTCAAGCTGCCGGAAAATCAGTCCATCAGGCCAGATCCCGCCCGCGCCGGAATGCTCCCGGCGCGCATCGACGCGCTTGTGTGCGACGTGGCGTGCCGACTGGGCGAACAGCCGGTACAACGGCGGCGTACCCGACTCCAGCGCGGCGATCGCCGCAGACCCTCACCTCTTTCTCGTCATTTGTTCCCGCGACGCAAGACTGTTGCTCCATGGAGGGTGTTCGAAATCGTGACCGGCACGCCTACAGTCTGCCCATCGGATTCATCGATCCGGTCGGCACCGAGACCGAACACCATTCACCTGTCGAGGTACATCATGAGCGCATCCAAAGTCGTCATCGTCACCGGCGCATCGCAAGGCATCGGGCGGAAACGGTCAACGCATTCCGGGCACGCGGCCATCGGGTCGTCGCGACGTCCCGTTCGATCGGCCCGTCGGACGCCTCCGATCTCGTCACCGTCGCGGGCGACATCGGCGACCCGGCTGTCGCGCGCCGCGTGGTCGATGCGGCCATCGAACATTTCGGCCGTGTCGACACGCTCGTCAACAACGCGGGCATCTTCATCGCGAAGCCGTTCACGCAATACACCGCGGACGACTACGCGCAGATCGCGAGCGTCAACCTGAACGGCTTCTTCCACGTCACGCAGCGTGCGATCGCCGCGATGCAGAAGCATGGCACCGGCCATGTGGTCAGCACCACGACGAGCCTCGTCGACCATACGAACAGCAGCGTACCGTCGGTGCTCGCGTCGCTGACCAAAGGCGGATTGAATGCCGCGACGAAGTCGCTCGCGATCGAGTATGCGAAGGCCGGCATTCGCGTGAATGCGGTGTCGCCCGGCGTCATCAAGTCGCCGATACATGCGCCCGATACGCATGCGACGCTCGCGTCGCTGCATCCGGTCGGCCGGATGGGCGAAATGAGCGATATCGTCGGTGCGATCCTGTATCTCGATTCGGCGCCGTTCGTCACCGGCGAAATCCTGCACGTGGACGGCGGTCAGAGCGCCGGGCATTGAGCAGCGGCGTCGAAGCCGCGAGCCGGTGCGTCTATCGCGACCCGCCGGCGCGTTTGCCGCGCGGGCCGGCTGTCCGGCTGGCAGGCGCATGCACGAGCTGTTCGACGAGAAAGTCGACGAACACCCGCACGCGCGACGACAGAAAGCGCGCATGCGGGTACAGCAGCACGAAGGGCCGTGACCGGCTGCCGAGGCCGGACAACACTTCCACAAGCCCTGCGGGGCCGCATCCGCCCCACCGGGCGTTTTGGCAGGCCCTGCCCGGCATCCGGCACGCATGCCGGCGCACCGCGCATCGGGGCCGGATCATCCGAAAAGCTTGTCAGGCAAGGCGTTACACGTTTCAGATACATTGAAATACAAAATATCGTATGCGATTTAATCGAATCCGCTTGACGGCGGAGGTCGCCAAGCGGAAACTGCATCGCATGCGATCGAATCGCATATGAAACAAACCTCGACTGACGGAGCAAACGATGAGCAAGATCGGCAAAGTGCTGTACACGGGCAAGACGCATACGACTTCCGGCGGCCGCGACGGCGCGGCGCGCAGTTCCGACGGTCGTCTCGACATCCAGTTGTCGTCGCCGGGCAGCGCCGGCACCGGCACCAACCCGGAACAGCTGTTCGCAGCCGGCTGGTCGGCCTGCTTCATCGGCGCGATGCAGCTTGCAGCGCGTGCCGAGAAGGTGACGCTGCCGGCCGATCTCGCAGTCGACGCCGAAGTGGATCTCGGCACGGCGGGCAACGCGTACTTCCTGCAGGCCCGGCTGAACGTGAGCGTGCCGGGGCTCGAGCGCGACGTCGCGCAACGCATCGTCGACGCCGCACACCAGACCTGCCCGTATTCGAAGGCGACGCGCGGCAACATCGACGTCGATATCCGGATCGCCTGAACGTTGCATCGGGCGGCCGAGCGCCGCCCTTCCGAATTCCCGATTCCTTTTCCATCGAGGTGAAACATGAAAACCCCATTGATCGCCGCCCTGCTCGTCGCCGTTTCGTCTGCCGTTGCCGCTCCGGCATTTGCCAATGAAGCCACCGTGACGCGTGCCCAGGTGCGCGCCGAACTCGCGCAGCTTCAACAGGCCGGCTATCCGCTGAATCGCGCGACCGACGCCACCTACCCGAACGATCTGCAGGCGGCGCTGACGCAGATCCACGCCGACGATGCCGTCGCGGCCCATGCACCGGCTGCCGGCTATGGCAGCAACGGCGACACCGCGACGCAATCCGGCCGCCGGTATGTCGCAAGCGTGGCCGAGCGCTCGATCTACTTCGGCCATTGAACGAACGCGCGAACGGCGCCGATGGCCGGCGTGCGGTGCGTTCCCTGAATTCCTTTTCCATCGAGGTGAATAATGAAGTCCCAACTGATTGCCGCCCTTCTCGTTGCCGTATCGGCCACCGTCGCCGCACCGGTTTTTGCAAGCGAAAGCACCGTCACGCGTGCGCAGGTGCGTGCGGAACTGGCCGCGTTGCAGCAAGCCGGCTACCAGCCTAATCGCCCGAACGATCCGAACTACCCGGACAACATCCAGACGGCGCTGAAACGAATTCGCGACGACGGCGCCGTCGCGGCCGATACGCAGGCGGCCGGTTACGGCAGCGACGCCGGCGGCGCCACGCAGTCGGGCAGCCGAATCGCGCCGCGCACCGCCGAGCGCTCGGTCTATTTCGGACATTGAGCACGGTACGGCGAATTCGCCGCCGAAGTCCGTCATATAAAGCGTATGCGATGTAATCGCGTACGCTTTTTTATATTGCATGGATCCGCGTCGACGGTGCTATCTGCCCCGGCCCATCCCGGATTATTCTGTGCGGCATCCCATCTTCCACCAAGGAGCCGCCGATGCCGGACGCCACGACCGGAAACACGACAGGCGATGCGCACGTGCTCGACCGGGTCGTCTGGAATGCGCTGACGGGCAGGCAACGCCGCTTTGCGCTCGGCGACGGCCGCGCGTTGCGGTTCCCGACGGCCATCGCGCCATTTGCCGCGATCGACGAGCCGAGCCCGGCGTCATTCGACGCACTGCGCATGCTGATTGCGGCACACGGGCCGGCGGCGCTCGTCACGCCGGACGAGATCGAGCCGCCCGCGGGATTGTCGGTGATTCGGCGCGCGACGTTGCTTCAAATGATGTGGCAACGGACGTTCGACCCGGCACCCGAACCGGAGCATGTTCCGCTCGGTGAAGCCGACGTGCCCGACATGCTCGCGTTGACCGCCGCCGCGCAGCCCGGCCCGTTCGGCCCGCGCACGTTCGAGCTCGGCCATTACATCGGCGTGCGCCGTGACGGCAGGCTGGCCGCGATGGCCGGCCAGCGGATGCAGGTGGACGGATATACCGAGATCAGCGCCGTGTGCGTGGATGCCGCGTTTCGGCGGCAAGGGCTGGCGGCGCGGCTGATCCGGTCGTTGATCGCGACGATCGATGCGCGTGCGGAAACGCCCTTCCTGCACGTCCTCACGACGAACCGGGTGGCGATCGAGCGCTATCTCGCGCTCGGTTTCGCCGTCCGACGCGAGATGCACCTGCTGGTGCTGGACGAGGCGCGCGCATGACAATGCGGCCGGCGCGATGCACGCGTCGGCCGCTTGCGGCGCCTGAGTATTTTCATGCTTCGGTCGACCGGATCAGGTTGCCGCGCAGCGTGACGATCGCCTTCTGCACCTTCGCGAACTCGTCCGGCTTCAGCCCGGTCGCTTCGACCAGGTTCATGTCGAGCCCCTTCTCGCGCACGCGGCGGCCGCTTTTCGTCAGGCTGACGAGCACCTGGCGCTCGTCGGACGGATCGCGGTGCCGCTCCAGATAGCCCATTGCCTCGAGCTTCTTCAGGATCGGCGTCAGCGTATTGGATTCGAGGAACAGCTTCTCGCCGAGCTGGCCGACGGTCTGGTTGTCCTGCTCCCACAGCGCGATGATCGTGATGTACTGCGTATACGTGAGGCCGAGCTCGTCGAGAATCGGCTTGTACGCCTTGCCGAACGCGAGGTTCGCCGAGTAGATCGCAAAGCACAGGAACTCGGACAGCTTCGGCGCGGCAGACGACGGGGTTTCGGTCGGCTTCATGGACTTCCTCCAGCGACACGAACGGTCGCAGACAATCGCATTATATATCGCATGCGATCTTATCGGAAGCATGATAATCGGGGGCGATCGGCTGAGGCGCGGCGCGCTCAGCCCGGCTTGCGGCGCTTGCCGGTTGGCCGACGGCTCATCGACAGCAACGTGCATTGCACCGGATGTGCGATTTCGGTCGCGAGGCCGCCCGCGGCAAACAGCAGGATCATCAGCCAGCGTTTCATGCGTCCTCCACGACGGAGAGGCTCGCGCCATCGGCGACCGTCGCGTCGAGCGCGTACGGATCGACGCCGTCCAGGCAACCGAGATTGACGCGCCAGCACGCCGGATCCTTGCGGGTCTGGTGGAACGGATAGACGCCGCACCGGCTGCAGAAATAGTGACGCGCCGTGTGCGTGTTGAAGCGATAGCACGTCAGTGCGCTCTCGCCTTCGACGATCGTCAGGTTGGCGGCGGCGAACATCGGGCTCATCAACGCGCCGCGCCGGCGGCACAGACTGCAGTTGCAGCGGATGGCCGGCGCGATCGCCGTCACGACTTCGAATTTGACGGTCCCGCAATGGCAGGACCCTTTGAACCAGGTGGCAGACATGATGGACTCCAAAGCGGTCATGCCTGCTTTATAGCGAACCTGAGCGCGGGCGGTGTATCTCACTGTATCGGCGGTCGGTGGAGATACAGGACATTGCAAATCCACGGCTCGCGCGATCGGTCCCGCACCCGTTGCGTCCGCTCGATCGCCGCGCGCGTTTCGCGTTCGGGCGCCGCGAACGGCTCGGCAGCCGAAGTGTCGGCACGCATGCGGCGCATTTCCTGTTTCGGCCCCAGGATATTCGTCGTGTTCTGCCGGACCACGCTTTCCGCCATGGTGCGCGAAGCGGTCTGACGACCCGACTCTCATGGTTTTCCCCACCCGCCCGGCCGTGCGGGCGCACCCCGTTTCCGGCAAGTCACCCGTGTCACGCAGGCCGCAACGGCCTGCCGCGCGCATCCTGTCCCCCACGCGCGCCCGACCCTTTCTGCTCGGGAAAGGAGGCTTGAGACATCCTCAATTATCACGTGCCGCCGATTTGCCCACCATGTATCGGACGATCGGCGCAACCCGCATGGCAGGCGCTTGCGCGAGCCCGGCGATGCCTGTCGTCGCGCCGCGCGGCAGACCCGTTACGCCGGTCGCGAACGGCGAGAGCCCGCAACACCGCATATCGATAATCAGGAGACACCATGAACAGCCAATCCCTCGACCTCGACGGCCACGCGGGCGGACCCGCGTCCGCCCGCCCGCCGACCGCCGCCGCAGGCGCTAGCATCGGCGTCGACGCAGCGGCCCTCCCCGCCCGCCGCGTCATGCTCGGCGATTTCATGGACGATCTGCCGGTCGGTGCATTGCATCGATTCGTCGTCTGGGTGATCGGCATCGGGTTGTTCTTCGACATGTACGAGATTTTTCTCGTCAGCACGATCGGCTCCGCGTTGCAGCACGAGTACGGGCTGAGCCGGCAAAGCGCCGATTTCAAGCTGCTGCTGGCGTCCGCGTTCATCGGCATGTTCGTCGGCGCGATGTGCCTTGGCAGCCTGGCCGACCGTATCGGCCGGCGCAAGGCGTTCCTGCTCACGCTCGGGTGGTACAGCGCGTTCTCGCTGGTCGGTGCGTTCTCGGTGAACGCCGACATGCTCGTGGCATGCCGGTTCCTGACCGGCATCGGCGTCGGCGCGATCTATCCGGTCGCCGACAGTTTCCTCTCCGAAATCCTGCCGAAGGACAAGCGTGGGCGGCTCGCCGCGTGGGCCTATACGACTTCGTATGTGGCGGTGCCGCTCGTCGGCTTTCTCGCGCTGTGGCTGAACCCGCTGCACGTGGCGGGCGTGGCCGGCTGGCGCATCATTCTCGCGATCGGCAGCCTCGGCGCCGTGTACGTGCTGTTCGTCCAGCACCGGCTGCCGGAAAGCCCGCGCTGGCTGCTCGCGCAAGGCCGCGCGGCCGATGCGCATGCGGCGTTGCGGCGCTTCGCGGAAAGCGCCGGCGTGCGCGTGCCCGAACACTTCGCGGAACCGGTCGAGCCGCAGCGGCCGCTCGGGCTCGGCGAGCGCATCGCGCTGCTGCGCCGCCAACCGTATGGCGCGCGCTACCTGATGCTGGGGATCTTTCACCTGTTCCAGGGTTTCGGCTATTACGGGTTCGGCACGCTGGCCGGCACGGTCGTGAAGAGCCGCGGTTTCGACGTGACGGACAGCACGCTGTTCATCGCGCTATCGTTCATCGGCTACCCGATCGGCTCGCTGCTGTCGATTCCGCTGCTCAACTGGATCGAGCGCCGCACGCTCGTGATCGTGTCGATCGTATCGATCGCGGTGTTCGGGCTGTGCTTCGCGTATTCGGGCAATACCGTGCTGATCGTCGGCTTCGGGTTCCTGACGACGTGCGCGTCGAACGTGTTCAGCAACGCGTATCACGTGTACCAGGCCGAGATCTTCCCGGCGCGCGTGCGCTCGACGGCGATCGGCAGCACCTATGCGCTGTCGCGCATCGTCAGCGGCGCGCTGCCGTTCGTGTTGCTGCCGGTGCTCGTCAATTACGGTGCGGGCGCGATGTTCGGCGTGATCTCGGTTGCGCTCGGCGTCGTCGCCGTCACGCTGCGCGTGCTGGGGCCGCTGACCACGCGGCGCAGCCAGGACGAGATCAATCCGGTTTGACGCGGCGAACGGCACGGCGCGCACGGGCGCATGCCCGCGCGTCGCCGTTTCATCTCGTCCTCGCATTCACCGCGCCGACATGAAATCGAACAGCTTCGCGACGTCGGTCGTCAGCACCGTGCCGGCCTTCACGCCGACCCACAGCGTGCGCGTCGCCCACGCGTCGTCGAGCGTCACGACACCGAGCCGCGCCGCGCGCTCGCCGGTCACCGCGTCGCGCGGCAGCACGCCGATGCCGAGGCCGGCCTCGATCATCCGGCTCACGCCGTCGAAATTCGATACCTGGATCCGCAGCTTCAGCGAGCGCTCGGCCGCGAACGCGGCATCGGTCATCCGTGCGAGCAGCGAGCTGCCGTCGCTCAGGCCCACGTAGTCCTCGTCGAGCGTATCCGCGAAGCGGATGCTGTCGCGCGCGGCGAACCGGTGCGTGCGCGGCACGAGCAGCACGAGTTCGTCGCGCCGGTACAACCGCCGTTCGATGCCGGGCGCCGGCACGTTGTCGGCGAATACGCCGAGATCGGCCTTGCCCGACGCGAGCGCGTCGACGATCTCGTGGCTCAGCCGCTCCTCGAGACTGACCTTGATGCCGGGGTTGTCGGTGAGGAACGCCGCAAGATCGGCGGGCAGGAACTGGACGATCGCGGACGTGTTGGTCCACACGTGGATATGGCCGCGCACGCCGGCGACGTAGTCGCTCATCTCGTGCGCCATCCGGTTCACCTGCTCGATTACCTTCGCCGCATGATCGAGCAGCGCGCGGCCCGCGGGCGTCAGCTCCACGCCGCGCGCGTGCCGGACGAACAGCGCGCTGCCGGTCACGCTTTCGAGTTCGGCGATGCGCTTGCTGACCGCGGACAGCGTGAGCTGGCCGTGTTCGGCCGCCTTCGTCAGGCTGCCGTGCTCGGCGACGAGCGCAAACACGCGCAGCGACTGCAGATCGAAATGAAGCGGGTTCACCATGTCGGGATCCTGGAGGGCCATGCCGGGTATGCGGTCAGCGCACCGGCCTGACGCCGATCATACGCCCGGGCCTTGCGCGTGCGATATGCACGACACGCACGATACGGCACGATATGACGCGGCTAGCGCGGCGCGATGGCGTGCAACGCGGCGAGCATCGCGCCGTCCGGCGTCGCGAGATCGTCGAGCACCGCGAAGTGCTGCATGCCGGGCAGCCACGCGCGGGCGACCCGCTCGCCGGCCGCTTCGCACGCCGTCGCGTACACGTCTGCTTGCCGGATGAGTTCGGGCAGTTCGGCGTCGCCGACCGCGATGACGGTCGGGGCGCCGGACCCGACGTGACGCAGCGGGCTGTATGCGTCGACTTCGTGTGCGGTGAGCTGCAGCTTGTCGTTCAGGCAGCACAGCGCGATCGGTTCGAGATCGACGAGCGGGCTGATCGCAAGCGCCGACACGACGGCCGGATGCGCGCGATGCATGGCCGTCAGGTGGCCGCCCGCCGAATGGCCGCTCAGGTGGATCGGCCGCCCCGCGATGCCGAGGCCGTCGGGGTCGGCCGCGAGATGGTCGAGCAGCGCGCCGATTTCGCCGACGATATCGGTCATCGTCGCGACCGGCGCGAGCGTGTATTCGGCGAGCACGACGTCGTAGCCGCGCGCGAGCGGCCCGCTCGCCGCATACGCGAAATCCTCTTTCGTGCAGTGCTGCCAGTAGCCGCCGTGGATGAACACGAACAGCGGCGCGTCGGGCTGTCCGCACGGCAGCCAGTCGAAGCGCTGCGCGGGTCGCGCGCCGTAACGCAGGTCGCGGCGGCCGGGCGTCGCCGCGTACAGCGCCGCGCTGCGCGCCTGGCATGACGCCAGCAGCGCGGGGAAATCGGGAACGGCCTTCGTGTTCAGGTACGCGGCGTCGAGCGCCGTGCGGTCCATGCCGCGATAGAGGATCGTCATTCGGGAGGCGCCTGGATCGGGTTGCGGATGCGCGCGGCGGGCGAATTCCGTGCGCGCGGCGAAGGCGGCGGCCGCGCCGACGCCGTGGCGCCATTATCCGCAGCGCGGCCACGCATGGCTATCCGGAATCGGCGGGCGCGGCGCCTGCCTGTCCGCTTTCGGCGAAGGACCGTGGCGGCGGGCGCGCAGCGCGCCGGTGCGCGCGCGGCCGTCGGATCAGATCGGTTCGGAGATTTCGATCAGGTTCAGGTCGGGATCGCGCACGTAGACCGAGCGGATCTTCTGCGTCGCGCCCGTGCGTTCGACGGGCCCTTCGACGATCGGCCAGTCGACGCGCCGCAGGTGTGCGATCACGTCGTCGAGCGGCACCGACGCGATGAAGCACAGATCGAGCGCGCCCGGCACCGGCACGTGCGCTTTCGGCTCGAATTCCGCGCCGCGCACGTGCAGGTTGATCTTCTGGTTACCGAAACGGAACGCGAGCCGGCCCGCGCCGAAGGTTTCGAGTTGCATCTGGAGCACCTCGGTGTAGAAATGCTTCGTCCGCTCCGGATCGACGCAGGTCAGCACGAGATGATCGAGGTGGTCGATCAGCGCCATGGAATTCGCTCCTGTTTCTGTTGACGTTCACGAGAAAGCGCGTTGCGCGGGCATGTCGCCGGCGTCGGCGCGCGGCGGCGGATGAAGGTCCGAGCGGCGCCCGGCCTTCAGGAGCTGGCTCGGCACGTCGTGCCCGATCAGCGCGGGCAGCCGCACCGACGCGGCGAGCACGGCCGCAAGATCGATGCCCGTATCGTAGCCGTCGAGTTCGAGCATGTGCACGAGTTCCTCGGTGCAGGCGTTGCCGGTCGCGCCCGGCGCGTACGGGCAGCCGCCGAGCCCGCCCAGCGACGCATCGAAGCGGTCGATGCCGGCGTCGAGCGCCGCGAGCGTGTTCGCGAGCGCCATCCCGCGCGTGTTGTGGAAGTGCAGCGTAAGCTGCAACGCCTGGAAGCGCTCGCGGGCGCGGCGGGACAAGTCGCGCACCTGCGACGGAAACGCCATGCCCGTCGTGTCGCATAGCGTGAAGCCGTGCACGCCGAGATCCGCGAAGCGCTGCATCCACGCGAGCACCGTTTCGGCCGGCACGTCGCCTTCCATCGGGCAGCCCATCGCGGTCGACAGCGACACGTTGATCGCGACACCCGTGCCGCGCACCGCGTCGATCACGTCGCGCAACTGCGCGAACGACTGCTCGCGCGTCATCCGCAGATTCGCGCGGTTGTGGCTCTCGCTCATCGACATCACGAGGTTGACCTCGTCGACGCCGCACGACAGTGCGCGCTCGGCGCCGCGCACGTTCGGCACGAGCACCGTATAGACGACGCCCGGCGCGCGCGCGATGCCGTGCATCACGGCCTCCGCGTCGCGCAGCGCGGGAATCGCCTTCGGCGACGTGAACGACGTGACCTCGATCTTCGCGTAGCCGCAGGCGCTCAGCGCGTCGACGAGCGCGATCTTGTCGTCGGTGTCGACGAACGCCGCTTCGTTCTGGAAACCGTCGCGGGTCGCGACTTCGTGGATATGGAGTCGTTGCGGATGGCCGGTCATGTCTTCGTCCCCGAGGTTGTTTCAGATCACGCCGCGCGTGCGCCAGTCGTCGCGCGTCGCCGCATCGATGCCGAGCGATTCGAGCACCGCATCGGTATCCGCGCCGAGCGCGGGCGCCGGCCGCTCGATGCGCCCGGGCGTGGCGTCGAGTTTCGGCACGATGCCCGGCACGAGCACGGGCGTGCCGTCGGGCAGCGCGGCGTCGACGATCATGTCGCGCGCACGGTAGTGCGGATCGGCCGCGATGTCGGCCACGTCGTAGATGCGCCCGGACGGAATGCGCGCGTCGTTCAGCGCGGCGAGCACGTCATCGAGATCGTGGCGTGCGCTCCATTCGCCGATCGCCGCATCGATGCGCGCGACCTGGGCGACGCGCCCGTCGTTGTGCGCGAGCGCCGGATCGTTGCCGAGATCGGGCCGGCCGATCAGTTCCATCAGGCGCCGGAAGATGCTGTCGCCGTTGCCGGCGATCAGCGCGTACCGGCCGTCGCGGCAGCGGTACGCGTTGGTCGGTGCGATGCCCGGCAGGCTGCTGCCGGCCGGCTCGCGCACCGCGCCGAACGCCGCGTATTCGGGCAGCAGGCTTTCCATCATGTTGAACACCGATTCGTAAAGCGCGACGTCGACGACCTGCCCGTTGCCGCCCTGCTGTTCGCGATGCCGCAACGCGAGCAGCACGCCGATCACGCCGTGCAGCGCCGACAGCGAATCGCCGAGCGAGATGCCGACGCGTACCGGCGTGCGGCCCGGCTCGCCGGTCAGGTGGCGCAGGCCGCCCATCGCCTCGGCGATCACGCCGAAGCCGGGGCGGTCGCGATACGGGCCCGTCTGCCCGAAGCCCGACACGCGCAGCATCACGAGCCCCGGGTTGATCGCGGACAGCGCGTCCCAGCCCAGCCCCCAGCCTTCGAGCGTGCCGGGCCGGAAGTTTTCGATCAGCACGTCGGTGTCGGCGACGAGGCGGCGCACGACGTCCTGCCCTTCGGGCGTGCGCAGGTCGAGCGTGAGCGAGGTCTTGTTGCGCGACTGCGCGGCCCACCAAACGGACGTGCCGTCGTGCAGCAGCCGCCATTTGCGCAGCGGATCGCCGACGCCGGGCGGCTCGACCTTGATGACCTCCGCGCCGAATTCGGCGAGCATCCGGCCCGCGAACGGCCCGGCGATCAGTTGGCCAAGCTCCAGCACGCGGATGCCGTCCAGGGGGCGTGTCATGACTGTCTCCGATGAAATCGTGTTGTCGATGACGGCGATCATGACGGCGTTCGCGTCCGGTGAAAATCGATCGATGGTCAACCCGCCTTTCCGAAACGGAAAGGCGCGCGACAGCGCGAGCGCGGTGTCGGCGACGCGTGGCGCGTCAGCCTTTCCATCCGGGAAAGCGCGCTCGCGCAACGGTCAAACGACGGCGCGCGCGCCGCCGGCAGAATCGGATCCGTTCCGCGCCACCGGGCGCCTGTCAGCGAGACCCGCCATGTTTTCCGTTTCCTCTCCCGCGAAGATCGTGTGGCTCGACCGCGCGACGCTGTCGCCGCAGACCGTGCTGAAGCCGTTTCCGTTTCCGCACGTGGCGCAGGCATTCGACCGCACGGCCGCGCACGAAGTCGCGGCGCGCATCCGCGATGCGGACATCGTCGTGACGAACAAGGTGCGGCTCGACGCGACGACCCTCGCCGACGCGCGGCGGTTGCGGATGATCGCGATCGCCGCGACCGGCACCGATATCGTCGATCTCGATACGTGTGCGGCGCGCGCAATCGTGGTGAGCAACATTCGCGGCTACGCGGTGCGTACGGTGCCCGAGCACACGTTCGCGCTGATCTTCGCGCTGCGCCGCAGCCTCGTCGCGTACCGCGACGCGGTACGCGCCGGGCGCTGGCTCGACAGCGGGCAGTTCTGCTTCTTCGATCATCCGATTCGCGACCTGGCCGGTTCGACGATCGGGATCGTCGGCGACGGCGTGCTCGGGCGCGCGGTGGCCGCCATCGCGCGGGCGCTCGACATGCGCGTGCTGTTCGCCGCGCACGGCGACGCGGCGGGCGACGGTCATGCGCCGCTCGACACGCTGCTGCGCGTGAGCGACGTGATCACGCTGCACTGCCCGCTCACGCTCGCGACGCGGCATCTGATCGACGCATACGCGTTCGCGCGGATGGCGCGCCGGCCGCTGCTGATCAATACCGCGCGCGGCGGGCTCGTCGACGAAAGCGCGCTCGTCGACGCGTTGCAGTCGGGGCAGATCGCGGGCGCCGGGTTCGACGTGGTCACGCAGGAACCGCTGCCGGCCGCGCATCCGTTTCACGCGATCCTGTCGCATCCGGCGTTCATCCTGACCCCGCACGTCGCATGGGCCAGTGACGAAGCGATGCAGGCGCTGGCCGATCAGCTCGTCGACAACGTCGCCGCATTTGTCAGCGGAGAACCGCAGCACGTCGTGTGACACACGCAAACGAAACGGCCCCGCTCGATTGCTCGAAGCGGGGCCGACGGAACGCGGGACTGCTTACGCCAGCGACGCGGCACGTAACGGGGTCGTGCATTCGCGCTGTCTTGCGGCGGGTTTCCGAATACGTGACGAGACGACTTCAGGGTATTCAGACCGGCAGTGACATCGCGCAAGGCCGAAAAGCGGAAAGCCGGCTCAGTAAGCGGACATCTCGACGCAAGGATCGACCTTGGACGGCGAGCAGATGACCGAATACTTGGCGCTCTCGCGCATCAGCGCTTCGCCTTCATGCAGTGCGATCTTGATCTCGGGGTGACGCTCGTACGCGAGGAAGGCCGAGCACACGACGGCGGACATCACGACGAGGGAAAACACAAATTTTTCAAGGGTTTGGAAGCGTTCAGGCATGGTATGACCTTTCTCTCATGGCCGGAATTATACCTTGAGATAAGGGTTTTCCCTATAACCCTGCCTGCATACCGAGGATGCGCTCAAACGAGATAGGTGCGGTGCTCGCGCCCTTTTTATCGGAGGGGAAGCGCCGCGGCGCGGCCGGCAAGGCCGAGCCTGTTTATCCGGGGGAACGGAACGAAGGCTCGCCGCCCGCGCGTCACTGCGGCGCCGACGCGCCGCTCGCCGCATTGCCCGGCCATGCCTTGCCGATATGGTCGATCAGCGATTTCGCGGTGCCCGTCACGAGCGCCGCGTCGACGCCCGACGTCTGCCACGCGCCGTCGGCCGCCTTCACGAAGGTCAGGTTCGCGCGCGACGGCGAATAATCGGCGTTGCGCCACGTGACCACGACGTCGCACGAGTACGTGCGATCGCCGAGCTTCTTGCAGTCGCCGTCGGGTTTCGCCGAGATCACGTCGGCCGACACGGGCAACGGCTGGCCGAACAGCGCGTTCAGCCCGCCGTGGTTTTCCGCTTCGAGCGCACGGCGCACCGCGGCGTCGACGTCGCTCGACCCGGGCCCCTCGTGAAGCAGGTTGCAGGCGGCGAGCAAGGTCGAGGCGCCAGCGAGTGTCAACAGCGTTTGAAACTTCATGGATATCCGTCGATCGGGTGAACGCCGCGTAGTCTGCAACGTCCGCGTGTCGTGCGCGGTATCCATTTGTAACCAATTGCATGGCGGCGGCGCGTCCGTTGCCGCCCTCGCCTACTGCCGCTCCTGCTTCACGCGGCTCACGAGCTGGGTCGGACTGACGAACTGCAATGCGATCACGACCCACACGAGCGTGATGGCCATGTAGATCATCGCCATCGCGTCGATCGACTGCGGCGCGCGCACGCCGGTCGAGAACACCGCGTAATACAGCGCGACGACGAGCGTCTGCGTGCTCGGGCCCGCGGTGAAGAACGTCAGCTCGAACATCCCGATCGTGCGCACCAGCACGAGCAACCCGGCCGCGAGCATGCCGGGCACCAGCAGCGGCAGCAGCACATAGCGGAAATAGCGCCACGTGTTCGCGCCGAAGATGCGCGCGGCGGCTTCGAGATTGGGGTCGATCTGCTCGATGAACGGCGTCATCACGAGGATCACGAACGGCAGCGCCGGCACGAGGTTCGCGAGGATCACGCCCGGCAGCGTGCCCGCGAGCCCGATCTTGTACATCACCGTCGCCATCGGAATCCCGTAGGTGACGGGCGGCACCATCAGCGGCAGCAGGAACACCAGCAGCGCGAAGCGCTTGCCGCGAAACTGCACGCGCGCGAGCGCATACGCGGCCGGCACGCCGAGCGCGATCGACAGCAGCACGACCGCGCCGACGACCTCGACGGTCACCCACAGCACGCTCGCGAGCTGGAAGTCTTCCCACGCCTTCGCATACCAGTGCAGCGTGAAGCCCTGCGGCAACGGCGTGCCGAACCAGCGCGTCGCGACCGAGTTCACCGCGACGGTCGCGATCAGCAGCATCACGTTCAGCAGGAAGAACGCCATCAGCCCCCAGACCAGCGCCTTCCATGCGCGGCCGGCGAGGTTGCTTTTCATCCGGTGCGGTTTCCTTGCATCGACAGGCCGCGCATCGGGCGCATCGTGCTTCGGCGGCCACGTGCGAGCGGCATGATTGTCGGTCGCCATCAGCCCTTGCCTCCCGTCACCGCGCCCGTATAGAAGAAGCGGCGCGCGCCGAGCATCGACGCGACCACCAGCAACTGCACGAAGCCCATCACCATGGCGATCGCCGACGCGAGCGAATAGTCGTAGCTCTCGAACGCGGCTTCGGCCGCCGCGATCGAGATCACGCGCGTCGGGCCGGCCGGCGCGCCGAGCAGCACGGCCGACGGAAACACCGAGAACGCCTGCACGAACGACAGGCATGCGGCCATAGTGAGCCCCGGCACGAGCAGCGGCAGATAGATCTGGCGGAACTGCTGCCACGGGTTCGCGCCGAGCGTCGCGGCCGCGCGCGCGAGCGTCGGGTCGATGCCGCTGATGTACGACAGCATCAGCAGGAACGCGAACGGAAAACCCGACACGATCAGCGACAGCAGCACGCCCCAGTAGTTGTGCGTGAGGCGCACTTCGTCGGTGTACAGGTGCAGCCCCTGCAGCGCCTGCGGGAACCAGCCGTTCGGCCCGAAATACGTGAGCATCCCGTCGGCGACGAGCACCGTGCCGAGCGTGACGGGAATCACGAGCAGCGTCGTGACGAACTTCTGGTACGGCGAATGGCGGCGCAGCGCGAATGCGACGGGCACCGCGATGCCGACGTTGAGCAGCGTGGCCGGCACCGCGAGCTTCAGCGTGACGAGCACGGTCGACCACATCGCGGTGTCGGTGAAGAACTGCACGTAGTTCGCGAGCGCGCCGCCGCCGTTCGTCGGCTGGAACGACAGCACGAGGCCGTACGCGAACGGATAGACGAACAGCGCGGCAATGAACGCGAGCGCCGGCGTGACGAGCCAGGCTTTCGCGTCGCGCGGCGCGCCGCTGGTCGCGAGCGTGCTCATGCGGCCTCCGGGGTACACGCCGCCTCGCGCGCCGGCTTGCGCGGACCGTTCATTGCGCGTCTCCCGCATAGACGAGCGTGCGCGCCGGCGCCACGCGCAGCCGCAGCGCCTCGCCTTGCGCGAACTCGCCGGCCACGCGCGCCCAGATCGCACCGAACGGCGTGATCGCGCGGATCAGCAAGTCGCGGCCGCCGTACTCGACCGTCTCGACGGTCGCGTCGAACGCATTGTCGGCACCGGCTTCCGCGCGCTCGACGTCGTCCGGGCGCAGCGCGACCATCACGTCCTTCGCATCGAAGCCGGCCATCGGCACGCCGACGAGGCGTACGCCACCGGCTGTCACTCGAACGCCGTCGCCGGCCATCCCTTCGAGCGTAAACGGCAGCACGTTGCGATAGCCCATGAAGCGCGCGACGTGCAGGTTGTGCGGGCGCGTGTAGACGTCCTTCGGCGACGCGACCTGCTGCACGACGCCCTCCTTCATCACGACGATGCGGTCGGCCATCGACAGCGCCTCGTCCTGGTCGTGCGTCACGTAGATCGTCGCGCGTTCGAGCTGCGTGTGGATGCGGCGAATCTCGGCGCGCATCTCGATGCGCAGTTTCGTGTCGAGGTTCGACAGCGGCTCGTCCATCAGCACGAGCGGCGGCTCGATCACGATCGCGCGCGCGATCGCGACACGCTGCTGCTGGCCGCCCGACAGTTGCCCGGGCAGCTTGCCTTCGTGACCGACGAGCTGCACGAGTTCGAGCGCTTGCTGGGCACGCCGCCGCGTTTCCTGCTTCGCCACGCCGCGCATCTTGAGGCCGAAGCCGACGTTGTCGAGCACCGACATGTGCGGAAACAGCGCGTAGTTCTGGAACACCATCCCGAAGCCGCGACGCTCGGGTGGCAGCACGTCGATGCGCGTGTCGTCGAGCCAGATGCCGCCGCGCGTGAGCGGCTGCAACCCGGCGATGCAATTCAGCGCGGTCGATTTGCCGCAGCCCGACGGGCCGAGCAGCGCGATGAACTCGCCGCGCCGGATCTCGAGGTCGAGGCCGCTCAGCGCGGCGACCTGCGCGCCTTGCGCATTGGTGAAACTGCGGCACACGCCGTCGAGCCGCAACCGTTCGAAACTGTGCTTCATTCCACGAACTCCATCGACGCGGGCGCCGCGGCGCCCGCCGGTTCAGCCGTCACTTCGATTTCTGCGAGCCGATCTCGCGATCCCACTTCTGGAACGCGGCGACCATCGCCTGCGCGTTGAGCGGCTGCACGTGCGGGCGATCGGCGAGCAGCTTCGCGTATTCGGGGCGGCCGAATTTCCTGATCACTTCCTGGCTGTGCGCGGGCGCCATCTCGAGCGTCACGCCCTTCACCGCCGGGCCCGGATAGAAGTAGCCGTCGTCGTAGGTCATCGCCTGCTGCGCCGGCTCGAGCAGGAAATTCATCAGCTTGAACAGCACGTCGAGCTTTTCCTTCGGCACGCCCTTCGGGATCACCATGTAGTGCGCGTCGTTCACCCACGTCATGTTGTCAAACGCCTGGATTTTGAATTCGGCCGGCACGATGCCGAGCGCGCGCGGGTTGATATCCCAGCCGGTGACGGTGACCGTCATGTCGCGCGTGCCTTCGCCGAGCTCCTTCATCACCGCCGACGTGCCGCCCGGGTAGTACGGCACGCAGTCGTTCAACTGTTTCAGGAACGCCCAGGTCTTGTCCCAGCCGTTGATCGGGTCCTGCGGATTCTTGTCGCCGAGCACGTACGGCAACCCCATCAGGAACGTGCGGCCGGGGCCCGAGTTCGCCGGGCGCGCATAGATCAGCTTGTTCGGATGCGCCTTGCACCACGCGAGCAACTGATCGGGCGTCTTCGGCGGGTCGCTGACCTTCGCCGGGTTGTATTCGAGCAGCGGGCCGGCCGGCATGTAGGTCACTTCGAGGCCGTAGCCCTGCGCGAGATCCTGCATCTTGCGCGGGCCGGGCGCGTACTTGTCGAGCACGCCGGGGAACGCGGCCGCGTTGTCGGGCAGCAGCTTTTGCCACAGGTTCTGTTCGATGCCGGCGGCCAGTGCGTCGGTGCCCGTCAGTACGAGATCGATGTCGGAGCGCCCCGCCGCCTGCATCGCCTTGATCTTGCCCGGCAACTGCGGCGCGGGCGCGTTCGTGAACGTGACGTTCGCGACGAGGGTCGGGTTCTTCTCCTTGAATGCCTCGATGGCCTTCTGCGTCAGTTGCAGATTGCCTGCGACGTCGACGATGTTCAGCGATACGGGGGCGGCAACGGCTGAGGCGGCCGACAGCGTGAAGCCCAGGGCGAGTGCGATCCGGCGGACGCGGCGAGCGATCGGGGTGGTGTTCATGTCTCCTCACTTCGGTCGGTGGATGGGACTTTTCTTGTCAGGAAATCATGACGGTGTTATACGATGTCGGTCAACAAAAAACAGCCGGATGCGGGGCGGGACTTTCCCTGACAAAAAGCTTCCGTTTGTCGATGAATTGCGCGGTGCTCGACTTTGTCGGCAGTTGCGGGGTTGTTTTGCAAGACGTGTAGGACGTCGTATCTCGATGGGAGGCGAAATGTGCGGGGCCGCCTGCGGTCCGTCGGCCAACGGAGGCGCCCTACGCGTCGTGTCTGGCGGCATCGGCGCGACGCCAAGCACGGCTCTCGAGCCGACTCGTCGGCGGCCGGCCGACCCCTGCATCGATTTCCCGGATCGGCTACAGTGGGCGCTTTCGGCGCGCTGCGCCCGGCCGCCGCGTCGCGAACCGTGCGTGAGCGAGGCGGCACGGGCGCAGCGCGGATCATTCACTTCGACGAGCGAACCTTCATGCCCGACCTGTCCGCCTTCTCGATCACGCAAAAGTGGCCGGCCCAGCATCCCGACCGCCTCCAACTCTACTCGCTGCCGACGCCGAACGGCGTCAAGGTGTCGATCATGCTCGAGGAAACCGGCCTGCCGTACGAGCCGCACCTCGTGCGCTTCGACACGAACGACCAGTTGTCGCCCGAATTCCTGTCGCTGAACCCGAACAACAAGATCCCCGCGATCGTCGATCCGAACGGCCCCGAGGGCCAGCCGCTGCCGCTGTTCGAATCGGGCGCGATCCTGATCTATCTCGCGGACAAGACGGGGCAGCTGATCCCGAAGGATCTCGCGGGCCGCTACGAGACGATCCAGTGGGTGATGTTCCAGATGGGCGGCATCGGGCCGATGTTCGGCCAGCTCGGCTTCTTCCACAAGTTCGCCGGCCGCGATTACGAGGACAAGCGCCCGCGTGACCGTTACGTTGCCGAATCGAAGCGGCTGCTCGGCGTGCTCGACGCGCATCTCGCGAACCGCCAGTGGGTGATGGGCGATACCTACACGATCGCCGATATCGCGATCTTTCCGTGGGTGCGTAACCTGGTCGGTTTCTATGAGGCGGGCGATCTGGTCGGGTTCGGCGAATTCCGGCACGTCAAGCGGGTGCTCGACGCGTTTGTTGCGCGGCCGGCTGTCGAGCGGGGGCTCAATATTCCGGCGCGGGGGTGATTGGTCACGCGGGCACACCACCTGCGCCTGCAACCTGCGACGCCCGTCGCATTGTGCGGCGGGCTTTTTGTGGGCATCGCGAATTTTCGGGGAAAGCTGGGAAGGCTGTCGGTGTTCGGCCATCAAGCGTCGTTCGGATGTCCCATCAACCTTCGAAAGCGGTCACCCGAAAGTCAGATTCGTCACGTGTGAGCCCGGTTCGCTGCTCACAACGATAGCGTGTCACGCAAGGTTCGCCGGCCTGCGCAAATACTCGCCCAGGAAGTCAACAAATGTCCTGAGCTTGACCGAAAGCTGGTTGCGCTCCAGATAGATCGCATGGATATTGGCGTCCGGCAATGCCCAGTCCGCGAGCAACGAAACGAGTTCGCCGCTCGCTAGGTGCTCCGCGATCTCCCACTGCGATCGCACGACAATCCCGCGCCCTTCGAGCGCCCAATGCAGCACGACGCCGCCGTCGTTGCTGGACAATGCGCCATCCACCTTGACAGTCTCCGCCCGCTTGCCGCGGGAAAAATGCCACGTGCCGTACGCCGACTCGTTCTCGCGCAACACGATGCACGCGTGCCGTATGAGATCGTGCGGCACGGAAGGCTCGCCATGCCGCGCTACATAGCCGGGTGACGCGCACACCACGCGCCTGTTTTCGAGCAGGAGCCGCGCGTTGATGCGCGCATCCGGCACCTCGCCGAAGCGAATTCCGAGATCGAAGCCCTCGTCCTGAAGACTCATCGGGCGGTCGGTCAGATGCAGCAGAATCTTCATCGCGGGATAGCGCGCGACGAATTCCGACACCGCCGGCGCAATGCGCGCCCGGCCAAATCCAAACGAAGCATTCACACGCAGAAGTCCCGTCGGCTCGCCGCGGCTTTGCGTGACGAGATGCTCCAGTTCCGACAACTCGTCGAGAATGCGCGAGCCGTTCGACAGGTAGAGCTCGCCCTCCGGCGTAAGACTCAGACGCCGCGTCGTGCGGTTCATCAGGCGCACGCCGAGGCGCCGTTCCAGTTGCGCAAGCCGCTTGCTGATCGCGGGCGGCGTCACGCCCAGTTCGCGCGCGGCAGCGGCCAAATTCCGATGCCGCGCCACGAGCGCGAACAGATTCAGGTCCGAGAAACCATCCATTTCAATGCTCCATATCGTTTGTTGATTCGTTCCTTAAAGTTACGACCGGAATGAATTTCAGGAAACCAAATCGCATGATTCATCAATTAGACTCGAATCAAGATCAGGAGACAACCATGTTCGAAGGCTTCAGGAACGTGTCGGCGACTGTCGACGATGTACGCATTCACGCCATACAGGGCGGGCGCGGCCCCGCGCTCCTGCTCCTGCACGGGCATCCGCAAACGCATGCGATCTGGCACAGGGTCGCGCCCGCGTTGGCGGAGCATTTCACGGTGATCGCCGCCGATCTGCGCGGCTACGGCGACAGCGGCAAGCCGCCGGGCGCTGCCGATCACGCGAACTACGCGAAGCGCCGCATGGCGCTCGATCAGATTGAACTGATGCGTAGTCTCGGCCACGCGACCTTCGCGGTGATCGGCCACGATCGGGGCGGGCGGGTCGCGGCGCGCATGGCGCTCGATCATCCGGATGCGGTGACGCGCGTCGTGACGCTCGATGTCGCGCCGACGCTCGCGATGTACGAGCAGACTTCCTTCGACTTCGCGCGCGCCTATTGGCACTGGTTCATGCTGGTGCGTCCCGCGCCGTTTCCGGAGACACTGATCCTCGCGGATCCCGATCTCTATCTCAAACAGACGATCGGCGCGCGCAGCGCCGGCCTCGCGCCGTTCGCGGCCGACGCTTACGCGCAATATCTGCGTTGCCTGTCCGATCCGGAAACGGCGCACGGCATCTGCGAGGACTACCGCGCGAGCGTCACGATCGACCTTGAGCACGATCGCGCGACGCTCGCTTCACGGCAGCGCATCGTCTGCCCGTTCATGGCGTTGTGGGGCGCGCAAGGTGTGATCGAGCAATGCTTCAAGCCGCTCGCCGAGTGGCAGGCGTATGCAACGAACCTGCAGGGCGAAGCCCTGCCTTGCGGCCACTACATTCCGGAAGAAGCGCCGGAGTTGTTGCTTGAACGCGTGCTGCCTTTTCTCAGCGAGTAAGCCGATGTCCAACCGAACCCTTTACCAGAAACTCGTCGATTCGCACACCGTCGCGCGTATCGACGAACAAAACGTACTGCTGTACGTCGATCTGCATCTGATGAACGAGTACACCAGCCCGCAAGCGTTCAGCGCACTGGATGCACGTGGCCGCGCCGTGCGCCGTCCGCATCAGCAGCTCGCCGTCGTGAGCCACATCATTCCCACTCATGCGGAGTCGCCGCGCGTAATTCGCGATGCGGCGTCGCTGTTGCAGGCGCAGAACCTGGCGCGCAATTGCGCGCGCGCGGGCATCCGGCTCTTTGCAGCGGACGATCCGCTGCAAGGCATCGAACATATCGTCGCGCCGGAACTCGGCCTGATCCGCCCCGGCATGGTCGTGCTGTGCGGCGACAGCCACACCACCACCTACGGCGCGCTCGGCGCATTGGGCTTCGGCATCGGCACGTCGGAAGTCGAGCACGTGCTCGCGACGCAAACGCTTGTGTACCGGCTTGCGCGGACCATGCGCATCACGATCGACGGCGCATTGCCGTACGGCACGTCGTCAAAAGACGTCGTCATCTGGATCGTCGGCAGGATCGGCGCGCAAGGCGCGCGCGGGTATGCCGTGGAATTCGCAGGTTCGACAATTGAATCGCTGTCGGCCGAGGCGCGCATGACCTTGTGCAACATGACGGTCGAAGCGGGCGCGCGCGCCGCGCTGATCGCGCCGGACGCGACCACCTTCGACTACGTGCGCACCCACGCGCCTTCACTCGACGAAGCAGCCTGGGAAGCTGCACTCGAAGACTGGGGCGACTTGCAGTCTGACACGGGCGCACACTTCGACGTCGAACACCGCTTCGACGCGTGGAACATCGCGCCGTTCGTCACCTGGGGCACGAGTCCCGATCAGGCGGTCGCCATCGATCAGCCGATCCCCGACGAAACCGTGCAATCGACCCCGGAAGCCGCGGCCTCGCTGCGCCGCGCGCTCGACTACATGGGACTCGCCCCCAACCGGCCGATTGCCGGCACCCGTATCGACCGCGTGTTTATCGGCTCATGCACCAACGGGCGCATCGAAGATCTGCGCACGGTGGCCGCGATCGTGCGCGGCAAGCGCGTCGCGCCAGGCGTGCGCGCGATGGTCGTGCCGGGTTCGGGCAGCGTGCGTCGTGCCGCCGAACAGGAAGGCATCGCGAAGACGCTGATCGATGCGGGCTTTGAATGGCGCGAGCCGGGCTGCTCGATGTGTCTTGCGATGAATGACGACATACTCGAAGCCGGCGAACGCTGCGCGTCCACCACCAACCGCAATTTCGAAGGCCGCCAGGGACGCGGCGGCCGCACGCATCTGATGAGTCCGGCCATGGCGGCGGCTGCCGCGCTGACCGGCTGCATCACCGATGTCCGCACACTGGAGGCATATGCATCATGACGCGACTCACGATCATCGAAGGCATCGCCGCCCCGTTGCCGATCGACAACCTCGACACCGACCAGATCATGCCGAAGCAGTTTCTGCGCATCATCGACAAAACAGGTCTCGCCGACGGTCTGCTGTACGACCTGCGCTTCGACGGGCGAGGCGCAGCTCGCGCGGACTGCGTGCTGAACCGGAGCGCTTACGCGAACGCGCGCATCCTGATCGGCGGCGCGAATTTCGGCTGCGGATCGAGCCGCGAGCATGCGGTGTGGGGCTTGCAGCAATACGGATTTCAGGCGGTGATCGCGCCGAGCTTCGCGGAAATCTTCTATTCCAACGCGATGAATAACCGTCTGCTGCTCGTGCAACTGGATCGCGATGCCGTCGATGCGTTGACGCGCGAGGCGATCGCAACGCCCGGCACATCGATCTCGATTGATCTCGAACAGCAGACGGTGAGGTCCGCGTCGGACCAGCAGTATGCGTATCCGCTTGGTGCGCGCCACAAGCGCATGGTGATCGAAGGCATGGATACCGTCGATCTGACGCTCGACTCTCTCTCCACAATCGAAGCGTTCGAACAGGCGCATTTTGCGCGGCATCCCTGGGCGCAAGTGATGTAAGCATCCAACCGCCGCGCGACGCAGCGGGTTCCCTGCTTTAGCCAAGCCGATTCCCTTCCGACCGAAGAAGGGAAGGGCATCCCTTTGCCTCGAAAATGGAGGAGACACATGAAGCGCAAACCGTTTTACACGATTCTCTATGTGCAGGTGCTTGCGGCCATCGTCGCCGGCGTGCTGCTCGGCCATTTCGCGCCGCACGCGGCGATTGCATTGAAGCCGCTTGGCGATCTGTTCATCAAACTCGTGCGGATGGTCATTGGGCCGGTGATTTTTTGCACGGTCGTGACGGGTATCGCGGGCATGCAGGACATGAAGAAAGTCGGCCGCGTCGGCGGCAAGGCGCTGCTCTATTTCGAGGTCGCATCGACCCTCGCGCTAGGGATCGGTTTGCTGGCCGCGCACGTGATCGCGCCGGGCAACGGCTTCAACGTCGATCCGTCGACGCTCGATGCCCGCGCCGTTTCAGGCTATGCGGCGCAGGCGGCGCATGGCGACGGCATCGCCGGATTTATAGCGCATGTGATACCCGACACGTTTCTCGGCGCGCTGGTTCAGGGCGACATCCTTCCCGTGCTGCTGATCGCGATGCTGTTCGGCACGGCGCTCGCACTGATGGGCGGGCCCGCAGCGCCCGTCACGCAGATGATCGAAACCTTGTCCAAGGCATTCTTTCGCATCGTCCGGATGGTCACGAGTCTCGCGCCGATCGGCGCCTTCGGGGCGATGGCATTCACGATAGGCCGTTACGGCATCGGTTCGCTGCTGCCGATGCTGAAGCTGATCGGCACGTTCTATTTCACCGCGTTCGTGTTCGTGGCTGTCGTGCTCGGCATCGTCGCGCGTCTGTGCGGGTTCAGTCTCTGGCGCTTTCTCGCTTATATCCGCGACGAATTGCTGATCGTGCTAGGTACATCGACGTCCGAGGCGGCGTTGCCGCAACTGATGGACAAGCTCGAACGCCTGGGTTGCCCGCGCGGCGTGGTGGGGCTCGTCGTGCCGACCGGTTACTCGTTCAATCTCGATGGCACTAACATCTACATGACCCTCGCCGTGCTGTTTCTCGCACAGGCGACCAACACACATTTGTCGTTTGCGCAGCAACTCACGCTGTTGCTTGTCACGATGCTGACCTCGAAGGGATCGACGGGCGTGACGGGCGCGGGATTCATCACGCTCGCTGCGAGCCTGTCCGTGGTGCCGACCGTTCCCGTCAGCGCGATGGTGCTGACCCTCGGCATCGATCGCTTCATGTCCGAATGCAGGGCGTTGACCAACATCGTGGGCAATGGTGTAGCGACGATCGCGGTATCGGCGTGGGAAGGCGAGCTCGATCGAACGAAGCTCGCGATGGCGTTGGGCAATGAGGAGCAGGCCAGAGGCCATTCACGGCCCCCCGATATGCGCGAAACGGCCGCTATTGATCGCGAACGGTCCTTCACAAATAATTTGATCCGGTGACCGCTTCGGGTCGGCAAGCGACATCCACGAAAATTCACGAATAGCTTTTTTTGCCCGCCGCGTACGTTTCCATCACGCATTCTTCAACGCGGCGTCCCTTCCCCCCCTTCCGGCGTCGCTCCTTCCAGCCCCGCCAGCAGCTTTCCGAGCAGTTTCGACAACTGCGCCTGTTCCGCCCTCGACAACACAGCCAGCAGCGCACGCTGATTGTCGATATGCGCAACAACCGCTTCATCGATCAGCGCCCGCCCGGCATCCGTCAGCGCGACGAGCGTGCCGCGCCCGTCGGCCGGGTTCGGCCGCCGCTCGACCCAGCCCGCCTTCTGCAGCCGGTCGATGCGCGCGGTCATCCCGCCCGACGACATCATCAGCGCGTCGTACAGCGCGGTTGGCGTCAGCGCGAACGGCGCGCCGCTGCGCCGCAGCGTCGCGAGCACGTCGAATTCGCCCGGCTGCATGCCGTAGCGCGCGAACAGCGGATTGAGACGGTCGCGCGCGATCACGAGCGCAGCTTCCTGCAACCGCCCCATCACCACCATCGACGTCGCGTCCAGATCCGGACGCTCGGCGCGCCATTGCGCGAGCGCATGCTCGGCTCGATCCATTAACCCTCCTCGGCTCGCCAGTTATCTTGACGTCGAGATAAATCGGCGATTATCTTGATGTCGAGATACTTTACCTGAAAACGCGCGGCGCCCCGCGGGCAGCCGCGCATCGATATCGAGGGCCATGCAATGAATCGCTTCACTTCCCCCGGATGGCGGCTCGCCGCGATCGTGCTCGTCGGGCTGAACCTGCGGCCGGCGCTCGCCGCGGTCGGCCCGCTGCTCGACATGATCCAGCGCGCGACGGAGATCGGCGACGGCGCGGCCAGCCTGCTGACGACGATTCCGATCCTGCTGATGGGGCTCGGCGCGCTGAGCGCGCGGCGCTTGCAGCGCGTCACCGGGATCGCGGTCGGCGTGTGGCTCGGCGTCGCGCTGATCGGGCTGGCCTGCACGTCGCGCGTCGGTGCGCAGCATGCGTGGCTGCTGCTCGCGAGCGCGTGCTGCGCGGGCGTCGGGATCGCGATGGTGCAGGCGCTGTTGCCCGGCTTCGTGAAGGCGCATTTCGCGACGCGCATCGGCGGCGCGATGGGCGTCTATTCGACGTCGATCATGGGCGGCGCGGTGCTCGCGAGCGTCATCGCGCCGTTCGCCGCGGCGCGCTGGGGCTGGCTCGCCGCGCTCGCGGGCTGGGCGTTGCCGGCGGCGCTCGCCGCACTGGCCTGGCCGCTGGCCAGCCGGGGCGGCGACGCGCTTGCCGCCGGGCCGGCGTCGGTATCGAATGCACGGCCGTCGCGTTCGCCGCGCGCCTGGCGGCTCGCGCTGTTCTTCGGCATCGCGACGGGCGCGTACACGCTCGTGCTCGCGTGGCTGCCGCCGTACTACATGCGGCTCGGCTGGTCGCCGACCGCGGCCGGCAGCCTGCTCGGCGGCGTGACGCTCGCGGAAGTTGTCGCGGGACTCACGATTTCCGCGACGATCGATCGCTTGCCCGATCGCCGGCCCGCGCTGCATGCGGCGGTTGCGTCGTTGTTCTTCGGGTTGCTGGTGATGCTGGCCGCGCCGGAAGCACTTGCATTGCCGGCCGCGCTGCTGCTCGGCGCGGGAATCGGCGCGCTGTTTCCGCTGTCGCTGATCGTCACGGTCGACCATGCGGCCACGCCGGCCGACGCCGCGTCGCTGACGGGGTTCGTGCAGGGTGTCGGCTATTTGATCGCCGGCTTGTTTCCGTTCGCGGCCGGCATCGTGCGCCAGCATCTCGCGGACCTGACGCCCGCGTGGATCGCGATGGCATGCCTCTGTGCCGTGTTGTTCGCGCTGGCGGCCGGGTTTGCGCCGAAGCTGGCGCGGCACGTCGCGCGGGCCTGAGCGACGCCGCTCGCTAGCGGCGCGGGCGCCTGCATGCAGGCTGTCGTCCCGGGCATGCTCGCGCCAGGAATATCGTCGCGGCCCATCCGGATACTCGGCTCCACGGCGCAGGCGCGTTCAGCCCGCGCTCGCGTACAGCGTCGAATCCGCGAATCCTTCTGCGTCGAGCACGCGCCCGATCAGGATCAGCGCGGTGCGCTCGATCTGCGTGCCGCGCACCTTGCCGACGATGTCGGCCAACGTGCCCGTCACGCGTTCCTCGTCGGGCCAGCTCGCGCGATAGATCACCGCCACCGGGCAATCGGCGCCGTAATGCGGCAGCACTTCGTCGACGATGCGCGCGAGATGGCGCACGCCGAGATGGATCGCGAGCGTCGCGCGATGCGCGGCGAGCGCGCCGAGCGCTTCGCCTTCCGGCATCGTCGTCTTGCCCGCGAAGCGCGTGAGGATCACCGTCTGCGCGACGCCGGGCAGCGTCAGCTCGACGCCGAGCGTCGCCGCGCACGCGGCCGTGGCCGTCACGCCCGGCACGATTTCGTACGGAATCCCGAGTGCTTTCAGGCGGCGGATCTGTTCGCCGATCGCGCCATACAGCGACGGGTCGCCCGAATGCACGCGCGCAACGTCCTGCCCTTTCGCGTGCGCGGCGGCGAGCAGCGCGACGATCGCATCGAGGTCGAGCTCGGCCGTGTTCACGACCTGCTCCGCGCGATGGCCGTCGAGCACGGCGGCCGGCACGAGCGAGCCCGCATACAGGATCACCGGGCATGTGCGCACGAGGCGCTGGCCCTTTACCGTGATCAGCTCCGGGTCGCCGGGGCCCGCGCCGATGAAGTACACCGTCATCGAAATTTCTCCGTCAATTCGTGGGATGGCCCGCTGCGTCGCGTCACGCGCGCGCGGCCGGATCGAGTGCATCGACGAGCGCCGTGACCGAGTCGAACGCGCGGTCGGCATCGGGCAGCGGCGGCCGGCGCAGCATCACGACCGGCAGCCTGCGTTCGCGCGCGACGTCGAGCTTGGCCACGGTGGCCGCGCCGCCGCTGTTCTTGCTGACGACGACGTCGATGCCCGCCAGCGCGAACAGCGCACGCTCGCCGTCGGGTGTGAACGGCCCGCGCGCGGCGAGCACCTGCGCGCGGGCGTTGCCGGGGTGCGCATCGAGGCAGCGCACGAGCCAGAACTGGTGCGGCGGGATCGCATCGAGATGCGCGAGCGGCTCGCGGCCGAGCGTGAACAGCGGGCGCCTGAACGGCGCGAGCGCGGCCTCGATGCCGGCCCAATCGTCGACCATCCGCCAGTCGTCGCCCGGTTGCGGCGTCCACGGCGCGCGGCGCAGCGCCCACAGCGGCACGCCTGCGTCGCGCGTCGCCGTCGCGGCGTTCGCGCTGATTTGCGCGGCGTACGGATGGGTGGCGTCGATCACGAGGCCGATACCGGCGTCGCGAAGATACGCGGTGAGCCCGGCTGCGCCGCCGAAACCGCCGACGCGTACGTCGCAGCGCAGATCGTCGGGCGTCTTGCCGAGACCGGCGAGACTGTAGACGTGATGCGGGCCGAGCGCGCGCGCGATTTTCAGCGCATCGCCGGTGCCGCCGAGCAGCAGAATGCGTGGGCTCATCGCGCCTCCCCGACGAAACGGCCCTGCCGGTCGATCGCGAACATCTCGACCGCGACCGACGGCGGCACGATGTCGCGCGCCACCCGCAGCGCATGCGTGCAGACGAGATCGCCGAGCGGCACGCCGTCGGCCTGCGCGAGTTTCAACGCTTCCTGGCTCGTGTTCGCGGCGCGCATCGTCGCCTGCAACGCCTCGCTCGCGCCGGCTTCGGCCGCCCACTGCGCGAGCAGCGGCAGGTCGATGCTCGAATGGCGGCTGTGCAGGTCGAGATGGCCGGCCGCGAGCTTGCTCAGCTTGCCGAAGCCGCCGCACATCGACAGACGCGCGACCGGCGCGCGCCGCAGGTGCTTGAGCACCGCGCCCGCGAAATCGCCCATCTCGATCAGCGCCATGTCGGGCAGACGGTAGTGCGCGCGCATCGCATCCTCGCTCGCGTTGCCCGTGCAGGCGGCGATGTGCGCGATGCCGTTCGCCCGGGCGACGTCGATACCCTGATGAATCGACGCGATATAGGCCGAACACGAAAACGGCCGCACGATGCCGGTCGTGCCGAGGATCGACAGCCCGCCGACGATACCCAGGCGCGGGTTCATCGTCTTCAGCGCGAGCGCCTCGCCGCCTTCGACGCCGATCGTCACGTCGAAACCGCCCGTGTAACCGTGTTCGGCGGCGAGCGCTTCCAGGTGCGTGGTCATCATCTGGCGCGGCACCGGGTTGATCGCCGGTTCGCCGACCGGCAGCGTGAGCCCCGCGCGCGTGACCGTGCCGACGCCCGGCCCCGCATGAAAACGCACGCCGGACGCCGCCGCGAGCGCGACGCGCGCGAAGACCAGCGCGCCGTGCGTGACGTCCGGATCGTCGCCGGCATCCTTGATCGTGCCGGCTTCAGCGCCTTCAGCCGTGGCGCGGCAGAATTCGAGCCGCATCATCACGCGCTGCCCCTTCGGCAGCACGATCTCGACCGCGTCGTCCGCGTGGCCCACCAGCAGCAGCCGCGCGGCCGCGAGCGACGTCGCGGTCGCGCAGCTGCCGGTCGTGTAGCCGAAGCGCAGCGGCGCGGGCTGTTCGGGGGTTTCGTCGCGCATCACGCGTCCATTGGGTTCGACGGATTCGACATATTCGACGAGCCGGCTGCGTCTGTCGTGTCGGGTTTGCGCACGTCGTACAGCGTGACCGGCAGCGGTTGCCGCCACGTGTCGAAACGGCCGAGCGGTTCGGTGTGCGCGAGCGACACGCGCGTGAGCGTGCCGCCGTGCGCATCGCGCCACGCGGCGAGCGCCATCTCGCCTTGCAGCGTCACCGCGTTCGCGACCAGCCGCCCACCGGGTTTCAGCGACGCCCAGCACGTGTCGAGCACGCCGGGCGCGGTCGCGCCGCCGCCGACGAAGATCGCGTCGGGCGCGGCGAGCCCCGCGAGCGCATCGGGCGCACGGCCTGAAACGAGTTGCAGGCCCGGCACGCCGAGCGTATCGCGGTTGTGTTCGATGAAGCGCTGCCGTTCCGCATGCGCTTCGATCGCGATCGCCTGGCAGGATGGATGCGCGCGCATCCATTCGATGCCGATCGAGCCGCTGCCGGCGCCGACGTCCCACAGCAATTCGCCGGCCGCGGGCGCGAGGCGACCGAGCGTCATCGCGCGCAGGTCGCGCTTGGTGAGCTGGCCGTCGTGGCGGTACGCGTCGTCGGGCAGCCCGGGCGTGAGCGCGCGGCGCGGCGCGTCGGGGCTCGCCCGACAGTCGAGCGCGACGAGATTGAGCGCGGCGGTTTCGTCGATGTTCCAGTCTTGCGCGAGGCCGTCGATCCGCCGCTCGAGCGGGCCGCCCAGATGTTCGAATACGCTGATGCGCGTCGGCCCGAAGCCGCGGGCGGCAAGTTCGGCGGCGACCGCGGCCGGCGTGCGGCCGTCGGCGCTCAACACGAACAGGCGCCGGCCCGGCAGCAGGTGGCGGGCCAGCGTCGCGAGCGGACGCCCGACGAGCGAGACCGCACCGACGTCCTGCAGCGCCCAGCCCAGGCGTGCGGCCGCGAGCGACAGCGACGACGGCGCCGGCAGGACGCGCCATTCGTCCGGGGAAAGCTCGCGGGCGAGCGTCGCGCCAACGCCGAACAGCATCGGGTCGCCGCTCGCGAGCACGCACACGGGCGCGCCGCGGCGCGCGAGCAGCCCCGACAGGTCGAACGGCGACGGCCATGCTTCGCGCTCGGCGCGCAGCCGCGCGGGCAGCATGTCGAGATGCCGTTTCGCGCCAACCACATGCGTCGCATCGAGCAACGCGCGCCGCGCGTGGCGTCCGAGCCCCGCGTAACCGTCGTCGCCGATGCCCACTACCGTCAGCCACGCCGTCATGCACCCTTCCCCATCGTTCGATTTCATACCGTGTGTAGCGATGCGCAGCCGCCGAGCTGCCGCGCATCGATCCGTTTCCGTGCCGCGGCATTGGCGCCACGGACGATGCCGCCACGCTCCTGGTCAGCCGCGCGGCGTGCCGCCGATCCACATCACCATCGCCAGATACAGTCCGGCGATCGCCGCGACCAGCAGCCAGCCGAGCAGCAGCCATGCGAGCGGTCGCACGCCGCCTTTCCTGAACAGGTAGGTTCCACCTGCCGCGATCGGCGCCGCGAGGCCGGCGAGCCCGACATTCTTCGGCCATTCGGCGGACGGCGCAAACGGAATCAGCATGCCCGCGAGCATCATCCATGCGGGCAGGCCCAGCAAGGCCAGTGCGATTCCGATGCCGAACAGCTCCGTCCTGCCGAGTTTCATCATCGCGGATACCGGGCGTCGCGCCGATCGAATGTCGAGCCGCCAATCGTACCATCCGCGCAACCGCACGCCGGTCGTCACAGCCATGCTGCGACACCGTTGCAGCGCACACCGCCGATGCAGGATCGCCGCGAAAATCGGGTATCCTACGGCCGTTCGTTCGCCGGTGCCCCTCGGGGCCGAAGAGGGAACACAGGGCGCACCGCGCGCCGCTGTGGCTGCCCCCGCAACTGTAGACAGCGAGCCGATCTCCCCCTCATGCCACTGGTTTCACCGGGAAGGCCGGGAGGCGGCGCCGACCTGTCAGCCAGGAGACCTGCCGGCCAGAAAGTGCGTGCGTGCCAGTCGGCGTCGGGCGGGGTGTACCGATGCGTTGGCCGCGGCGCCACACTGTTCCGGTATCCCGTTGAGTTCCGCCCCCGATTCGATTCCTGCGTCGCCCGTCGTGCGCCCGTCGGCTTGCCCGGGGCTCGTGCGCGTGGTCGCGGCCGCCGACGGCGGGCTGTGCCGGATCAAGTTGCCAGGCGGCCGGCTCGACGCGCGCCAGGCGCGCGCGATCGCCGCCGCCGCGCGCCGGTACGGCTCCGGCGAGATCGATGCGACCAATCGCGCGAATCTCCAGTTGCGCGGCATTCGCGACGGCGCGGCCGATGCGCTCGCGCGCGCGCTGCTCGACGCGGGGCTCGGCCCGCGTACGAGCGCCGACAATACCGCCTTCGATGCGGCCGCGCTCGCGGCGAGCGACGACGTCCGCAACGTGTTGCTCAGCCCGCTCGCCGGGCACGACGCGGCCGCGCTCGTCGATAGCCGTGCGCTCGCCGTGCCGCTGCTCGACATGCTCGCGAGCGAGCCGCGCCGCGGCGAACTGTCGCCGAAATTCTCGATCCAGCTCGACGGCGGCGAAGCGGTCGCGGCGCTCGATCATCCGCACGACATCTGGCTCGCCGCGTGGCGTCGCGGCGACGGCGCGGTACGTCTCGCGGCGGGGCTGGCCGGCTGTCCGCCGGTGGCGCACGGCGACCGGCCCGCGTCGGTCGACGTGTCGATCGATCAAGGCGTCGCACTGGTTCGCGCGCTGTTGCTCGCGTTCCTCGATCTCGCGCCGGCCGACGTCGCGCGGATGCGCGCGCTGCTGTCGACGTGCGGCGAACCCGCCCTGCTCGCGCGCGCGCAACGCTACCTGCCCTTCCCGCTCGCGGCCGATCCGACGCTTGCCGGCTGGCGGCGCACGCGTGCCGACCCCGCGTCGCGTTTCGGCGCATACCCGTCGCGCGACGCGGCGCGCTGCAGCGTCGGCGCGCAATTCGCGCTCGGGCGGCTCGACGCGGCGCAACTGGAGCGGCTCGCCGCGCTGGCCGAAGCCGACGGCGACGGCACGCTGTCGATGACGCCGTGGCAAGGGGTGTTCATGCACGGCGTGCCGAACGAGCGTGCGGCGGCGACGCGCGAAGCCCTCGCGTCGCTCGGCCTCGTGTGCGCGGCGTCCGACCCGCTGGCGACCCTCGTTGCCTGCACCGGCAGCGCGGGCTGCGCGAAAGCGCGCGCCGACACGAAACACGACGCGCGCGTGCTTGCCGCGCGCATCGGCCATCCGCTCGACGTGCATCTGACCGGTTGCGAACGCCACTGCGCGCTGCCGCACGCTGCCACGCATACGCTCGTCGCGGTGGCGCCCGAACACTACGACCTTTATCGGCGCGACGCGGCCGCGGGCCTCGGCGCCCCGCTCGCGCGCCGTCTGACGATTGACCAGGCCGCGGTCCGACTCATGGACGCGCGGCGCAGCCAGGACACCACCGATGCTTGACTACATTCGCGACGGGCAGGAAATCTACCGCCAGTCGTTCGCGACGATCCGCGCCGAGGCCGACCTGTCGCAGGTGCCGCCCGATCTCGAGAAACTCGCGGTACGCGTGATCCACGCGAGCGGGATGGTCGACGTCGTGTACGACCTGCGTTTTTCCGCCGGCGCCGGCACGGCCGGCCGGACCGCGCTCGCGGCCGGCGCGCCGATCCTGTGCGACGCGAGAATGGTCGCCGAAGGCATCACGCGCGCGCGGCTGCCCGCGGCCAACCGCGTGATCTGCACGCTCGGCGAGCCGGAGGTGCCCGACCTCGCGCAACGCGTCGGCAACACGCGTTCGGCCGCCGCGCTCGAACTGTGGCGGCCGCATCTCGCGGGCAGCGTCGTCGTGATCGGCAACGCGCCGACCGCGCTGTTCCACCTGCTCGACATGATCGACGCCGGCGCGCCGCGCCCCGCGCTGATCCTCGGTTTCCCGGTCGGCTTCATCGGCGCGGCCGAATCGAAGGCGGCGCTCGACGCCGACAGCCGCGGCGTGCCGTACGTCACGCTGCTCGGCCGGCGCGGCGGCAGCGCGATGGCCGCCGCCGCGGTGAATGCGCTCGCGACGGAGGTCGAATGACGCGCGCGCGTGGGCGGCTGTTCGGCGTCGGGGTCGGCCCCGGCGACCCCGAACTGATGACGATCAAGGCGCTGCGCGTGCTGCAGGCGGCGTCCGTGGTCGCGTATTTCGTCGCGAAGGGCAAGAAAGGCAACGCGTACGGCATCGTCGAGGCGCACCTGCTCGACGGGCAGACGCAACTGCCACTCGTCTACCCGGTGACGACCGAGGCACTGCCGCCGCCGCTGTGCTACGAGACGGTGATCGCCGATTTCTACGACACCGCGGCCGAGATCGTCGCCGCGCACCTCGATGCAGGCCGCGACGTCGCGGTGATCTGCGAAGGCGACCCGTTCTTCTATGGCTCGTACATGTACCTGCACGACCGCCTCGCGCCGCGCTACGAGACCGAGGTGATCCCGGGCGTGTGCGCGATGCTCGGCGGCACGGCCGTGCTCGGCCAGCCGCTCGTCTATCGCAACCAGAGCCTGTCGGTGCTGTCGGGCGTGCTGCCCGAGCACGAACTGCGCGAGCGGCTCGCGCGGGCCGACGCGGCCGTCGTGATGAAGCTCGGCCGCAACTTCGACAAGGTGCGGCGCGTGCTCGACGCACTCGGGCTCGCGAAGCGCGCGCTGTACGTCGAGCGCGCGACGATGGCGAACCAGCGCATCGTGCCGCTCGACGAAGTCGATCCGATGGCGTCGCCATATTTCTCGCTGCTCGTCGTGCCGGGGGAAAAATGGCAAGGATGACGACGCCGCCCGCGATCGTGATACTCGGCGCGGGCGCGCTCGATACCGCGCGACGTATCCAGGCGCGTTACCCGGGCGCGCGCGTGCATGGTCTCGCGTCGCGCGTCGACGCCGACGTGCCGTTCGACGAACTCGGCGCGCATCTGCGTGAACTCTATGCGCGCGGCTCGCCGATCGTCGCGCTGTGCGCGGCCGGCATCGTGATCCGCTGCCTCGCGCCCGCACTCGCCGACAAGGGCGTCGAGCCGCCGGTGCTCGCGGTCGCGGAGGACGGCTCGGCCGTCGTGCCGCTGCTCGGCGGGCTGACGGGCGTCAACGTGATCGCGCGCGAAATCGCCGAATGCGTGGGCGTCGCGCCGGCGATCACGACGAGCGGCGAACTGCGCTTCGGCGCGTGCGTGCTCAATCCGCCGGAAGGCTATGCGCTCGCCGATCTCGCGCAGGGCAAGCGCTTCGTGTCCGACCTGCTCGCGGGCGCGTCGACGCGCATCGACGGCGCCGCGCCGTGGCTCGACGACGTCGCGCTGCCGCGCGATGCCGCGGCCGCACACGCGATTCGCGTGACGCCCGATGCGTGGCGCGGCGCGCACGACGAACTCGTGATTCATCCGCGCAGCGTGGTGGTCGGCGTCGCGGCGGATGTCGTGCATGCAGACGAAGCGCTGGCCGCGCGCATCGCAGCCACGCTCGACGCCCAGGGCCTCGCGCGGCTGGCGCTCGCGGCCATCGTCGCGCCCGCGTCGGCGATCGGCGAACCCGCGCTGGAAGAAGCGGCGCACACGCTCGACGTGCCGCTGCGTTTCGTCGATGACGATAGCGGTCCCGATCGCGACACGCCCGCGGACGCCGCCACGCTGCTCGGCCGCGCATTACGCGTCGCCCACACACTGCGTGAAGCATCGAACGGCCTCGCGTGCGCGATCGCATCCCATCCGGTCGATCCGGCCACGCTCGGCCGCGCGCGCGGCCGCCTGACGGTACTCGGCCTCGGCCCGGGCGGCGGCGCCTGGCTCACGCCGGCCGCGCGCGCCGCGCTCGCGGACGCGACCGACATCCTCGGCTATACGACCTACGTGAACATGGCCGGCCCGTTTCGGGCGGACCAGCGCGTGCACGGCACCGACAATCGCGAGGAAATGCAGCGCGCGCGCCATGCGTTCGAACTGGCGGCCGAGGGCCGGCGCGTCGCGGTCGTGTCGTCGGGCGACCCCGGCGTGTTCGCGATGGCGGCGGCCGTGCTCGAAGCGCTCGATGAAGCCCGCGACCCGCACTGGGCCGCGGTCGACCTGCGCGTGGAGCCCGGCATCTCGGCGTCGCTCGCGACGGCCGCGCAGGCCGGCGCACCGCTCGGCCACGATTTCTGCGCGATCTCGCTGTCGGACAACCTGAAGCCGTGGGACGCGATCGAAACGCGTCTGCGGCACGCGGCGCAAGCCGATCTCGTGATGGCGTTCTACAACCCGATTTCGCGCGCGCGGCCGTGGCAGCTCGACCGGGCGCTCGACATCGTGCGCGCGCATCGCGCGGCCGAGACGGTGGTCGTGCTCGGCCGCGACATCGGCCGGCCGGGCGCGACGCTTTCGACGACGACCCTCGGCGCGCTGCGCGGCGACCAGGTCGACATGCGCACGATGGTGATCGTCGGCTCGTCGACCACGCGGCGCTTCGCGATCGGCAACGCACGCGAATGGGTCTATACGCCGCGCTGGTATCGCTGAACGCCGCTGCGCCCGCCGGGTTGCGCATACCTACCGCATCCGGCGGCATTCGCACGAATGTGAACGCACAGGCGTGCGAGCGAGCCGTTCATCGACATGCCGGCGCGTCGCCGGTTCGCTGGAACCGGTCCATCCGCGCGGCGTCGTGCGATCGATCGGAAAAAATGCCATCCGCGCGTTTCGATATTCGACCGAATCGGCAAGTTCGTTACGTATCGAGAATCGAATAACAAAAAGAAGAACACCTAAGTTTCCTATTCGACGCGAATCCTCCAAGATAGGCACGCCGCCGGCGGGACACGTGCTTTTCCCGCCGGCGACGATACGCAGGCCAGCGTATCCCTCTTCCACTTGGAGAACACAGAACGAACAACAATGTGTTGCCGCGTTTCATTCCGCGTGCGTTTGCCGCGGGTTGTCTGCTCGCGATGGCGAGCGTGTCGCAAGGTGCCGGCGTCTATGCGCCCTTTGTCGACGTGACGCTTTATCCCACGCCGTTGGTCGACCAGATCGGCGTGCGCCAGGGCATCCAGCAGTTCACGCTCGCGTTCGTGGTCGCGGGCAACGGCTGCGTGCCGTCGTGGGGCGGCGTGCAGCCGATCGGCAACGGCGCGAGCGGCGGCCTGCTGACCGCGCTGTCCACGTCGATCGCCAGCTACCGCGCGAAAGGCGGCGAAGTCGCCGTGTCGTTCGGCGGCGCGAACGGCACGCCGCTGATGCAGGCGTGCTCGACGGTCCCCGCGCTGAAGACCGCGTACCAGACGGTGATCGACACGTACGGCCTCACGCATGTCGACTTCGACATCGAGGGCGCGTCGCAGCAGGACACGGCGGCGGTCGCGCGCAACTTCCAGGCGGTCGCGCAACTGCAGGCCGACTACGCGGCGAAGGGCAAGCCGCTGCACGTGACGCTGACGCTGCCGACGATGCCGACCGGGCTCACGCAGGACGGCGTGAACGTCGTCAACGCGGCCATCGCGAACAAGGCCACGTTCGACGCGGTCAACGTGATGGCGATGGATTACGGCCCCGCGAACATCGACATGGGCGCCGCCGCGATCAGCGCCGCGCAGGCACTCTATTCGCAGCTCGACACCGCGTTCAAATCCGCCGGCCAGCCGAAGACCAACGCGCAGCTGTGGCAGATGGTCGGCGTCACGCCGATGATCGGCGTCAACGACGTGCAGGGTGAAACCTTCACGCTCGCGAATGCGCAGACCGTGCTGAACGCGGCCGTCGCGAACGGCTACGGTTTCTTCGGCAACTGGTCGGTCGGCCGCGATCAGGCGTGCCCGTCCGGCGGCACGTATGCGTCGCCGACCTGCTCGGGCGTCGCGCAGCAGCCGTACGCGTTCGCGACGATCTTCAAGAAGCTCGACGGCAAGTGGGGCGCGGGCGTCACGCAGGACCCGAACTACGGCGGCGGCTCGGACGGCGGCACGCCGCAGCCGGGCGCACCGTGGGCGGCCGGCCAGGTCTATACGGCCGGCGCGACGGTCACCTACCAGGGCACGACGTATCAGGCGCAGTGGTGGACGCAGGGCGACGTGCCCGGCCAGGCGGCCGTATGGAAGCCGATCAACGGCGGCACGCCCACGTGGTCGGCGACGACCGCCTATCAGGGCGGCACGTGCGTGACGTATCAGGGCGCGAAGTATTGCGCGAAATGGTGGACGCAGGGCGACAACCCGAGCGCGGGCGGCGTGTGGGTGAAGTCGTGACGGTGCGACGCGCTCGCGCGTGACGCGCGGCGGGGCGTTGCCGGCGTGGCGGGACCGCACGCCGGCGACGGCCCTCTGCCGCCGCCGGCGCGCGCCGCCGCCCTACCCGCGCGCGTGTTCGGCCAGCAGCCGCGCCTTCGCGTCGACGAGCAGCGCCGCATGCGTGTCGCGATGCTGGCGGATCCGCTCGGTCGGCCCGACGACCGACAGCCCGTACCAGTCGCCGTCGAGCGTCAGCGCGACCGCGATCGCCGACAGCTCGGGCGCGCTCTCGCCGAAGTTCTCCGCCCAGCCGAGTTCGCGAAACCGCGCGGCCTGCGCGACGAGCGCCGGGAGATCGGCCACCGTCGCGTCGGTAAAGCGTTCGAACGGCAGTTGCGCGCCGAGCGCCTGCTGCGCGTCGCTCGCGAGTTCCGCGAAGATCGCCTTGCCGATCGAGTTCGCGTGCAGCGGCCGCAGCTCGCCCGGCTGGCGCGTATAGCGGATCGCCTGCTCCGATTCGACGACGTCGAGATACGTGACCGACGCGCCCTGGATCTTGCCGAGCACGGCCGTTTCGCGGCTCGCGTCGCGCAGCGCGACGAGGTGCGGATGCACGATGTCGACGACCGGATCGGTCGCGTCGATCGCGGCGGCGACCGTCTGCAGGCGCCGCGTCGGGTAGTAGCCGCCGCGCTTGCGCACTTCGTACAAGTAGCCGCGGCTCACGAGCGTGCGCGCCATCGCGAGGCAGCTCGACGCCGGCACGTTGAGCAGGCGCGCGAGTTCGGTGAGCGGCAGCGGCCGCCGTTCGGCGGCGAACAGCTCGAACAGGTCGAGCGTGCGGGCAACGAGTTTGACGTCCATGACGAGCGCTTGATTCGGAACGGGAAACCGCGCGCCGGGCGGCCTGCCGGGGCGGTACGGTCAGTACGACTTCGGCAGCCCGAGCACCTTCTCCGCGATGTAGCACAGGATCAGTTGCGGGCTCACGGGCGCGAGCCTCGGAATCATACACTCGCGCAGATAGCGCTCGACGTGATATTCCTTCGCGTACCCCATCCCGCCGTGCGTCGCGATCGCCGTCTGGCACGCCTGGAATGCGGCTTCCGCGCCGAGGTATTTCGCGGCGTTCGCCTCCGCGCCGCACGATTGCCCCGTGTCGTAGCGCGTCGCGGCCTTCATCACCATCAGCCACGCGGCCTCGAGCTGCATCCACGCCTGCGCGAGCGGATGCTGGATCGACTGGTTCTGCCCGATCGGCCGGCCGAACACCACGCGCTCGCACGCATACTGCGTCGCGCGGCGCAGCGCGGCCTGCCCGAGGCCGATCGCCTCGGCCGCGATCAGGATCCGTTCGGGGTTCAACCCGTGCAGCAGATAGCGGAAACCGTCGCCTTCGTTGCCGATCAGGTCGTCGCGCGACACGCGCAGGTTGTCGATGAACAGCATGTTCGAATCGACCGCCTTGCGGCCCATCTTGTCGATTTCGCGCACCTCGACGCGGGTACGATCGAGGTCGGTATAGAACAGGCTCAGCCCGTCGGTCGGCTTCGCGACCTGGTCGAGCGGCGTCGTGCGCGCGATGATCAGCATCTTGTTCGCCACCTGCGCGGTCGAGATCCAGATCTTGCGCCCGCTCAGCACGTAGTGATCGCCGTCGCGGCGCGCCTGCGTGCTCAGGTGCGTGGTGTCGAGGCCCGCGTCGGGTTCGGTCACCGCGAAGCACGCCTTGTCGCGCCCCGCGATCAGCGGCGGCAGGAAGCGCGCCTTCTGCGCGTCGTTGCCGAACACCTGCACCGGGTTCAGCCCGAAGATGTTCATGTGGACGGCCGACGCGCCCGACAGGCCGGCGCCCGACGCGCTGATCGCGCGCATCATCAGCGCGGCCTCGGTCATCCCGAGCCCGGCGCCGCCGTAGGCCGGGTCCATCGCGATGCCGAGCCAGCCGGCCTCGGCGAGCGCCGCGTGGAAATCGGCCGGAAACCCGCCCGCGCGATCGCGTTCGAGCCAGTAGTCGTCGCCGAAGCGCGCGCAGATTTTCTCGATCGCGCTTTCGATCGCGCGCTGGTCGTCGGTCAGGTCGAACTGCATGGATTGCTCTCCCGGAAAAAGCCGAGCGGCCGCGCCGCTCTCAAGAAAATGCCAGGGGGCGCCAGGGTTTCCGCTTCGAACGATGGTCCTGCGCGGGATTGCGCGCCGGACGCATCGGCACGAAGCGGCAGGTCCCGGGCGCTCACAACGGAAACACGCCCACGATCACCGCGGCGAAGACCATCAGCACGGTGGCGGCCAACAGGAACGGAATCGTGAATTTCTGGTGCTCGGCGAGCTCGACGCCGGTCAGGCCGACGATCAGGAACGTCGCGGGCGTGAGCGGGCTCACCGGAAAGCCCGTCGTCATCTGGCCGAGCAGCGCGGCCTGCGCCATCTGGATCGGCGGCACGCCGAGCAGCTTGCCGCTCTCCGCGAGCACCGGCAGCACGCCGAAGTAGAACGAATCGGGATCGAACAGCAGGCTGAGCGGCATCGACAGCAGCCCGAGCACGAACGGCATGTGGCGCGCATGCTCGACGGGCACGTGCGCGACGACGACTTCGGCCATCGCCTTCAGCATCCCGGTGCCGGGCATGATGCCGGTGAACGCGCCGGCCGCGAGGAGCACGCTCGCCATCATCAGCGCGGCCTTCGCATGCGCGTCGATCCGCTCGCGCTGCGCCCGCACGTCCGGATAGTTGATCACCAGCGCGGCGACCGTGCCGAGCATGAACATCACCATCGGGTCGACGATGCCCGACACCAGCGTGACGAGCACGACGAGCGTCAATGCGACGTTGATCCCGAAGCGTCCCGGCCGGCGCAATGCGCGTTCGGCGTCGGTCAGCTCGCGCGGCGCGATCGCGAGCGCGGCCGCGCCGGCACGGTCGAGCCCGAGCCGTTTCGCCTCGCGCACGCCGAGCACCCACGCGGTGCCGAACACGAACGCGAGCCCGACGATCTGCACCGGAATCATCGGCGTAAAGATCGCCGAACCGGGAATGTGCAGTGCGGCCGATGCGCGCAGCATCGGCCCGACCCACGGCAGGAAGTTGACGCCGGCCGCCATCGATGCGACGCACGCGAGGATGCGGCGATCCATTCCGAGCCGCGTGTAGAGCGGCATCATCGCGGGCAGCGTGACGAGAAACGTGACCGCGCCCGAGCCGTCGAGATGGATCAGCAGCGCGAGCAGCGCCGAGCCCATCACGATGCGCGGCGGATGGCAGCCGATCACGCGCAGCACACCCGCGATGATCGGATCGAGCATCCCCGCATCGGTGAGGATCCCGAAAAACAGAATCGCAAAAACGAACATCCCGGCGATCGGGCCGATGTTCTGTACGCCGTGCACGATGAACTTGCCGGTCTGCAACCCGAAACCGGCCGCGAGCGACGCGGCCACCGGCACGACGATCAGCGCGACGAGCGGCGACAACCGCTTCGTGATGATCAGGCCGAACAGCGCGACGATGGCGATCGCGCCGATCCATGCGAGCATGATGCGTCTCCTCTTCAGCCGGTGCGCAGGTCGATGCGGGTCGATGCGCGGGCCGGCGTGATGTCCGAATGGGGGTATGCCGGCGCGCACGGCCCTGCGCCGCGGTACGGCACGGCTGGCGGCGGCGATGCCGGTCAGGTGCGGCGGGGGCCGTCGTTGCCGTTATCGCCCGCAAACACCTGCGCCCCATGTTCGTTCAGCGCGGGCGGCGGCCGCCGGTACGTGGCCGGCGTGCGGCCGAGCTTGATCGGCGACGCGATGCCGCGATGCCGGCCCAGCTCGACCTTCATCTGCCGGTGCGCGACATGCGGATGGTCGAGCGCCGCATCGAGCCCGAGCACGGGCGCGCACGGCACGCCGCGGCGCATCAGGTGCTCGGCGAGCGTCGCGCCGTCGTGCGCGGCCAGCGCCGTTTCGAGCAGCGTGCGCAGCGCGGCGCGGTGCTGGCCGCGCGCGCGGTTGTCGGCGAATCGCGGATCGTCGAGCCAGTCGCGCGTGCCGAGCACGTCGCACAGCGCCGCGAACTGCCCGTTGTTGCCCACCGCCAGGAAGATGTCGGCGCCCGCCGTCGGAAAACTGTCGTACGGCGTGATGTTCGGATGCGCGTTGCCGGTGCGCACGGGCGCGTTGCCCGAATGGAAGAAGTTCGGCGTATGCGGATGCAGGATCGACAGCGCGCAGTCGAACAGCGTCGATTCGACGAACTGGCCGCGCCCGCTCGCGTCGCGTTCGCGCAGCGCCATCAGCACGCCGAGCGCCGCGTTCAGCCCCGTGACGAGATCGACGATCGGCACGCCGACGCGCAGCGGTGCGCCGCCGGCTTCGCCGTTGACGCTCATCAGCCCCGCGAGCGCCTGCACGGCCGCGTCGTAGCCCGGCAGCCCGCCGAGCGGGCCGTCCGCGCCGAAACCCGACACGCGGCAATAAACGAGGCGCGGAAACCGCGCATGCAACGCGTCGAACCCGAGCCCCCAGCGCTCCATCGTGCCGATCTTGAAGTTCTCGACCAGCGCATCCGCGTGTTCGAGCAGGCCGAGCAGCCGCTCGCGATCGGCCGGCTGCGTCAGGTCGAGCGCGATGCCGAGCTTGTTGCGGTTCACGCCGAGGAAATACGACGCGGTGTCGCCGTCGAACGGCGGGCCCCACGTGCGCGTCTCGTCGCCGGATGGCGGTTCGACCTTGATCACCTCCGCGCCGTGGTCGGCGAGGATCTGGGTCGCGTACGGGCCGCCCAGCACCCGCGACAGATCGATGATGCGCAATCCCGCCAGCGCGCCCTGCTGCTCGTGTTCCGCCATGCGTCTCGCTCCTGGTTCCGGTCGATCGGACTGCCAGTTCCGGTGGCCCGGCGCTTGCGCTCCGCTTCTCCGGATTCGACAAATAATTCTTGAGTGTGAATTTATATTCACACTCAAGAATTGCATTGTCAACCCCGGAGGGACCCCGCTGCCCCGCGGGTCACGTCGTTGCTCGCCAATAGCGACGACGCCGAACGCGGGCCGGTTGCGGTGACGCCCCGCCGTTCGTTAAGCTGGCGGCCCACGTTCATCCCGGACGATACGAGGCGGAATATTCATGAAACGATTGTGGCTGGCGGCCTTCGTGCTGGCGTCGATGCTGGGCGTCGCGCACGCGCAAAACCAGACTTTCCATTTCGGCGAAGGACAAACCGGGATGCCGGGCGCCGCGCCGCACGCTAGCGCGTCCACCGCCCGGCCCGCGCCCGCACGCCGGCATGTCACGGCGCCGTCGCCTCGTCACCGGCGTGCCGTTCACACGCGCCGCCGTTCGCGCCATGCGAAGCCGACGCGCAGCGGGATCTACACGCACGCGTGAGTGGCCGTCCGTGGCGCGACGGCCGTGCACGGAACTGTCACGAACGGCCGGTAACATCGGCGCGGCGGCTTGCATGCCGTCGCCGCCTGCTGTCGGACAACGGCCGCCGGCGTGCACTTCTCTCCACGCTTCAGCACCTGTCTTGCCAGACCATGAGCACCGGGCCGGATACCCTCGCCGTCATCAAGGAGCGCGCCACGATCGTGTGCCGTCAGCGTAGCAGCGTGCTGCTGGTCGCGCGCACCGCCGCGCGCTGGTCGCTGCCGGGCGGCACGATCCGGCGCGGCGAGACGCCGCTCGAAGCCGCGCGGCGGGAGCTCGCGGAGGAAACGCGGCTGGAGGGGCTCGCGCTCGACTACGCGGTGCAGTTCGGCGGGCTGACGAAGCTGCATCACGTGTTCGTGGCCGACGTGCCGGCGCACCTGACACCGCGCGCGAGCAACGAGATCGCCCACTGCAAGTGGTTCGCCGTCGACCGGCTCGACACGCTCCGGGCGAGCGTGCCGACACGCAGGATCATCGAGCTGCTGCGGCTCGACTGTTTTTCCGCATTCGCGAGCCCGCCCCTTCGCTGAGGTCGATCCCGGCCCGGGCTCGAGCACGGATGGCGGCGATTACCCGCGCAGGAACGGCCCGGCCTTGCGTTCGAGCAGCGCGACGAGTTCGGGCTGCATGAACGCGTAGCGGTCGGGGATATCGAGGCAGACGATCTTCCGGTGCTTCAGATGCGCGCCGAATCGCGCCGACAGTCGTGCTTTGTGCGCGCGCTCCATCACGAACACGATGTCCGCCCAGTCGAGTTGCTCGGCGGACAACCGCACGTCCGCGTCGGGCGCGAGGCCCGCGGAATCGGTTTCGATGCCCGGCCACGCGGCGAACACCGCTTCGGCCGTCGGGCTGCGCAGCCGGTTGCGGCTGCAGATGAACAGAGCGCGTGCCATGTCGCTTCGCGCCGCCTGGGGCCGGCTCAACCCTGCGGAATCGTGCCCGGCCGCACGTACGCGAGCATGTGCGGCACGTAATCGGCCTTGCCGAGTTCGACGCCGTGATGGCGCAGGATCGCGTATGCGGCGATCGCGTGAAAGTAGAACTGCGGCAGTGCCCAGTCGCGCGCGTACTGTTCGCCGGTCATGTCGAACGCGATCCCGTTCGACATCTCGAGCGGGATCGGCAGCGTTGCGCCGCCATCGAGCGCATCCGGTGCGAGTTCGCCGAGAAAGGCGAGCGTGCCGGCGATGAGCGCCTGCGCATCGGCCGGCGAGCCGGGTTGCGCATCGGCGTTCCAGCCGGCCTCGCGCAACGCGATCAATGCCGCCGGCAGCGGTTCGCCGCGCAGCCGGTGAACCGGCTCCATCGCCTGGAAACACGAGAAGCGCACCTGCGCGGCGAGCGGATACATGTCGGGCGCGAGCCTCAGCGTCATCGCCGCGTCGGGCTCGTCGCCCGCGGCCTGCCGGTGCGCGATGGCCTTGTCGAGCCACGCGGACAGTGCGCGCAGCATCTGGGTATAGGTCGGAACGAGAAGTTGGGTCAGTGACACGCGTGCGCTCCTGTGCTGGGGTTCTCGTCCAACGATAGCAGCGTCGGCGCGAACCCGCATCCTCGCCGCGCGCAGACGCATGCCGTTACGGCTTGCCGTGCCGCGCGAGGAACCGGTCGAGCTGCGACGCGAACGTCTTGCCGTCGCGCGCGCTGAACGGCGCCGGCCCGCCCGTGTCGATGCCCGCGCTGCGCAACTGGTCCATCATCGCGCGCGTCGACAGGCGTTCCTCGATGTTCTCGCGGCTGAACCAGTTGCCGCGCGGGTCGAGCGCGTGCGCGCCCTTGTCGAGCACGGCGGCGGCCAGCGGGATGTCGGCGGTGATCACGAGGTCGCCGGCTTCGGCCAGCTCGACGATGCGCGCATCGGCCACGTCGAAGCCGGCCGGCACCTGCACGGCCTTGATGAACGGCGACGGCGGCGTACGCAGAAACTGGTTCGCGACCAGCGTCACGCGGATTTCGGCCCGACGCGCGGCGCGAAACAGCATGTCCTTGATGACGGCGGGACATGCGTCGGCATCGACCAGTACTTGCATGGCGGGAGTTTCCAGTGGGCAGAAGCGCAAACGCCGATCATAGCGCACCGCCGTGCCGGCCATCAGCCGGCGAGATCCGTGCGCAGCGCGTCGGCCGTCACCCACTGCGCGCCCCACACCGCGGCGAGCCGCGCGCCCTGCCCGATCCGCACGGCCGCATCGTCGAAGTCGACGAACACGACGTGATCGGCCGCCGCGGGTTTGGCCGGCATCTCGCGCGTGCGCCCGTCGGACAGCACCCACAGCCAGCGCTGCTTGCCGGGCTCGCGGCGAGCGGCGCGGGCAAGCAGCCGCGCGGCGGTCGCGATACCGTCCGCGAGCGGCGTGCCGCCGCCGCCGTCGACCGGCTCGAGCCAGCGCGCATTCCACCAGCGCGGCACGGCCGGACCGAAGCGCCGCGCGGCGCCGTTGCCGCCGAAGCAGACCAGCGCGGTTTCGACCCGCTCGCGCGCGGCCTGATCGAAATACGCGACGATCAGCCCCTTCGCGAGCGCGAGCCGCTCGTGCGACAACATCGACGCCGAACAGTCGAGCACGAAGCAATGCAGCGCGTGCGGCGCGCCCGCGCGTTTGCCGTAGCGCAGATGCTCGCGATGCAGCGGGCCGCCGCGTTTCGCGGCGAGCGTCGCCGGCCACGCGACGGCCGTGCCGGCGCGCACCGTGCCCGGCACGCGCGCGGCCGCGCCTGCCTGCCATCGAGGACCGCGAATCCCGTTCGCGGCGGCGCCGGCTCGATGGCTCAGCGTTTTTTTAGCGGCAGCGGCACCACGCTTTTCACGTCGCGCAGCCCGGCCGGTTCGGGCGGCAGGTAGCCCCAGTCGCCTTGCGATGCGGACGCGTCGGCCGCTTTGTCGTCGGTGTCGCCTTGTCGCTTGTCAGGCTGCCGGGGTGTATCCGGCCGCACACGATCGTCGCGCTCACCGTCGTGCTGCGGCGACTGCTGCAACGGCGGCGGCCCCGCATGGCGCCGATGCCGAAGCACGGCTTCGGCCACGCGCGCCACATGCGACACCGTCACCGCGTCGGCCTGCTCCAGCGCGGCCAGCGCCCGCGCGGCACGCAGCATCACGAGATCGGCGCGCAATCCGTCGACGGCCGCGTCGATGCACAGCGCGCTGACGCGCGCGTGGACCGCATCGTCGAAATCCAGCGTCGGCAGTCGCGCGCGCGCCGCATGAATCCGCTCCGCGAGCTCCCGCTGGGCAGCCGCGTGACGCGCGCGAAACGCGTCCGGATCGAGATCGAACGCAAGACGCGCCTTCACGATCCGTTCGCGCTGCGCGGCGTCGAAGCAATTCTCCAGCTCGACCATCAGCCCGAAGCGGTCGAGCAGTTGCGGACGCAACTCGCCCTCCTCGGGATTCATCGTGCCGACCAGCACGAAGCGCGCGTCGTGCGCATGCGACACGCCATCGCGCTCGACGATGTTCACGCCGCTCGCGGCGACGTCGAGCAGCGTATCGACGAGCCCGTCGGCGAGCAGGTTCACTTCGTCCACGTACAGCACGCCGAGATGCGCCCTCGCGAGCAGGCCGGGGCGGAAGCGCACGCCGTTTTCGGCCAGCGCATGCGCGAGATCGAGCGTGCCCGTCACCTGCTCGTCGCTCGCCGACAGCGGCAGCGTGACGAACTGCCCTTCCGGCAACAGCTCTGCGAGGCCGCGCGCGGCAGTCGATTTCGCGGTGCCGCGCGGGCCGCTGACGAGCACGCCGCCGAGCGACGGGTCGATCGCGGCAAGCAGCAGCGCCTGCTGCAACGCGTCCTGCGCGACGAGGGCCGCAAACGGAAAAACCGCGCGGGCGCGGTGCGTCGTCGGATCGGTCATCGCCGTTCTCCTTCCTGACGTTGTTCGCTGGCGAGCCAGATCGCTTCGATCCGCTCGCGATAGTGGCCCGGCTGCTGCCACAGCCCGCGCTGCATCGCTTCGACGAAGCGTTCGCAGATGCCGTGCAGCGCCTTCGGGTTGTGCCGTTCGAGGAACGCGCGGGTGGCGTCGTCGAACAGGTACGCGTCGGCGACGAGCGCGTACTGGTGATCGGACAGCACACGGGCGGTCGCGTCATAGCCGTACAGATAGTCGACGGTCGCGGCGAGTTCGGCCGCGCCCTTGTAGCCGTGACGCTTCACGCCGTCGAGCCATTTCGGGTTGACGACGCGCGAGCGGATCACGCGCGCGATTTCCTCGCGCAGCGTGCGCATCTTCGGCGCGACCGGGTTCGCATGGTCGCCGTGATAGATGCTCGGCTGCTGCCCCGACAGGTGCCGCACGGCCGCCGTCATTCCACCCTGGAACTGGTAGTAGTCGTTCGAATCGAGGATGTCGTGCTCGCGGCTGTCCTGGTTCTGCACGACGACGTCGATCGTCGCCAGCCGCTCGCCGAACACGTCGTGCGCCGCGTCGCCCGCGCTGTTCTGCGCGTACGCATGGCCACCCCATTGACGGTAGGCATCCGCGAGATCGGCGTCGGTCTGCCAGCGGCGCTGGTCGATCAGGTCCTGCAGGCCCGCGCCGTAGCTGCCCGGCCGCGCGCCGAACACGCGCCAGCCGGCGCGGCGCCGTGCTTCATCGAGCGCCACGCCCTGCGCGACCCACTTCTCCCGTTCGCGCTCGATGCGCGCGCGGATCGGGTTCAGTGCCTCGGGCTCGTCGAGCGCGGCGACCGCCTGCACGGCCGCATCGAACAGGTGCATCAGGTTCGGGAATGCATCGCGGAAGAAACCCGACACGCGCAGCGTCACGTCGATGCGCGGCCGGTCGAAGATCTCGATCGGCAGGATCTCGAAGTCGGTCACGCGATGGCTGCCGTGCGCCCATTTCGGCCGCACGCCGAGCAGCGCGAACGCCTGCGCGATGTCGTCGCCGCCCGTGCGCATCGTGGCCGTCCCCCACACCGACAAGCCGATCGCGCGCGGATAGTCGCCGTGATCCTGCAGATGGCGCTCGATCAGTTGCTGCGCGGATTTCAGGCCGAGCGACCAGGCGGCCTGCGTCGGCACCGCACGCGTATCGACCGAGTAGAAATTGCGGCCGGTGGGCAGCACGTCGGGACGGCCGCGCGACGGCGAGCCGCTCGGCCCCGGCGGCACGAAGCGGCCGTCGAGCCCGCGCAGCAACTGCCGCATTTCCTCGCCGCCGCACGCGTCGAGCGCGGGCAACAGCGTCGAACGCACGCGTTCGATCACCGCGAGCGTATGCTGCCATTCGCCGGGCGGCGGCATGTCGATGCCTGAATCTTCCGAAGCGGCCCCGCACACGGCGTTCAGCCAATGCTGCGCAAGCCGTTCGAGCCGCTCGCGCGTATCGCCCGCATGACGCCACGGCGACGCGTCGAGCGTTTGCAGCACGGCCGGCCGCGGCCCCGTCCACGGGGCGGCCCAGTCGGCCGAAAGCGGGTCGAAATCGTCGCCGAGCGCGAGATCGCGCGCGAGCGCGCCGATCAGGCCGGCCCGTTCGCCCTTGCCGTCGCCAACCGGGAAGCGTGCGAGCGCGAGCAGCGTGTCGCGCCGCTGGCGCTCGACCGGCGACGCGCCGAACACGTGCAATCCGTCGCGAATCTGCGCTTCCTTCAATTCGCACAGCCACGCATCGACGCGCGTGAGCAGCGCATCCTCGTCGCCCGCATCGCGCGGCGGCGACACGCTCAGTTCGTCATGCAGACGATGCTCGGCGATCGTCGCGAGGATCGTCTTGCGCAGCAGCTTCGCGCGCCGCGCATCGACCATCAGCGCTTCGTAGTACTCGTCGACCTGTCGTTCGAGATCCTGCAGCGGGCCGTAGTTTTCCGCGCGCGTGAGCGGCGGCATCAGGTGATCGACGATCACGGCCTGCGCGCGGCGCTTCGCCTGGCTGCCCTCGCCCGGATCGTTGACGATGAACGGATACAGGTGCGGCAGCGGCCCGAGCGTCAGGTCGGGCCAGCACGCGTCGGACAGCGCGACGCTCTTGCCCGGCAGCCACTCGAGATTGCCGTGCTTGCCGAGATGGATGACCGCGTCGACGCGATACGCATCGCGCAGCCAGAAATAGAACGCGAGATACGCGTGCGGCGGCACGAGGTCGGCATCGTGGTAGCTCGCATAGTCGTTCTCGTCGCGCGAGCGCGACGGCTGGATGCCGACGAACACGTTGCCCGCGCGCCAGCCGGCGATCGTGAAGCGCTGTTGCCGCAGCGTCGGGTCGGCTTCGGGCGGCCCCCAGCGTTCGTTCAGCGCGTCGCGCACGGCCGCCGGCAGCCGCGCGAAACGCACGACGTAGTCGGCCAGCGCGTAACTCTGAAACGCGGGACGCAGCGTGCGCACGGCGGGATCGTTGGTCACGCCTTCGGTGAGTTGGGCAATCAGTGCGTCGCCGTCGGGCGGCAGGTCGGCCACCGTATAGCCCGCATCGCGCAGCGCCGCGAGCACGCGCAGCGCGGAGGCCGGCGTGTCGAGCCCGACGCCGTTGCCGATCCGCCCTTCGCTTTGCGGATAGTTCGCGAGAATCAGCGCGATGCGCTTGTCGGCGCTATCCAGCGTACGCAGCCGGCACCAGCCGCGCGCGAGCGCCGCGACGAACGCGATCCGCTCCGCGTCCGGCTGGTAGCGCACGACGTCGACCTCGGTGTGCGGGCAACGATACGCGAGCCCCTTGAAGCTCACCGCGCGCGTGACGATGCGCCCGTCGACTTCGGGCAGCGCGACGTGCATCGCGATGTCGCGTGCATGCAGGCCCTGGTTGTCGGCCACCCATGCGTCGCGGTTGCCGCCGGACAGGATCACCTGCAGCACCGGCGCGTCGCCGGCCAGCACGTCGTGCTCGGGGCTGTCGATCGCGCCGGCCGCGAACGCGGTGGTGTTCAGCACGAGCGCGACGCCGTGCGTATCGCACAGCTGCGTGATGACCTCGCGGCTCACCGCGTCCTTCAGCGACGTCACCGCGATCGGCAGCGGATTCAATCCTTCGTCGACGAGCGCATCGGCCAGCGCGTCGAACACGGCCGTGTTCGCGGCCTGCCAGTGCGCGCGATAGAACAGGATCGCGACGACCGGCGCGTCGGGCGTCCAGCGCGGCCGCCAGTCGTCGACGCTCGCGCGGTCGCGCGCCGGGTGATACAGCGCGGCGGCCGGCAGCGGGCGCGGCGGTTCGGGTGCTTCACCGAACCCGAGCGTGTGAAACGCGATGCTGCGCAACAGCGCGTCGGCGTTGTGCACGCCGCCTTCGCGCAGGTAGCGCCACCACAGCCGGCACAGCTCGGCCTCGACCGTGCTCTTCGCGACGAGGTTCGGATCCTCCTGCAGGTCGCCCGAGAACATCGCGAGCTGCTGCCCGCGCTTCGACGCGAGCGACACGGCCTGCTCGATCCCGTACGGCCAGTACGCTTCGCCGCCGAGATGATCGATCACGACCGTCTTCGCGTGGCGCAGCACGTCGTCGACGTAGAAATCGACCGACGCCGGCTGCCGCAGGAACGTGACGTTCGCGAGCCGCACGCTCGGGAACCCGGCCGGCAAGTGCGGCACGACGCTCGCGAGCAGCGACAGCGTCGTGTCGGCCGAACTCAGGATCACGATGTCGGCCGGCTGCTGGTCGATCCGGACGACGCCTTGCGTATCGTCGACGAAGCCGCCCGGCGTGGTGCGCAACAGATGCATCGTGCGTTACGCCTGTTGCGGCTCGGCCGCGCACGCGGCGTCGAACGCACGTTGCAGCGCGGCCGCGTCGAGATCCTCGCCGATCAGCACGAAGCGGCTCGCGCGCGTTTCGCCGTCCTGCCAGCGGCGGTCGAAATAGCTGTCGAAACGGCGGCCGACGCCCTGGATCACGAGCCGCATCGGCGCGCCGGGCAGCGCGGCGAAGCCTTTCGCGCGATAGATCGTGTGCGTTTCGACCACCCGCTGCAACGCGGCGATCGTCGCTTCGCGCGTGCCGGCGTCGCCCGACACCACGACCGAATCGAAATCGTCGTGATGGTGATCGTGATCGCCGTCGTCGGCCGAGCCGTGATGGTCGTGACGCAGGTGGATCGTGTCCTCCGACGCCGATTCGAGGCCGAGCAGCATCGCGAGATCGAGCTCGCCGCGCGTCGCGCGCACGATCTTCACCTGCGGCGGGATTTCCTCGCGGATCGCGGTTTCGATCTGCGCGAATTCGGCGTCGCCGACGAGGTCGGCCTTGTTCACGATCACGAGATCGGCCGACGACAGTTGATCGGCGAACAATTCGTGCAGCGGCGATTCGTGGTCGAGGTTCGGATCGGCGCGACGCTGCGCGTCGACGGCCTGCGGGTTTTCCGCGAACTGGCCGCTCGCGGCGGCCGGCCCGTCGACGACGGTCACGACCGCGTCGACCGTGAAGCTGTTGCGGATCGTCGGCCAGTTGAACGCCTGCACGAGCGGCTTCGGCAGCGCGAGGCCCGACGTTTCGATCAGCACGTGATCGATGTCCGCGCGGCGCTCGACGAGCGCTTCCATCACCGGATAGAACTCCTCCTGCACGGTGCAGCACAGGCAGCCGTTCGCGAGTTCGTACAACTGGCCCGAGGCCTCGCCCTGGGCGCCGTCGGCATCGTCGCAGCCGATGCCGCAGCCCTTGAGGATTTCGCCGTCGATGCCGAGCTCGCCGAATTCGTTGACGATCACCGCGATGCGGCGGCCTTCGGCGTGCTGCAGGATGTGCCGCATCAGCGTCGTCTTGCCGCTGCCGAGAAAGCCCGTGACGATCGTGACGGGCAGCTTGCGTAGGGTCATGGTAGGTCCGGTGTCGAAGAGGGAATCAGGACGGGATCGTCGCGTCGGGGGCGGCGCGGCCATTCACGGGGCGGTACGCGGGAAGGTCGCCGCGCAGTCCGGCCGGACAGCCGCGGGACGGGCGGAACAATGGATCGGGCATGGTGCTTCCTTGCGAACGGTCGACATCGTGAATGCCAACACGGCTGCCGCCTGCCTCGCCCGCGTCGCCTGCCGTTCGCCGCGCCGGTCGCGCACGTGCGTGCGGCGGCAGATGGGCGGAGCAAGCATCGAACACCGGGCGTCGGGCCGGCTGCGGCCGTGGACGATGCGCCGCCTCCCCGCGGCGCTGAACCCCAACGTTTAGGCCGGTATCCGGGCTGACGAACACGCCGCTTCGCCTTCCCGGATGCGCGGCATCCAGTGGCGGTCGTCCGCATGCGCGGGGCATGCGGCGAAGCGGCGCTGCGTGGCGCTTGCGCGCGACGCGTTCGCTTACCGTTGCGGGGGCAGCACAGGTTGGCTCGACTGCGGTGCAGGCAGGCTCCCTGTTTCCCGTTTAACTGCACGCGCCGGAGCGGCGCGCGCGAGCACCAAAACGCGTGCGAGTGTAGGCGGCGGGGCCGGGAGCGTCAAGGCGAGCCGTGCGGGAGCCCATGCGAGCGCGGGTCGCGGCCGGGTTTTCGGTCCGATGCTCAGCCTGTTCGCAGCGATTGCGCCGTGATCGCGCCTTGCAGCGCTTCGACCGTATCGGGGCGCCCGAAATACCAGCCCTGCGCATAGACCGACTGCCCCGGCATGTCGAGCATGCGCGCCTGCTCACGGGTCTCGACGCCCTCGAAGACGACGCCGACCCCGAGCCGACGGGCAATCGCCAGGATCTCCGGAATGATCGAGGTGCGGTCGTGCTGCGGCGTGGCCGGCAGCAGCGAACGGTCGACCTTGATGTAGTCGATCGGAAGATGCTGAAGCAGGCTGAGGCTGGAGTAGCCCGTGCCGAAATCGTCCATGTAGACGGGATGCCCGAGGTCGCGCAATTGCCGAAGCGCCGGCACAATTTCCGGCAGTTCCACGGTCGACCGTTCGGTCAGCTCGAAACCGACATGCTTGCGCGGCAATCCGGCCGGCCAGCAGTTGTCCAGCGTCGCCATCAGGCTGCCGTCCCGCAACTCGGGCGCGCTGATGTTGACGGTCACGCGAAAGTCCGGCGCGTTGTCGAACAGCGCACGCATCTCCCGCAGGACGGTGCGCACGACGAAGGCCGTGACGTCCACGATCATTCCGGCGCGTTCTGCCTCGGCAATGAACACGTCGGGTGCGGCCGGCCCGTCGATCCAGCGGATCAGCGCTTCGGCGGAGACGATCCGTGACGACGCGCCCAGCGCGACGATCGGCTGATAGCGCAGGACAAATTGTCCGTTTGCCAGTGCTCGACGTATCTGCGCAGCAAGCGCGGCCCAGCGTCGGTGCAGCATCAGCGCCCCGAGCCCCAGGCAGCAGCCCGCCGCGCCGCCGGCGATCCCGAGCAGCCAGGCGGCGTGCCGGCTGGCGTTGGCCTGCGCTTGCGGCGTCACGACGACGATGGCGCACACCGGCACGCGGGCCGAGCAGAACGATTTGCCGTCCCGAAACCCCGGCACCTGGCCGGCATCGACGTACGCCGGGACACCGCGCGCATCGAGCCCGATGACGCGCGCGGTCGGGTGGCCGCGGAGCCCGATCAAGTAGTGCAGGCCTGACGGCGGCAGTACCCTGAAGGCGTCCAGATCCATCAGCAGGTTCGCCCGCCTTCCCGCGACCACGAGCCCCAGCGTGTCGGGGCTCGACAACAACGGCACGGTCCAGAAGGCCGACATCGTGTCGGTCAGCCGGAATGGCTGCCGCTTCGGAGAAAAGGGCCTGGGCAGCATGCCCAGCATCGTCGTGCAGAGCAGAGCGGCGCCCGACCGGCGTCCGACGTCCTTGACGTACTTCGACCGCACGGAAGCCGATCGCAACAGGCGCAAATCCTGCGGCGAGCAGTCCGCGTACGGCGAGGCATCCACGTCGGCAAGCGTCCTGGCCGCCGAATCGAACACGACGTCGATCTGCTGCACGACTTGCGTCCCCAGCCCGGCAACCGATTGCGCCAGCACGGTCGTCGTGACCAGCGGCCACGCTTCCAGCGCCAATCCTGCCGAAACGACCAGCATGCCGATCGCGAGTGCATAACCGGCCCGACTGGAGGTTGTCCATCTGCGTACGTTCGCCATAGGCGCGGCACTTCGCGATGTAGTGGTAGTGGCCATCGCCCTGCAGGTCCGGCAGAGCGAGCCGATTTTGGTATGGCTCTCGTCAGCTTGGTGCGACCGGCCACCCGAGGCCTGAGCCTTGCTCATGACGCCGGCCAGATGATTGCACACCAATATTACGGATGCGCGGTGGCTCTCCCAAGGATTGCGTCCCGGACGGATACGGGCGCGGTTCGCCGGCCTCGCGCCCGATGCACGCTGTGCTATCGTATGCGCCGCGTTCGGTGCTCGCATGCGCATTCCGTGCATGCAGTTAAACGGGAAACAGGAGGCGGATATCCGCCCGGCCTGTGCTGTCCCCGCAACGGTACGCCGCCCGCGCCACGCGCTTTCCCGCGCGTGCGCCCAGGCCGCCCGCGATGCCACTGCCCTTCGACCGGGCGGGAAGGCTGCGGCCTGGCAAGCGGCCAGCCCGGATACCGGCCGACGCAAGGGGCGAGCGCGATGCTCGCCGAACGCCCGATCCGCGGGGAACGGATCGGGTGCGCATTCCCCCCGCGCTCGCGCGGATTTTGCCCGTTCCGACATGCACTGCCTGCCCGCCGGCCGCCGATGTGCCGCCCGCCTTCCCTGCTTCACGGTTTCGACACGGTGCGCGCCGTGTCGCGCGCGATGAGCCGCGCGTGGCTGATCGGCGCCGGCCCCGGCGACGCCGACCTGCTGACGCTCAGGGCCGTGCGCGCGATCGGCGCGGCCGACGTGCTGCTCGTCGACGATCTCGTGAACCCCGACGTGCTGCGCCACGCGCGCGCCGATGCGCTGATCGAGCACGTCGGCAAGCGTGGCGGCCATGCGTCGACGCCGCAGGAGGCAATCGTCGCCGCGATGCTCGCGCACCTGCGCGCGGGCCGCAGCGTCGCGCGGCTCAAGGGCGGCGATCCGTTCGTGTTCGGCCGCGGCGGCGAGGAGCTGATCGCGCTCGGTGCGGCGGGTTTCCCGGCAGAAGTCGTCAACGGGATCACCGCGGGCATCGCCGCGCCGGCCGCGCTCGGCATCCCGGTCACGCACCGCGGCGACGCGCAGGGCGTGATCTTCGTCACCGGCCACGGCGCGGGGGCCGACGAGCCCGACTGGCGCACGCTCGCGGCCACCCGCATGACGATCGTGATCTACATGGGCATCCGCCGGCTCGACGCGATTGCCGCGGCGCTGCGCGACGGCGGCCTGCCCGGCGACACGCCGTGCGCGGCGATCGAGAACGCGACGCGCCCCGAACAGCGCCACGTCCTCGCGACGCTCGATACGCTCGTCGAGCGCGTCGCCGAAACCGGTATCGGTTCGCCGGCGATCGTCGTGATCGGCCGCGTCGCGGCGCTCGCCGACGATCCGGCGGTGCGTGTGGCGCTCGGTGGCCGCGCATGATGCGCGTCGCGCTCGGTGTCGGTTTCCGCGCGGGCGTCACGGCCGCGCAACTCGATGCCGCGATCCGCGCCGCGCTCGCGCGCTGTCCGGCCGCCGAACCGGCGCTCGTCGCGACGCTCGCCGACAAGGCGCGCGCTCGTGCGCTGCGCACGCTGTGCGCGCGCCGCGGCTGGCCGCTCGTCGCGTTCGATGCGGCGCGGATTGCGAATTGTTCCGAATGCGCGTCGAGCGCTCCGTCGGCGGCCGCGCTTGCGCGTTTCGGCGTCGCGGGCGTGGCCGAGCCGTGCGCGCAGCTCGCGGCGCCGCATGGCCGGCTGCTCGGCCCCAAATCCATTCTGGGCGGCGTGACGGTTGCGCTCGCCGGCCCGCTCTGAACCTTTATTCCGCTTTCGACAGGACGACTCCCGATGAAGACCGATGCCGAATCCCATCAACGGATGACCGAACGCCGCCGCGCCGGCCATGAAAAGAAACAGGCCGCCGCCACCCAGGAAAAGGGCCTGCTGATCGTCCACACCGGCAACGGCAAGGGCAAGAGCACGGCCGCGTTCGGGATGGCCGTGCGCGTGCTCGGCCACGGCATGCGGCTCGGTGTCGTGCAGTTCATCAAGGGCGCGCTGCATACGTCCGAGCGCGATTTCCTCGGCGCGGTCGCGGAGTGCGATTTCGTGACGATGGGCGACGGCTATACGTGGAACACGCAGAACCGCGACGCCGACATCGCGACCGCGCGCAAGGGCTGGGACGAGGCGCGCCGGATGATCGAAAGCGGCGATTACCGGATGGTGATCCTCGACGAGCTGAACACCGTGCTGAAGTACGAATACCTGCCGCTCGACGAAGTGCTCGCGACGCTCACGGCTCGACCGGAATCGGTGCACGTCGTCGTCACCGGCCGGCACGCGCCCGATGCGCTGATCGATGCGGCCGATCTCGTCACCGAAATGCGGCTCGTCAAGCATCCGTACAAGGAGCAAGGCGTGAAGGCGCAGCGCGGCGTGGAGTTCTGAGCATGCCGGCCTGCCCCGCGCTGTTCGTCAGCGCGCCCGCGTCCGGACAGGGCAAGACGTCGGTGACGGCCGGCCTCGCGCGGTTGCACCGTCGGCTCGGCCGCCGTGTGCGCGTGTTCAAGACCGGACCGGATTTTCTCGATCCGATGCTGCTCGAACGCGCGAGCGGTGCGCCCGTGCATGCGCTCGATCTCGGCATGGTCGGCGAGGCCGGTTGCCGCGCGCTGCTCGCCGACGCCGCGCGCGACGCGGACCTGATCCTGATCGAGGGCGTGATGGGATTGTTCGACGGCACGCCGAGCAGCGCCGATCTCGCGGTCGCGTTCGGCGTGCCGGTCGTCGCGGTGATTTCGGCGAAGGCGATGGCGCAGACGTTCGCGGCGATCGCATTCGGGCTCGCGCGGTTCCGGCCCGAGGTGCCGTTTCACGGCGTGCTGGCGAACCGCGTCGGGTCGGCGCGGCACGCGGAATTGCTGCAACAGGCGTTGCCCGACGCGTTGCGCTGGCTCGGGCACGTGCCGGCCGATGCGGGCATCGCGCTGCCGGAGCGGCATCTCGGGCTGCATCAGCCGGCCGATATCGACGATCTCGATGCACGGCTGGATCGCGCGGCCGATGTGCTCGCGCAAACCGCACTCGCCGAGTTGCCGCCTGCCGTCGCGTTCGCGGAACCGGACGTGGCCGCGCCGCTGCCGCGCGCGCTGGCCGGCAAGCGGATCGCGGTGGCGCGCGATGCGGCGTTTTCGTTCATCTATCCGGCCAATCTCGCGTTGCTGGAGACGCTCGGTGCCGAGCCGCGGTTCTTCTCGCCGCTCGCCGACGAACCCGTGCCCGACGATTGCGACGCGCTGTTTTTGCCGGGCGGCTATCCGGAACTGCATGCGGCGACGCTGGCGGCGAATGCCCTGACGGCTCAGACGATTCGCGCGCATGCGGCAGCCGGCAGGCCGATCGTCGCGGAATGCGGCGGCATGGTGTATCTGTGCGAATCGCTGACCGACGTGGACGGCTCGACCACGCCGATGCTCGGCCTGCTGCCGGGGCGTGCGACGATGCAACGCCGGTTCGCGGCGCTCGGCATGCAGCAGCTCGATACGCGCACCGGGCCGATGCGCGGCCATACGTTTCATTATTCGCGACTGGATACGCCGCTGGCGCCGGTCGCGACCGCCATCCGGCCCGATGGCGCGGCCGGCAGCGGCGAAGCCGTTTATCGCGCGGGGGCGATCGTCGCGACGTACATGCACATGTACTGGCCGTCGAATCCGGATGCGGTCGTGGCGCTGTTCGGTGGGGAAGCGTTCTGAACGATCGATGTCGTGCCTGCATGACGCGGCACGAAGCCTGTCGAGATGGAGCGCTGCTTTGTAGCGACTACAGCATTCGACGGGCGTGGCTACAGATGTCGGTACATTTTGCATTCGCCCCGCTTAAGTGGGCCGATGGTCGGCCCTGTGCCGCATGTCTCGCCTCCTCCGTCACACCAGAAACGCCTCGGCCAGCTTGACCCAGTACGACGCGCCGGTCGGCAATGCCGCGTCGTTGAAGTCGTAGCCGGGGTTGTGCACCATGCAACCGCCCTCCCCGTCGCCATTGCCGATGATCAGGTAGCAGCCCGGCCGTTTCTCGAGCAGGAACGCGAAATCCTCGCTGCCGGTGAGCGGCACCATCCCGTCGATCAGATTGGTTTCGCCGACCCATTCGCGTGCGACGTCGCGTGCGAACGCGGTCATCTCCGCATCGTTGACGAGCACCGGATAGCGGCGCTGATAGTCGATCGTCGCGGTCGCACCGAACACGGCCGCCTGTGCATGGACGACCTCCTTGATGCGCGTTTCGAGCAGGTCGCGCACGTCGGGTTTCAGCGCGCGCACCGACAGGCGCATCTGCGCGCGATCGGGAATCACGTTCGGCGCGTCGCCCGCATGGATCGCGCCGACCGTGACGATCGCCATGTCGAGCGGCGACACGTTGCGCGACACGATCGTCTGCAACGCCAGCACGATCTGCGCGCACACGACGACCGGATCGATCGCGCGATGCGGCACCGCGCCGTGGCCGCCGCGGCCCTGCACGTCGATGACGACGGTATCCGACGACGCCATGAACGGCCCCGGCAGGAAACCGAAGGTGCCGGTCGGGAAGCCCGGCATGTTGTGCATCGCGAAGATCGCGTCACACGGAAATTGCTCGAACAGCCCTTCGTCGAGCATCTTCTTCGCACCGCCGAGCCCTTCCTCGGCCGGCTGGAAAATCAGGTTCAGCGTGCCCGAGAAGCGGCGTTCGCGCGCGAGGTGCTTCGCGGCCGCGAGCAGCATCGCCGTGTGGCCGTCGTGGCCGCACGCGTGCATCTTGCCCGCGATCGTGCTCTGGTACGGCAGGCCCGTCGTTTCGTGGATCGGCAGCGCGTCCATGTCCGCGCGCAGGCCGAGGCGCTGCCGGCCCTCGCCCACTTTCAACTGCGCGACGACGCCGGTGCCGCCGAGCCCGCGATGCACGACGTAGCCCCACGACTGCAACTGCTCGGCGACGAGGTCGCTCGTCGCGAATTCCTCGAAACCGAGTTCGGGATGAGCGTGGATGCGGCGCCGGATCTCGATCATTTCGTCGGCGAGGCCTGCGGGAATCACGCTGTGCGTCACGGTGTCGTCTCCTGAAGTGCGGTGGGGAAGGTGCAGACAGGATAGTGTGTTGAGCGGCAACCGGACAGACAGAAAGTCGTCACGGCAGCAACTATTGATTGCCGGTCGAATCGCCTCTCCCATCCGGACGACTGCCGCGTGCGTTCGTTACGCGCGACACTCTGTGTTCAGGCTCGAATTTTCACACGGAGGTTATCGTTGGTTGCGACTCATCGCCCCGAAACAACCCTTTCGCATCAAAGGCTTGAGAAAGTTTGTTCATTTTTTTGACGGCTGTACATTTTTTGTATACGCTGACAAAACAATGAACAAGCGCTTCTCCGTGATGCCCGCGAATGCCTCCCTCCCGATGTCGGAACAGCACGTGCTCGACGCGGCCTGTGCCGCGTTCGCGCGCGCGACCCGGCGCTTCGATGCGCGGCCCGTGCGCGTGCCGGCGGCGTACCGGGCGCGCGCCGACGCGATGATCCGCTTCGACATCGCCGGGCAGACCTTCGAGATGCCGGTGGCCGTGAGCATCAGCATCGACTCGATGCAGGGCGCGCTCGCGGCGCTGCGTCGCCGCGGCGGCACGCCGGTGCCGGGCGAGCGGCCGCTGATGCTGGTCGCGCCTTATTTTTCTGCCGAACTGGCCGCCCGCCTGACCGAGCACGATATCCCGTTTCTCGATACCGCCGGCAATGCGAGCCTGATCCAGCCGGAGGCCACCGTGATGATCTCGGGCCGGCCGAAACCTGCCCGCACGCCGCGCCGTCAGGCGTCGCGCGCGACCACGCCGAAAGGGCTCGCCGTGATGTTCGCGCTCGCGACGCAGCCTGGCCTCGTCGCGCAGCCGTACCGCGCGATCGCCGCCGCGTCGGGCGTCGCGCTCGGCACGGTCAACCTCGCGATGGACGACCTGATCGCGCGCGGCCTCGTCGCGCAGCGGCGCAACGGCGAACGGCTGATGCCGGACTGGCCGCGCTTCCTGCAGGAATGGGTCGCGCTGTACCCGAGCCGCCTGCGCGCGAAACTGCCGGCCCGGCGGTTTGCCGCGATCGCACCCGACTGGTGGCGCGGCTTCGATTTCGCCGTGTTCGATGCACGGCTCGGCGGCGAAGCGGCGGCCGATCTGCTCACGCACGACCTGAAGCCCGCGACGATCACCGTCTATACGCACGGCGCCGCGCCGAACCGCCTGCTGCTGCAAGCCCGCCTGCGCCCGGACGAGCACGGCGACGTCGAGCTGCTCGAGGCGTTCTGGCCGCCGTCGCCGACGCTCGACTGGCGCGAGCAGGACGTACCGCTCGTGCCGCCGCTGTTGATCTACGCGGATCTCGTCTCGTCCAGAGACAGCCGCAATCTTGCCGCCGCCGAACACATCCATGACCGATACCTCGCCCACCCGCCCGCTTGAAATCGACGCGCGCCGGCCGCTCGAGCCGGCGGCGGTCGCGCTACTGCAGGCGGTCGGCACGGCCTGCGCGCGGCTCGACGCGGCATTCGTCGTTGCCGGCGCGACCGCGCGCGACATCCTGAGCGGATCTGGGACGTTGCGCCCGATCTCGTAGAACTGCATGGTTTCCAGCCGGCGCTGGCGGCAGCGGCGTTGCTGGCGCGTGATGCGAAACAGATCGCGTTGCCGCAGACGCACGACGCCATTCACGCGCTGTTATCCGACGACGCGATTTACGCAATGCTCGGGCAGGATCTGCTGGCGCGTGCGTTCGCACTGTTGCCGGGTGAATTCAACGACGACGCGGACCGGTATCTCGACGCGTTCCGTGGCGCTTTTCTTGCCGCTCCGCTCGCGCGCGACGTGTGACGTGACGCACCCCGGCAAGATGACGACGCCACAGCCCGTCCGGCTCAAGCTGCCCAGTCTTCGACAGACAACCCCGCGACACGACCGAATTCGCGGCCGTTGTTCGTGACCAGCACCGCGCCGGCCGCGATCGCATGCCCGGCGATCGACGCATCGTTTGCGCCGATCGGCGTGCCGCGCACGGCGAGATCCGCGCGAATCGCGGCGGTGGCGTCGACTGCCGCCGCATCCCACGGCAGCACGCCGTCGAGCCGCGCAACGAAGGCCGCGACGAGTTCCGCATGCTTCGGCGACGCTTTCTTGCCCACCGCGCCGAAGCGCATCTCGGCATAGGTCACGGCCGACACGACGATCCGGTGCTGCGCGTGGACGCACGACTGCAACCGTGACAGCACCACGGGCGGCCGCTCGCGCATGATGAACGAACAGATGTTCGTATCGAGCATATAGAGCGTGGTCACCGGTGGGACTCCGACGGCGCATCGGCATCGCCGGACAGGTCGAAGCGACCGGATTCGATGACGGCCGGGCGTTCGGCCAGGAAATCGGCATCGGCCAGCGGTTCGTTCGCGAACGACAGCCACGTGGGACGGACCGGCCGCAACAGCAGTGTGTCGCCCTCGCGGCGGATCTCGAGTTCCGTGACGCCCTCGAACTCCATGTCCTTCGGAATGCGGATTGCCTGGTTACGGGCGTTCTTGAAAATGGAAACAGTGCGCATGAGCCACTCCATGGGAGTACGATGCGCCCATTCTAGACATATGCTGGCATATGTCAATTTGGCGGGACGCGAATTCTCCGCTGCGTCCCACGCCGTCGAGGATGTCTGATTCATGCTGCCGGCCTGTCGTCGATGAGAGGAGCGATCCATTCTTCATGACGCAGGCCGCGCGGTCCATATACCGGACGGCCGATGCATGCGCATCGCCAGGCCGCGCACGCCGTCGCACCGACGCCGCGCGCCCGCCCTCTCACGGCAACCGGAAAGTGTCAAAGAACGTCTCGCGCTCGATCACCGTGAGCGCCGCGCGCTTGTGCGGAAAATCGAATTCCTTCAGCGTATAGAACCCGAGCCGATGCATGTACGCGATATGCCGCACGTGATCGACGCGCGGCTCGCCGACGAGCCGCTGGGTACGCGGTTCGTCGACGAACATGTAGTGCAGCACCCCGCTCCACCACGCATGCAGCTTGCCGGCGCTCTGGAACCGCGAGTCGCCGATCAGCAGGTGCAGCCCGCGATCGTAGTCGTGCGCGTCGTAGAACGGCGCGAGGCGGTCCTCCTTCGCCCAGTAGAACTCGAAATAGCCGAACGGCGTGTCGTCGAAATAGCCGATCATCGGGTGCATGTGCGGGTCGGCCAGCCGTTCGGCGAGATACGCCGCATGCTCGTCGCGCGTGCCGCGCTGGTCCCAGAAATGCGCGACGCGGTCGAGGTTCATCCAGCCGCTGAACAGGTCCGCGTGCGCGTCGATGTCGACGGTACGCAGGCTGAACGTCATCCCGACCTGCGGCATAGGGCGCGCATAGATCTCGCCGGCCGGCGACGGCGGCCGCACCGGATGACGATGGCCGTTCGTGATCGCGTAGCGCAGCGGCATCCCGCCGGACGCGGGCGCCTTCAGCCACGGCCGCGGATTCTGCCAGAACGTCGTGCGCGACACGGTGAGCCGCAGCGTGTCGCCCGCGACCTGCGCGCCGTCGATCACGCCTTCGCGCACCGCACGCGCCACGTACGACGCCACGGCCGCCGCATCGGCGCCGCCGAGCGGCACCGAGACCGTCGCCGCGTCGAGCCGCGTGTCGGTGTTGAACAGCGCCACCAGCGTCGGGAGCAGCGCGTCGGGTGCGTCGTCGGGCCGCCATGCGTCGAGCGCATGCTCGACGACGGCCGCCGCCTGCCCGTGCACGGCGCCGTCGAGCGCGGCGGCCACTTCATCTTCGACGGCGTCGGCGGCGCCGGCCGGTTTCGTCAGCGTGTCTTGCATCACAGTGCTCCCGCGTCGTGGCGATCGGCGAGCACGTGCAGCCCGCGCTCGAGCGCCGGAAACAGGCTGCGCTGGAAGTTGTTCCAGCGCAGTTCGAGAATCGTGTCGTCCGGCGCGATCGGCGTGTCGAGCACGTCGCAGATCACCTCGCCGGAATCAATACCGTTGTCGACGTAGTGGAACGACGCGCCCGTCATCGTCACGGGCTCGATGGACGACGTCGTGCCGGTGGCCCAGTCGACCCGTTCGCCGCGTGCGCCGTGCAGCGCGTCGAGCGTCGCCCACGCGCCGCGCCGCTGGTACGGCGAATCGTCGGCGGTGATGCCCGGGTGGATGTTCGCGATGCGCCGGTGAAAGCGCGCGCCCGGCCGCACGAGTTCGTCGAGGATCACGAGCAGCCCGTCGAGCACGACGATGTCGGCGTCGAGTTCGAGCAGGCGCTCGAGCAGGCGGCGCTCGAACGCCTGTTTGCCGGCCACGCGCTCACGCGCGTCGCGCGGCAGCCGCCGGTACGTCGACGGGATCGAACAGAACAGTTCGTCGACCGGCCGGCCCTGCACCGTCAGGCCTTCCGGCACGATCCACGGGCGGCCCGGCGTGCGCGCGAAACCGTAATCGGCCACTTTCGCGCGATCGGCCGGCGAGCCTTCGTCGTCGTCGACGATCACGCCCTGCAGCGTGTAACGTTCGCCGAGCGGCGAATCGTTCAGGCGCTCGACGAGGAATTCGAGCGGCGCCTTCATGTAGCGCGTGCCGCCTCGATAAGCGACCGGCTGGCCGGCGCGATCGGCCGCGCCGTTGCGCAGCGACTGGATGTAGACGAGATTTTTCTTCGGCATGGATGCGTCGTGGAAAAAAGCGGACGAAGGCGCTGCGGCGGCCCGCGCCGGCCGCGAGGGCCGGCCGGCGAGCCGTGGCGCGCGACGTCACCAGTTGTATTTCGCGGTGGCGATCACCGTGCGGTCGGTCCCGAAAACGCAGACGTTCGCCGACTGGCAACCGCTGATGTAATGGCGGTTGAACAGGTTCGTACCGTTCACGGCGAAGCGCCAGTTACGCACGTCGTAATGCAGGCCCGCGTCGAACAGCGTGACGCTCGATACCGTCAACGAGTTGTCGGCCGCACCGGCCGACGCGCTCTGGTAGCGAATGCCGCCGCCGAGGCCGAAGCCGGCGAGCGGCCCGGTGTGCCAGGTCCAGTCGGTCCACAGCGACGCCATCTGGCGCGGCCGCGGAATGTCGACCGGCCAGTTGTTCAGCGAGACGTCGTTGGCCTGCACGTTCTTCACGTCCTGATAGACGTACGACGCGATCACCGACAGGTTGCGCGTGACCTTGCCGGTCGCGCTCAGCTCGATCCCGCGCGAACGCACCTCGCCCGTCTGCACCGACTTCGTGCCGGTCGGGTCCTGGCTCGGCAGCGCCGACGTGAGCACGTTGGTCTGGTTGATCTGGTAGATCGCCGCGTTCAGCATCAGGTTCTTGCCGGGCGGCTGCCAGCGCAGGCCGGCTTCGATCTGCTTGCCGCGCGTCGGTTGCGGCAGTCCGCCGCCGAGCAGGTTCACGCCGATCAGCGGATTGAACGACGTCGCGTAGCTGACGTACGGCGACAACCCGTAGTCGCCCTGGTACGTGAGGCCGACGCGGCCGGTGAACGCCGTCACGTCGGCCTTCGTCGACGTGCCGGCCGCGCGGTCGTCCTGCCGCATGTTGACCCAGTCCTCGCGGCCGCCGAGCGTCAGCGTCCAGCGGTCCCACTTGACCTGGTCCTGCGCGTACAGGCCGAACGTGTTCATCGTCGTGTACGTGTTGGTGCGGAACGTCGCGTCGGGCGTGAACACCGCCGTCGTGACCGGCTGGTACACCGGGTTGTAGATGTTCAGCGGCGGCGCGGCGGCGAGCCATTCGCTGTCGGTCGCGGTCTGCCGGTTGTACTGGAAGCCGAGCAGCAGCGTGTGCTGCAGCGGGCCCGTCGCGAACCGGCCCTCGAGGTTGTTGTCGATGTCGAAGCGGCTGTAGTTCATCTGGAACACGCCGGCCCAGCGCGACACGTCGGTCGTGCTGCCGTCCACGAAGCCGTTGCCGAACACCGAGCCGTTGTCCAGCGACAGGTGCATCAGCCGGGTGTTCTGGCGGAACGTCCAGGCCGGCGTCAGGTTGCGCTCGAACTGGTAACCGACCGACCACTGCTTCTTGCGGTAGTAGTTGAAGCTGCCGTCGCCTTCGTAGATGTCCTTGTTGATCTGGCCGTTCGGGTTCGGCAGCACCGTGCCCTGCGCGGGCATGAAGTTCGACGAGATGTCGCCCCAGTCCTGCAGGTAGGTCGCCGACAGCGTCAGCGACGTATCCGCGTCCGGGCGCCAGCGGAACGACGGCGCGAGCGCGACGCGCTGGTCGTTGTTCGGGCCGGTCAGCGCGTTGCCGTCGCGCGCGACGCCGACGAACCGGTACGCATACTTGCCGTCCGGGTCGAGCTTGTCGCCGACGTCGATCATGAACTGCTTGCGCGCGTAGTTGCCGATCTGCACGCCTGTCTCGCGCACGCGCTCGCCGTCGGCGAGCTTGGTGTGCACGTCGATGATCGCGCCCGGATCGCCCGCGCCGTACAGCACCGAGGTCGGCCCGCGCAGCACGCTGATGCTGTCGATCATGTACGGATCGACGCGCCAGCTCGCGAGATTGATCGTGTTCGGCACCTGCAGCCCGTTCACGTAGGCGGTCGGCGTGAAGCCGCGCAGCGCCGCGTACCAGTCGGAGCGGTTGTCCGACCCGTACGACGAGAAGCCCGGCACGTAGCGCAGCGCCGCGTTCACGTCGGTGGCGCCGGTCATCTCGATCTGCTGCGCGGTGACGACGTTGATCGTCTGCGGGATCTCGTTGAGCGGCGTGTCGGTCTTGGTGCCGGTCGTGCTGCGCTTCGCGACGAGTCCGACCGTGCCGTCGCCCTCCGAGGCCGCGTTGACGGTGATCGCCGGCAGCGTGCCGTTCTGCGCGGCGGTCGACGTATTCGCCGCCGCGCCATTTTGTGCACTGCTGGCCGACGCCGCGGCGCCTGCGTTCACGGCCGGCGCCGTCTGGGCATAGGCGTGCCCTGCCGCTGCCGTACCGAACGCCACGCTTGCTGCGGCTGCGATCGCACGCAAACGCGTGCCTGTTGCCCACTCCATCTTCTTCTGCTCCACTTTTTCATGCGGTCTCCGACCGCGCCTTTGTCAAAGAGCGAAGGCCATCCGGCCCGCGCTCACCCCGTTGTTCGGTCGTTGTTCGTGCGTGGCCCGGGCCGCGCCTTCGTCATGCCTGGGCGCGATCCCGTCTTCGAGCGACGCGCAGATTTCGTCGGCGCGGCGCGCCAGTACCGACAGCAGCGTGTCGGACAGGCCGTGGCTGTCTTCGCAGCAGCCTTGCAGGTAGATGCGCGGCGCGAAGTGCTCGGGCGTCGCGAGCAGGTAGTCGCGCGTGACCTCGCCGCGCGTGAGCGCATCGCCCAGGTGCGGCGCGAGCCCTTCGAGCAGCGCCGAATGCGTGTCGCGGCGGTAGCCGGTCGCGAGCACGAGCGCGTCGAAACGCTCGACGCGCGTGGCGCCGCTCATCCGGTCGCGCAGCGTCAGCTCGATGCGGCCGTCGGCGGTGCGCACCGCGGCCTCGATCGCGGTGTTCGCGAGCAGCGCATGACGCGGCGTGCCGTCGATGCGCTGCAGGTACAGCATTTCGTAGATCTGCTCGATCAGCGGCCGGTCGACCACCGCGTAGTTCGTGTCGCGATAGCGCTCGAGCAGCGCGCGGCGCGCGTCGTGCGGCTGCGCATAAACGACGTCGGTGAATTCGGGGCTGAAGATTTCGTTGACGAACGGGCTGTCGTCAGCCGGTTTCAGCGCGCCCGCGCGCATCACGAGGCTCGCGTCGACGTGCGGGAAGCGGCGCGCGAGGTCGATGAACACCTCGGCCGCGCTCTGCCCCGCGCCGATCACCGCGACGCGGCGGCGTTCGCCGTCGGGCGACGCGACGAGCCGGTCGATGTCGGCCAGATACGTCGACGAATGGATCACGCGGTCGCGGCCGAGCGCGGCGAACGCATCGGGAATCGCCGGCGTGCCGCCGACGCCGACCGACAGCGCGCGCGTGACGCGCTGGCGCTCGTGGCCGGCCGCGTCGCGCGACAGCACGCGCAGTGCGTCGATCTTCGCGCCGTCGCCGCGCACGGGTTCGATCCCCAGCACGGTCTCGCTGTAATGGACGCGATCGTCGAACGCGTCGGCCACCCAGCTCAGGTAGTCGTGGAATTCGACGCGGGTCGGATAGAAGTTCTTCAGGTTGATGAATTCGTTCAGCCGGCCGCGTTCGAACAGGTAGTTGATGAACGTGTAGCGGCTTTTCGGATCGCGCATCGTCACGAGATCCTTCAGAAACGAAATCTGCATCCGGCAGTCGTCGAGCAGCATCCCGCGATGCCAGCCGAATTCCGGCTGGCGCTCGATGAAGCAATGGGCGAGCGTGTGCGCACCGCTGCGCTCCGCGAGGCGCACGGCCAGCGCCAGATTCGACGGCCCGAAGCCGACGCCGATCAGGTCGAATACGGTTTCTCTCTGCATGTCTCAGCTCCCTTTATCGGTGAATCCGGCCCGTCAGACGTGACGGCCGGAGAAGAACGTCTCGCGCAGCGTGCGCATCCACAGCGGCTGCGCGTCGGCCAGCGCGAGACGGCGCTGCCGCGCGAAGCCATGCCGCGCGAGATGGTCGGCAACCCGCGTGTGGCCGGCCGGAACGGCACAGCCGACCGCTTCGGTACGCAGGTCGTCGAGAAACAGGTAATGCACGACGGACGGCAGCCAGCCGGCCACGCGGTGCGCGCCGCGCCAGCGCGGCTCGCCGACCAGCATCCGCAGCCCGCGGTCGTAGTCGCGCGCCGCGACGTGCGGCGCGAGCGCGTCCTCCTTCAGCCAGAACGCCTCGAAATACGCGAACGGCTCGCCGTCGAAACAGCCGACGAGCGGCGTCACGTGCGGGTCGGCTTCCTGCGCGCCTTGCGCGCTGTGTTGCGCGGGCCGTGCGCCCGGCCAGCCGTCGCGCACGCGCGGCTCGTCGAACCAGCGCGCGAGCCGCTCGGTGTCTTCCGCCGGCTGCCAGCCGCGCAGCGTGAAGCGCACGCCGAGCGCCGGCAGGTCGCGCGCATAGACGTCGCCGCGCGGGGCGGGCGGCCGGCGCGGATGACGCCGGCCGTCGGTGATGGTCGGCAGCGTCGCGCACGGCAGATGCGGGCCGGCGCGCCACAGGTCGGCCTGTTGCGCCCAGCCGTCGCGCATGCAGCGGCCGCCGTCGGCCAGCACGCCGCTCGCGCGCAGCGCGTCGAGCGCGACCGCCGGCCATGCGGCGGGGTCGAGCCGGATCGCCGCGTGGCGCGCGCTGTCGGAGAACGCCGCGGCCAGTGCGGCCAGCAGCGCCCGCCGCTGGTCGGCCGGCGCCGCGCGATGGTTGTACGCGACGAGGCGCAGCGCGCCGTCGTCGCCGAGCTGCGCGCGCAGCAACTGCGCGCCGATCCCGTCGCCCTGCGCGACGCGGATCTCCGCGCCGTCGCGCGCGGCGAACAGGCCGTCCGCGAACGCGAGGCGGTAGGTATCGAGCATCGTGAATCCGTCCGGGCGCACTTCAGCCAGCATGACGCGCCTCCTGCCCCGCTTCCGCGTGCGCATCGAGCCGCGCGCCGAGCGCCGCGAGCGTCGGCGCCGCGAACACGTCGGCGACCGTCAGCGCATGGCCGGCACGGCTCGCCGCGTCGACGAAGCGCACGACGTCGAACGACGTCGCGCCGGCTTCGAACAGGTCCGCATCGGGCTCGGGGGCGGCCGTCGAGAGCGTGTCCGACCACAGCGCGGCGAGCACGGCGGCGGCATGCGACGGCTTTGCGTGGAGCGGTGTCGCGGCGTTGGTACGTGCGCCGGACGCCGCGTGCGTGGCGGCGTGCGCATCGGGTCCGCCGAGCGCCGCCTGCGACGCACCGGCGAAACGCGCGACTTCGTCGTGATACAGATCGACGAGCGTCTCGACGAAATCGCGCGCGAGCAGTTCGTCCGCATACGAAAACGCGGCGCTCACGCGGCCGTCCGGATGCTCGACGACGTCCAGCTCCAGCGTGAACACGACGCGATGGCGCACGTCGTCGAATCCGGCCAGCGACAGGCCGGCCCAGTCGCGCGCGGCGGCGCCGGTCGGACGCAGGTAGTTGAACATCACCTGGAACAGCGGATTGGCCCGCGCGGCGCGCGGCGCACGCAGCGCGGCCACGACGTCGGCGAACGGCACGTCGGCATGCGCATACGCGGCGAGCGCCGTGTCGCGCACCTGCGCCAGCACGTCCGCGCGGCGCGCGGCCGGATCGATCCGCGTGCGCACGACGACCGAGTTGATGAAGAGGCCCAGCGCGGTACGCGCCGCGTCGCCCGTGAGCTCGCGCGTCGACGCGAGCACGCCGACCGGCTGGTCGGCCACGCCCGTCGCGCGGAACAGCGCGGTGTTGAGCGCCGCGTGCAGCAGCATCGGCAGCGTCGCATGCGAGGCCGACGCGGCGTCGCGCGCGGCGCGAATCAGCGGCGCATCGAATTCGAACGCGATGCGGGCCGCGCGCCATTGCGGCACGGCCGGCGCGTCGGCGCGCTGCGGCAATACGCGCGACGGCAGATCGGCGAGCGCATCGCGCCAGTACGCGACGCGCGCCGGATGGCACGGCGCGGGCAGCACGAGCGGTTGCGCGGCCGGTTCGACGGCTCGATCGGCCGGCGCGGCGCTGCGTTGCACGCGGGCAACATAGCGGGCGCGCACCGCGTCGAGCCACAGCTCGATCGATTCGCCATCCGACACGATGTGGTGGATCGTCACCGACAGCACGTGATCGTCCGCCCCGAGCCGCAGCACGCGAGCGCGCCACAGCGGCGCGTCGGCCGCGAGGTCGAACGGGGCGAGCGCATCCGCGTCGGTCAGCGCGGCCGCGCGAGCCAGCGCATCGGTTTGCGCCGACAGGTCGATTACCGGCAGATCGACGGCAACGTCCGCGTCGATCCGCTGGCCCGGCAGCGCGCCGTCGCGGACGACGAGCCGCGCACGCAGCGCCGGATGCACGGCCGCCGCCTCCGCGAACGCGGCGCGCAGCGCATCGACGTCCAGCGGGCCGCGCACGCGCAGCGCGACCGGAATGTTGTACGCGGCGCTGTCCGGCTGCGCGCGCCACAGGAACCACAGGCCGAGCTGCGCGGGCGACAGCGGCCACACGCCGTGCGCGTCCGGTTTGGCCACGGCCACGCCCGGTGCGGTGGCGCCGGAATGCGCGGCGCGCGGCGCATCGGCCACTTGCCGCGCGTATTGCGCAAGCACGGGCGCCTCGAACAGCGCGCGCACCGGCACGTCGCGGCCGAGCCGTTCGGCCACGCGCGTCGCGACGCGCACGGCCGCGAGCGAATGACCGCCGAGATCGAAGAAGTGATCGCCGCGGCCGACGCGCTCCAGATTCAGCACGTCGCACCAGATCGCCGCGAGCGCGGCTTCGTCGCCGTCGTGCGGCGCTTCGTACGCGCGTTCGACACGCACCGGCGCGGGCAACCGCGCCCGGTCGACCTTGCTGTTCGCGTTGCGCGGCAGCGCGTCGAGCACGATCAGTTGCGCGGGCACCATGTAGTCGGGCAGCGTGCGGCGCAGGTGCGCGTCGAGCGTCGCGGCTTCGACCGGCTGCGCGGCCGCCTGTGCTTCGGCGGTCAACTCGACGTACGCGACGAGCTGCGCGAGCGCGCCCTGCCCGTGCACGACCGCGCAGGCTTCGCGCACCGCGTCGTGCGCGGCGAGCTGCGCTTCGATTTCGCCGAGTTCGATGCGCAGGCCGCGCAGCTTCACCTGGTGATCGACGCGGCCGATGAAATCGAATACGCCGTCCGCGCGGCGCCGCACGAGATCGCCGGTACGGTACAGCCGCGCGCCCGGCGCGCCGTACGGATCGGGCACGAAACGCTCGGCCGTCAGCGCCGGGCGGTCCAGGTAGCCGCGCGCGACGCCGATGCCCTCGCCGCCCAGGTACAGTTCGCCGATCACGCCGACCGGCAGCGGATGCAGCCGCGCGTCGAGCACGTGCGCGGTGCGCGCGCCGACCAGCGTGCCGATCGGCAGATATGCGGCGTCGCCGAGCTTCGCGAGATCGTCGCCGGGGCGGAACATCCACAACGTCGGCGTGATGACCGTTTCGGTCGGGCCGTAGCCGTTGACCACGCGCACGTTCGGCAGCGCGCGGCGCAGCATCGCGAACGCCTCGCGCGACGTCGCCTCGCCGCCGACGGTCAGCGAACGCAGCGTCGGCGGCGCACCGTGCGCGAGCGCCCATTCGGCGAGCTGGGCCGCGCAGCCGGGCGGCACGTAGGTCATCGTCACGCCGTCGCGGATCATCATCGCGCAGGTCTGCGCGGGCGGCCACAGCACGTCGGCCGTCACCGACACGGCGGCGCCCGACATGTACTGCGAAAACCAGCCTTCGTGCGCGCCGTCGAAATTGACCGACTGGAACAGCAGGAACACGTCGTTCTCGCCCGCGCCGTAGCGCTCGGCGATCGCCGCGCAATGCAGCGCGAACGACGCGTGGTCGACGATCACGCCCTTCGGCTTGCCGGTCGATCCCGACGTGTAGATCGCATACGCCGCATGGCCGGGCAGCACGTCCGGCAGCGCGACGTGCGCGGCTTCGTCGAGCGCATCGATTGCGTCCGCGCGCCAGATGCGCAGTTCAGGCAATTCGGGCAGCGACGCGGCGCTCGCGGCGTCGGTCAGCACGTGCGCGATGGCGGCATCGCCGACGATCTGCGCGAGCCGTTCGCGCGGATGAGCCGGATCGAGCGGCACGAACGCGGCGCCCGACTTCAGCACCGCGATCAGCGCGACGAGCAGGTCGACCGAGCGCTGCAGCGCGACGCCCACGCGCATCTCGGGCCGCACGCCGGCCGCCACCAGATGGCGCGCCAAACGTGCGGCACGGGCATCGACCTCGCCGCGCGTCAACGCGCGGTCGATATCGGCGACGCCACGTGCGTCGGGCCGCGCGTGCGCATGCGCGGCGATGCGCGCATGCACCGGTACGAACGGCTCGGCGTCGGTCGCGCCGGCCGGCGCGTTCCACGCGAAGAGCTGCGCGCGTTCGTCGGCGGGCAGCCAGTCGAGATCGCCGATCGGCATCTCGGGACGCGCGAGCGCATCGGTCAGCAGCGTGACGAAGCGCGCGGCCAGCCGTGCGATCGCATCCGCGTCGAACAGGTCGAGCGCGTAGATGAAGGCGGCGTCGAACGTGCCGTCCGGCGTCGCCTCGACGGACAGCGTCAGGTCGAATTTCGCGGACGGCGTGCCCGACGGCAGCAGCGCGGCCGACGCCGCGCCGAGCGGCGGCAGCGCGCGGCGTTCGCCGTATGCGGCCATCACCTGGAACAGCGGATGGTGGCTCGCGCTGCGCGGCACGCCGAGCGCGTCGACCACCTGCTCGAACGGCACGTCCTGGTGCATCTGCGCGTCGACGAGCGCGCGCTGCGTACGCGCGACCAGCGACGAGAAATCGCCGTGCGCGGGCACGTCGACGTCGATCGCCAGCGTGTTGACGAAGAAGCCGATCAGGCCGGCGACTTCCGCGCGTTCGCGGTTCGCGGCCGGCACGCCGACGCAGATCCGCGCGTCGCCGGTCGCGCGCGCCAGCAGCGCATCGAGCGCGGCGAGCAGCACCGCGAACGGCGTCGCGCCGGACGCCGCCGCGAACGCACGCAACTGCGCGCCGATACGCGCGTCGAGCGAAAACACATGACGCGCGCCGCGCACACTGCGACGGGCCGGCCGCGCGGACGCGCCGGGCAGCGTCAGCACGCCGCGCTGCGGATCGAGCCGCTCGCGCCAGAATGCGAGCTGACGGTCGCGCTCGCCGGCATCGAGCCAGCGGCGCTGCCACAGCGCGTAGTCGGCGTACTGGATCGGCAGCGGCGCGAGCGGCACCGGTTCGCCCGACGCATACGCGCGATAGAACGCCGCAAGCTCGAACAGCATCACGCCCGACGACCAGCCGTCCGACACGATGTGATGCACGGTCAGCGCGAGCCAGTGATGCGTCGCGTCGAAGCGCACCAGGTGCGCGCGCACGAGCGGCGCCGTGCCGAGATCGAACGGCTCGGCTTCATCGGCCGTTGCCACCGCTTCGGCGCGCGCCGCGCGCTGCGCGTCCGGCAGCGCTTCGAGATCGGTTTCGCGCCACGGGCAGCGCAGCGGTGCGTGGATCGTCTGCGCGACGCCGTCCTGCGCTTCGTCGAAGGTCGTGCGCAGCGCCTCGTGGCGCGCGATCAATGCATCGCATGCCAGACGCAGCGCATGCACGTCGAGCGGCCCCGTCAGCGCCAGGCGCTCGGTGATGTGATACGCGTCCGGCGCATCGATCAGCCGCGCGTGCAGCCACAGCCGCGTCTGCGCGAACGACGCCGGCACGCGATCGCCGCGCGGCGTGCGCGGCGGAATCGGCAATACGCGGAAGTCGATGCCGGCCGCGCCGAGCTTGTCGATGAAGACCGCGCGCTGCGCGTCGGGCAGTTGCGCGAAACGCGTCGCGAGCGCGAGCCAGTCGGGTTGAACCTTCGTCATCCGTCGTCCTTATTGGGTTTCCAGTTCGCCGAGCAGCGCGTCGATCGCGCTCGCCGCATCGGTCGCGCCGCGTGCCGCGCAGGCCGCGTCGATCGCTTGCGCGCAGCGCGCGAGCGTGCGCGTGTCGAACAGCGTGCGCAGCGGCAGCGCGAGCCCCCAGTGCAGGTTCGCCTGCGCATGGGCCTGCGTCGCGAGCAGCGAGTGGCCGCCGAGCAGGAAGAAATCGCCGTCGCGGCCGATCGCGTCCACGTGCAGCACGCGTTGCCAAATTGCCGCGAGCGCGCGCTCGGTATCGGTCGCGAGTTCGACGGTTTCGGTCGCTTCGCGCACCGGCGCGGGCAGCGCATGGCGGTCGCACTTGCCGTTCGGCGTGACCGGCAACGCATCGAGCTCGATCAACTGCGACGGCACCATGTACGCCGGCAGTTGCGCACGCAGCGCGTCGAGCAGCGCCGCACGGTCGAGCGGGCCGGCGTCGCCGCGCGCGACATAGCCGATCAGTTGCTCGTCGCGCACGATCACGACCGCATCGTTGACGCCCGGCGCCGCGCGCAACAGCGCCTCGATCTCGCCCGGCTCGATCCGCTGGCCGCGCAGCTTCACCTGCGTGTCGACGCGGCCGAGGTAGTCGAGCGCGCCGTCCGCGCGTCGGCGTGCGAGGTCGCCGGTGCGGTACATGCGCGCGCCCGGCACGAACGGATCGGGCACGAAGCGCTCGGCGGTGAGCGCCGGACGGCCGAGATAGCCGCGCGCGAGGCCCGCGCCCGCGAGATACAGTTCACCGGTCGCGCCGGCCGGCACCGGCTGCCATGCGGCATCGAGCACGTGCAGTTGCAGGTTCGCGATCGGATGGCCGATCGGCACCGCGACCGCCTGCGCGTCGTCGGGGCCGCAGGTCCAGTGCGACACGTCGATCGCGGCCTCGGTCGGCCCGTACAGGTTCACGAGCGTCGCGTTCGGCAGCAATCGCGCCATCTTGGCGACGAGTTCGGGCGCCAGCGCCTCCCCGCTCGCGACGATCAGGCGCACGCTGTCGCATTGCGCGGCGGCCGAGAAATCGTCGAGATACGCGGCGAACGCGGCGAGCATCGACGGCACGAAATGCAGCACCGTTACGCCGTGCGCGTGGATCGCGGCGGCCAGGCGCGCCGGGTCGCGGTGGTCGCCCGGCGCGGCGATCGCGAGCTTCGCGCCGATTGCGAGCGGCCACACGAATTCCCACACCGACACGTCGAAGCCGAACGGCGTCTTGTGCAGCACGACGTCGTCGCGCGTCAGCCGGTACGCGTGCTGCATCCACGCGATCCGGTTCGCGAGCGCGCCGTGCGTGTTGCCGGCGCCCTTCGGCTTGCCGGTCGAGCCGGACGTGTAGATCAGGTACGCGAGCTGCGCGTCGTCGATCGCGATGGTTGCGTCGTCGATCTCGCCCGCTTCGTCGGCCAGCAGATCCGCGACCGTCAGTAACGGCGTGTCGGCGCCCTCGCCCAGCGCGGCCTTGACCTGCTCGCGCAGATGCGCCTGCGTGATCGCGACGGCCGGCCGCGCATCGCGCAGCAGGTATGCGATGCGCTCGGCCGGATAGTCTGGATCGACCGGCAGGTACGCGGCGCCGGCCTTCAGCACGCCGACGAGCGCCATCACCATGTCGAACGAGCGCTCGACGCACAGCGCGACCGGTGTGTCGGGCTGCACGCCGCGCCGGCGCAGCGCGGCGGCGATGCGCGACGTAGCGGCGTCGAGTTCGCGATAGGTCGAGCGCTGCACGCGGCCGTGAGCGTCCGCGTATTCGAGTGCGGTCGCGTCGGGCGTCGCGCGTGCGGCGTCCATGAATTGCAGATGCAGCGGCTGACGTTGCGCGTCCGGCCAGGTTTGCGCCGTGTCCTGCGCAGCCGCCAGCGCATCGCGGGTCGCCTCGTCGGCGATCGACAGCGTGCCGAGCCGCGCGTCCGGCGTACGGGCCAGCGCATCGAGCGCGCAGGCAAACGCGCGATGCCAGGTCGCGACCTGACGCGCATCGACGCGTGCGGTGTCGTAGCCGTAGTCGATCGTCAGTTCGGCGCCGCTCTCGATCACGAGCGTCAGCGCGAAATCGGTCGCCTCGATGCTGCGTACGCCGCTCAACGCCAGCGCGCGCGGATCGGCGTCGCGCACCGATTCCTCGACCGGATAGTTCTCGAACACGACCAGCGTGTCGAACAGTGCGCCGCCCGACCCGCGCGCCCAGCGCTGGATGTCGGCGAGCGGCGTGTGCGCATGTTCGGCGGCCGCCGCGTTTTCGCGTTGCAGCGTTTGCAGCCAGTCGGCCGCACGTTGCCGCGGCGCCGGTGCGGTGATGACCGGCAGCGTGTTGATGAAGAGGCCGAGCACCGAGTCGACGTCCGCGAGCGCATCGGGACGGCCGGCGACGGTCGCGCCGAACGCGACGGCCGGCTGGTGCGTCATCCGCTGCAGCGCGAGCGCCCACGCGCCCTGCACCAGCGTGTTGACGGTCAGCTTCAGCGCGCGGGCGGTCTGCGCGACGCGCGCCGTCGTATCGGCATCGAGCGTCGCGCGCCACGTGACCATCTCGGCCTCCGCGCGGTCGGCCGTGCGCTCAGCGATCAGCGTCGGTGCGTCGAGCCGCGCCAGGCGCTCGGTCCAGAAGCGCTCGTCGGCGTCGCGGTCGCGCGTGCCGAGCCATGCGATGAAATCGCGATAGCGCAGCGCCGGGCGGCTCGCGAACGGCGACACGGCGTCCGGGTCGCGGTAGTCGCGCAGCACGTCGGCGAGCAGGCGCGCGGTGCTCCAGCCGTCGAGCAGCACGTGGTGGCGCGTCCAGACGACGCGCCACGCATCGTCCGTCACGCGGATCAGCGTGAGCCGCATCAGCGGCGGCTCGCGCCAGTCGAACCCGCGCGTGCGGTCGGCCGCGAGCCACGCGTCGAAATCGGCGTCGAGCGTGTCGCCGCGCGTGCGCCAGTCGAGCTGCTCGACCGGCATGCGCGCGTGACGATGCACGCACTGCAGCGGCGCGGCCTCGTCCGGCATCACGCTCGTGCGCAGGATGTCGTGACGCGCGACGGACGCGTCGAACGCGGCCGCGAGCCGGTCGGCGTCCAGCGCGGTCGCGGTCGCGACGAGCTGGTTCACGTAGCTCGCGTGGCCGGGCGCGAACAACGCATGGAACAGGATGCCCTGCTGCATCGGCGACAGCGGATACACGTCGTCGATCGCGCGCCAGTCGAGCGGCGCGCGTTCGATCGCGGCCTGCGTGAGTCCGGCGGCCTGCGCGAGCGGGAAATCGCCCGGCGTCGCGCCGGCGCCGCGATGCGCGATGCGCGACGCGCATGCGTCGACGAGTTCGCGCAGCGCGGCCGCGAAGCGTGCGGCGAACGCGTCGATCGTCGCGCGTTCGAATTGCGGCGCACCGTAGACCCAATGCACTTTCAGCGTGCGCGCGCCGTCGCCGTCCGTGTCGAGGTACGCATGAATCGCGAGCGTATTGCCGAGCGGCCCTTGAGGATCGCGCTCGACACCCGTGCCGCCGAAACGCGGGACGAGCGTCGCATCGCGCGGCGCGTCGAACTGGCCGAGATAGTTGAACGTGACGCGCGGGCGCGGCACGGCAGCCAGCGTCGCACGCGTGGCCGCATCGCCGTAGTGCGCGAGCACGCCGAAGCCGAGCCCCTTGTGCGGCACCGCGCGCAGCGTGTCCTTGACCGCGCACAGCGTGTCGCGGGCCGTCGCCTCGACCGGCAGCGTCACCGGGTAATGGCTCGTCAGCCAACCGATCGTGCGGCTGGCATCCGCATCGTCGAACAGCGCTTCGCGGCCGTGTCCTTCGAGTTCGACCCGGCACGATGCAGCGCCGCTCGTGCCGGCCAGCGCCAGCGCGAGCGCCGCGCCGAGCAGCTCGATCGTCTGCGTGCGATAGGCCGCGTGCGCGTCGGTGAGCGCGGCGCGGGTCAATGCCGCGTCGATCGTCTGCACGACGACGGCCGCATCGGCGTTCGTCGCCGCTGCGTCGGCGTGATCGGGCACGATGTCGTCGCCCTGCGCCATGCCGGCCCAGTAGGCGGCTTCGCCCGCGAACGGCGACGCCTGCTCCGTCGCCGCGCGGGCGAGCCGTGCGGCCCAGGCGTCCGCACGCAGGCCCGGCTGCGACAAGCGGAGCGGCGTGCGTTCGCATGCGGCGCGATAGGCCGTGTCCAGGTCGTCGAGCAGGATGCGCCACGACACGCCATCGACGATCGCATGGTGAATTGCCAGATAGAGTCGCGTCGAACCGTCCGGCAGCCGTGCCGCGCACGCGCAGGCGAGCGGCCCGTTGCCGAGGTCGAGACGGCGTTGCAGCGCATCGAAGCGCGCCAGCGCGTCGGCTTCGTCGCGTGCGACGACTTCGACGAACGGCAGCGCGTCGTACGGCTTCGCCGCGTCGCTCGCGTGCCACGCGCCGTCCGCGCCGCGCGCGAAGCGCTGGCGGAATGCGTGGTGATGCGAGAGCAATGCGTCGAATGCGCGTGCGAATGCGTCCGCGTCGAACGTGCCGCGCACATCGAACGACACCGACTGGTTCCAGTGGCCACGGCGCGGGATATCGAGCGCGAAGAAGCGCTGTTGCGCGGGCGTCAGGATCGGCGTGTCAGCCGGTGTTGCATGTGTCGTTCCGACCGTGCTCGCCGGCTGCTGCGCGGCGACGGCCGTGTCATCCGTTTTCGCGATGCGCGCGAGTTCGGCGACCGTCGGCCCGTCGAACAGCTGCTTCGGCGTGAAGCGCACGCCGCGCTTGCGCGCCCGGGCGATCACTTGCAGCACGAGGATCGAATCGCCGCCGAGTTCGAAGAAATTGTCGTCTCGGCCGACCTTCGGCGCCTTCAGCACGGCCTGCCAGACGTCGGCGAGCACCGTTTCGATCGTGCCTTGCGGCGCATCGCCGGACGCGGCTGCAACCGGCGCGACGGCCAGTTCGCGCAATGCCGCGCGATCGATCTTGCCGTTCGCCGTCACCGGCAGACGCGCGAGCGCGACGAATTGCGCGGGCACCATGTAGTCGGGCAGCTTCGCGGCGAGCGCGGCACGCAAGGCCGCTTCGTCGAACGCGGCGCCGTCGCGCATCACGACGAACGTCGCGAGCCGCAGGCGGCCATCGTGCTCGATCGCGAGCGTTTCGGCCTGCGCGATCGGGCCGGCCGCGCGCACGGCCGCACTCACCTCGCCCGGCTCGACACGGTAGCCGCGAATTTTCACCTGATCGTCGATACGGCCGAGGAAGGCGACGCGGCCGTCCGTACGCAACCGCACGCGGTCGCCGGTGCGATACAGCCGCGCGCCCGGCGTGAACGGATCGGGCACGAAGCGCTCCGCCGTTTGCGCCGGGCGGCCGAGGTAGCCGCGCGCGACGCCCGGGCCGCCGAGATACAGCTCGCCGGTCGCGCCGGCCGGCACGCATGCGCCGAACGCGTCGAGCACCAGCGCGCGCGCATTCGGCAACGGCAGGCCGAGCGGCACGCCGCTCGCGGGATCGCGCGCATCGGCGGCGATCGACGCGGTGTCGCATGCGATCGCGCCGACCGTCGCTTCGGTCGGCCCGTAATGGTTGATCACGCGGCAGGCCGGCGCGAGCGCGGCCAGCCGCGCGACGAGCGCCCACGTGAGCGTTTCGCCGCCCGTCACGAGCGCGTGGCGCGGCAGCACGTCGGCCGGCACGCGCGCATCGAGCAGCGCCTGCAGGTGGCTCGGCACGATCTTCAGCACGCCGACTTCACGGCGGCGCATTTCGTCGGCGAACAGGTCCGGATCGAACGCGCACGCGGCCGGCAGCAGGTGCAGCGTGCGGCCCGCGCACAACGCGCCGAACAGCGTCGTGTGGCCGAGGTCGGCCGCGACGGTCGACACCATCGCGAACGATGCGTCGGGCGCGAACGCGAGTTCGTCGAGCATCCCCTGCACGTAGTCGGCCAGCGCGCCGTGCGACACGACGACGCCCTTCGGCGTGCCGGTCGAGCCCGACGTGTAGATCAGGTACGCGCCCTGTTCCGGGTGCGGCGCGACGCGCGCGCCGGCCGCATGGGCAAGCGTCGCGTCCTGCGCGAGCGCGTCGACGTCGAGCGGCTGCGCGTCGATGCCGGCCGGCCACGCGGCCGGCTCGGCGACGAGCGCCCAGCGCGCGCCGCAGTCGGCAGCAGCAGCCGCAAGACGCGCGGCCGGCTGCGCGGGGTCGAGCAGCACGGCCAGCGCGCCGGCTTTCAGCGCGCCCAGCAGGCCGACGACGAAACGCGCCGAACGCTCGATGCAGACGACGACCGGCGCTTCGGCGGCCACGCCGCGTTGCGTCAGCGCCCGCGCGATGCGGTTCGATGCGTCGTCGAGTTCGGCGAACGTCAGCGATGCCGATGCGTCGGCGAGCGCGACGCGATGCGGATACGCGGCCGCCTGCCGCGCGAATGCGGCAACGACGTCGGCATGTTCGACGCGCAGTGCACGGCCGTCGCGCGGCTGGCGCGACACAGCCGATGCATCGCACGGCAGCGCGGCCGTCGTCGCATGCGGCTCATGCGCGGCGGACGCGACGAGCGCCGCATAGCTGTCGAGCCAGGCACGCGCGGTATCGGCATCGATGCAGTCGGTCGCATAGGCCGCGACCAGTTCGATCCCGTTCGCGTCGTCGGTGAAATCCAGCGCGAAATCGAAGCGCGCGGCGAGATCGGGCCCCGGCGTCGCGACCGCCGTGGCGCCCGGCAGCACGCTGTCGTGCCGTGCGTCGAATTGCTGCGCGAATTTCACGCGCAGCCATTCGTCGCCGCGCTTGACGGGCGGCTTCACCGCGTCGACGACGCGCTCGAACGGCACGTCCTGGTGCGCGACCGCATCGAGCGCCGCGGTACGCGCCGCGTCGACGAGCGCACGGAACGGCAGCGTCGGCGCCACGCGCACGCGCAGCGCGACCGTATTCAGGAAAAGCCCCAGCAACGCACGCGTTTCGGGGCGCTGGCGATGCGCGACCGGCACCGCGACGACGACGTCCGTTTCGCCGGTCAGGCGCGACAGCCACGCGTCGAGCGCGGCCAGCAGCACCGTGAAGACGGTCGCCTGCGCGTCGCGGGCGAGTTGCCGCACGTCGGCCGCGACCGCATCGGGCAGGCGCACCGATACGCGCGCGCCGTGCAGCGTGCGTGCGGCGCCCGGCTGGCGATCCACCGGCAGCGCGAGCGGGCCCGGCACGTCGCGCAACGCGCCTCGCCAGTAGTCGAGCTGGCGCTCCCCCTCGCCGCCGGCCAGCATGTCGCGCTGCCAGTCCGCGTAGTCGGCGTACTGGATCGGCAAGGCGGGCAGCGACGGTTCGCGGCCTTCGGCATACGCGCGGTACGCCGCCGACAGTTCGTCGAACGCGCAGCGCGAGCTCCAGCCATCGGTGATCGCGTGATGCGCGGTCAGCAGCAGCCGGTGACGGTCGTCCGCGAGCGCGACCAGCGTCGCGCGCAGCAGCGGGCCGCGCGCGAGGTCGAACGGTTCGGCCGCGTCGCGCTCGGCAAGACGCGCGGCTTGCGCGTCGCGGGCAGCCGGCGGCTGTTCGCGCAGGTCGACCGCGGCGATCGACACGGGCAGATGCGCGTGAATCCGCTGCATCACGACGCCGTCGTCGTTGTCGACGAGCGTCGTGCGCCATGCTTCGTGACGCCCGATCACGTGATCGAGCGCACGCTGCAGCGCGTCGCGGTCGAGCACGCCGTCGATCGTCCAGTGCGCGGCGATGTGATACGCGGCGCTGGCGTCGCGCGTTTGCGCGAGCACCCAGAAGCGTTGCTGCGCGAGCGATGCCGCACGATCGACGTACGGCGCACCCGCCGCGGCCGCATCGGCCGGCGCGCGGCGCGCGGCAATCGCGGCCAGCGGTTCGCCGGTCTCGCGTTCCGCGCGATCGACGGTTTCGGCCAGTTCGGCGAGCGCCGGATCGGCGAACAGCGTGTCGAGCCGCAGATTCACGCGCACGGCGGCACGGATCGCGGCCTGCAACTGCATCGCGGCGAGCGAGTCGGCGCCCAGCGCGAAGAAACGATCGTCGCGCGACGGCGTGACGTCGAGGCCCAGCAGCGTTTGCCAGATATCCGCGATCTGTTGTTCGGTCGGCGTGCGTGGCGCCTCGCCTGCAGCTTGCGTCGTTTCGCGCGCGGCGGCAATCCGCTCGCGCAGCGCGGCACGGTCGAGCTTGCCGTTCAGCGTATAAGGCAGCGCGTCGCAACGTACGAACCGGTGCGGCTGCCACGCGGCCGGCAATTGCGCGGCCACGTGCGCCTTCAATGCGGCATCGTCGGCCGCCGCGCGCAGCGCGACGCACGCGATCAGCCGCGTCGGCCCATTGGCGGTGTCGGCGATCACCGCCGCGTCGGCCACGGCCGGGTGCGAGCGCAGGCACGCGGCGATTTCCGCCGGCTCCACGCGCACGCCGCGCACCTGGACCTGATCGTCGAGGCGGCCCAGATAATCGTATGCGCCGTCGTCGCGCAGGCGTGCAAGGTCGCCGGTGCGATAGACGCGCGCGCCGGGTTCACCGTCCGCATCGGGAATGAAACGCTCGGCCGTGAGCGCCGGGCGACCGTGATAACCGCGTGCGACGCACACGCCGCCGAGCAGCAACTCGCCCACCCCAGCGGCGTCGGCGCCGTCGATGCGCGCGACCCGCGGGCCGATCACGCGGCCGATCGGCAGCGACGCAAATGCGTCGTCGGCGGCCAGCACCGGCGTCTCGCCCGGTTCGACCGGCCACAGCATCGGCGAGATCACGGCTTCGGTCGGCCCGTAACCGTTGATCAGGCGTACTGCCGGGAACGTGCGGCGCACGAATTCGAACGCCTGCTGCGGCAGCGCTTCGCCGCCGAACGCGAGCACGCGCAAGGCCGGCGGCACCCCGTCGCGCGCGGCGACGGCCGCGAATTCGCGCAGGTACGCCGGCGGAAATGCGGCGACGTTCACGGCTTCGCGCACCATCAGCGCATGCGCGGCGTCCGGCGCGAACGGCTGCGGCGGCGCCACGACGATGCCGGCGCCGACCGCAAGCGGCGCGAGCCAGCATTCGTGCGCGGCGTCGAAGTTGACCGACGCGAAATGCAACAGACGGTCGCCGGCCTCGATCGGCAGCGCGGCCGCGAGCGCGTCGCAATGCGCGGCGAGCGGCCCGTGCTCGACGACCACCGCCTTCGGCGTGCCGGTCGAACCCGACGTATAGATCATGTAGGCGGCCGAACGCGGATGCACGGTCACGATGTCGTCATCGAACGCGTGATTCTGCGCGACGCCCGATGCCTTCTCCGTTGCGTCGAACGCGTGTTCGAACGGCGTGCCGAGCGCCGCGCGGCCGGCGGCGTCGACGATGCCGTGGCGCAATTGCGCGTCCTGCACGATCCAGTCGAGGCGCGCGGCCGGATGGCGCGGATCGAGCGGCACGAACACGCCGCCGGCCTTCAGCACGGCCAGCAGCGCGACGAACAGGTCGCCGGAACGCTCGACACACACGCCGACCCGCACTTCGGCGCCGACGCCGGCCGCGCGCAGGCGCCGGGCGAGTTGCGATGCGCGTGCGTCGAGCGCACCGCGCGACAGGCGCAGGTCGTTCTGGAAAGGCACCGCGATGGCGGGCGCGTCGGGCGCGATGCGCGCCAGTTCGCGGATTCGGTGATGCAGCGCAGTCGGGAAACTCGTCATGTGCGTGAAATCCTTCGGTCCGGCCGCTTCGGCCAAGTCTCGGGGCCGCTTGGGGCGGCTTCACTGGTGTGACGAACGACGCGGCCGATTTTTTACCGCTTTGTGCGCAAAATGCGTGCGACCGCTTTTTTTTGACGATGTCGCTAAATATTTGCGCGGCCCGTTCGTCTATCAGGGAGGAAAGCCGGAACGGGGTTCGCCCCGCCCGCCGCTTTCGCGCCGGATTTGCCGTTTTTCGCGTTATTGCCTGCCTTCCCTTTACCGACGTTGCCGATGACAGCCGCCCACGAGCCTTCTTCCCCGCCGTCCCTCGACGCTTCCCCCGGCCGCCCCGCGGCGCGCCTGATCCTTGCGCTGCTGCGCGAAAGCCGCGTGTCGCTCACGCTGGCGCTGACCGCCTGCGTGCTGAACGGTGTCGCGAGCGTGCTGCTCGTCGCGACGCTGAACCGCGCGCTGTCCCAACCGGGCGCCGCCGATGCGTCCCTCGCGTGGCGCTTCGCACTGTGCGCGGTGATCGCGCTCGTCACGCGGATCGTGTCGGGCACGCTGTTCGCCCGCCTGTCGCAGGACACGATGGCGCGGTTGCGCGTGCATCTGGCGCGGCGCGTCGGCGCGGCCGAACTGCGCGACATCGAGCGGATCGGCGCGGCGCCCGTGCAGTCGGTGCTGACCGACGACGCGACCAACGTGTCGATGCTGTTCTTCGCGCTGCCGAACCTGGTCATGCACGGCTCGATCGTGTTCGGCTGCCTCGGCTATCTCGCGTGGCTGTCCTGGCCCGTGTGCCTGCTGGCGCTGGCCGCGATCGTCGCCGGCTCGCTCGGCTATCACACCGGCGACCGCCGCGCGATCGCGGCGCTCGAAGCCGCCGGCCAGGCGCAGGACCGCCTGTTCGGCTATCTCGGCTCGCTGTTCTCCGGCGCGAAGGAGCTGAAGCTGCACGATGCGCGCGCCCGCCAGTTCGTCGACGGCCAGCTCGGCGCCGCGATCGGCGAAGTGCGCGACCACCGCCGCCGCGCGTTCAGCGCGTATGCGGTCGGGGTCGGCTGGATCATTTTCCTGTTCTACGTATTCCTCGGCGTCGCGTCGTTCTGGCCGCAGCTCGGCGTGCATGCCGACCCGGCCGCGGCCGCCGGCTACGTCGTCGTGTTCCTGTTCATGCTCGTGCCGCTCGACGGCCTGCTGAACAACCTGCCGACCGTCAACGCGGCGCGCGTGTCGCTCACGCGGATCGAAGGCGTGATGGCCGAGTTCGGCGCGCTGCGCACGGTGCCGCCCGCGGCCGATGCGCCCGACGTGCCGCCGGCCGGCGCGGTCACGCTGCGCGGCGTCACGCATGCGTATTTCCACGAGCGCGACGAACGGATGTTCAGCATCGGGCCGATCGATTTGACGATCAAGCCGGGCGAACTCGTGTTCATCGTCGGCGGCAACGGCAGCGGCAAGACGACGCTCGCGAAGGTGCTGACGGGGCTGTACGAGCCCGAAGAAGGCACGATCGAGGTCGACGGCCGCACGATCGGCTGGCGCGAGCGCGCGGCCTATCGGCAGCGCTTCAGCGCGGTGTTCAACGATTTCCACCTGTTCGATGCGCTGCTCGGCATCGTCGACCCCGACGATCCGTCCCGCGCGCAGGCCGATGCGCGGGCGAACGCGCTCGTCGCGAAACTCGCGCTCGACCACAAGGTGAAGGTGGTCGACGGCGCGTTTTCGACGCGCGCGCTGTCGACCGGGCAGCGCAAGCGGCTCGCGCTCGTCGTCGCCTACCTGGAAGATCGCCCGTTCTACCTGTTCGACGAATGGGCGGCCGACCAGGACCCGTCGTTCAAGGCCGTGTTCTACGAACAACTGTTGCCCGAGCTGCGCGCGCGCGGCAAGGCCGTGATCGTGATCACGCACGACGACCGCTATTTCGATCTCGCCGACCGTCTGTTGAAGCTCGACAACGGGCGTATCGTCAGCGACACGCAACCGGCACGCCTGCGTGCGCAGGATGGCGTCGATGCGCTGAGCGCGTAACACGACACCGCGGTCGATCGAAAAAATCGCCGACACGCTGCGATGGCAGCGAGTCGGCGATTTTCGTTTCAGCGGGGAATTCGACTGACGTATGGCGAAACGGAAAGGCGGAAACCGCGCGTCGTCAGGCCGGTCGCCGCGCCCTGCCCGTCAAATGCAGCGTCGTCCGCGGCTCGAAGCGCGCCCGGCGCTCAACGCGGCAGCTTCAGCATCGTATCGGTCATCACGTCGGCCAGCTTCAGCGCCGACATCGGGCCGCCGAATCCCCAGATATTGCGCTCGATCAGCGCGATCCGGTGCTCACGCAGCGCGGGCACGAAACGCCATACAGGCGAATCGAGTTTCGACGACAACGGCACGTCCATCCCCGACGCGGTCACGAACAGCACGGCCAGGTCACGCTGCCGCAGCAGATCGGCCGACGTCACGTACAGCGTGCCCTCCCGCGTCGGCTTCCGCGGCCACGGATCGAGCCCGAGCGCGCGCGCGAGGCCCGCCGACGTGCTGTTGCCCGTATAGGCCCAGTAACGATCGGGCAAGCCGAGATCCTGCAGCAGCGCGACGCGCTCGCCGTGGCGGCCCGCGGCCGCGAGCCGCGCCGCGTTGCGCGCGATGCCGGCGTCGAGTTGCGCTTCGACCGCCTGCGCGCGCGCGTCGCGCCCCGTCACCGCGCCGATCGTCCGGAAGATCTGCCGCATCCAGTCGAGTTGCGTGACCGGCACGCCGTCTTCCGACACGTTCGGGCTGAACTGGAACAGGATCGTCGGCGCGATCCGGTCGAGCGCGTCGAAGATCGGCGCGTGCCGGAAACCGACGCCGATGATCAGGTCGGGCTTGACCGCCGCGATCGCCTCGAGCCCCGGCTCCTGCCGCGAGCCGATGTCGGTCACGTGCGCGAGCTGCTCGCTGCGGTAGCCGAGCCAGCCCGGGTAGAACGCGGTATCGGCCATCCCGACCGGCACGAGGTCGAGCGCGATCACGCTTTCCGCGAACATGAAGTCGAGCGCGACCACGCGCTGCGGCCTCACGGGCATCCTCGCGCTGGCCTGCGACACGACGGGATTGCCGGCCAGCGACACGCCGCCCTGCGCACCGCCGGCACCTCCGGCCACGGAAGCGGCGGCGGCCGATGCGGAAAACGCGCCGCACCACGCGGCGCCGAGCGCGGCCGCGAGCGTGCCGAGCACATGCCGGCGGCCGGCGTGCGTCACCGGATCGCGTCCTGCCCGGCCAGCGCCGCGTCGTCCATCGTCAGTAGCAGGGGGCAGCTTCCACACAGTTGCGTTTCTCCAGGAATTTCGTAGCGCAGGCAGCACACGCGGCGCGCGCGAAACGGCGTCGGCAGCAGCGGCGAGCGCGGCACGGCATCGCGCACGGGCTGGCGCAGCGGATTCGATTCGCCGCGCACGCAGGCCGAACCGAACAGCCAGTCCGCATCGCGGACGGGATCGGCCGCGCACGGCAGCGCACGATACGTATCGAGCAGATAGTCGAGCAGGTTGCCCGCGTTGCTCCACAGCACGCGCGGCGTGACGCGGCCCATTGCCGCGAGCAGGTCGATCACCGCGCCGAGATGCGCGACGAGCCCCGCATAGCGCGGCTCGGGTTCGTCGCACGGCGCGCCGAGCGCATCGCTCGCGAAATACAGCGCGGCCGGCATTCCGTCGTCGAGCGCGACGAACGTGCGTTCGGGCGTCATGTCGAGCGGACGGCCGAGCGTCAGCGCGGCGACGACGCCGGCCGGCGCCGCGCGGCCGAAATAGTATTTGCTCCATTGCGACATCAGCGCGCGCGCATGCTGCGCGGGATCGCCGCCGTAATGGTCGACCATCGCGCCGAGCACGGCGTCGCGGTGCGCGGGCAACGCGCTGACGGGCACGATGACGCGCCCCGGCGCATGCGCGTCGTCGGGCATGCCGAGCCACACGACGTCGAGGTGCTCGGCGAACGGTTCCGGCGCGAACGCCGAAAAGCGCGTGGCGCGCGCGCCGTCGAGCGCCGGCGTCATCGCCCCGCGCGCCGGGCGCGGCGCCCCTCGAGAATCAGCAGCCCGAGCAGGTACGGCGCGCCGATCAGCGCGGTCAGCACGCCGGCCGGCACTTCGCGCGGCGCGACGACGGTGCGCGCCGCCAGATCCGCGACGCCGAGGATCAGCGCGCCGCATGCCGCCGCGAGCCACAGCCGCGTGCGATGCCGGCGCGCGCCGAGCATCGTCGCGACGTGCGGCGCCATCAACCCGATGAAGCCGACCGGCCCGACCGCCGCGACGGCCGCGCACGCGGCGAGCGTCGCGATCGTCAGCGCGAGCGGCCGCAGCGCGGCCACCGGCAGGCCGAGCGCGGCCGCCTGATCGTCGCCGAGCGCGAGCATGTCGAGCGGTTTCGCGAGCCACGCGAACACCGGCACCGCGAGCACGCACCACGGCAGCAGCATCGACACCTCGCCCCAGCTGCGGCCGTACGTGCCGCCGACGAGCCACACGACGAAGCGCGCGGGCTGCACGCTTTCCTGGGTGATCAGCCACTGCGCGAGCGTGGTCCACAGCGCGCCGATCACGATGCCGGTGAGCGCAACCGCGAGCGGCGCGTAGCGATGGCGGTGATTCAGCGCGAGCGTGATCGCGAGCGACAGCCCGCCGCCGATCAGCGCGGCGGCGGCAAGCGTCGCATGGCCCATCAGCGGCCACGTCGACAACGCGAACAGCGTGACGAGCCCCGCGCCCTGCGTCACGCCGAGCACTTCGGGGCCCGCGAGCGGATTGCGCACGACGCTCTGCATCGCGACGCCGCTGACTGCCAGCAACGCACCGGCGAGCAGCGCGCACAGCAGGCGCGGCATGCGCAGGTCGATCAGCATCCGCGCGAGCGCGTCGTGACCGGACAGCGCGGCCGACCAGCGCGCGGGCGACAGCCATTCGGGGCCGGCCGACACGCCGACGAACACGACCAGGCCGCCCGCCAAGACGAACAGCACGGTGCGCAACGGCCAGCCGGGCCGTTCGAGCCAGCCGACGAGCCGCGTCGAGCCGCCGCCCGCGGCGCGTTCGGCATCCGCGTGCAGCACGCCCGACCACGCGGCGCCGCGCCGGATCATCGCAAGCATCAGCGGCGTGCCGACCAGTGCGATCGCGACGCCGGTCGACAGCGTCTCATCGAGGCCCGACGCGAGCACCGCGCTGTCGGTGACGAGCACGAGCGCACCGCCGGCGAGCGCCGACAGCGGCACCAGGACACCGAGCCGCGCCGCGCGGGCGCCGCGCACCTGGCGCAGCAGGTTCGGCGCGACGAGGCCGACGTACGACAGCGGGCCCGCGATGCTGACGGCCACGCTCGTGAACGCGACCGCGACGATCGTCGCGGCGAGCCGCGTCGCATCGACGCGCACGCCGGCCGCGGCCGCCGCATCGTCGCCGAGCGTGAGCGGATTCAGCGGCCGGATCACGAACGGCAGCGCGACGAGCGGCACGACGAGCCAGCGCGCGGCGAGCGCGAGGCCCGTCGCGCCCGGCTGGTACAGGCTGCCGTTGGTCCACAGCGCGGCGCCCGCGATGTTCTGCTCGAAGAACGCGAGCACGAGCGTCGACAGCGCCGCGAACAGCAGCATGCAGACGCTGCCCGCGAGCACGAGCCGCAACGGCGTCGCGCGCCAGCCGCCCGCCGCGACGATCGCGCAGGCGGCGGCCGCGAGCCCGCACACGAACAACAGCGGCACCGATGCGACGCCCGCCAGCGCCGGCACCAGCATCGCCGCGAGCAGCCCGAGCTGGGCGCCGCCCGTCACGCCGAGCAGGTCGGGCGACGCGAGCGGATTGCGCGTGAGCGACTGGAACAGCGCGCCGGCGATGCCGAGGCAGCCGCCCGCGACGAGCGCGGCCGCGACGCGCGGCAGGTTGAGGTCGAACAGGAACACGTGCGCGAGCGCGGCGGCATCGCTGCCGGGCGCCGCGGCCCACCACACGCGCAGATCGGGGGCGATCCGCAGCGCCGCGAGCAGCGCGATCAGCGCGACGAGGCCGAACGCGATCGCGCCGGCCCGCCCCTTCGCCGCGCCCCTGCCCGTCGCCGCGAGGCGCTTGCGCATCGCGAACGTCGTCATACGGCGAGATCCCGGTCGAAGACGCCGGCCGCCTGTGGCGGCGCGCCGTCGGTCGACGGCCCGTAGGCCGGCACGCACATCGGCGCGCCCGTCTGCGGATGCGCGAGCTTCAGCATCTCGACGCCGAACGCCGCGCGCAGTCGCGCCGGATCGAGCATCGCGTCCGGCGTGCCCTGCGCGACGAGGCGGCCCGCGCGCATCAGCACGATCTCGTCGCTGTACGCGGCCGCCTGGTTCAGGTCGTGCAGCACCCATACGATCGTCAGCCCGCGTGCGCGGTTCAGCGCACGCAGCGCATCGAGGATGTCGAGCTGGTGATGAATGTCGAGATAGGTCGTCGGTTCGTCGAGCAGCACGATCGGCGCCTGTTGCGCGAGCGCCATCGCGATCCACGCGCGCTGGCGTTCGCCGCCCGACAGCGCGCCGACGTCGCGTTCCGCGTCGCCCGCGAGGCCGCTCGTGTCGAGCGCCTCGTCGATCGCCGCATGATCGGCCCGCGACAGGCCGCGCAGGAAGCCGCCGTACGCATAGCGCCCGTACGCGACGAGCTCGCGCACCGTGAGGCCCGACGGAATCTGGTTGAACTGCGCGAGCATCGTCAGCTCGCGCGCGAGCGCGCGACGGCGAAACGACGCGAGCGGCTTGCCGTTCACGTCGACCTGGCCGGCACGCGCGGGCTGCAGGCCCGCGAGCGTGCGCAGCAGCGTGCTCTTGCCGCAGCCGTTCGGTCCGCACAGCGCGGTTACGCGGCCGGCCGCGATCGACAGGTCCAGCCCGTCGATCACGACATGGTCGCGATATCCCACCGACAGCCCGCGCGCGGCAAGCGCGGCGGTACTACGCGTCATCAATCCTCCGTTCGGTCGCGCGGGACCGTGTAACTCTGCGCCATCGCGACGACGACCTTGCGCGGCCCCTCGAACGGGTCGCGTGCATGCGCGGTCAGCATGTTGTCGAGCATCAGCACGTCGCCGGTGCGCCACGGGAACACGATGCGCTGCTGGTCGAGCACGCCGCGGATCTGCGCGAGCGCATCGGCCTCGAGCGGTTCGCCGTCGCCGTAATACACGTTGCGCGGCACGTTCTCGAGCCCGACCGCGTCGACGAGCGCTTCCTGCATGTCGTCGTCGAGCGCCGACAGGTGAAACAGGTTCGCCTGATTGAACCACACGCGCTCGCCCGTGCGCGGATGACGCGCGACGGCCTGGCAGCGTTCCCGCGTGCGCAGCAGCAGCTCGCCGTCGTCGTCCGTGCGCCATGCGCATTCGATGCCGCGCGCCGCGCACATCCGCTCGACCTCGGCCGGCTCGTCGGTGCCGAACGACTGCTGCCACGGCAGATCGAGCCCCTGCCCGAAATTGCGCACGTACAGCAGCTCGCGTTTCTCGAAGCGCGCGACGAGCGCCGGATCGAGCGCGCGGTACACGGCGCGGCTGTCCGCGATCGGCGTCGCCCCGCCCTTCGGCGCGGCGAGCGCGCAGTGGAACCAGATCCGCAGCGGCCATTCGCGCGTGTACGACTGCTCGTTGTGCAGCGGAATCGCGCGGTGCGGCGGGTATTCGGTCGACGTGTAGACCGCGCCCTCGACCTGGCTGCGCGGCGTCGACGCGTATTCATAGCCGATCAGCGGATCGCCGAACGAGGCCGCGAATTGCTGGAACGTGTCGATCGACGGCACGCGAAAGCCCGTGAACAGCACGCCGCCCGCCCGTTCGAGCGTGTCGGCCGCGATCTCGCGCGCGAGCGGCGCGACGTCGTCGATCGACATCCCGTCGTTGCCGCGCGGCGACACGACGGTGGGCAGCCCCGGCTCGATACGCAGGTCGTCGAGCGTCGGCAACGAAAGCAGGGTCATGCAACGTCCTCTTCAGGTGACGCGCCGCACATGCGGCGCAACGGGTCACGACGCGCGCGTCGCGCGCTCGCCGTCCATCGCGCGGCGCAGGCTCGCGGGGCGCATGTCGGTCCAGACGGTTTCGATGTGCGCGAGGCAGTCGGCCTTCGGGCCGCTCACGCCGACTTCCCGCCAGCCGGCGGGCACGGGCCGGAACGTCGGCCAGATCGAATACTGTTCTTCGTCGTTGATGACGACCGTATAGACGAGATCGTCGGTGTCGGCGGAAGGCGTCGGGGCTTGCGTCATGATCGGAAATCGCTGGGCGGTTGAAGGAAGCGAAGCGGCGCATTCGGCCGCTCCTGTCTGATAGACGGTTGGGCGGCGCGTTTTTTTACCGCCGCCGTGCGCGACCGCCCAGGAACACCGGGCAGGCGACGCCGCGGTGGCACGCGTCGAGGCATTCCGCGCAGTGGCGCTCCGCGTCGCGCACCATGAAATGCACGAGCGTCTGCGACACGTTCAGCGCGCGCGCCGCGGTCTGCAGCGTCTCCTCGCGCAGCCGCACCATCTCGAACGCCGCCCGGCTGCGCGCCGGCAGGTCGTCGAGCGCGGCCCACACGCGCCGCAGCGTGTCGCGCGTCATCAGCGCGGCTTCCGGCGTCGGCTCGGGCGACGGCACGTCGAAGCCGTCGTCCTCTTCGGTGTGATAGACGTTTTCGAGGCTTTGCCGGCGGCACGCGTCGATCGATGCGTTGCGCACCATCCGCGTCACGTACGCGACCGGCTGGCGCACCGCGTCCTGATTGGGGAATTCGACGAGCTTCACGAATACGTCGTGCACGATGTCCTCCGCGCGGCTCGCGCAGCCGACGAAGCCGCGCGCGACGTTGACGAGCATCGCGCGATGCGAGATCAGCACGTCGAGCAGCGCGCCCTGCGCACGGGGCTCGGACGCCCGGCGCACGCGCGGCGCGGCGCGCGCCGGCAAGTCCGGATAACTGCCGAGGAACGGGTTTGCCGCTGCCGCCGTCGGTCGGTCGAGCACTTCCGCCATCGCCATCGATCTGCTCCGTCAAATTCCGAGATAAGGGAATTTAACGTAAACGCAAATCATTCTCAATCCGATTACGAGATGACCCTTTGAATTGTCGGGATTTGTCTGATCAATTGCCGGAATGTCCGCGTTGACGGACGGGATGAACGCGAGGTGTCCGCGGAGCACGGCAAGCTTTCCGCGCCAAAGGAAATTGCCGGACGGCCGAAACGGCCGAGGTCCATGATGTCGGCCCCGCCCTGCATCGACGCGCGACGCCGGCCGCGCGATCCGCACGGCTTGCGTGACGCCGGCAAGCTGTTTCCGCGATCCGACGGCACGCATGCCGCCGCGCCCCCCCGCCGTCAGTAGATGAACAACCGGATCGTCGCCGTCGCATCGAATCGTCCGATCTTCGGCGGGCCGAACGACTTCAGCACCGCGTCCATCGGCACGCTCTGGTTCATCACGTTGGACGCGAACTGAGCCAGCGTGAACTGCTGGTTGAACGGAATGGCCTTGCCCTGGCCATCCTCGATGCCAATCCCGAAATTGCTGTCCTTCGCCGGCACCAGCAAGCCGTTCTGGACCGGAAAGCTCGTTTCGAAATACCCGTCCACCCGCACCGCGACGTTGCATTTCTTGGTCAACGACAACGAGAACCGCTTGCGCGGCACCGCCGGCATGAAGCCGTTACCGGCCGCCTGCACCTGCCCGAAATTGACGATGCCCGGTTCGGGCGTCACGAGCACGTCGACGAAGCACGGCGTCGGCTTGAGGTTGCGCAGGCCGCTCAGCCGGTACTGGAAGCTCGTGCCGAACGCATTCAGCCCGAACTCGCCGTCGAACTGGAACACCGTGTAGATATCGCTCGGCGGCTGGACCCAGTTGCCCTTCTTGCGCACGACGACCTGGTAGTCGATGCTGATGTTCGTGCGCTGGCAACGCCCGCGGTCGAAGTCGTACCGGCTGCACGGCGGCACCGCATAGCCGGTAAACACCCCGCCGCCGCGATTGCTGGTCTTGTCGAAATAATCGACGCCCTTGTAGCGGATGCCGATCTCGAGCCCCCACGCGACAGGGTCCGTGCGATTCGGATTCGCGTAGAAGTAGACGTTGTCGACAACCTTCAGGCTGCCGGCGTCCCCCAGATCCTTGTAGCAATATCCGGACGTCGTGCGCACCGGCGACACCCAGATCACGTAGCCGTCGGGCGCGTCGGTCGGATACGACGCCACGCCGCCGATCGGCTCGGTCAACGACGTCGCGCCGCTGTTCGTCAGGCAGCGCAGCGCCCACGCCGGCTGCGCGGCCGCGATCAGCAGCGCGAGTACGACCCAGCGCAACCAAGCCGCCGGCGCCATCCGATCGCGCATGCCCGCGCTCATTTCTTCACGCTCTTGCACGCACCCGCGTCGCACGCATACTCGACCGCCACCTGGCCGCCGTAATCGTCGATATGCGTGACGAACAGCGTCGCCGGCGTCGCGGCCTTGAACGGCACGTCGGCCGTGCTCATCGGGCTCACCATCACCGGCTCGATCGGCACCGGCGTCTTCTGCGCGCCCGCGCTCACGTCGACCACCGTCACGTGGTACGGCGTCGGGTTGTCGAACACCAGCTTGTGCGCGGCCGCATCCACCCGCAGCGTCATCGGCAGCGTCCAGTCCTCGTCGCGCGCGGGCTGCACGGCCTTCGGCCGGTAGAACAGCTTCATCTGCGTATGCAGCGCGATCTGCAGCGTGTTCGGCGTGTCGGTCTTCGGCGGCACTTCGCGGATGTTCAGGTAGAACACCGTTTCGCGATCGGCCGGCAACCCGGTGCCCGGCAGCTTCGCGATCCGCAGCACGTTGCGCTCGTTCGCCTCGATGCGTTGCAGCGGCGGCACGACCATCATCGGCGACGTGGTCCTGTTGCCCTTCGCGTCCTCGAGCCACGACTGCACCAGATACGGATACGTCGCGCTCTTGTTGGTGATCGTCACGATCGCGGCCTGCTCGCCTTCGTTGAAGATCACGCGCGTGCGATCGGGCACGATCGCCGCCTGCGCGGCGCCTGCCAGCATCGCGCCGGCGCTCGCGAACACGCACAGCGCGCGCCGCGGGAAAGCAAGGGGAAAAGCGTTCTTCATCGCTGGATCCATGAAAATCATCGGTCGACCCGCGCGGCCGCCGCATGCGACTCGCTCGGTGTCCGGCACGTCACCGGAATCGGCGTGCCTTCGAGTTGGAGCTGGTTCGGCAGTGCGTCGATCGTGCACAGCGTGCGTTCGCCCGCCCGCACCGCCAGCGCGGATTTCGGCTGAACCTGCATCAGGAACGCCGTGCCGCCCTCGCCGACGATGCCGAGTTCCTTGCCGTTCGCCGCGTCCTGCACCGACGCGCCGAACGGCAGCGCCTTGCCGGCCGCGTCGGTCAGCGTCAGGTACAGGTTGCTGCCGCGCGCGGCGGAGAACTTCACGAAACCGATCGCGCCGTCGGTCAGCACCATGCGCTGGATCGGATTCGTCACCTGCACTTCGAGCGGCAGCTTCTCGACGTTGACGGTCGCGTCGTACACGTTATAAGGCGAGATGCCGTCGAGCACCGCGTAGCCGCGCGAATCGGTGCGCGTGAGCGTGCCGGACAGCGGCACGTCGGGCACGCCGTCGGTCGACACCAGCAGCCGCGTATCGCCCGCATTGCCGTTCGCGTGCGCGGACACGCCGTACTGCGTCGCGACGAACGAGCCGTCGACTTCGAGCGACGCGGCCGCATAGGCATTGGCGAGCGTCGATGCCTGCGCGGTGAGCTGGTACGCCGACGTGCGCTGCCGGAAGCTCGCGTTCGCCGATGCGCGGCCGTCGGTCTCGCCCGCATTGACCTGATAGGTGCGGCCGGCCGGATCGTCGTAGATGTAGCCGGCGTTCACGCTGGTGCTGCCGTTGCCGGTCGTCAGGTTCGACGTGACGGTGTGGCGGCCGCCGATCGGCAGCGTCGCGGTGACCGAGAACTGGTTGCCGCTCGCACCGGCGCTCTGCGTGCGGAATGCCGACACGCTGACGTTCAGGTTGCGCAGCGTGCCGATCGAGAACGCGCGCGTGAGCGTCAGGCCGACGCGCTGCTCGTTCGCACGCGCCCAGTAGGTCGTCTGGTCGTAGGAAAAATAGGTCGACGTGTCGCCGAAGCGCTTCGACAGCGTCGCCGAATAGCGTTGCTTGCTGTTGGCGAGGCCGTACGCGGTCGGGTCGCCGGAAAACTGCGCGAAGCTGGTGTACTCGCGCTCCGAGAAGCGGTAGCCGAAGAAGCGCACGTCCGCGTCGAGCCCGTCGAAGTGCTTCGAATAGTTGATGCGATACGAGTTGCCGTTGCGTGTCGCGCCGTTCCACCACAGGCGCGCCCGCGCATGCGTGACGTCGGCCGACACCGCGCCGAAGGCGCCGAAATCGCGACCGACGCCGAGCGCGATCGACGTATAGCCCGACGCGGCGATGAAGCCGCCATAGGCGGTGACGTCGAACGGCAAACCGTACGCGATTTCGCCGAAACCGAAGAACGGCGTGACGCCGGCGCCGCCGAACAGGCGCGGCTTGCCGACCGCTGCCTTGTAGCGCAACTGGCCGGTGCGCGCGAGGAACGGCACGGCGGCCGTCGTCACCTGGAAGCGCTGCACGCTGCCGTCCTCTTCCTCGACCGCGACGTCGAGCGTGCCCTGCACGCTCGTGTTGACGTTCTGCAGCGCGAACGCGCCCGGCGACACGCGCGTCACGTACAGCACGCGGCCGGCCTGCGACACGGTCACGGTCGCGTTGCTGCGCGCGACGCCCGAGATCAGCGGCGCATAGCCGCGCAGCGACGGCGGCAGCATGCGGTCGTCGCTGCGGATCGACGCGCCCGTCAGCGCGAACGTGTCGAAAATGTCGGAGCTCAGGTAGTCGTCGCCGAACGTCACCGTCGACTGGATCGACGGCAGCGCGCGAAACGCATACAGCCGGCTGAAGCGGAACGTGCGGTCCGCGTACGCGGTGTTGCCCACGTTCGATTGCGCCTGGTAGTCGCCGCGAACACGCCACGCCTCCCAGTTCGCGCCGACCGTCCCGTACGCCTGGATCGCGTTCGTCTGGCCGCCGCCCGCACCGAAGTTGCGGTTCGTGTTCGCGATCACGCGATAGTCGAGCATCGCGCCGGGAATCCCTTCGGACCAGTGCTCCGGCGGCAGGTAGGTCGAATCGGTGAACTCGAGCGCGGCCTGCGGAATCGTGATCTTGAGCCGCCCGTCGCTTTTCAGGTAACGCGCGGTCGCCCCTTCGATCGCGGCCAAGTCGACGCAACTGCCGCCCCGGAAGCGCGGCAGGTCCTTGACCAGCGACGGCTTCAGGCCGAACCGCGCGACGAGCGCCGGTCGCAGGCACGGCTTGCCCGCGCCCGTCGCATCGACCGCCACGAATTCGATCGGCTGCAATCCGAGATACAGGTCGTTGACCTGCACGTCGAGCATGTACTCGCCGGGCAGCGTGAAGTCGGCTTGCGAGAACTGCGACAGGTCGACGTTGCGCGTTCCGTCGATGTCGAGGAACGACGAATTGAATTCCGTCGCCTGGCTCTGGCTGCCAACGACCAGCACGGAGACGCAAAGGAAGGAATGTCTGATTCGCACGCGGTGCTACCGGGAGTCCGAGGAGAACGGAAACGGGAGGAAAGATGAGGAGGAAGGCATGCACGCCCTCCTCCTCCGGTACGGACGCTTACTGGTAGCGGACCGTGAAGTTCGCGACGCCGTCGGCGGTACCCGGCGTCACGCCGGCTGCCGTCGCTTCGTACATCGCCGCGAAGCGCGCGATGTTCGTGCCGTTCTGCAGCACGGTCGGCGCCTTCTGCTCGGCGCCGTTGTCGAGGTATTCGCCCGACGCGGCCTGCAGGCGAATGCCGACGTTGGTTGCCGAACCGATCGTGGCGAGCAGCTTCGGCTGGCCCGCGCTCGACGTGCCCGTGAACGTGAAGTACGCGTTCTTCGCGACGCTCGTGTCGCAATCGGTCAGCTTGATGTCGAAGTTGGTCGGCGTGGACTTGTCGCCGGCTTGCTTGAACACGTTGGTCGGCACCTTGCCGAGGTTCACGGTCTGGTTGACCGAGCCCGAATCGATGCCGCATGCGCCCGCGACGATCTCGCCCGTGAAGTTGATCGTGCCGGTGCCCGCCGCGAAGGCCGAGGTGGACAGGGCCGCGAGTGCGACAGCGCTCAGGATGGATTTTTTCATGACGTTTCCCGTGAGAAATGCAAATGGAATGGACAACGTGACGGATACAAACGGCAGCGTATGGCGACTCCCGCCCGGCACGAGGCGTGCATTATCGAGATAACCATGAAAGATTTCTGTAAATCATTGTCAAATGCATCTGACAATGTTCGATTTACCCTTCCAAAACGCCACTCTTTCTTTTTGATTTCCAATGACGGGGATTTTATCCGCAGTCCTTTTTGATTTTACGGAACCGATTGAAGATTAATGGAATTCCTTTCCGACAATCACCGGCACCGCGTTCTTCCTTGCTGGCATTGGCTTGCGCAGGACCGACGCTCAAAGGACAAAACATTGTCCAATGCCGCCATCGTTGTCCGATTACAACTCGAATATCGAATAATTTTCAACTGACAGGAAATTAACGATGGCCTTTCATCAACACGGATTTATCACGCAAACGATTGCGCAAGAATACAAACGCTTTACCGCGACACTTTGCCGTCGCCATTCATTCCAATATGTTGATCAATCCAATCGTCAATTGCCGAACTTGAATCGCATGCATGCGCGGCCGCTGGAACGCGGCCGGCATGCCCGATTGGACGAGATGAAACGGGAAGAAACGCGGCACACGTTTGCACCGGAGCGCGACACGATCGGTCGCCGGGTGCGGATGGCGGGCAAGCGGCCTGCGCCCTGCCGGGAGATGAAAAGGATGCGGGGAACAGCGTCAGGAAGCGCCGATGCCGAGCGGCAAAAGGCGGCCGCACGACGCATCGTACGGCCGCCTCCATGTCGCCCGACCCGCTGCGGCGTCAGGCGATGCGTGGCACGTCGCACGTCACGCGGAAGCCGCGGCCTCCGCCGTAGCCGGCGCCCAGCCGCCGCCGAGCGCGCGATACAGCGCGATCGCGTTCGCGAGCCTGAGCTGCCTGAGCCGGATCAGCTCCTGTCCCGACTCGTACGTGCTGCGCTGCGCGTCGAGCAGCTCGAGATAGGTCGCGACGCCGCCCGCGTAGCGGCGCTCCGCGAGCTTCAGCCGCGCGCCGTCCGCCGCATACACGTCCTGCTGCGCGGCGAGCTGCCGGTCGATCCAGTCGCGTGCGGCGAACGCATCGGCCACTTCGCGAAACGCGGTCTGCACCGCCTTCTCGTATTCGGCGACCGCAATGTCCTTGCGTGCGTGCGCGACGTCGAGATTCGCGCGATTGCGGCCGCCCGCGAAGATCGGCAGCGTGATGCGCGGCGCGAACGTCCACACGCTCGTGCCGGCCGCGAACAGGCTCGAGAACGCGTCGCTCACCGACCCGTAGTCGGTCGTCAGCGCGATGCGCGGGAAGAACGCCGCGCGCGCCGCGCCGATGTTCGCGTTCACGGCCCTCAGCCGCGCCTCGGCCTGCCGGACGTCCGGCCGCCGTTCGAGCAGCGCGCTCGGCGCGCCGGGCGCCACGGGTGCGATCGACAGCGTGTCGAGCGCGGTCGCGTCGTCGGGCACGTTGCGCGCGAAGTCGCCCGCCAGCAATTGCAACGCCCGTACGGCCTGCGCATGCTCGCGCTGCAGCGCGGCCTGCGACGCGCGCGCGGACGCCACCAGCATCTCGGCCGAACGCAGCTCGATCGCGTCGCTCGTGCCGGCGGCATAGCGGCGCTGCGTGAGCGCGGCCATCCGTTCGCGCGCATCGAGCGTGCGCCGAGCGAGTGCCCGTTGCTCGTGCAACGATCGTTCGGAAACGTACGCGCCCGCCACTTCGGCGATCACGCCGATACGGACCGTGCGCTGCGCATCGGCGGTCGCGAAATACTCGGCGAGCGCCGCGTCGGACAGGTTGCGCACGCGGCCGAACAGGTCGAGCTCGTATGCGCTGACGCCGACGCCCGCCCGATACAGCCCGCTGATCGCGCTTTCGCGCACGACCGGATCGTACTGGCGTGCGCGTTCATAGCCGAGATTCGCATCGATCGACGGCATCCGGTCCGCGCGCTGCACGCCGTACAGCGCGCGCGCTTCCTCGAGTCGGCCGGCCGCGATCCGCAGGTCGCGGTTGTTCGCGAGCGCCGCGTCGATCCACGCCTGCAGCGCCGGATCGGTGAAATACGCATGCCAGTCGTCGAGCAGCGCGGCATCCTGTGCCGCGCTCGATTGGGTCACCGGCGCCGTACTGCCGTCGACCGGCGCATAAGTCGCCGGCACGGGCGCCGTCGGACGCTCGTAACGCGGTGCGAGCGAGCACCCGGCGAACCCGGCGAGCGCGAGCGCGGCGGCCAGCGCGAGCGGAGCCCGCCGCGCGGCGCGTGCATTCAGCGCGAACATCATGGTTGCGAACCCTCCATCGTCGTCGGCTGCGCGCCGCCGCGCCGGCGCGGGCCGACGTCGAACAGGCGGCCGACGATCACGAAAAACAGCGGGACGAGGAACACCGCGAGCACGGTCGCCGTGATCACGCCGCCGAGCACGCCGGTGCCGATCGCCGTTTGCGCGCCGGACGCGGCGCCCGACGCGAACGCGAGCGGCAGCACGCCGACGCCGAACGCGAGCGACGTCATCACGATCGGCCGCAGCCGCAGGCGCGCGGCCTCGAGCGCCGCGTCGACGAGCGACATGCGCTGCGCGACGAGATCCTTCGCGACTTCGACGATCAGGATCGCGTTCTTCGCGGACAGCCCGATCGTCGCGATCAGCCCCACCTTGAAATAGATGTCGTTCGGCATCATCCGCAGCGTCACGCCGAGCACCGCGCCGATCACGCCGAGCGGGACGACCAGCATCACCGCGAACGGAATCGACCAGCTCTCGTAGAGCGCCGCGAGCGCGAGAAACACGACGAGCACCGACAGCGCGAACAGCATCGGCGCCTGCGCGCCCGACAGCCGCTCCTCGAACGACTGCCCCGACCACGCATAGCCGATGCCGGCCGGCAGCTTCGCGGCGATCCGCTCGATCGCGGTCATCGCCTCGCCGCTGCTGTGGCCGGCCGCGGCCGAGCCGTTGATCGTGAACGACGGATAGCCGTTGTAGCGCGTGAGCTGTGGCGGCCCCATCGTCCAGTGCAGCGTCGCGAACGCGGCGAGCGGCACCATCTCGCCGCGCGCGTTGCGCACGCGCAGCTTCTTCACGTCGTCCGGATCGAGCCGGTGCCGCCCGTCGGCCTGCACCATCACGCGCCGCACCTGTGTGCCGTGCATGAAGTCGCCGATATAGTCCGAGCCGAACATCACCGCGAGCGTCGTGTTGATCTCGTCCATCGACACGCCGAGCGCGGACGCCTTCGCGCGATCGATGTCGAGCTTCAGCTGCGGCGCGTCCTGCGTGCCCGCGAACATCAGGTCGGTGAGCGCGCGATCCTTGCCGCCCGCCGCGAGCAGTTGCTCGCGCGCGGCGCTGAACGTCGCGTAGTCGAGCCCGCCGCGGTTCTGCAGCCGGAAGTCGAAGCCGCTCGACGAACCGAGGTCGGGCAGCGCCGGCGAGTTCATCGCGAACACCGTCGTGTTCGGCGTGCCCGCGAAGCGTTCGTTGATGCGTGCGACGATCGACTGCACGTGATCGCGCGCGGCCTTGCGTTCGTTCCAGTTCTTCAGCGTGACGAAGATCATCCCGCCGTTCGGCCCTTCCCCGTACAGGTTGAAGCCGCCGAGCGCATATGTATAGGCGGCCGGCTCGTCGCGGCGGATCGCCGACTCCACGGCGCGCACGCTCTGCATCGTTTCCGCGAGCGGCGTGCCTTGCGGGCGGATCACCATCACCATGAAGTTGCCCTGGTCCTCGTCCGGCAGGAAGGCGCTCGGCAATTGCGTGAGCATCAGCACCGCGGCCGCGGTCAGCGCGCCGTACACGACGAGCCAGCGCACCGGCTGCTTCAGCATCGTGCCGACCCGCGTCGCATAGCGCTGCGTCGCGCGCGCGACGAAGCGGTTGAACCCGCCGAAGAAGCCGCGCTTCTCGTGATGGTCGCCTGACACCGGCTTGAGGAGCGTCGCGCACAGCGCGGGCGTCAGCGACAGCGCGAGGAACGCCGAGAAGCCGATCGACACCGCGAGCGACAGCGCGAACTGCCGGTAGATGTTGCCCACCGCGCCGCCGAAGAACGCCATCGGCACGAACACCGACGTCAGCACCACGGTGATTCCGACGATCGCGCCGCTGATCTGCCGCATCGCCTTGACGGTCGCGTCGTACGGCGCGAGCCCCTCCTCGACCATCAGCCGCTCGACGTTCTCGACGACGACGATCGCGTCGTCGACGAGGATGCCGATCGCGAGCACCATCCCGAACATCGTCAGCACGTTGATCGAGAAGCCGGCCGCATACATCACGCCGAACGTGCCCGCGAGCGCGACCGGCACGACGAGCGTCGGAATCAGCGTCGCGCGCAGGTTCTGCATGAACAGGAACATCACGAGGAACACCAGCATGCCAGCCTCGATCAGCGTCGTGACGACCTTGTTCATCGACACGCGCACGAACGACGACGTCTCGTACGGGATCTGGTATTTCACGCCCGGCGGGAAGTAGCGGGACAGCTCGTCCATCGTCGCGCGCACGCGCTTCTCGGTGGACACCGCGTTCGAACCCGGCGCGAGCTTGATGCCCATCCCGGTCGCGACCTTGCCGTTCACGTACGACGGATAGTTGTAGTCGTTGCCGCCGAATTCGATGCGCGCGACGTCGCGCAGGAACAGCGCGGCGCCGTCGGCCCGCGCGCGCAGCGCGATCGCGCCGAAATCGGCCGGCGTCTTCAGCGGCGCGTCCGCGAACACGGTCGCCGCGATCGGCGCGCTGTCCGGCACCGCGCTGCGGCCGATGTCGCCGATCGTCACGCGCGCGTTGTGCGCGCGCACGGCCGACGCGATATCCGACGCGGTGAGGCCGTGCCCGGCCAGCTTCACCGGGTCGGGCCAGATCCGCATCGCATATTCGGCGCCCCAGAACTGCACCTTGCCGACACCCTCGACGCGGCGCAGCGCCTGCACGACGTTCGCCGACGCGTATTCGCCGAGCTGCACGTCCGTCATCCGGCCGTCGTCGGACGTCAGCGACACGACGAGCTGGATGTTGTCGGCGGCCTTCTCGACCTGGATGCCGTCGCGGCGCACGGGCTCGGGCAAGCGCGCATCGACCGTCTTCAGCCGGTTCTGCACTTCGACGGCGGCAAGATCGGCGTTCACGCCCTGCTTGAACGTCAGGTACAGCGACGCCGCGCCGGCGCTGCTCGTCGCGGACGTATACAGCAGCCCCGGCGCACCGTTCATTTCGCGCTCGATCAGCGCGGTCACCGATTCCTCGACGACCTGCGCGGACGCGCCCGGGTACGCCGCATAGATGCTGACGACGGGCGGCGCGATGTCCGGGTACTGCGCGACGGGCAGCGCGCGGATCGCGAACAGGCCACCCAGCATGATGAAAATGGCGATCACCCACGCGAAGACGGGGCGATCGATGAAGAAACGTGCCATGTTGGTTTGAACCGGTCAGGTTTGACGGGCGGCCGCCTGCGATGCGGCTGCTGCCGGCGCCGCCTTCGACGGCGGCGCCTTTTCGACGGGCTGGACGGCCGTATCGGGCGCGAACTGCGCGACGTCGTCGACGATCACGCGCTCGCCGCCCGCGAGGCCGCGCGTGATGCGCCAGCCATGGCCGCTCATCTGGTCGGCCGCGACCTCGACGTCCTTGACCTTGCCGTTCGCGCCGACGACACGCACCGACGTACGGTCGGCCGTGCGCAGCAGCGCGTCGCGCGGCACGAGGATCGCCCGCTGGTCCACCGCCGTGTCGAGCGCGATCCGCACGTACGCGCCCGGCAGCAGCTCGCGCTCCGGATTCGGGAACAGCGCGCGCATCGCGACGGTGTCGGTGGTCGGATCGACCGCGAGATCGCTGAACAGCAGCTTACCCTTCAGCGGATACGCGGTGCCGTCGGCGCGCAGCAGCGTCACCGCGACGTCGTGCTGCGCGATGCCCGTCGCGCGCCCGCTCTTCACCGCGCGGCGCAGTGCGTCGACGTCGGCGGCCGGCTGCGAGAAGTTCACGTAGATCGGATCGAGCTGCTCGACGGTCGTGAGCGGCGTCGCCTGGTCCTGGCCGACGAGCGCGCCCTCGGTCACGAGCGCGCGGCGTGCGCGGCCCGCGATCGGCGCGGTGACGGTCGCGTAGTCGAGTTGCAGTTGCGCGCGCGCGAGTTCGGCCTTCGCCGACGCGACCTCGGCCTTCGCCTGCGTATCGGCTGCGACGGCTTCGGTGTGGTCGCGCTCGCTCACCGCGCGATCGCGCACGAGATCGTCGTAACGGCGACGCTTGTCGGTCGCCGCGAGCGCGGCGGCCTGCGCCTTCGCGAGCGCGCCCTGCGCGGCGTCGCGCGCGGCCTTCAGCGGCGCGGAATCGATGCGGAACAGCACCGCGCCCTGCTTCACTTCCTGGCCTTCCTCGTAAGTGCGCGCGGTGACGATGCCCGCGACTCGCGCGCGGACTTCCGCCTGCCGGTACGCGTCGAGCCGGCCCGGCAGTTCGACGGTCATCGGCACGGCCGTCGGGCGCACCGTCACGACGGTGGCCTGCTTCGCGGTCTCCGCTGCGGTGTCCTTGTCGCCCTTTCCGCATCCGGCCACGGCCAGCAGCGCCGCGAGCGCGAACGGCGCCAGCCGCATGCGGCGCCACAGGGTGCGTGTGTTATTCATGTTCCGACCTCGGATCGTTCGCCGCCGATACAATGCGGCGGCTCAGGGTGGCCGATTATAATCAGTCACGACTGATTAAATACATCCGCTTTCAATCGACTGACGCACTGTCTCAATAAAACGACAGCGAACTGTAAGGAATTTCACGACATGGCCCGCAAGACCCGGGAAGAATCGCTCGCCATCAAGCACCGGATCCTCGACGCCGCCGAGCTCGTGCTGCTCGAAAGAGGCGTCGCGCAAACCGCGATGGCGGACCTCGCCGAGGCGGCCGGGATGTCGCGGGGCGCGGTCTACGGCCACTACCGCAACAAGATGGACGTGTGTCTGGCGATGTGCGATCGCGCGTTCGCGCGCACGTCCGAAGGATTCGACGCGGGCGACGGCCTGCGGCCGCTCGCTACATTGCGGCGCGCCGCGTCGCACTACCTGCAGGAATGCGGCGAGCCGGGCCCGATGCAGCGCGTACTCGTGATCCTCTATACGAAATGCGAGCAGAGCGAGGAAAACAGCGCGCTGCAGCGGCGGCGCATGCTGCTCGAGCTACAGATGCTGCGGATCACGAAGGCGTTGCTGCGTCGCGCGATCGCAGCCGGCGAAGTTGCCGCCGATCTCGACGTGCATTTGGCCGCCGTCTATCTCGTGTCGCTGCTCGAAGGCGTGTTCGCGTCGATGATCTGGACCAACCGGCTGCGCGGCAATCTGTGGAACGACGCCGAGGCGATGCTCGACGCCGGTTTCGACGCCGTGCGCACGTCCGCCGCGCTGCGTCGGCGCACGCAAAAATTGCCTGACCAACGAAAATCGTCGTAACAAATGCTGATTTAACCCGACTTACCGCAGTGCGAAACGAGTGAGCCGACCCTCTTTAAAATTTTTAACGTTTCGCGGAACATCGGTAGACTGACGCTGTCATCTTTCTTTAGCGTCTTCGTGATAACCGGGTTCGACCCGGTATGCACGCCGCCGTTCGAAGCGGGCACCGCCCCGCAGGTTGGGTCGAACGGAAACGACACAGGCCCCTGGCGGGGCCTGTTTTGTTGCACGCCCGCCGCCCGCCCCGTCGCCGTTCGACGGATGTGCCGCCGGCGGCCCCCGCCCACACCCCTTTGAACCGCTTTCCTGGATGTGGACACCTTGGTCAAGCCTGTCGCAACCCCTGATGCCGTCGCGCCCGGTCGCGCGCAGCGCGCCGTGCGCGCGCTCGTGCCGGCTGCCGTGCTCGGCGCCCTCGCCGCATTCGGCCTCGCCGCCGCGCTGCCGGCCGTGTCGCAACTGCCGGGCGCCGTCGATTCGGGCACGACCGCGCTGCCGCAGCGCGTGCTGTCCGATACGCCGTTTCCCACCGCGCAGCATTTCGTGACGAGCGAGCTCGCGCGCACGATCGGCGAGCGCAACGAACATCTCGATCGCAACAACGATCGCAGCCTGCAGCCGGGCCTGTTCGCGCCGCTCAGCGCGCATCGCAACGACATGCTCGGCTACACGAGCCTGTTCCAGTTCGCGTCGCCCGATCACCGGCAAGGGATGCGCGCGGGCGACATCGAGCTCACGCTGTCCGATACGCTGAACCGTCTCGACGTGCCGCCCGAAGTGCGCATCCAGTTCGGCGACCTCGTCACCGGCAAGGTTGCGATGCGCGCGAGTGCGCAGCGCGGCGACTATTACCGCGTCGCGTTCGACACGAACGACGGCACGCCGCGCCTCACCGCGCTCGAGCTGCGCGTCGCCGGCCGCACGTTCGGTGCGATCTGGTTCCGCGCGCCGGGCGCCGAGCACGGTGCGTACTACACGCTCGACGGTTCGCCGCTCGAAGCCGCCGCGTTCACGATGCCGGTCAAGTGGACGCGCATCAGTTCGTTCTTCGGCGAGCGCATCCATCCGCTGTCGCAGGCGATGGCGTTCCATACGGGCGTCGATCTCGCCGCGCCGAGCGGCACGCCGGTCGATGCGGCGGCCGACGGCGTCGTGTCGTTCGTCGGCACCGATCCGGGCGGCTACGGCCGCTATGTGATCGTCGATCATGCGGACGGCTATTCGACGTACTACGCGCACCTGTCCGCATACGCTCGCGGGCTGAAGGTCGGCGAAACCGTGAAGCAGGGCCAGCGCATCGGCTCGGTCGGGATGACGGGCGCGGCCACCGGCCCGCACCTGCACTTCGAGGTGCGGGTTGCGAACGATCCGGTCGATCCGCTCGTCACGCTCGCGAACGCGCAGACGGGGCTGTCCGACATGCAGCTCACCGCGTTCCGCCAGGAAGCCGCGCAATGGCGCTTCCGCCTCGCGTCGATCAATAAGACGCCGTTCGCGTTCGCGCAGAACGACGGGCCGCTGTGGGGGGATTTCGCGACCGGTTCGTCGACGCTGCGCGCGGTTTTCGATACGCACTACTCGGCGGAACGAGGCTGACTCCGAGGCACACGGTCCTGGTGGTTGGAGAAGAGCGTACGGTTGTCAGAATGCTCGCGTGCTCTTCTCTACACCGTCGGCTGGTCACGGGCTTGAGCCGACGTTTTGGCGCGGGATAAGGGCAGACCTCCGCCCGATACCGCCGGCGGGGTGCACTTACCCCTCGCAATTGACCGAGATAGGTTCCGTCATGACAAACAAGACCGTGTTTATTCAGAACTGAGCAGTCAGCTGAAAACCGAGCGTCACTCGCGCAGTCGGAAAACCCGACGGCTTGTAGACAGGCGTACCCGCGAAGAGATCGTACGCATAGGCTCCGAATCGCGTGCCCACGCTGCCCTTTATGCCGATCACGGCGCCGGCCAATTGCGTCCCGACGAGGACGACAGGCTGCGGGCCCCATACGCGACCATAGTCGAGTCCCGCATAAAGTGCCTGCCCCGTCTGGCCGATCGCCGCCTGCAGTTCGTTGCGCCAGTAGAAGCCGCGTGCGGCGGCCAGCATCGTTTCACCGTCGAAGCCGCGTACCGTGTAGCGGCTGCCGATCGTCAGGTCGTCGATGTAGTACAGCGTGTTCCCGGTGTACTGGCCGTGGAATGTGCCGACATAGCGGAATGGCTGCTTGCCGATCGCGAACGGCACCGACAGGTTCGCGTCGAACACCGCCATCTTGAAGCGATAGGTTGGCCCGCCACCGGCCGCCAACGTGTCGTCCTGTGCGCCCAATCCACCGACACCTTGACGATATGCAAGCGAGTCGTCGAGCTGTGCGCCGCCGAAGTAGTGGCGATCGGTCAGGCCGAGTTCGATCATCGTGTTATTGCGGCGCTGCTGTGAGATCTCGGTGTCTTCGATAAAGCTTTGTCCGAAACGGCGCGACAGGCGAACGTAGGCGCCGAATACGTCGTTCTGACTACGCGACAACACGCGGGCCAACTTGAAATCAACCGTCTTCGAATTGCCGCTCGCGACGAATGTCTGGTTCACGCCGGCAATCTGCTGGTAGTACGTGTTCGTGTAGGCGGACAGCGTGGCCGTCCAGTAGCCCCATGGAATCGAGTAGAAGCTGTTCCAGCCGTGCGAGCCAAGGCGCTTGTCGCCGAATTCGAGATCCTGGCTCACGTCGATGTTGAAGACGTCGTTCAAGCCGAGTGGGTTGTCGATGCCAAGCGACAGGTTGCCTTGCAGCTTGCCGGTCGCGCGCGTGCCGGCGTTGTCGACCGATGCGACGACCGTCCACGGCTTGCCGCGCTTTACGTCGAGCACGACGTCGCTTTCGCCAGGATGTTCGCCCGGAACGATTTGCATCGACACGTCCTGGCTCGATACGCGCTTCATTTGCTCGAGGCCTTGTTCGAGGTCGCGCAGGTTCAGCACCTCACCGTCGCGGGTGGGGAAAGCTGTTTTCCATGTACCCCGCAGTTTTTCATCAGCGAAGCGCACATGGTGAATCGTGCCCGGAATCAGCGAGAGTTTGAGCGTGCCGGTCGATAGGTCTTGCTCGGGAACGAGCACGCGTGTCGTGACGTAGCCGCGCGCCAGAATTGCCTGGGATAGCCCTTTGACTAACACGTCGACGCCTTGCTTACCGACGCATTGCCCTGCGTAGTGGTTCAGCCATGCACGGCGTTTCGGCAGGAAGCGCCGGATACGCTTCGGCCTTCGGTACATCGGAACGCACGGAAGGAGTACGCACGGCCGCGTCGCGCTGCTGCACGTCACGGTGCTGCTGCGCCTGTCGATCCTGCTCGGCGTTCGCCCGTGCTGCGGCGGCTTGGTCCGCATGCGTCTGGGCCTGCTGTGTATATCCCGTCATTGGTACAAGGAAAGCAATCGACAGAAGGACGACGGGCGTGCTGATTCTCATTCGTAAGCGTGCGTTGAGTTTGTTTTAGGGTTTGGGGGCAAGGTGACCAGGAATCCAGACCCACTCCGTCCCACTCCATTTCCAGAACCCCATCACCCACGTCATGGTCGACCATGAAGGAAGGACGGGCGACATCTCTGGTTTGGAAGGCGGGCGCGGCGGCGCGTCGGGTGGCACTGTTTCACATGCCGCGAGCAAGGCAAGCATAGCAACCGACGTGATTAAAAATATTGCTTTCAAAATCCCCTTTTCCCCTCACGCAATCATTTCCATTTATCTTCGTCCAGCTTCATTTTCTCATCAATATAAGCGTCAGTTTCTTTATCCAGCGGCTCATCAGCAGAAAGTTCCACAACCTCTTTGACCCCTTTAACAGGAAGCAGTGAAGCCAATGTGTCATGATCAGAAATCTCTAAAAGCCCCCACTCAAGAAGTGCAGTTAAATAGCCGCGCCACACAGACGCGACCTCGGCCGTAGGGCCTCGCCATTCCAATTGACGCAGAATTCTATTTCTTAATTCCTCTACTGTCGGATATCCATTAATCAAAGCTGTCATTTCGGCACCCTCGGGACGTACACCATCCCCTGTGAAGTAATAATAGTAATGCTTTGAATTTTTTCTCCAGATCCACTATCACGACTCAATGCTCGACTAATTCCACGCGTTGCAATTTCCGGCGTCATGCCAGCCTGATTCCTTGCATCGATAATAATGTCACCGGATTGCCCGCGCGCGTCCATCGCCGTGCTCGAAATCGCCTTCGACAATCCGTCGGAATCCTGCTTTACCACGTTGGTCATCGTCTTGAGTTCGTACTTCTTGCCATCGATAAGGAAGTCGCCGGACCGGCCAACGTTACTCGACGGAATCACCTCGACAGTTCGGCCGCCGCTCACCATCTCGTTGATGAAGCCGCGCTCGGCTGCGGTTAGGTTTTCCGTCGAACCGATCAGCTTGCCAGCGGCAGCAGCCCCGGCACCCGCTACAGCCGCCCCCGTGCCGGCCGGCATCGCTCCGCCAGCAGCCAAATCGCCGACAGTGATCGCCGCCTGATTTCCGCAGAGGATCGGATTCGCCGCACAAGCCTTGATCGCTGTACCAATTGCTGTCGCTGCGTCCGGAAACAACGCCACGCCGCCCGTTACCAATGCGGCCACCGCTGCGGCAGAGGAAGTTAGCGTACTGTACTTTTCCTGCTGAGCCTTGTCTCGATTGGCCGAACTCGCGACCGCTTGTGCAGGCGGCACATTCATGCCTACGCCATTCGGATAATACTTCCCGTACATCGCTACGTTGGCCTTTTGATCCGGCGTCGCGTAGAACATATATCCGGGGCCACTATTTCCATCAGCAGGAAGCAACCCATGCGCTTGATTCAGAAAGGCGTTTGCGGCCTGATTGAGTCGGATGTCGGCCAATTACGACTTAAACCATTTGGAAACTCGGCCAATTAGCCCCTGCGAAGGCGGCACCCACCCCGACTTCAGAAAATCGTAGACGTCATCGTAGTGATCGAGAGGCTTGACCGGCATTAGCCCCATCGGCACAAGCGGATGATCGACTTCAATTTGGATTCCACGACGCCAGCAAATCTTTGTCTCAAGCGTCCCAAGATATGAGATGAAGTCCTCCAAATCCGGCCAAGCGCTCTTGATGTTTGCGTGCCGCTTCTCGATCAGCGACCTCAATCCCGCAGCATCGCGCGATAGAAGTAAGGAGAAAAAATACTCGCCGCTTTCGATCGCTTGCCGATCAGCCTTGATTCCCTTTTTCCTCACTTCCTCGATAAGCGCCTCCAGCTCCCGATCTTTACCCAAGATCGCGAGCTGGAATCTGTATTGCAGTGCCGCTGCCGATTTTGGATCGCCTCTTCCGTCAAGCAGGACTGAGGTCTCAACCTTTGCAGCTCGCTCGATAATGCCCTGATCATCGGATAGAATTGCACAAAGCAACTCAAGTCCCGTTGTGAAACTAGCACCTCCATCCAAACCACTGCTCTCAATAGAAAGCTTTGAAGATAGATAGAAATTCTGCTTGCTGGCTGATATATCGCTATCTCCAAAATAATCAACAACAGCTTGCGAACGTGCGCGGCTTGCCAGCCCACTGTAGACTGCACCAAGGCGGACTTTTGTTCGCCGATATACGGCGTCATGAACGAGCTCAGGTAGCAACTTCTGCTCATTCCGAACGAGATTCATCAACTTTTCCAAGGCTACTTGATTGCTCATGGCGTATTCCGAGGGACTTTTACTATCACCATCCCGTTAGAGTCAACGACAGACCCTTGACAAGGATGTCAATGCCCTGCTTGCCGACGCACCGGCCCGTCAACTTCAATTTTGGGTGCTCTAGCTTCTTGGAAACGCTGCGCTAATGAGATGTTCGTCATGTCAATATCCCAGTCTGCGATACGGATCTACTTTTGCATGGTCTTGCGGCCACCGAGGCACGAATTCCTTCCCACCATCACGGGCGGGGACGGGCTCGTGATTCAGTTCCATCGATCGTTCAGTTGTTGCTGATCTTCTGGAATATCCTCCGGTGGACTGAACTGCTTTATGAAACCACTCCTTATCAAGGCCAGTGCAAGCGCGCCGACTGTGTTCAGCGTGCTGCCAACCTCAGTTCGCAATCCATTCTTCTATACCGTAGACTTCTCAATCGCCCCCCTCACGACATCTTGAAATTCTCCGCGTTTCAAAATAACTTGCCGAACACTGCTAAGGTCTTCCCTGACCCCAGAGATCAGCTTCGCCCGCTCTCCGAGCTCCACAAGAAAGAGGTAATACCCTTCATCAGAGAGGCTTTCCGGTGATACGAGATGCGTGAAATCGCTGACCTCGGCACCCGAATCAATTGAGGGAAAAGCGAGTTTGCAAAGTCGCTTATATGCAGAATCCAGCGGCAAATTAAACACCTCCTCGTTTTCGACAGGATGATTCATGGCGTTCAGCAGACTTAGTCCATGAAGATCGACTCCGATCGTAGACCGCAGGGACCAAATCAATTCTCCCGCGACGAAGCAACCAAAGCATCCATTCTTGAAACTATCGGTCGACCAAGATTCAACTGAGTCGAACCAAATGGCGAACGTATCAGGGTTGCCAGATAACATTTACTTCCCCTTAAAACCGAGTGATCGTCTGACGTCGATCGGAATCTTCGAAACGTTGAGCGGCGCGGATAAATCGCCAGTAGAGCCGGACCAGTGATAAACGCCATTTCCGTCCGAGTAGAATCGATTGATGTTGCCGCGGGAATCGATAGCATAACGCACGTTGTCCCCTCCCGGAATTGAGGAGTTAAACAGGTCCAGCGAATTGCCAGGTTCAGTACCCGAGCAGGCTGGTTTCGCCCTTCGGCACGCCGACGCCCATGTAGTCGTTCGAGATCGTAAACGCCGGGATCTCGTAGTTCTGCTTGTCCGGCACGTTCGCGAGCAGGCCGATCAGCTTCGGGCCATCCTGAGTGATCGCCTGCACGTTGCCCGCGCGCAGCGCGGCGAATGCGAACGGCGTGTCGTCGTACGCGACGATCGTCGCCTTCGGGAATTTCTCGCGCAGCGTGATCTCGTTGGTCGTGCCCTTGTCCGCGCCGACGCGCAGGCCGTTCAGCTGGTCGGCCGACTTCAGCACGCCCTTCTTCGCGAGAAACTGCTGGCCCGACGAGAAATACGGGATGCTGAAGTCGACCTGCTTCGCGCGCTCGTCGGTGATCGTGAAGTTCGCGACCACGAGATCGACCTTGCCGGACGTCAGGAACGGGATGCGGTTCGCGGGGTTGGTCGGTTGCAGTTGCAGCTTCACGCCGAGCGTGTCGGCAAGCGCCTTCGCGTAATCGACGTCGAGACCGACGATGTGGTTGCTTTTCGCGTCGACATAGCCGAACGGCGGATTGCTGTCGAACGTCGCGACGCGCAGCACGCCGGCCTTCTTGATGTCGTCCAGACGATCCGCATGCGCGACGGTGCCTGCGGTGATGAGCGCGACCCCGATGAGCCACGCAGCGAGCGTGTTGATTTTCATGAGCACGACCTGATTTGTCATGGAGGCCGCCGCGGATCGCGCGGCGGCACGGTTCGAAGCACATCGCGACGGAGTATGCCGTCGCGAAGCCACTAACGTATCAGCGCGTGCGGCGAATCCGAACCAACAAATGGCGCTTTGCTCTGCGGATTTCGTGATGAAGCGCGGCCCACGCATCGCGCGCGTTCATCACGCCGCCCCACGCTCGCGCTCACTCGTCGCCGTCATCCGTGCCGCCGGCGGTGGACACCGCACACAGAAATTCACCGTCGCCATTGTCCTGCAGGTAGTCGAGCGACCGGTCCATGCTCAGGAACGACAGCGTGCCCGATGCGCCAAGTGCGAACAGCGTGCGGTGGTCCGGCGCGAAGATGGCCTGCGACACGCCGCCCGTCACCGGAAATTCGCCGACCGTGCGGCGCGTCGCGGTCTTGATCACGCGCAACGGCTTGTCGTCGTATCCGGTCACCGCGATCAGCGTGCCGTCGCCATTGCCGTCGAAACCGTGCATCGACGTCTGGCAGACCGGATAGCTGTCGCGCGCGACCAGGCTCGACGCGTCGCGCCACTGCACCGACGACGCGTTGTAGAACCACGTTCCCGCACCGTTCGCGCCCGGCATCGCCTGAATGAAATCCTGATCGACCGGATAGGTCTGGACCGGGGCATTCGTCGCCGTATCGAACGCGACGATCGCGCCCTTCTGCATCGCGTAGGCATACAGTCGCCGGCCATCGGGCGACAACCACATCGACAGCGCGCGGCCGAACTCGACGCCCGCCGCATCGTGCTCGCCGAGCGGCAGCGTCGCGATGACCTGCGGCCAGTGCGCGAGGCTGACGACGGAGATCGTGTCATCGAGGCTGTTCAGCACGTAGAGCCTGTCGTTCGAGGCGGACGCGACGACCGCGCGCGGAAACCGGCCAAGCGCCACGCCGTCGACGATCGCGCCGCTGTTCAGGTCGATCCGCACGAGGCCGTTCTGGCGCATCGACGCGACGTAGGCGTACCGCTCGTCCGGGCTCACATAGACGCCGCTCGCGCCGCGCCCGCGGCACATATTGCCCGGGCAGCCGTCGAGCCCCGTCTTGAACGGCTCGCCCGTGACGGTGCGCACGACCGCGCGTCGATTGACGTCGACGACGACGAGCGTGTTCGCGTCGATGTCGGTCACGTACAGGCGCTTGCCGGATGCGCCGAGCACCATCGCGTACGGCGACTTGCCGACCGGCACGACCGTGCCGGCGGCCTGCTCGGCTGACACCGGTGCCGGACGGTGCTGCTCGTCGTCGCGGATCTGCGCGTCGATCGCCGCCGCCTGCCGTTTCGCCTGACGCTGCGCGGCGTCGTGCGCCATCTCCCGATCCATCTCGACACGCCACGCCTGCAATTCCTCGCTGCCGGCCCGCTGCGCGGCGAACAGCATCGCGGCGCTGCCGAGCACCGCAAGCATGAGCGGCACGACGACACCGCCGCGGACCTGCCCCGGCCCGCCGGCGCCGTAGATCAACCAGCCGGCGACGAAGCCGGCGATCACGCCGCCGAGATGCGCGGCCTGGTCGATGCCGCCGATGAAGAAGCCCGACGCGAGATTGATCGCGATCACCTGCCCGACCGCACCGAGGTTGATCACGCCCGGCGCGTCGTGCCCGCCTTCGCGCGCGCGGCGCAGCGCGAAGGCCGCGGCCGCACCGGCCAGCCCCATCAGCGCGCCCGACGCGCCGACGCTCACGACCGGCTTGATGCCGCTCGTCTGAAGCGCGACACCGAACGCGAGGCTGGTGCCGGCGACCTCGTGATAGCCATGCCACAGCGCGCTCAACAACGAGCCGCCGAGTGCGGACAGCAGATAGACGACGCCGAATCGCAGCGTCCCGCCGACGCGTTCGAGCACGGCGCCGAGCACGACGAGCATGTACAGGTTCAGCGCGAGATGCGTCCAGCCGCCGTGCAGGAACGCGCTGGTCAGCAGCCGCCACGGCTGCCCGGTAAGCGTATAGGGCGCGAAGTTCGCGCCCCAGTCGAGCAATAGCCCGTTCGATAGCGGGCCATACGACGCTTGCCGCCACATCAGCATAAAGATGACTGCATTGACGACGGCCAGCAGAATCGTCAGCCACGGCATCGGGCGTTGTTGTTCTCTCATAGGGATCTTGGTATGGGTTGCCGCGCGCAAGCCGCGCGAGCGCCATTATATTTCGCGTCCCGTCAGGAGAACGTGGCGACACTGGCCTGCGGATCCGGAATAAAAAGACGCCCGCTGCACGCAGCGGGCGCGAATCCCAGTCAAGGAGGTGTCACAGGAACTACGCAGCCAGATTAAGGAAATCGCGCGCCACGGACAACGAATCGATTTCCATATCGATATGACGGGCCGCGCTCATGTCGACATTCCCCGGGTCGAGCCGCCACGACCACCGCACGCGTCATCGCCCGTCGCAAAAAAACGTCCCGCCGATCGGCGGGACGTTCGTCATGATGCACGAGCGCGCAACACGCGGCCGATCACGGCTCGTGACGCAGATACCCTTCCTTGCTCGGATCGCGCATCCGCCACGACACGATCAGCGAGATCGCGCACAGCACGGTCACGTACCAGTAGAACGTTTCCTCGCTGCCGATCGACTTGAACCACAGCGCGACGTACTCGGCCGAGCCGCCGAAGATCGCGTTCGCCACCGCATACGACAGGCCGACGCCCATCGCGCGCACTTCCGGCGGGAACATCTCGGCCTTGATCAGGCCGCTGATCGACGTGTAGAAGCTGACGATCGCCAGCGCCACCGTGATCAGCACGAACGCGGCGACCGGGCTCGTCACGGTCTTCAGCGCATGCATCAGCGGCACCGTGCCGATCACCGCGAACGAACCGAACAGGATCATCGACGTGCGGCGGCCGATCTTGTCCGACAGCGCGCCGAACACCGGCTGCATCAGCATGTAGACGAGCAGCGCGACGGTCATCACGTTGCTGGCCGTCTTCGCATGCATGCCGGCGGTATTCACGAGGTACTTCTGCATGTACGTCGTGAACGTGTAGAAGATCAGCGAGCCGCCGGCCGTGAAGCCGACCACCGTGAAGAACGCGCCCTTGTGCTGCCATACGCCGCGGATCGTGCCGGCATCCTTCTTGTCGCGCGATGCGCTCGTCGACGTCTCGTCGAGCGACTTGCGCAGGTACAGCGAAATCAGCGCGGCCGCCGCGCCGACCACGAACGGAATGCGCCAGCCCCACGCTTTCAGCTCGCCGGCCGACAGCGTCTGCTGCAGGATCACGAGCACCAGGAGTGCGCACAGCTGGCCGCCGATTAGCGTCACGTACTGGAACGACGCGAAGAAGCCGCGCCGCCCCTTCAGCGCGACTTCACTCATGTAGGTCGCGCTCGTCCCGTACTCGCCACCCACCGACAAGCCCTGGAACAGGCGCGCGACCAGCAGCAGCGCCGGCGCGAGCGCGCCGATCTGCGCATAGGTCGGCAGCACCGCGATCACCAGCGACCCGCCGCACATCATCAGCACGGAGATCATCATCGCCGTGCGCCTGCCGTGGCGGTCGGCGATGCGGCCGAACAGCCAGCCGCCGATCGGACGCATCAGGAAGCCGGCCGCGAACACGCCCGCCGTGTTCAGCAGCTGCGTCGTCGTGTTGCCGCTCGGGAAGAACGCCGGCGCGAAGTACAGCGCGCAGAACGAGTAGATGTAGAAGTCGAACCATTCGACGAGGTTGCCCGATGAGGCGCCGACGATGGCGAACACGCGCCGCCGGGTGTCGTGCGCGGACAGCGCAGCTTGGTCGGTCTGGACGTCCATGGGGTGGTCTGTTCCTTGTAGTACTTTCTGGGCGAGACGGCTGGGGCCGCCGCGTGCGATCGCACGTGGCACCGGTTCCGGCGCACGGCGCTAGGGGATTTTAGCGAAATGTAAAGTAACAAGCGCTCCGGGTTCGTCCCGATGTAGAAGATTTTTCTCCCGCCACGCGTTCGTCATATGAAAACGCCAGCCCGAAGGCTGGCGTCCGATGCAAACATGGTCGACGCGACGATCACACGCGCACTTCCGGCGGCACGTAGCGGCACTCGTAGCGCTTGCGCACGGTGCCGGCCTCGTCGACGCTTTCCAGGTACACGTCGAACTGCCAGAGCCGCGCCATGTGCTTGAGCACTTCGTCGCTGTCGTTCGACAGGTGGCGGTTGTCGGTCATGAAGTGGCGCAGCGTGAGGCTGCGGTCGCCGCGCGTGTTGACGGCCCACACCTGGATGTTCGGCTCGCGGTGATGGATGTCGTACTGCCGCGACAACGCCTGCCGCACGTACTGGTAGCCGGAGTCGTCGTGGATCGCCGAGACCTCGAGCGAATCGCGCATGTCGTCGTCGAGCACGGAGAAGAGCCGCATCTCGCGGATCAGGTTCGGCGACAGGTACTGCGCGATGAAGCTCTCGTCCTTGAAGTTGCGCATCGCATAGTGCATCGCCGGCAGCCACGGCGTGCCCGCGATCTCCGGAAACCACTTGTAGTCTTCCTCCGTCGGCGCTTCGCAGATCCGTCGGATGTCGCTCATCATCGAAAAACCGAGCGCATACGGGTTGATCCCGCTGTAATACGGCTTCGTGACGGGCGGCTGGTAGACCACGTTGCTGTGCGAATGCAGGAACTCCATCATGAAGCCGTCTTCCAGCTTCCCCTGGTTGTACAGCGTATTGAGCAGCGTGTAGTGCCAGAACGTCGCCCAGCCTTCGTTCATCACCTGCGTCTGCCGCTGCGGATAGAAATACTGGCCGATCTTGCGCACGATGCGGATCACTTCCCGCTCCCACGGCTCGAGCAACGGCGCATTCTTCTCAGCGAAATACAGCAGGTTCTCCTGCGGCTCGGACGGATAGCGGTCGTCCTGCTCCTCCGTGAGCTCGGGTTTCTTGCCCGGCAGCGTGCGCCACAGCTCGTTGACCTGCGACTGCAGGTACGCCTCGCGCTCGCGCCGCAGCGCCGCTTCCTTCGACAGCGACGGTTTCTGCGGCCGCTTGTAGCGGTCGACGCCGTAGTTCATCAGCGCATGGCACGAGTCGAGCAGTTCCTCGACGCGATCGAGGCCGTAGCGCTCCTCGCATTCCGCGACATAGTTCTTCGCGTACACCAGATAGTCGATGATCGCGTGCGCGTCGGTCCACAGCCGGAACAGGTAGTTGCCCTTGAAGAACGAATTGTGCCCGTACGCCGCGTGCGCGATGACGAGCGCCTGCATCGTCATCGTATTCTCTTCCATCAGATACGCGATGCACGGGTTCGAATTGATGACGATTTCGTAGGCGAGGCCCATCTGGCCGCGGCGGTAGCTCTTCTCGGTCGCGAGGAAGTGCTTGCCGAACGACCAGTGACGGTAGTTGACGGGCATCCCGACCGACGCATACGCATCCATCATCTGCTCGGCGCTGATCAGTTCGAGCTGGATCGGGTAGATGTCGAGCTCGTATTGTTCGGCGACCTGCGCGATGTGCGTGTCGTATTCCTCGAGCAATTCGAACGTCCAGTCGGACGGGCACGGCAGCGGCTTGCGTTCGGCAACGTTCATACGCGCTTCCTTCTGCCCGGAACCGGGCAAGTCGGCGGCCGGCGGCGGCGGTTCGGCCTGCGCGCGTTGCTGCGGTGCGGCAGGGCCGGCCGTGTCGTCGCCGGAGGGGCGCGGCTCGTAGCCGCGCGACTCGTTGTGCAGGTGGCGGGTCGTCATGACATTTCCACCTGCTTTTCGAACAATTCGCGAAACACCGGGTAAATGTCCGCAGCCGATTCCACTTTTTTCATCGCGAGATGCGGTTGCGACAAGGCCAGTTGCGCGTATTCCAGCCACAGATTCTGCTCTTCCGGCGCGACCTGGATATACGCGAAGTAACGCGTCTTGGTGAGGATATCCTCTTCCAGGATTTTGCGACACTTGGGCGAATCGTCAGTCCAGTTGTCGCCGTCGGACGCCTGCGCGCCGTAGATGTTCCACTCGGTCGGCGAGTAGCGCTCGTCCATCACCTTGCGCATCAGTTCGAGCGCGCTCGACACGACCGTGCCGCCGCTTTCGGTCGAGTGGAAGAAGGTGTCCTCGTCGACTTCCTCGGCGCGCGTGTGGTGACGGATGAACACGACTTCGATGCGCTCGTAGTTGCGCTTGAGGAACAGGTAAAGCAGGATGAAGAAGCGCTTCGCGAGATCCTTGCGCTGCTCGTCCATCGACCCCGACACGTCCATCAGGCAGAACATCACGGCCTGGCTCGACGGTTGCGGCTGCTTCACGCGGTTGATGTAGCGCAGGTCGAACGGATCGATGAACGGAATCCGCCAAATGCGCCCTTTCAGGTGATGAATCTCGGCCTCGAGCGTCGCGATTTCCGCGCGGCGGTCTTCGGGGTCGCTCTTCAGCGCTTCGAGCTGCGCCTCGAGCTCGCGCAGCTCGTTGACGAGCGGCGAACCGAGCGCGATGCGCCGGCCGAGCGCGCTGCGCAGCGAACGCACGACGTCGATGTTGTTCGGCGTGCCTTCCGCCGACCAGCCCGCGCGCACGTTCTTCCAGCTCGGCACCGTCAGCAGGTGCGTCTTCACGAGGCGCGGCAGTTCGAGATCGTCGAAGAAGTACTGCATGAACTCGTCGCGCGACAGCTCGAACACGAAGTCGTCCTGCCCTTCACCCTCGTTGCTCGCCTGACTGCCGCCGCCGCCCGAGCCGCCCTGCGGACGCGGAATCTTGTCGCCGCGCACGTAGTCTTCATTACCCGGGTGCACGTATTCGCGACGCCCGCCCGGCGCGTGCCGGAAATTCGGCTCCGCGATGTCCTTGCGCGGGATCGTGATGCTCTGCGTGCTCTGGATATCCTTGATGCTACGGTCGCGCACCGCGTCGGACACGGCACGACGAATGTAGTTCTTGACGCGACGCAGAAAGCGTTCGCGATTGGCGATGCTCTTGTTCTTGCCGGCCAGCCTGCGGTCGATGATTTGATGAAGCACTCCCGGTCTCCCGCTCGAAAGTCGATCTGCCGGGGCACTCGCCGCGCATGCCGTGTGCCGTCATGCGGGCGGCGCCTCTGAAAGCGCCCGTACGGACTCGCCGTACGGGCGCGATACCGCGCGCGTCATGACGACTTGCGCACGCGCAGGTACCAGTCGCAAAGCAGCCTTACCTGCTTCGGCGTATAGCCCTTCGCGACCATCCGGTTCACAAAGTCCTCATGCTTGCGCTGCTCCTCCGCCGAACCCTTGGCGTTGAATGAAATGACAGGCAACAGTTCCTCGGTGTTCGAGAACATCTTCTTCTCGATCACGACGCGCAGCTTCTCGTAGCTCGTCCACACCGGGTTCTTGCCGGCGTTCGCCGCCCGTGCGCGCAACACGAAGTTGACGATCTCGTTGCGGAAATCCTTCGGATTGCTGATCCCGGCCGGCTTCTCGATCTTCTCCAGTTCCGCATTCAGCGCGGCGCGGTCGAAGCTCTCGCCCGTGTCGTGATCGCGGAATTCCTGATCCTGGATCCAGAAGTCCGCATACGTGACGTAGCGATCGAAGATGTTCTGGCCGTATTCCGAATACGACTCGAGATACGCCGTCTGGATCTCCTTGCCGATGAACTCCGCGTAGCGCGACGCGAGCACGTCCTTCACGAAGGACAGATACTTCTGCTCGGTTTCCGGCGGGAACTGCTCGCGTTCGATCTGCTGTTCGAGCACGTACATCAGATGCACCGGGTTCGCCGCGACCTCGCTCGTATCGAAGTTGAACACGCGCGACAGGATCTTGAACGCGAAGCGTGTCGACACGCCGGTCATCCCTTCGTCCACGCCCGCGTAGTCGCGATACTCCTGGTACGACTTCGCCTTCGGATCGGTGTCCTTCAGGTTTTCGCCGTCGTATACCTGCATCTTCGAGAACAGGCTCGAATTCTCCGGCTCGTGCAGGCGCGACAGCACCGAGAACTGCGACATCATCTTCAGCGTGCCCGGCGCGCATACGGCCTCGGCCAGCGACGAGTTGCGGATCAGCTTCTCGTAGATCTTGATCTCTTCCGACACGCGCAGGCAGTACGGCACCTTCACGACGAAGATCCGGTCGAGCAATGCCTCGTTGTTGCGGTTGTTGCGGAACGCCTTCCACTCCGATTCGTTGGAGTGCGCAAGAATCACGCCGTCGAACGGAATCGCGCCGAAACCTTCGGTACCCTTGAAGTTGCCTTCCTGCGTGGCGGTCAACAGCGGGTGCAGCACCTTGATCGGCGCCTTGAACATTTCGACGAATTCGAGCAGGCCCTGGTTCGCGAGACACAGGCCGCCCGAGTAGCTGTACGCGTCGGCATCGTCCTGCGCGTACTGTTCGAGCTTGCGGATATCGACCTTGCCCACCAGCGACGAGATGTCCTGATTGTTCTCGTCGCCCGGCTCCGTCTTCGCGATGCCGACCTGCCGCAGGATCGACGGATAGCGGCGCACCACGCGGAACTGGCGGATGTCGCCGTTGTATTCGTGCAGGCGCTTGACCGCCCACGGACTCAGGATGCTTTTGAGGTAGCGGCGCGGAATGCCGTACTGTTCCTCGAGGATCGGGCCATCCTCGTCGTAGTCGAACAGCCCGAGCGGCGATTCGTTGACGGGCGAGCCCTTCAGCGCATAGAACGGCACGCGCTCCATCAGTTGCTTCAGGCGCTCGGCGATCGACGACTTGCCGCCGCCCACCGGGCCCAGCAGATAGAGAATCTGCTTCTTCTCTTCAAGACCTTGCGCAGCGTGGCGGAAGTATGCGACCACCTGCTCGATCACCTCCTCCATTCCGTAGAACTCACGGAATGCCGGATACACCTTGATGACCTTGTTCGCGAAGATCCGCGACAGGCGCGGGTCGTTGCGGGTATCGATCTGTTCAGGTTCCCCGATTGCTTCCAGCATGCGTTCACCAGCCGTCGCGTACGCGGATGGATCGTTCTTGCAGAGCGCGAGATACTCCTCCAGCGAGAGCTCTTCCTCTCGCGTTTTTTCGAAGCGGTTCGCGAAGCTGCTGTAAATATCCATGCTACCTCCCTCGCCTGAGTCTGAAGACGTGCCTGCCTTCGTACGACTGCGCAGAAGCAAGCGCGTTCGAATTCATCCTAAACCCTTTCTTATTTTTTTTCACGAACTCTTCGTATGAAGTTCGTCATTCTCGACAACACCGCTTGGACAACGCATTTCGTCGTTTTACAATCGACCTCCCGAGCCGCAGAAACTGCATCCGCCGCGTCTCGTCGAACATCGAAACGTCTCGTGCGTTGGACACCTCCGACGTCGCCGCTTCTCCCCTTCATCCCTATACGTTCGAGCGCTCGCGTGCGATGACACGCCGCGCGCACCGTTACAAATTTTTTTCGCAGTCCCTTACGGACATACCCGTACGACGAACGCGGGAACACGACGCGCACGCAGCGCTTCCCGGGGGATCCGTCGGCGCACGACGCGCCACGCACGTGCCGATGCACGCTCGATCGTCCGCGCTGTCACATTCGACCGGTCGCGGAAACGACGACGCCCGCAATCGCGGGCGTCGTGCGTCGCCAAATGGGGATAGATACGCGACGCGCGTGGATCAGAACGTCTCCCAGTCGTCGCCGCCCGCGGTCGCGGCGGCCGGCGCGGGCGCGGGCGCCGCCGATACGGCGGCAGGCTTGCGCGCCGGCGTCGCGGCGGCCGCGCGTTTCGGCGCGGCGTCGCGTTCGACGCGTGCGGCAGCCGGTGCGGGCGCCGCAGCCGAGACGGAAGGCACGGCAGACGCGCGCGGCGCGGGACGCGCCGCCACCGCAACGACGGCGCCCGCGCGGGCCGCTGCGTCGTCGAGCTGGAATACCGCCGCCGTTTCGCGCAGGCGGGCCGCCTGTTCCTCGAGCGACTGCGCGGCAGCCGCGGCTTCCTCGACGAGTGCGGCGTTCTGCTGCGTGACCTCGTCCATCTGCGTGACCGCGCGCGCCACCTGGTCGATCCCGCTGCTCTGCTCCTCGGACGCCGCCGCGATCTCGCCCATGATGTCCGTCACGCGCTGGACCGCGCCGATCACGTCGCTCATCGTGCGCCCTGCTTCGTCGACCAGCGTCGAGCCGGTCCGGATACGCTCCACCGACGCGTCGATCAGCGCCTTGATTTCCTTCGCCGCGCTCGACGAACGCTGCGCGAGGCTGCGCACTTCGCCGGCGACGACCGCGAAACCGCGGCCTTCCTCGCCCGCCCGCGCGGCTTCGACGGCCGCATTCAGCGCAAGAATGTTGGTCTGGAACGCGATTCCCTCGATGATCGCGATGATGTCCGCGATTTTCGCCGAGCTGTCGTTGATTTCGCCCATCGTGCCGACCACCTGGCCGACCACCGTATTGCCCTTGTTTGCAATCTCCGACGCATTCGCGGCCAGCGAGCTCGCCTGACGCGCATTGTCCGCGTTCTGCTTCACGGTGCCGGTCAGTTGCTCCATGCTCGACGCGGTTTCCTGCAGCGCCGAGGCCTGTTCCTCGGTGCGCGACGACAGGTCGATGTTGCCGGCCGCGATCTGGCGGGCCGCGGTCGCGATCGACTCGCTGCCGCCGCGCACGGTGCGCACCGTGTCGACGAGCCCGCGCTGCATCCTCGCGAGGCCTTCCAGCATCCGGCCCATCTCGTCGCGCCGGTCCACGACGATCGGCCGGCGCAGGTCGCCCGCGGCGATCGCGTCGAAATGCGACAGCGCGTCGGCGATCGGACGGCCGATCGCGCGGCTCAGCGCCAGCCACGACAGTACCGCGGCGCCGATGCCGGCCAGCAGCATGACGATCGCCAGCGCGCGCATCGTCCCGAACACCGATTCCGCCTGATCGAACCGCGCCTGCGCATTGGTGAACTGGAAGCCGCGCAGCGCTTCACCGGCCGCGGCCAGCTCGGTATAGCGCGCCTGAAGCTGCTTCGCGCCGTCGCCGATCCGGTCGTGATCGCCGGCCACGACCGCACTCGCGAACGCGTCGCAACTGCCCTGCAGCACCTTGCGCCGGGCGGCGACGTCCTGTGCAAGCCGGTCTTCGTCGGCTTCGCGCGGCAGCGCAAGGTATTTCTGCCACCAGGCGTCCGATTGCGCCCGCATCGCGCGGCTGCGCTCGATGGCCGCCGCCGAGTCGGGCGTACCGACCAGCAGCGCCGCACGGTCGAGGGCGAGACGCTCGCGCGCGGAGAACATTTCCGCCATCGCCACGTCGACCGCGCTCGGCATCTGGTTCGTGAAAATCTCGCGCATCGAATCGTTCGAGCGCGTCATCCCGTGCAGACCGAGCACGCCGGTGACCCCGAGCAGTACCGCCAGAAACGCCATCGTCAAACCGATGCGCGCACGAATCGTCAGGTTCCTGAACACCATCATCCATCCTGTGTTGCGTCGTCATGAACGGGCCGGGCCCGTTGGCTCGAAGCATTGCTTCACTCGGTGCATTTACGACCGCGCCACGCATAACTTGATGGTTTTGGCGTGTTTACTTCAAATTATTCGTCCGTATATTGAATAAGTCTGAATAAATGACGAAATTCGGGGCTGGATGGAGAATCGGGGTAAAGGCCTGGGGGAAGCGGCAACGGATTGCCGGCGGCGCGGCCGGCCGTCTCATGCGACGGACCCGGCAGCACGGCGAGCGGGAAACCGGTGATCCGGCCCTAGTCGGCCAGTTCGGCACGCGTCGGAATCGACGGCTGCGCGCCCGCGCGCGTAACCGACAGTGCCGCCGCGCGTTGCGCGAAGCGGATGGCTGTATCGACATCCGCGCCGGCCGCGAGCCGTGCGGAAAACCCGCCGATAAAGGTGTCGCCGGCCGCCGTCGTGTCGACGGCCTGCACGACCGGCGCCGGATAGTGGCGCGCGGTGCCGTCGGCCGTCAGCGCCAGCACGCCGCGCGCACCGAGCGTGATCAGTACGTTGCGCGCGCCGCCGGTCCGAAGCGCCCGCGCAGCGGCTTCGGCCTCCGCCGGGTCACGCACCGGCAGCCCCGTCAGCGCGGCCGCCTCGACCTCGTTCGGGATCAGGTAATCGACGAGCGGCAGCCAGCCGTCCGGCAGCGGTGCGACGGCCGGGGCCGGATTGAGCACCACCGTGCGGCCGAGCCGGCGCCCGGCCGATAGCGCCGCGAACACCGCGTCCGGCGGCGTCTCGAGCTGGCAGATCAGCACGTCGGCCGCCGCCAGCGCGGCCTCGTGCCGCGCGATCGTATCGGTCGTGACCTCGCCGTTGCCGCCCGCGACGATCACGATCGCGTTCTGGCTCGCATCGTCGACGACGATCAGCGCGACGCCGGTCGACGCCGATGCGCTCGTCGCGAGCCCCGTGCAATCGATTCCCTCGGCCTCGAGGCCCGCGCGCAGTGCCGCGCCATGCGCATCCGCGCCGACGCAGCCGATCATCGCGACCTGCGCGCCGAGCCGGGCCGCGGCGACGGCCTGGTTGCCGCCCTTGCCGCCCGCCGCCTGCGCGAACGCGTGCCCGGCGAGCGTTTCGCCCGGCAGCGGCAGCCGCGGCGCGCGCACGACGAGATCCATGTTGAGGCTGCCGACCACCGTCACGCGGCCGGCGCCCGTTGCGCGCGCCGTCATGCGCGCGCGCCCGGCGCGGCCGGCTCGCGGTAGACCGCCGTCGATTCGCGCAGCACGAGGCGCGGCGACACGACGCGGCGGCGGCTCGGCACGGCGCTCGAGCCGCCGCCGATCCGTTCGATCAGCGTCTGGGCGGCCATTTCGCCGAGCGCGCGCACCGACTGGCCGACCGTCGACAGTGCCGGATACGTGTAGCGGGAAAATTCGATGTCGTCGAAGCCGATGATCGAGCAGTCGTCGGGCACGCGCAGCCCGCGCTCGGCCGCCGCGCGCAGCGCGCCGACGCCCATCAGGTCGTTGCCCGCGAAGATCGCGCTCGGCCGCACCGATTCGAACAGCCGCGCCGCCGCGTGATAGCCGCCGAGGCACGAGAAATCGCTTTCGGCGATCGCGCCCGGCACGATGTCGACCCCGCGCTCGGCCATCGCGCGGATGAAGCCGTGCACGCGCATCGCGCTGACCGCGGTGTCGGTCGGCCCGGTGATGCAGCCGATCTTCGCGTGTCCGAGTTCGAGCAGGTGGCGCGTCGCCAGATACGCGCCGCGCTCGTGATCGATCTGCACGAGATCGGCCGCGAGCCCCTCGATGTTGCGGTCGACGACGACGAGCGGCGCATGGATGTCCGCGAGCGTCTGCGCGAGCACCGCGTCCTCGCCCGCCGACGCGACGATCAGCCCGTCGATGCGTTTTTCCTGCAGCACGCGCAGGTAGTTGCGTTGCTTCACGGGATCGTCGTCCGAATTGCAGAAGAACACGCAATAGCCGTTGGCCGCGCACTGATCCTCGATGCCGCGCGCCAGCTCGGCGAAGTACGGATTCGTGCTGTTCGGCACGACGAGGCCGATGGTCGCCGTCGCCCGCGCCTTCAGCGAGCGCGCCACGGCCGATGGCACGTAATTCAGCTCGCGGATCGCGCCCTCGACCTTCGCACGCACGTCGGCGGACACCGGCCGCGAATTGTTCACCACGTGCGAGACGGTCGTAAACGACACGCCCGCCATGGCCGCCACATCCTTGATCGTCGCCATTTCCCGTTTCTCTCTGGTCTGTTCTGTCTGTCTTTTTACCGCACGCGCGTACGCCGGCTCCGATACGTATCGAGCACGACCGCCACCACGATCACCGCACCCGTGATGATCCGTTTCGTCGGCTCGTTCGCCCCGATCTGCGCGAGCCCCGCGGCCAGCACGGAGATGATCAACACGCCGAAGAACGTGCTGATCACCGAGCCGCGCCCGCCCATCAGGCTCGTGCCGCCGATCACGACGGCGGCGATGACCTGCAGCTCGAGGCCCGCACCCGCGTTCGGATCGGCCGCCTCGAGCCGCGAAATCTGGAACAGCGACGCGAGCCCCGCGAGCGCGCCCATCAGGGCGAATACGAGGATTTTATACGGCCGCGGGTTAACCCCTGCAAGTCGCACCGCTTCCTCGTTCGTGCCGATCCCGACCAGATAGCGCCCGAACACGGTGCGCGTCAGCACGAACTGTGCCGCGATCATCACCGCGACCGCGATCAGGAACGCCGGCGAGATGCCCAGCGCGATCGGGTTCGACAGGAAGTCGAACGCGTCGCCGATATACGCGGTGCGCGAATTCGTCAGCTGGTACGCGAGGCCGCGCGCGGCCTCCAGCACACCGAGCGACACGATGAACGACGGAATCCGCCACCCGACCGTGACCGCGCCGGTGAGCGCGCCCGTGGCGGTCGCGACCGCGATCCCGATCAGCGCGGCCGGCAGCGGCCCCCACTGCCATTTCAGCGCGGCGACGCTGACCATCGACGCGGCGAGCGCGAGCACGGAGCCGACCGACAGGTCGATCCCGGCGATGATCAGCACGAACGTCATCCCGACCGACATCACGACGAGATCGGGAATCTGGTTCGCGATCGTGCTGAACGTGTCGTAGGTCAGGAAATGCGAGCTCAGCACCGAGAACAGCGCGATCATCGCGGCCAGCGCGCCGGCGAGCCCGAGATAGGTCGACACGCCGAGCCGCGTGCCGGACAGCGTGCGCGCGCGGCGCCCCGTCACGTCCTGCTGCGCGCCTGCGTCGGTCGAGGATACGGGAGGCTGGGTCATTGCTGTCGTCCTGTCGTCGAAGTGCCGGGAGCGGCGCCGCGCGCGTGCTCCGCATCCGGATGCTGCATGGCGGCCGCCGGCGTCTCGCGGCCGAAGCCGGCGAACGCCGCGGCCAGCAACGCGTCCTGGGTCCAGTTGCCGCGCTCGAACACGGCGGTCATGCGCCCGGCCGACATCACGCCGATCCGGTCGCAAATCAGCATCAGCTCGCGCAGGTCGCTCGATACGACCACCAGCGCGCGGCCTTCACGCGCGAGCGCGCCCATCAAAGTGTAGATCTCGAATTTGGCGCCGACGTCGATCCCGCGCGTCGGCTCGTCGAACAGCAGCACGCCCATGTCGCGCGCGAGCCAGCGGCCGATCACGACCTTCTGCTGGTTGCCGCCCGACAGCTCGCCCACCGGCTGCGCCGCGCCGTGCGTACGGATCCGCAGCGCATCGATCTGCTGCTCGGCGAGCGCCGTTTCGCGTGCCGAATCGACGATGCCACCGCGCGCGAGCCGGTTGAGCTGGCCGAGCGACACGTTCGCGGTGATCGACTGCGACAGCAGCAACCCTTCGCCCTTGCGATCCTCGGTGATCAGCGCAATGCCCCGCTTCACCGCATCGACCGGCGACGCGATCCGCGCCGGCTTCAGCGGCTGGCCGACCGCGATCGTCCCGGCATCCGGCGTATCGGCGCCGTAGATCAACCGCAGCAGCTCGGTGCGCCCCGCGCCGATCAGCCCCGAGATCCCGAAGATCTCGCCCGCGCGCACCTCGAGCGACACGTCGCGCACCGCCGTCCCGCGCGTGAGACCCGATACGGCGATCCGCGGCGCGCCGAAGCGGCGCTCGCCGAGATCGATGTGTTCGCCGATCTCGCGCCCGACCATCAGCGTGACGAGCCCGTCGGAGGTCGTCGCCGCCATGTCGCCCGCATGCACGAGCCGGCCGTCGCGCAGCACCGCGACGCGCTCGGCGACGCGCGCGAGCTCCTCGAGCCGGTGCGAGATGTAGACGATCGCGACGCCGCGCGCCTTCAGCCGGTCGATCTGCTCGAACAGCAGCTCGACTTCGCGCGCGGTCAGCATCGCGGTCGGCTCGTCGAGAATCAGCACGCGGCAGTCGCCGATCAGGTTGCGCGCGATCTCGACCATTTGCTGGTGGCCGATGCCGAGCGCGCCGACCGGCGTATCGGGGTCGACCGCGTCGAGCCCGACCTGCGCCATCGCCGCGCGCGCGTCCTCGCGCAGCCGCGCGCGATCGATGATGCCGAAGCGCCGCGGCAGGCGGTTCAGGAACAGGTTTTCGGCGACGCTGAGCGTCGGCAGCAAGTTCAGCTCCTGCATCACCATGCGCACGCCGAGCGCCTCGGCCTGCGTGCGGCTCGCCGGCGCATAGGCTTCCCCGCCGAGCTGCATCGTGCCGGCGGTCGGCTCGACGAGCCCGCCGATGATCTTCGACAGCGTGCTCTTGCCGGCGCCGTTCTCGCCGGTGAGCGCGAGCGCCTGGCCCGCGCCGAGCGTCAGCGTGACGTCGGCGAGGACGGGTTCGGCATAGGTCTTGCCGATGCCGGAGACGGACAGCACGGGGTGGGCTGAACGGGAGGGTTGGAAGGTCGGTTCCATCGCGATCCTGGTTGCGGCCGCGCGCACGGGGCGCGCGGGTATGACGCTCACAAGTGCATGTGCATGCAGTGGCCGTGATCGCGCTCACACCGGATAACGGCCGCCGCGCCGGATTCTTGAGCGCGGCGGCCGGACCGGTGCGGCGTTACTTCGTCACGAGATCCACCGGCGTCTCGACCACGCCGGACATGTCGGCCTGCTTGCGATGCTCGGCGATCGCCTTGAGCGCCGTGTCGATGCCGAACACGGCCTGCTTCGCCGCGTACTGGTCGGCGGTCGCGAGCACGCGGCCGTCCTTCAGCATCGGCTTGATCGCGTTGATGTTGTCGTAGCCGACCACGAGCACCTTGCCCTGCTTGCCGGCCGCGCGCACGGCCGACACGGCGCCGATCGCCATGTTGTCGTTGCCGCACAGCAGCGCCTTCAGGTTCGGGTATTCGTTGAGCATCGCGGCGGCCACCGCATTGCCCTTGTCGATTTCCCATTCGCCCGACTGCACCGACACGACCTTCATCCCGCCCGCCTTCATCGCGTCCTGGAAGCCGGCCGTGCGCTGCTGCGCGTTGGTCGTCGTCGACACGCCTTCCACGATGCCGACCTGGTCGCCCGCCTTCAGCCGCTTCGCGAGGTAATCGCCGATCTTGCGCGCGCCCTTGCGGTTGTCCGGGCCGACGAACGGCACGTTCAGGTTCTTCGACTTCAGCACGTCGGGATCGAGCCGGTTGTCGATGTTCACGACGACGATGCCCGCATCGACGGCCTTCTTCACGACCGGCACGAGCGCCTTCGAATCGGCCGGCGCCAGCACGATCGCATCGACCTTCGACACGATCATCTGCTCGACGATGCGGATCTGGTTCGCGGTGTCGGTCTCGTCCTTGATGCCGTTGGTAATCAGGTCGAATTGGTTCGCGTTGTGTTTCTGGTATTCCTTCGCGCCCGTTTCCATGGTCAGGAAGAACTCGTTGGCGAGCGACTTCATCACGAGCGCGACCTTCGGCTTGGCCGCGGACTGCGCGTGGACGACCGGTGCGGCGGCGACCGCGACGGCGGCGAGCGCGGCGGTCAGGAAGCGACGGCGAAAGCGGACATTCATACACATCTCCTGGCGACTGGCCCGAAGGCCGGATTGTTGTTCGGTTGTTGTTTTAATGAGAGCAAACGTTTGCGTCACACTACCCGGGCAATGGCCATCGATGCTGCTGTCGGTACCACGGAATGGAAACGAGGCAGACGGCCGACTGCCTGGCGCGTGCTGGCGTTGACGCGCCGCCGCCGGCGGGACGCCGGCGGAGTGAAGGCTATGCTGTACCGATTCGCTTCGGCGCGCAACCTGTCTAACCAATATTTAAGGGTTTATTCGGAGCGCGCGAGCGCGCTTCACGACGCGCAAATACGACACTCGCGATGCCGACGGCGGCTCGCCGAAGCGCCGTGCAGTTCGGCGTTGCCGGTTGTTCTTGTTTTTCTGTCGCAAAGGAATGCAAGCCGAGCGTCGGCCGACGCGACGCACCTGATCGGGGGCGTCGGCCGATGCTTCGAGCGTGATGGCGGCCATCCCCGCCATCACGCACCGCCGCCCGGTGTGGCGTACGGCAAGGTGGGCGTCATGCGTATCGCGCGCCGTCCGTCTGCCCGGACAGCGCGCGACACGCGCGAATCAAACGGCTTCGCGCAACAGCCCCGCGATTTCCGCTTCGTTCAGGTGCGGCGCGAACATTTCGATCAGCCGGTACGCGTAGGCACGCAGGAATGCACCCTTGCGCAGCCCGACCCGCGTCGTGCTCGCCTCGAACAGATGCTGCGTGTCGAGCGCGACGAGCCCCGTATCGCGCTGCGGGTCGTAGGCCATCGCCGCGACCACGCCGACCCCCATCCCGAGCTCGACGTAGGTCTTGATCACGTCCGCGTCGATCGCGGTCAGCACGACGTCGGGCACGGCGCCCGCCTGCGTGAACGCCTGGTCGATGTGCGAGCGGCCCGTGAAGTCCTGGTCGTACGTGATGATCGGGTATTCGGCGATTTCCTCGAGCGTCAGGTTCTCGCGGCCGACGAGCGGGTGGCCCTTCGGCACGACGACCGTGTGGTGCCACGAATAGCACGGGAACGTGACGATGTCCGGATAGCGGTCGAGCGCCTCGGTCGAGATGCCGAGATCGGCCTCGCCGTTCAGGATCATCTGCGCGATCTGCTGCGGGCTGCCCTGGCGCAGCGCGAGATGCACCTTCGGGAACACCTCGGTGAACTGCCGGATCACCTTCGGTAGCGCGTAACGCGCCTGCGTGTGCGTCGTCGCGACGACGAGGTGGCCGCTGTCCTGATCGGCGAACTGGCGCGCGACGCGGCGCAGGTTCTCGGCGTCGAGCAGCATCCGCTCGATCAGCTGGTGCACCGCCTTGCCGGGCTCCGTGAGCCCCGTCAGCCGCTTGCCGCGCCGAATGAAGATGTCGACGCCTAGCTCATCTTCCAGATCCTTGATCTGTTTCGACACGCCTGACTGCGACGTGTACAGCACGTTCGCGACTTCCGTCAGGTTCATGTTCTGGCGCACCGCTTCGCGCACGAACCGCAATTGCTGAAAATTCATGGGTATGCCTCTTAGGCTGTCGTTGTTTGCTTGTCGAATCGGAGCGAATCCCGCCCTCTGCCCTGCATTGTCTCGTCAACGTGCGGGAAATACCCGCACCGCGCGCGGCACGGCGGTCGCGCCGTCGCCGACCTGCAGCGCAAGCGCGCGCCATGCGTCGCGGTCGAGTTCCGCCTCGAGCGCGCCGCCCGCGCGCGCCTCGAGCTCCACGCGCACCGAACCGCCGAGCGGAATCACGCGCCGCACGTCCACCGCGATGCCGTCGCGGTGCCCATCGCCCGCCGGCCACAGCTGCAGATCGTGCGGCCGCACGTACGCGTTCGCGGGGCCCGCGAAATCGGCGTCGACCTCGATCGGCGCAGCCGCGCCCTCGGCGACGAAGCCGCGCCCGGCAACCGTGCCCGGCAGCCGGTTCGCCGCGCCGAGGAACTCGTACACGAACGCGCTTTGCGGATGATCGTAGACGTCCTGCGGGCTGCCGACCTGCTCGACGTGGCCGCGATTCAGCACGACGATGCGATCGGCCACCTCGAGCGCCTCTTCCTGGTCGTGCGTGACGAAGATCGTCGAGATGTGCAGGTCGTCGTGCAGGCGACGCAGCCAGCCGCGCAGTTCCTTGCGCACCTTCGCGTCGAGCGCGCCGAACGGTTCGTCGAGCAGCAGCACCTTCGGCTCGACCGCGAGCGCGCGGGCGAGCGCGATACGCTGGCGCTGGCCGCCCGACAGCTCGGACGGATAGCGCTGCGCGAGCCAGTCGAGCTGCACGAGCTTGAGCAGCTCGTGCACCTTCTCGCGAATTGCGGCTTCGGACGGCCGCTCGCGGCGCGGCTTCACGCGCAGCCCGAACGCGACGTTCTCGAACACCGTCATGTGGCGGAACAGCGCGTAGTGCTGGAACACGAAGCCGACCTGGCGCTCGCGCGCGCCGACCGACGCGACGTCGAGCCCCTGCAGCACGACCTGGCCGGCGTCCGCGTGCTCGAGGCCCGCGATCACGCGCAGCAGCGTGGTCTTGCCGCAGCCGGACGGCCCGAGCAGCGCGACCAGCTCGCCGGGCGGAAAGTCGAGCGAGACGTTGTCGAGCGCCGTGAAATCGCCGAAGCGCTTCTGAAGGTGACGGACGGTGATACCCATTCTGGTTGCCTCTTTACGATTTCGACGAAACGGCGCCGACAGGGCCGGCATGTGCGGGAACGGCGTCGTGCTTATCGGCCAGTTCGGCCGCGAGGTGACGCTCGGCGATCAGCTTCAGCGCGAGCGTGACGAGCGCGAGCAGCGCCAGCACCGACGCCACCGCGAACGCCGCCGCGAAGTTGTATTCGTTGTAAAGGATCTCCACGTGCAGCGGCATCGTGTCGGTCACGCCGCGGATGTGGCCGGACACGACCGACACCGCGCCGAACTCGCCCATCGCGCGCGCATTGCACAGGATCACGCCGTACAGCAGACCCCATCTCACGTTCGGCAGCGTCACGCGGCGGAAGATCTGCCAGCCCGACGCGCCGAGCACGCGCGCGGCTTCTTCCTCGTCGGTGCCTTGCGCCTGCATCAGCGGAATCAGCTCGCGCGCGACGAACGGGAACGTGACGAAGATCGTCGCGAGCACGATGCCCGGCACCGCGAAGATGATCTGCACGTCGTGATCCTGCAGCCACGGCCCGAACCAGCCCTGCGCGCCGAACAACAGCACGTACACGAGGCCCGAGATCACCGGCGACACCGAGAACGGCAGGTCGATCAGCGTCGTCAGCAGCGCCTTGCCGCGGAATTCGAACTTCGCGATCGCCCACGATGCGCACACGCCGAACACGAGGTTCAGCGGCACCGCGATCACGGCGACGGTCAGCGTCAGCTTGATCGCCGACCACGCATCGGGATCGGCCAGCGATTCGAGATAGAAGCCGACGCCCTTGCGCAACGCCTCGACGAACACCGCGGCGAGCGGCACGACGAGGAAGAACGCGAGGAACGCCAGCGCGATGCCGGTGAGCAGCCAGCGCACGACGCGCGACTCGCTGACGGGGTCGAGCCGCTTCGCGGCACGCGCGGCCGGCGACGGGGTTTTCAGCACGACGGTGGCCTTCTGGCTCATTGCTGGCCTCCTGCTGCGACGGCGGTGCCGGCGGCGGGCGCCGGGCCGCTCGCGCCCTTGCTCGTCCTGCGCTGCAGATACCACTGCAGCGTGTTGATCAGCAGCAGCATCAGGAACGACACGACCAGCATCACGACCGCCAGCGCGGTGGCGCCCGCGTAGTCGTATTGCTCGAGCTTGGTGATGATCAGCAGCGACGTGATCTCGGATTTCATCGGCACGTTACCGGCGATGAAGATCACCGAACCGTATTCGCCGAGCGCACGCGCGAACGCGAGCGCGAAACCGGTGAGCAGCGCCGGCAGCACGGCCGGCAGCACCACGCGGCGGAACGTCAACCAGCGCGACGCGCCCAGGCAAGCGGCGGCTTCTTCCTGCTCGCGCTCGAAATCCTCGAGCACCGGCTGCACGGTGCGCACGACGAACGGCAGCCCGATGAAGGTCAGCGCGACCAGCACGCCGGCCGGCGTGAACGCGATCTTGATGCCGAGCGGCGCCAGATACTGGCCGACCCAGCCGTTGGTCGCGTACACGGCCGCGAGCGAGATGCCGGCCACCGACGTCGGCAGCGCGAACGGCAGGTCGACGACCGCGTCGACGAGGCGCTTGAACGGGAACGTGTAGCGCACCAGCACCCAGGCGACGAGGAAGCCGAACACGGCGTTGATCAGCGCGCCGCCGAGCGCGGCCGAGAACGTCAGCCGGTACGACGCGAGCACGCGCGGCGACGTGACGGCGGTGACGAACTGGTCCCACGACAGCGTCGCGGTCTTCAGGAACGTGGCGGCGAGCGGAATCAGCACCACGAGGCTCAAATAGGCCACCGTGATGCCGAGCGTCACGCCGAAACCGGGCAGCGCGCTCGGCTTGCGAAAGGTGTACGTCGTCATCGGATGCTCTTGCTGGGTCGATGCTGCTCACGGGCCCGACGCAAACGCCGGCGCAGTGCATCGCGCCGGCGGCCCGTCGGGGAGGCGGCGCGCTATCGTGGCGCGCCGCTTGTCGTTATGGTGTGACTGCGTGCGTTATTGCGGCTTGTAGATCGAATCGAACACGCCGCCGTCCGCGAAATGCGTCTTCTGCGCATTGGTCCAGCCGCCGAACGTGTCGTCGACCGTGTACAGCTTCAGCTTCGGGAACTGCTTGGTCAGCTCCGCCGGCACGTTCTTCGACCGCGGCCGATAGTAGTTGCGCGCCGCGATCTCCTGGCCTTGCGGGCTGTACAGGTAGTTCAGGTACGCCTCGGCCAGCTTGCGCGTGCCCTTCTTGTCGACCACCTTGTCGACCACCGCGACGGGCGGCTCGGCCAGGATGCTTACCGACGGCACGACGATCTCGAACTTGTCGGTGCCGAATTCCTTGACCGACAGGAAGGCCTCGTTTTCCCATGCGATCAGCACGTCGCCGATTCCGCGCTGCACGAAGCTCGTCGTCGCGCCCCGCGCGCCCGAATCGAGCACGCCTGCGTTCTTGTAGAGCTTCGTGACGAATGCCTTCGCCGACTGCTCGTTGCCGCCCGGCTTGTGCAGCGCGTACGCCCATGCGGCCAGGTAGTTCCAGCGCGCGCCGCCCGAGGTTTTCGGGTTCGGCGTGACGATCGAGATGCCCGGCCTGGTCAGGTCGTCCCAATCCTTGATTCCCTTCGGATTGCCCTTGCGCACGAGGAACACGATCGTCGACGTGTACGGCGACGCGTTGTCGGGCAGGCGCTTCTGCCAATCCTTGTTCACGAGCCCCTTGTTCGCGAGCGCGTCGATGTCGTAGGCCAGCGCCAGCGTGACGACGTCGGCCTGCAGGCCGTCGAGCACCGAGCGCGCCTGCGCGCCCGACCCGCCGTGCGACTGCTTGAAGTTGACGGTTTCGCCCGTCTTCGCCTTCCACTCCTTGCCGAACGCCTGGTTGAAATCCTGATACAGCTCGCGCGTCGGGTCGTACGACACGTTCAGGAACGTCGTGTCGGCCTGCGCGTGCGTCGCGACGCCCAGCGCCGCCGCCGCGCCCAGCGCGAGTGTTGCGATCAGGCGACCCACTCCGCCCGCCAGCCCCGTATTGCGCTTCGCCATCCTTGGTTCTCCAGTGTTGTCGGTATTGCGATGTCGGGCCAGTCTATCGAACGGGTTACATGATTAAAAATAATCGTTCCTCATTTTTTAATACTCAAAAGTGCTAACGCAGACGGGACGGACGGTTGCGGCGGACAAACCGGCGTCCGGGCGTCGCGAAATCGCGCCGGAACCGGCGCGATCGCGTCGAACCTCAAGTAACACTTGAAATTCCCCAAGTACTGTATAAAAATACAGCTCACTGTCTATCCATACAGTTGAGCCATGACCAAACTCACCGCCCGTCAGCAGCAAGTGTTCGACTTGATCCGTCGCGCGATCGAGCGCTCCGGATTCCCGCCCACCCGTGCCGAGATCGCGGCCGAACTGGGCTTCAGCTCGCCGAATGCCGCCGAGGAGCACCTGCGCGCGCTGGCGCGCAAGGGCGTGATCGAGCTGGCGGCCGGCGCATCGCGCGGCATCCGGCTGCTCGGCATCGACGACGCCCCGCACCAGTTCACGCTGCCGCACGCCGGCCTGATGCAACTGTCGCTGCCGCTCGTCGGCCGCGTCGCGGCCGGTAGCCCGATCCTCGCGCAGGAGCATATCTCGCAGCACTACGCGTGCGATCCCGCGCTGTTCACCAGCAAGCCCGACTACCTGCTGAAGGTGCGCGGCCTGTCGATGCGCGACGCCGGCATTCTCGACGGCGACCTCCTCGCCGTGCAGAAGCGCACGGAAGCGAAGGACGGCCAGATCATCGTCGCGCGTCTCGGCGACGACGTCACGGTCAAGCGCCTGATGCGCCGGCCCGGCGGCCTCGAGCTGATCGCGGAGAACCCGGATTACGAAAACATCTTCGTCAAGGCCGGCAGCGCGGATTTCGCGCTGGAAGGCATCGCCGTCGGGCTGATCCGCTCGGGCGAACTCTGACATTCGGTCTCGCTAGGAGAACATCATGGAACGCCTTTCCCGCCTGCTGCCTTTCCGTCAATTCGGTCGCCTGCGTCATCTGCGCGGCCGCACGCCCTGCGCACCGCTGTCCGCGGCGGCGCCTGTGCAAGAAGAAATCGCAGTCGAACGGCAGGCGTCCCTGCTGCCGTCAGCGCTTCCCGCGTTCGCGCGGGTGTCGCTGAACGCCGGTCTGAATCACGCGGAACCCGCGCGCCGTGCGCCGGTGCGCGTCTATCACGGCCGCTCGCGCCTGATCATGGTGGGCACGATCGATGCCGTGTGCCGGATGATCGATCGCTGCATCGCTGAGGAACGATCGGCCACGCCGGGCGGTCTCTGATTGCGGAATCTTCCCGCACCGGAGGCAACGTGACTGAACCGTCGCGCCGCGCATGGCGAATCAAGCCGCTGCTGATCGTTGCGCTGGTCGTCGCCCTCATTGCGGCGCTCGGCTATGCGTACGCGTCGCCGTATGTCGCGCTCGGTCGCCTGAAATCGGCGATCGATGCGCGCGATGCGCAGGCGATCAGCGAGTATGTCGACTTTCCGTCGCTACGCATCAGCCTGAAGCAGCAGGTCACGGAAGAGTTGATGCGCCGGATCGACGCCGTGAAGAAGAACAATCCGTTCGCGGTGATTGGCGCACTGATCGGGTCCGCGCTGATCGGCCCGCTGGTCGATGCGTACGCGACGCCGGAAGGCGTCGCCGCGTTGATGAGCGGATTGCCGCCGCGCGGCAATCCGGGCGAGCGCCCGCCTGAATGGTCGAGTCAGCCGCCAGCAGGCAATGCGTCCGGCAACGCGCCTGCCGCACCGCCCGCCAATCCGCCGCCGGCAAGTACTGCGGTACCGGGCGGCAACGCGGCTGCTTCGGCGGCATCGTCGCCGGCACCCGCGCCCGCCACACCGGCTAGCCCGAGCGAAACGCCGCAAGCGTCGCGCCAGCAGCAAACCAGCGCGGGCTATCGGAACATCGATGAATTCGTCGTCACGTATCAGCGCAGCGCCGATGGCACGCGCTATGCGGCGATCTTCCACCGCTTCGGGCTGTTCTCGTGGAAATTGTCCGGAATCGACCTGCACGCATAACAAGCTGCGCGTGATGCGCGCATCGCCAATGCAGTGCGACGCCTGACCGGCCCGTATCGCCGGTCAGGCTGTCAGGCGGGTCATCCAGCCTTTAGATCATTGGCTGCTCGCCGTGGCCGCTTCACGTTCGCGCGCGATTTCGGCCTTCTGCTCTTCCGCCGACGAACACGCGACCAGAATGCTGCAGTTCACGCGATCGAGCAGTTGCGTATTGCCCGACCCCATCCACCATCTCGACAATCCGCTGCGGCACCGGTGGCCGACGACGACGAGGTCGACCTTCAGCTCGGACGCGAGATTCGCGATTTCGTCGATCGGGTAACCGAATGCGAAATGGCCTTCGGCCTGGACGCCGCGCTCGCGCAGCCAGTTCACGCCTTCCTGCAGGATTTCGCGCGCGGTTTCCTCGAAGCGGCCGCATGCGACATCGGTCAGCAAACCCGCGCTTTGCGCAATGCTCGAACGCATGTCCACGACCGAAAGCAAGTGCGTTTCGGCCTTCAGATCCATTGCGAGATTGGCGCCGTAACGCAGCGCCTTGCGCCCTTCGAGCGTGCCGTCGTAACACAGCAAAATCTTGTTGTAGCTAGCCATGAAGCCTCCCTATCGCGACAACGAGCCTACGCATTCATCATGGTGCGCCGCAATTCAGGACGCAAGGGATGGAAAACGCTGATTCGCCCCGCGTGGCGCGTGCGCGATGATGCGGTGCACGATCGGTGCGCACTTGCATCGCACCGTGCACGCATGCCCTTGAGCGATGCAGCCGATGCACTAGAATGGCCCCGTTCCACGTCCGGCGCGCCATCTCGCGCCCGCGTCGCATGCTTCGGCCATGCCCATGTGACACGCCTTCGCGCGATCCGTTCGCACATCGGCCCGCGCACCGGCAGCGGAACGCGCCCGCTTACAACGACAACACGCCCATGTCCGTCGCACCGATCGATTTCCGAAACGTCGAAAAGCGCTATGGCGACAAGCTCGTCGTCAATGGCTTGTCCTTCAACGTGAAGGCCGGCGAATGCTATGGCCTGCTCGGGCCGAACGGCGCCGGCAAGACCACGACGCTGAAGATGCTGCTCGGCCTCGCGCATCCCGACGCGGGCACGATTGCGCTGTGCGGCGAACCGGTTCCATCACGCGCGCGACATGCACGCCGGCGCGTCGGCGTCGTTCCGCAGTTCGACAACCTCGACCCCGACTTCACCGTCCGCGAAAACCTGCTCGTGTTCAGCCGCTATTTCGGGATGTCGGCGCAGGCCGCACGCGCGCTCGTGCCGCCGTTGCTCGAATTCGCCAAGCTGGAGAACAAGGCCGACGCGAAGGTCGGCGAGCTGTCTGGCGGCATGAAGCGCCGCCTGACCCTCGCCCGCGCGCTCGTCAACGATCCCGACGTGCTGGTACTCGACGAGCCGACGACGGGCCTCGATCCGCAGGCGCGGCACCTGATGTGGGAACGGCTGCGCTCACTGCTCGCGCGCGGCAAGACGATCCTGATCACCACGCATTTCATGGAAGAAGCCGAGCGCCTGTGCGATCGGCTGTGCGTGATCGAGGAAGGCCGCAAGATCGCCGAAGGCGCGCCGCACGCATTGATCGAATCGGAGATCGGCTGCGACGTGATCGAGATCTACGGGCCCGATCCGGCCGCGCTGCGCGACGAATTGTCGGCGCTCGCGAAGCACACCGAGATCAGCGGCGAGACGCTGTTCTGCTATGTGACCGACCCCGAACCGCTCAGCGCGCGACTCAAGGGCCGCACGGGGTTGCGCTATCTGCATCGCCCGGCCAATCTGGAGGATGTGTTCCTGCGGCTCACGGGCCGCGAGATGCAGGACTGATCGACCATGGACGTTCGCAACTACTCCGCCACCACGCCGTCGGCCCCGCCACGCGAATCACGCTTCGCGATCGCGATGCCGGCGAACGCCAGCAACTGGGTCGCCGTCTGGCGGCGCAACTATCTCGTATGGCGCAAGCTCGCGCTCGCATCGATGTTCGGCAATCTCGCCGATCCGATGATCTATCTGTTCGGGCTGGGTTTCGGGCTCGGCCTGATGCTCGGCCATGTCGACGGCGTGTCGTATATCGCGTTCCTGGCGGCCGGCACGGTCGGCTCGAGCGTGATGATGTCCGCGAGCTTCGAATCGATGTATTCGGGTTTCTCGCGGATGCATGTGCAGCGCACGTGGGAAGCGATCATGCATACGCCGCTCGCGCTCGGCGACATCGTACTCGGCGAGATCGTCTGGGCGGCCAGCAAGGCGATGCTGTCGGGGAGCGCGATCATGCTCGTCGCGGGCGTGCTCGGCTACGCCGAGTTTCCGTCGATGCTCGCGGTGCTGCCCGTGATCGCGCTGGCCGGCCTCGCGTTCGCCAGCCTCGCGATGATCGTCACGGCGCTCGCGCCGTCCTACGATTTCTTCATGTTCTACCAGACGCTCGTGCTGACGCCGATGCTGCTGCTGTCGGGCGTGTTCTTCCCGATCACGCAGTTGCCGCCGCTCGCGCGGCACGCGGCGCAGGCGCTGCCGCTCGCGAATGCGGTGGAGCTGATCCGGCCTGCGATGCTCGGCCGGCCGGCGGCCGACATCGCGTTGCACGTCGCGGTGCTCGCCGGCTACGCGGTCGGCGGGTTCTTGCTGTCCGCGTGGCTGTTCCGGCGGCGGATGATGCGCTGACGGCCGGCGCACCGGGCGCCGGCTTCATGCGACGACGTTACTCGTCGTCATCGCTCCACGGAATTTCGACGTCGGTCAGGAACGCGACGGTCGCGAGCGGGCCGCCTTCCTGGCGGCCGAGCTTGCCGTCCGCGCGATGCCATTCGACGCGGAATTGCGTGCCCGGATCGTCCGCCACCAGATACACCGTGCGCAGTTCTTCCTTGTCGGCTTCGTCCACCGGGCCGTCGAACGACACCAGCATCTTCTGCGGCCACAGGCCGTTGACGGGATCGTAAATGCGATCGCCTTGCGGAATGTCGATGCTGGCCTCGACGCCGATCGTTGCGGAAGCCTCGATGATCATCGTGCCGAGTGCGTGCAGCACGGCAGTCGCCCGCGCGGAATTGGCCTGGCGGATCGCGAGATCGCCGCGCGTCAGCGCCTTTTCGAGTCGAGGATGAATCTTCGGTTGGGTCATGCGTTTTCCTGTTTGCTTCTTGTAAAGGGCGCCACACGCGCGAAGCGGCGGCGCCGGACGAATATCAATGCAGTTATCGCACCGGGCCTGCGCATCAGAACCCGAACGCGATCGCGAGCAAGCCGCTCGCGATCCCGAATACGACGACGAGCGTCGCGACGATCGCCAGCATGTAAGGCTTGAACGAACGCGCGAGCATCGCGAGCGACGGCACGCTGATCGGCGGCAGCGTCATCAGCAGCGCGGCGGCCGGACCGACGCCCATGCCGAGCGACAGCATCGCCTGGATGATCGGCACCTCGCCGGCCGTCGGAATCACGAACAGCATGCCCGCGACCGCGAACGCGACGATCCAGCCGAGGTGATTGCCGATGTCCGGGCCGATGTGCGGGAACAGCCACGCGCGCGCGGCGCCGAGCAGCAGCACGAGCACGATGTATTCGGGCACGAGCCGCACGGCCATGCGCGCGAGCAGTTTCATCCAGCGGACGAACGGATTGCCGGCCGCGGCCTGTTCGGCCGCCAGCGCGGCGAGCTGTGCATCGTCGATGCTGCGGTCTTCGGGGCGTGCGATACGGTTCAGCAGATAGCCGATCCCGAACACCATCGCGACGCCCAGCACGACGCGCAGCGCGCTCCAGTGCCAGCCGAGCACGAAACCCATGAATACCAGCGCGGCCGGATTCAGCACCGTGTTGCCGAGCCAGAACGCGACCGCGCCGCCCGGCGACGCATGGCGCGCACGCAAGCCCGCGACGACCGGCGCCGCGCAGCACGTGCACATCATCCCGGGCAGCGACAGCAACCCGCCCGCGGCGACGCTGCCGAAGCCCGTGCGGCCGAGCACGCGCGCCACCCAGTGCGCGGGCAGCAGCGCCTGCACGGCCGAGCCGAGCAGCAGGCCGAGCACCATCGCCTGCCAGATCGCCTTGCCGTATGCCCATGCGTAGTCGAGCGCCGCCTTCAGCGACGGCTCGGGCGCCGCCGCCGACGTGCCCATCAGGATCGACTGGCCGATCGAATGGTGCTCGGCGGCGACGAATGCCTTGTTGTAGTACGGGAACCATTTCACGTAGAACAATCCCGCGACCGCGATCAGCAGGAAGGTCATCCAGCCGAGGGCCGGGTTGGGTTGGGTGCGTGTGGTCGTCATCGTGTGGTGATCGTCGATTGGTTTTTGTGGGTTTCGGATGTCGTGCCGGCGGCAAGCGCGGCCGATGCGGGCAATCCGGCTTGCGCGAGTTCGGCCAGCAGCGTGCGGGCCTGGTCGCGCACGTCGGCCGCGTTGGGCCGGAACGTGAACGTCAGCGCCCGGTTCGGCTTGTCGTATGTCGCGCGATACGTGCGTGCGTAGGCGGGATCGTAATGTCTGTCGATCAGTTCGGTGAACAAATCGGCCCGCGCGCCGGCATCGACCAGCGCCTGCCAGCGCATCACCTCTTCGCGGCTGTGCAGGCCGATCAGCCGATGAAGCTGCGCCTTGAACGCGGCCGGTTCGTCGAACAGGTGCGCGTAATCGTCGAGCAGGAACGCGATCCGTTCGTCGTGCGCCGCCTCGACCTGCACCCACGGCCCCGCGTGAAACGCTTCGATCAGCGCTACCGGCAACTGCACAAGCCCGATCCTGCGGCTTTCCGACTCGACGAATACCGGCCATTGAGGGTCGAAACGTCCGAGCGTCTCGACGAGCCCCGAGTCGAAGCCCTTCTGCGCCGGCTGCGGCTTGCCCGGCAGCGCGCCGAGCAACGAGCCGCGATGGCATGCGAGCGCCTCGAGATCGAGCGTCTGCGCGCCCGCGTCGCGCAGTGCGTTCAGCAGGCGCGTCTTGCCGCAGCCCGTATGGCCGACCAGCGCGATGTAACGAAAGCGCGTCGGCAGCGAATCGAGGGTCGCGCACACCGAGCGGCGGTATGCCTTGTAGCCGCCGTCGAGCTGACGCGCCTTCCAGCCGATCAGGTTGAACCAGGTCGTCATCGAGCCCGAACGCTTGCCGCCGCGCCAGCAGTAGATCAGCGGCCGCCAGTTGCGCGGCCGGTCGGCGAACGTCGTGTCGAGATGGCGCGCGATGTTGCGGGCCACCATTGCCGCCCCGACGCGCGTCGCCTCGTATGGCGACACCTGCCGGTACATCGTGCCGACGAGCACGCGCTCCTCGTTGCTGAGCACGGGCGCGTTCAGCGCGCCGGGGAGATGGTCCTCGGCGAACTCGAGCGGCGTGCGCACGTCGATGATCTCGTCGAACTCGCCGGCGCGATCGAGGGTAACAATCAGGTTCTTCAATTTGGCGTCGAACAGGAGCGATGCGGCTCGGGGAGCCGCATGGGCACGGAAGGCGGATTGACGATTATCTCACGGGCCGGCGTCCCGGGCCTCATGCGGCAGTCGGCGACGACGACGCGGCCTGCATCGCGTCGATCAGATGGTCGCGGAACGCACGCACCGACGCGGGCAGATCGCGGCCCGCCATCGTCTGCACCTGGATGCTGCGTTCGCGCAGTTGCGGGTTGGTCACGGGCACGACGACGAAGCCGTCCGCATCGGCGCGATCGCGCACCGACAACAGCCCCGTGAACATCACCGCGCCCGTGCGGCGCGCGTAGCCGTACATCGCCGCGGTGTTGTTGCTCGTCAGTTCGGGCTCGAGCAGCAGCCCGTCGAGCGCGCACGCGATGTCGATCAGCTGGCGCACCGTCGTGCCGGCCTCGGGCAGCACGTGCGCGTGCCGCGCGACATCGGCGAGCGACACCGCGTCGCGCGCGGCGAGCGGATGATCGTGCCGGACCAGCGCAAAGACCGGCGCGCGCTCGGTGTGGTCGACACGCACGCCCTTCTCCGGCGCGAGGCTGAACGTCAATGCGACGTCCGCATCGCCGTCGCGCACGCGTCGGGTCGCGTCCGCCGGCGACACGACCCATACGGTGAAATCGACGCCCGGATGGCGTGCCTTGAAGCTCGCGAGCACGCCGGGCAGGAAATCGATCGCGAACCCTTCCGAGCACGCGATCTTCAGCAGGCTGCCGTGCAGCGCTTCGAGCCCGCCGATGTCCTTCATCACGTGCTCGGCCTCCAGCAGGCTGCGCTGCGCGAACGCCAGCAGCCGCTCTCCCGCCTCCGACAACGCCATCCCGCGCGGCCGCCGCTCGAACAACGGCGCGCCGAGCTCGCTTTCCAGCTTGGCGATCTGGCGGCTGATCGCCGATACGGCCACGTGCAGCCGCGCGGACGCGTCGCTGATCGAGCCGGTGCGCGCCACCTCGACGAAATACCGCAACGCCAGGCCATGCAGGAAAGCCGCCATCGTTCTGTCTCCGTGCCGCATCCGGCCGCGCTGCTTTGCCTTTTTGGCAAAGAAAGGTTCGAAATTCGATCATTGTGACAAAAAAACCGGCTTTCTAGAATCGATCGCACTTCCCGCTGCCTGCGCGGCCCGCGCACGGCGAACCCGACCGAGGAGACACGATTTGAGCCGTACCGCCGCCATCCAGCACGCGCTGAACCAATTCGAATCCGGCGCGTTCTTCACGACCCTGAGCCGCCGCGTCGGCCTGCGCACCGAAAGCCAGGAAAGCGGCAGCGAAGCCGCGCTGCGCGCCTACCTGACCGACGAGATCGCGCCCGAGGCCGCCCGCCTCGGTTTCACGTCGCGGATCGTCGACAACCCCGTGGACGGCGGCGGCCCGTTCCTGCTCGCGTCGCGCCACGAAGACGACGCGCTGCCGACCGTGCTGATCTACGGCCACGGCGACGTCGTGCGCGGCTACGACGCGCAATGGCGCGCGCCGCTGTCGCCGTGGACGCTGACGGCCGACGGCGACCGCTGGTATGGCCGCGGCAGCGCCGACAACAAGGGCCAGCACACGATCAACCTGGCCGCGCTGGCGAGCGTGCTGGATGCGCGCGGCGGCCGGCTCGGCTTCAACGCGAAGCTGCTGATCGAGATGGGCGAGGAAACCGGGTCGCCGGGCCTCGGCGCGCTGTGCCGCCAGGAGCGCGACGCGCTCGCGGCCGACGTGCTGATCGCGTCCGACGGCCCGCGCATCGCCGCCGCGCGGCCGACGGTCTTCCTCGGCTCGCGCGGCGCGGTCAACTTCAAGCTGAGCCTGCGCGCCCGCGACGGTGCGCATCACTCCGGCAACTGGGGCGGACTGCTGCGCAATCCGGCGATCGTGCTCGCACATGCGCTCGCGAGCCTCGTCGACGCTCGCGGCGCGATTCGCGTCGCGGGGCTGCGCCCGCCGCCGATCCCGGCCGCGGTGCGCGACGCGCTGGCCGATCTTTCGGTCGGCGGCGGCCCCGGCGACCCGGCGCTCGACGCCGACTGGGGCGAGCCCGGGCTGTCCGCGGCCGAGCGCGTGTTCGGCTGGAACACGCTCGAGATCCTCGCGTTCAAGGCCGGCAATCCGGAGCACCCCGTCAACGCGATCCCGCCGGCCGCGTATGCGCACTGCCAGCTGCGCTTCGTCGTCGGCACCGACTGGGAAGCACTGCAGGCGCACCTGCGTGCGCACCTCGATGCGCACGGCTTCGCCGACGTCGAGATCGACGTCGAGCGCGGCGCACCGGCGACGCGCGTGCCGCCGGACGATCCGTGGGTCCGCTGGGCCGTCGCGTCGCTCGCGCGCACCACCGGCAAGAAGCCGGCGATCCTGCCGAATCTCGGCGGCACGCTGCCGAACGAGGTGTTTGCCGACACGCTCGGGCTGCCGACGCTGTGGGTGCCGCACTCGTACCCGGCGTGCTCGCAGCACGCGCCCGACGAGCATCTGCTCGCAAGCGTCGTCAGCGAGGGGCTGCAGATGATGGCCGGCCTCTTCTGGGATCTCGGCGACGACGCGCCGCCCGTTCGCCGCGCGGCATCCGCCGCGGCCGGCGCCACCCTGTAACGCGCTTCGCCCCTTTCACGGGATCTGCACACACGATGAATACGACCACCCTCACCGCGCAGGACGCCGCGCACCCGAGCGCCGCGAAAATCCGGCGCATCATTTTCGCGGCGTCGATCGGCAACGCGCTCGAATGGTTCGACCTGATCGTCTACGGCTTCTTCGCGGTCACGATCGCCAAGCTGTTCTTCCCGGCCACGAGCGAAGCGACGTCGCTGATGCTGACGCTCGGCACGTTCGGGCTGTCCTACCTGATCCGGCCGATCGGCGGCTTCGTGCTCGGCGCGTACGCCGACCGCGCGGGCCGCAAGGCGTCGCTGCTATTGTCGATCGCGATGATGATGGTCGGCACGCTGCTGATCGCGCTGATGCCGACCTACGCATCGATAGGCATGTTCGCGCCGCTCGGCATCATGTTGTCGCGGCTGATGCAGGGCTTTTCCGCGGGCGGCGAATTCGCGAGTTCGACCGCATTCCTCGTCGAACACGCGCCGCAGCGGCGCGGCTTCATGTCGAGCTGGCAGTTCGCGAGCCAGGGCCTCGCGACGTTGCTCGCGTCGGGCTTCGGCGCGCTGCTGACGGCCACGCTGACCTCCGCCCAACTCGAAAGCTGGGGCTGGCATGCTGTTGCCGCCGTCCCGAACCTCGCCGCTGGTTCAACCGTTGCTCGAATACGTCGGGTTTCCTGACAAGTTCGATTTCGTCGATATTCAATTGCGCCGATGTCTTGAACCCGGCCAAATGAACCGCGCGCGGCGCGTAACGCTGCATTTGGCGATCGAAGGCGTGCATGCCGATTCGCGCATCGCGCAGGCGCTTGCACCGTTATCGGTGGACAACATCGGCTTGTTCTGTACGCCAATCGTCAACCTGTTTGAACACGCGGGCGTCAAGTCATCGCGCGGCGAAATCGTTGCGGAATATCCGCTCGTGCCGAAGCCGAACCGCCCGGACATGCGCGGCATCTATTCGATTGACGCGGTTCGTGATCCAACAGACGGGACGGTCATTGCACCACTGAACGCATGGGGCGTCGGAAAGGGCGAACGATTTTGGCTCGCGCGTCACGATCCCTATGCGGCAACCCATCATCCCGGACGTGAAACGTCGCTGGTCCTGCTGCGCGCCGACGGCACGGCGGCGACGAAGATGCCGCTGCAATTGGCCGTCGACCTCACGTGCACCAATCGCGATTGGCCGTCGCGGATGCGAATCGGCTCGCCCAAGGGCGATTTAAGAACGAAAACGACCAAGTACCTTGCAAAATTACGCTGCTGAAACAGCGGACGCCGATTTACAGCGCGTCCCGCGAGTCGGCCGCGCAGTGGCGCGTGATCGCGTTGACGACGGCCAACCTGACGCAGTTGACGCGTGAGGGGTGGCCCGACTTCGTGAAGCTCATGCGCCAGCTTGCTCCGAATGATCGACGGGCCGAACACGTCGGGGCACTTTCGTTCGTCAAGCGAAACGTCGTCGAGCGACTACTGGCGATCAAGCCGCATTCGGCCCTTGTGAGAGGCTTCGAAATCGTGATGGCGGCAGACGAAAGCGCATTCGTTGAAAACAGCATGGGAACGTTGATCCATCTGCTCGATGGGTACCTGTCGCGCTACGCGCCCGCCAACGGTTTCACGCAGCTCGTCGTGCTGTCGAAGAACGACGGCTCCGTGATCGTTCGCTGTCCACTGCGACCGGGCCTCGCGCCGCTGTTGTAGCGTTACACGAGGCTCGAAATCAGGTGACAGCCGCACGTAGCGCGATGGCCGTGCCGCGCAATCGGGATGCCGTTGTCCTTCATCGAGTCGTCGCCTTCCTCTATGACATTCGGCGACACGCCGGATGCTGCGGACACGACACCCGGTCGCCTTTGCGCGCGACGTAGCGGCCATCGAATTTCATAGTCGATGAACCCGTTTCGACTTTGCCGCCATGGTCGGTATCGTCGCCAACTCGAATAATATTGATCGACATATTTTTGCACTCAATCCAGATAAGATTGGCAACAACCCAAAAATCACACTCTCTATTGCGACGCGACATCAAGGGATGTACACATTAACCACATATCCAGCGGCGCTTTTCCCGACGAGTAGTTGACCCGACACCACCCTGCAGAAACATCTTCAACAACAGCGCGATCCCCTTTTATCAAGTATTTGTGAGTTTTATTTTTTATGCTCGAATCATCAAAAAGATAGCTTTTTTTATTGACGACAACCGGGATTTTCTTTCCATTGCTCATCAATGAAGAAAATTGGGAATCAATCGCGCGCAAAACATCATTCCTTGATTGGTATGGAAATTTATAAATTATATTTCGCCCATCCGACAACCAACTATAGTCCGCCCCAAACCATTCGGATGCCCGCTCGTCGCGGCGAAGTTTTTTGTCAACCAAATCAAAAACAGAAACGGAATAAAATTTTCCAGACGAATTCGGCTCAACAAGCGAGCTTCGAACATTCATGGAGTGGATTACAAAAATATTCTCTGTGTGGCCGCGATCGATGCTTGACGAAAACGCGTCTACAATTTTTCCGGGCGTATCATCGTAAAGAAGACCTCGTCCTTCCGCTTTGACCGGGACACCCCCATTTGCAATATAGTACAAAGAAATTGCGTCAGCGCCAATTGATTCTTTAGTCTTTGAGTCTAGTACAGGCTCCTGAATAAAGCAAATACTCCCGCTTCCTATATTCAGCGGCGGATAATTTTGCTGACCGCGAATATCCGCACATGTACTCTCTGCACATGCCGAGCCACAAATAATAATAGTAGCCAGCGCAATAATACTTTTAATCATCAGTGCACCCGGATGAAAAATCTTTATTAAATTCAAGGGAAATTTCCCTATGATACTGCTGTCGCTCATCGAGCGCCTTATAGCCCGAATTAATTGGCTTGGTAACACTCCTGACTCCTTCGTCACCTCTGGTAGCTGGATCGTCCGCAATCGCACCGATCCCTGTACTATGCCAATACCATAGACTACTTTCTATAATAACGCGATTATTTGCTTCCACAAGTTCAGGCTGACTGTCTACAGGATAGCCAATTGCCTTTGCGCACCGTTGGTAGGTTTCATAGAAAGTCAACTGCAACAGACCCCTACCGCGAAAATCTTTTCCCGGCTGATCATTCGTCCCAAAGCAATGCTCAGCATAGGCTGCATCATTTGCAACCAAGTGATCTTGAATCCATTTTATTTTCTCATCCTGAGAAGAAAACTTCATATTCTTTCTCGCAAACCCCTTATCAATTGCCGTCGGGGCCATTCTATATAAACTCTTCCCAGTATAGCTCTGATAATTAAGAGATTCGCGAAATGAGGTAAAGCGAGTCGTCTCCACCTTAGCTTGAGCCAATAAGTGCTTTATCTGTCTGCAACTATTGACCCCATAATTTTTAAACAAATCGGTTGATGCGAGAATCAATTCATCAACAAAATCACTCTTGGCCGCTGGCGCAATTTTTCTTAAAAAATCCTTGGTTAACGTGATAACTGCGCCACATTTCTTGCATACGAGATTTTTCCCTGCAAAATTCCCGATCAACCCAATCGGATGAAGGTGCCACGGCGAAAGGTCCGCGGGGAAGCCGTCGACGCCCTTGATTTGGTCCCACCACTGAAGCTTCGCGAGCCGATCAAGTTCCGTCTTCCACACCTCGGTCTGCTGCTGCATGAGCGGGATAAGTTCTTCCCACTTGCTCAGACCGCCGCCCCATTCGGTTTCGTTGCGCACCACAAGATGCGACACCGCTTCGGCCATCCATTGCGTTTCCAGTGCGTGTTTCAGTTCTTGCGCCGTCACCTTCCCGCCGTGGTCCGTATCGATCGCCTGTTCAATCTTCGTGATGAGTTCGCCAGCGTTGACCTTCACCGCTTCCACTGCAAACTCAGTGCCTTCCTCGTCCGGCAAATACTGCTCAGTCGTATGGATATGGCGTTTGAACATGTCGGCCGGGCTGACGCCGCCGTTGTCCACCAATTCGAAACCCGGCCATTCCCACGGACTACGAAGCTGTACGTGAGGGTGATCGGTATCGCACACCCAGCCAGTCAGGCCGGACCCGTCCTTCGAGCCAACCGTGACGTTCCACCAATGATGGCCCTTGTCGTCGACCGCGACATTGCCCTCACCGAGCTTGTCGAGTTCAGTACGGCGCAACACGTTCCTGAAATCTGCGCCCGGTCCGCTTGCCTTGGAAACGTCCAGCGGAAAATTCTGCCATCCCGCTACGTTCGCCGTGCTGATCGTGTTCGCCAGACTGCTTTCGACCCACAGCGGGTTGCCGACGGGCACTAACTTTTGTTGGGCCTTCTGTTTGCCTTTCGCGGGCACATTCGTCACGCTATTGGGCTGCACCTTGATCCAGTGCGAACCCTTTGCATCACCTATTGGCACGAGCTTCAACCCGGATTGGGTCAGTTTCTGGTCCGGTGCGGGAATTTCGCTGACCAGCTTCGCCCCCGGTTCGATTTCCAGAAGCGGTTTGTTTTTCTCGTTCAGTTCTTTCGCACGCGCACGGCTTCGATCGATGAAGTCCTTCAGGTCCGGCCCCGCGAACACTTCGAGATGCAGCATCGGGTAGTTCGGCTTCGGTGGTATCGGACTGGCCTTCATCGGCCATTGATACTGGCCGACGTGGGCGACGACTTCGCCCGCCTTGACGTGCTGCGGCTCCTTCAGGATCACGACCGTATCAAGCGGCTGCGGGTCGACTACGGCGTCCAGTTCCCCCTTGAACACGTAACTCCACTGCGCTTGGGGGGACACCGGCTTACCGACTTCGGCAGACAGAACCGTGCCCGATTTGATCGATTTGATCTTGATCCAGTCCGGGTGGGCCGGGTCGCCTTCGCCCGCAATGATTTCGGCCCCTGTCGGCAACACGCCGATAATCTTGCTCCTGCCGTTCGGCAATTCCCGAATGTTCAATCCCGTCTCGGGCGGCGGCAGAACGACATCCTGATCGGTATCGGCAGGCGGCGGCGCGCTCTCGTTCGTATTGTTGATCGGCAGATCGTCGGCCCCATCGGTGCGCTTCGCGGGCGGCACGGGCGCTTTCGGCTTCGGGATAGCTTGCTTGTCCTTCGCCTTGTTGCCGACCCGATAGTAGCGGTCACCTTCCCAATACGACATCGGCGCGGGAAGCGCCGGATCGGGCTTCGGGTTCGATTTGGCCTGTTCGATGGCCTTCTGGTAGCTGGCCCAATCCATCGTGTGCATGTACAGGCTGAAGAACACGAGCGGCTTGTCGTTCGCCGGTTTGCTGTCGGATGGCGCGGGAGCCCCCGGAGCGGACGCGGGTGCAGGCGCAGCGGTGGTCGATGCGGGCGCGGGTGCCGACGCAGGAGCCGCCGCCGGTTTCGCGGGTTCCTTCGGGGCCGGTTTCGGCGGCAGTTTCAGTTCATGCCGGACCAGTACAAAGCCGGTCGAAAAGTGCGCCAGACTGTTGTCCGGGTACTTCGTTTCCTCGTATTTCGTGTTCAGCCGGTACGCGACGATCTTGCCGTCTGCAATCGCATGCACGCCGCTGTCCAACTTGAGCATTTGCGCACTGCCGTCGTCGAAGTGCACGCCCCCATGCCACATGCCGCTGACGCCCAACGGATAAAAGCCGGTCGCGGACTTCGCCAGCGCCTTGAAATACGTCATCGGGTCGGCCGCGTCGCTCTTGTCTGCGGGCGTGAACGGGTAGGCCCAACTCAGCGGCGTATCGACCGGCTCGGCAGGTTTGGCGGCCGGGTGCGGCGCGGCCGCCGGATGGTGCTTCTTCTTATGGGTCGTTTTGGTCATGATTCCCGACTCGGATTCGGTTTTCAGGATTTCTTATGGTGAAACGATACCGGCTGCGCGATTCAACCGGAGAACAGCGCGGAACGCCCGCCGTCGACCGATACCGGCGACGAATGCAGCGGGTTTTTCAGCGTACCGCTTGCCGCGCCGGCCTTTTCCCAATTGAGCCTCGCCCATGTCGCGATCCGACCACGTATGCGACCCCGTGTATCCGTACTGCTCGCCCAGCCCCGGCACATCGTCAAGATCGAACGCGGGCATCGTGACGTGCTTCGAAAGGTCCGGACGCTTGTAGTCGAATGTGCCCGTATCGAGTTCGGCCGACTGAATTTCTTGCGA